>DASYGV010000188.1:0-90046 GCA_035999335.1 Thermoanaerobaculia bacterium | reverse complement strand
CGGCCGGCCTGCCGGCTTCCAGCCGGCAGATCGGGCCATGTTTTGGGGGCGCGGGCTTCCAGCCCGCTGGCTTCAGGCATCCTGCCCGCTGTTGCGGGTGTCGCATCGGGGGGCCGCCGCCCCGGCGGCCGTACCGCTGGCGCCCCCGCCGGCGAGGCGCCGGCGGTACGGCCAGCGGGGCGCTGGCCCCCCATTTCCACCAACACGGGCCGGCTGGAAGCCGGCGGCCCGGCCGGCTGGAAGCCGGCGCTCCGAGGCGGAACGTTTGACACCTGGGCAACAACTCTCGGCACACCAACGCGCGGGACCTCACGAGGAGTCACGGGAGAAGGCGCGGGCACTTCTCCCGAAGAAACAAACTGCGCACGCTGCACGCGTTCGAGCCAGTGCGGTGGTGGTCCCGACGACGTCGAGCGAGGCGAGTCATCCAGCCACGCCGCCAGGCGCAGCAGCCACGTGCGCAGCAGGTGCCGCATTCGCGTCCACATGGCTCACGCCTGTCCGCCGGCCTGGCGCTCGAGTTGTTCGAACACGATCGTGATGGACTCGATCGCGACATCCTGACCTAATGCATCCAGTTGCGCCGCGCGCCACTGCGAGATCCACGCGCGCTGCAGATTCCAGCGCATCACCTCGCGCGTGCCGGTCGTGTCATTCAGAATGATCGACACGTTGTGCCGCGTCACGTTGCCGCGCAGTCCTGCGAACATCCAGTCCCACAGCGCCGGCGAATTCGTGAGGCCGTAGTTCAGCGTCGCGCTGCCGTAACGCACCGGCCCGGGGATCTGACGCACGACGGGACTCCGTCCCTCCGCGTACTGAATCACCTGAATCGACGCGCCGAGGCCGGTGCATTCCGTGAAGACGGCCTCGCCGATGCCTTCGATCTCCACGCGGAAGTTGTATCCGCGATACGGGTCCGGCTCGACGCCTGTCGTCGCGGCTGCCTGCTTTCCGTTAGCCATTGTTGCCCTCCTCGATCTCCGGGCCACCTGCGCCCTGTCCGATGCGGAAGATCACGAACTCCGCGGGCTTGACCGGCGCCACGCCAATCACCGTCACCACCATCCCCGCGTCCACGACCTCGGGTGGATTCGTCTCCGCATCGCATCGCACGAAGAACGCCTCCTCCGGCGTCGCGCCCATCAGCGCGCCCTGCCGCCACAGCAGCATCAGGAATGCACGCACGTCGCGGATGATCGACTTCCACAGCGGCTCGTCGTTGGGCTCGAAAACCACCCAGCGCGTGCTGCGCTCGATCGACTTCTCGATCATCGCGAACAGCCGGCGCACGTTGACATATCGCCATTCGCTGCCCGCGGGCGCGAGCGTGCGCGCGCCCCACACGCGGATCCCTTCGCGGTCGAACGCGCGGATCGCGTTCACCCCGTTCTGATTGAGCTGTCCCTGCTCCTCGTGCGTGATCGCGTACGTCGGCGCGAGCGCGCCGCGAATGATCTCGTTCGCCGGCGCCTTGTGCACGCCGCGGGTCGAGTCGGTGCGCGCGTAAATGCCGGCGATGTGGCCCGACGGCGCGACCGGCACGCGCTGCTTCGGATCGAGCGGATCCTGCACGACGATGTTCGGCACGTACTGCGCGCCGTAGCCGCCGTCCGACGGACGCCCGCGCAACGCGGCGCCTCCGCCTCCTTCCCCTGCTTCCGTATCCGCATCGCGCCCGCGACGCTTCGACGGCGTTGCCGTCGCCATCGCGACTTTCGTGAATGCGTCGAGATTCGTGAACTCGGGAGCGGGATCGAGGATCGCCACGCGATCCTTCAGCTTCTCGCAGTGCGAGAGCAGCGCGTCGTACGACGCCGCATCCGTGTAGCCCGGCGCGGCGACGATCGCGACGGAGTCGATCGTCTCTAGGACGTCGAGTCCCTTACGGCCGCTCGCGTCGCCAGTGAGCGAGCCGTCTTCGCCAACGTTCACGACGTAGCAGAACTGTCCGCCGTTCAGGAAGAACCCGAACACCGCGTGCGACAGCGGCGTGCTCGCCGATCCCGGCGGAGCGTACTCGCGCAGGAATTGCGACCAGTTGTTGATCGACACGGCTTCGTTCACGCGCGCCGCGGGATTCGGTGCGACGCCGACGAAACCGGCCGTGCTCGTGCCGACGCCTTCGATGGTGTGCGGCCCGAGCTGTAGCTCTTCGATGTAGACGCCGGGGGTGAGATAACTCGTCGCCATGCGTTTAACCCTCCAGACCCTCGATGCGGATGTGCAACGCCTCGCCCGTCTTCGCGCGCAGAGTGCGGGTCTGCCTCTTCGCGCGGACGATGAGCGTGACGGATGAAGTTGCGGGAAGTTGCGGGAAGCGGAACGCGCCGTCTTCGTCGGTACGCGCGAAGAGCTGCAGCGACGGGATCTCGAGCGACGCACCGGCAATCGGAATGTCCTCGGGACCGCTGACCGTGCCTACGAGCGACGTCGTCGAATGCATGTCGAGGACGAGCGGCTTGCGCACGAGCGGCGCCTCGCGATCGTTGCGCGGCAGGCGCAGCGGGACGCGCACGACGAAAGCCGCACGCGGCGCGATCTCGAACGCGCGCCACAGCTCCGTGTCGGGCGGATCGGACTCCACGCTCCAGTCGCGCACGTCCATCGCGTCGAACGCGAGAACGCCGAGCCACCGATGCGCGTCCGCCTCGTCATCCGCGTTGGTGGTGACGAGATAGCGCAGTGCGAGCTCGAGCGGAGGCCGCTTCGCGCCGCGCGCCGCGGCGACGGGCGCCAGAGAGAGGAGATGAATCCGAACGCCCGCGTCTGCATCCGCGGATGGCGGTGGCGCGATGGCTACCGGCACGTCGGGCACGACTCGGCGCGCCCAGGCGAGCATCCGTTCGTCCTCCTGATCGATCATCTCGATCAGTTAGTGAAGGATGCTCCGTCAGCGTTTCATTTTTTCGAAACCGCGCGCCAAACCGTCTGGCGGATGAGCGTCGCGGCGGCGGGATTGAACGCGACGGGAGTCTCTGGCGCCTGCCTGGCGTAGATCGTCGAGAAGACGCTGCACGCGACGAGGTACGACCCCGCGATGTTCGGGTGCGTGCCGTCCTCGAGGAGGTTCATCCCTTTCTTCGTCAGCTCCGCGAACGCGATCCCGGCCGGCACGAGCTTCGCGCGTGCTCGCGTCGCGGCGCTGCGGAAGAGTTTCTCGTTCGCCGCGGCCCGGTCCGGCAGCCAGGTCATGTAGATCAGCGGCTGCGCGCCGCTCTTGCGGATCTCATTCGCGAACAAGCCGAGGTATTGATGGAAGAGCTCACCGCGGTCGTGCGGCGCGCGTCCGCTGCGCTCCTGCACGATCACGTAATCCCAGTGCTCGAGCCAGAGCTGCTCGAGCGCCTTCGTGCGATACCAGAGCATCTCCAGCGTCGAGCCGCCCATGGTCACCGAGGCCGCGCGGATCGGGCGTGCCTCCCCTTTCGCGATCTCGGTCGTGATGCGCGGAAGATCGTTCCAGTACGTGAGGCTGTTGCCGAGGAAGAGGACCGAGATCACCTTCGGATCGCGCGGCCGCCGCTTCGCGGTGTGCGTCGTGTACTCGATCGTTGCGATCCGCACGCACGCGTGCGGTTGGAGATGCTGCAGCTGCGCCGCCGCCGGCGCGGCCCACTGCATCGTGTCGCGGAGGAGCGGGCATCCCTTGACGTGATACGAGCCGTCCTCGAGATCGAGCGCAACGCGCGGCGGCTCGAGCTTGCGGTACGTGACGGTCGTGTCGTTCGCCGACACGATTTGGATGAGAGGACGATCGCTCTGCGCGAGCAAAGGGAGCGCGAAGACGAGGGCGAGCAACAGCCTCTTCATCGTTCGACCTCTCTCAGGAACGCTCCTGCCGCCTCGCGAAATGGATCCGACCACTCGTGCCCTCCGTCGAACACGCAACGCGTGACGCGCGTGCGCGGTTCGAGGAATTCGAGATCGGCTTTGAACTTCTCGTCCGTGTACCACTCGTCGCGGACACCGCGTGCGAGAAGCACCGGCGGGAATTGCGCATCGTCCGTTTTCACGTCCGGCGGAATGTCGCCGCCGAGCATTACCAATCCTACGCACGGAATGTGCGCTGCCGCGCGTGCCGCCATTGCCGCGCCCTGCGAGAAACCGGAGAAGACGAGATGCCGCGGCGCCGGGAGCGCATCGAGAACGCCGCGGATGTACGCGAGGTTGTCGGCCATCGCCAGCTCGCGATCGAGCTTCGTCATCCAACTCGCGACGACTTCCCCGCTGCGCGTGTAAAAAGGATGCAGCGCCTGGATCGACACGACCGACCATCGCTCGATGCCCGGCAGTTTGTCGAGCTCCGCGAAGTTTGCGTCCGCGATCTCCGCGTATCCGTGAAACCCCACCAGCAGGCGCTCCGCGCCGCGGTCTTCGTAGAGATAGCGGCCGTGCACACGGGTCTCGATGTTCGCGATCTGCATGTGAGCGCATTGTAGGGGGGCGCGGGCTTTCAGCCCGCAGCAAAAGGCGGGCAGAATGCCCGCCCCCCATCGCGGCTATCATGCGCGGCGCACATGCATCTGATCCTGGTCATTCCCTGTTACAACGAGGAACGGCGACTCCCCGTCGACGAGCTCCGCCGCTTCGCGCTCGACGGCATGCGCGTCGAATTTCTCCTCGTCAACGACGGCAGTAGGGACGACACGCTGCGCCTGCTCGAGTCGCTGCATGCCGAAGATCCCGAGCGCTTCTCCGTGCTCAACCTCGAGCGCAACTTCGGCAAGGCCGAAGCGGTACGCCGCGGCATTCTCGCCGCGATCGAGCGGCGACCCGACCTGGTCGGCTTCTGGGACGCCGACCTCGCGACGCCGCTGTCCGAGTTGCCGGACTTCTTCGCGACCTTCGAAACGCGTTCCGAGATCGAGATGGTCTTCGCCGCGCGCGTCCGTCTCCTCGGACGCTCGATCAGCCGCGACCCGCGCCGGCATTACGTCGGCCGCGTCGGCGCGACACTGATTTCCTCGTCCCTCGGCCTGGCGGTCTACGACACGCAATGCGGCGCGAAGCTCTTCCGCGTCAGCGACTCCATGCGCGAGGTCTTCGGCGAGCCGTTCCTCTCGCGCTGGATCTTCGACGTCGAGATCATCGCCCGCTTCATCCGCCTGCGCGGCCGCGACGTCGCCGCCCGCGCGATCTACGAGCTCCCGATCAAAGTCTGGCACGACGTGAAGGGATCGAAGGTGAAATCGACGGATTTCATTCGTGCGCTGCGCGATCTTTGGAAGATTCATCGCGCGTATCACAAATAAAGTGCTGGGTGCTGGGTGCTGAGTGCTGGGTCACACCCGCCCAAAGTTTTTTCTCAGCACTCAGCACTCAGCACTCAGCACTACAATCCGCTCATGCCCGATACGCTCCACCACGTCACCGATCATTCTCTGTCCACACTCGCCCGAGGTCTCGTCGGCTCGGAGGTGCTGAAGATCGCGTCCGAGGTGCGGGCGCTGATGACGAGTGGCCGGTCGGTGGCGAATCTCACCGTCGGCGACTTCGCGCCGAGCGAGTTCCGCATCCCGCGCCTGCTCGAATCCCTCATCGCAGAAGCGCTCGCCGCGGGCCAGACGAACTATCCGCCCTCGGACGGCACGATCGAGTTGCGCAAGAGCGTTGTCGATCTGATGCGCGACGAGTTCGGCCTCACCTATCCGCTGGAATCGATCCTCATCGCCGGCGGATCGCGTCCGGTGATCTACGCCGCGTACTCCGCGGTCGTCGATCGCGGGGACAGGGTCATCTATTCGACGCCATCCTGGAACAACAATCACTACACGTACCTCGCCGGCGGCGTACCGGTGGAACTGGTCGTCGGCGCGGACACGAACTTCATGCCGACGGCGGAGATGATCCGCCCGCACGTGCGCGACGCGAGGCTCATCGCCGTCTGCACGCCGCTCAATCCCACTGGGACGGTGATGGCGAAAGGCGAAGTGGAGGCGATCGCAACGCTCGTCGTCGAAGAGAACGAGCGCCGCGCCGACACCGGCGAGCGTCCGCTGTTCCTGTTATGGGATCAGGTGTATTGGATGTTGACCTTCGGCCGCGAGAACCGCCACTGGACGCCGCCGCAGCTCGTGCCGGAATCCGCTGCGTACACGATCTTCGTCGACGGCATCTCGAAGGCGTTCGCCGCGACCGGTCTGCGCGTTGGCTGGACCGTTGCCCCTCCCGCCGTGACCGCGCGCATGCGCGATCTCATCGGCCACGTGGGCGCATGGGCGCCGAAACCGGAGCAGCTCGCGGTGGCCACCTTCCTTCGACAGAAAGACGAGATCGCGGCGTTTCACGCACAGATGATCCGCGAGCTTCGTTCGCGGCTCGACGCGCTGTACGACGGCTTCATGGCCATGCGCAATGACGGTCTCCCGGTCCATGCCATCACCCCGCAAGGTGCGATCTATCTCTCCGCGCAATTCGACCTCGTTCCGCGCTTCGGCACGAACGAGGCGATTCGCAAGTTCCTGCTGGAAGAAGCGGGCTTCGCGGTCGTGCCGTTCCAGGCGTTCGGCCTCAAACGCGAGGACGGCTGGTTCCGCCTGAGCGCAGGCGCGGTGTCGCTGCGCGACATCGAGGATGGGTTGGCGCGAGTGCGTGCGGCGCTCGTGGGCTTGTCGCGCGCGTAGGAGTGCGGCGGCAAGGCCGCCGCTTTCGAACGCGCGGCAAGAGCGTTAGCGTTCCGTCCTCGCCATGCATTCGAAAGCGGCGGCCCTGCCGCCGCACTCCATATCGTCTTAGCGAACGCGCGAACCCCTTCCTGTGTTCTCTCCTCGGAGGAAACACATGCGCCAGATTCGCATCGCGTCTTTGCCCGCGAGGTTTCTCGACAGCGTTCGCAACGACGGCATCGACGATCTCGGGCAGCCGGTGAAACGCGTCACCGCGCAGGGCGGCGAGCCGTGCCGCGACGTGCTCCGGCGCGCTCGCGCCGGCGAAGAGCTGATCCTCGCGAGTTTCAGTCCGTTCGTCAAAGTCGGACCGTACAAAGAATACGGACCGGTGTTCGTGCTCGCGAATGCGAGCGATGAGCGCGTGGAGCGGGACATCCTTCCGATCGCGGGAACGCCGCCGTATCTGCGCGAACAGTTCGTCATCCGCGCGTACTCGGACGCGGAAGAGATCCGCGACGCCGTGCTCACTTCACCCAGAGACAGCGCCGGCACCATTACGCGATTCTTCGACAATGCTGAGACGGCGTTTCTGCACGTCAGGTTTCCAACGTACGGTTGTTTTGCATTGCGGATCGATCGCGCATAGACGAAACCAGCATTGAACGTCCTGCGTCTGAGGCTATGAAGGAGAGCCGAATGCTGCGCAGGAACGCCGGTTGTCTGGTGACCATTGTGATCGTCCTCTCGATCCTCGGCGCCATCGCGATTCCGAACTTCCTGACCGCGCTGAACCGAAGCCGGCAGAAACGGACGATGGCCGACATGCGCACAATCGCGACCGCTCTCGAGGCCCGCGCAACGGATGAGGATACATACGCGATCGAATCGTTGCCTGTGTCCTTGACCGCCACCGATTTCACCTCGCTCACCCCGGTGCCACTCAATGCACTCGAACGAGCATTGACTCCAAAATACATGCGAATGCCTCCGCCGCGGCTCGACGGCTGGGGAAATGAATTCGAGGTGCGCGTCGGCGCGAAATCGTACGGAATCCGCTCGCGAGGCAGCGACGGCGACGCGGACCCGATCATCCGGTTCAACTACAGAATCCAGTCGTTCGAGGAAGACCTCGTCTTCGCCGGCGGAAACTTCATCCAATATCCGGAGGAAACATGATAAAGATGACCCGGAGGCAGTTTGCCTCCTTCGCCGCTGTTGCAATTATCGCCATCGTTGCTGTCTTCGCGGCGTCGCGCACGATCGGTTCCTCGCAACCCGCGATTACAGGTGAGCTCGTGGAAACGTTCTGTTATGCAAAAGTCCGCATCGGCGGCGTCGCGCACGCGGCCTGCGGAATCGAGTGCGCAAAGCGCGGAATTCCGCTCGCGGTCGTGGACGCGCAGTCTCGCACTGCTTATGTCCTATTGCCCGGCAGGGACAAGAGCTCCGTTCCGCCGGAGCTGATCGCTCAAATGGGCCACAAGGTGACGATTCGCGGCGAGATCATTACGCGCGGCGGCAACAACTTCATTACAGTGCAGTCCTGGAAGCGCGCAAGTTGAGACGATCGGAGCGCCGGCTTCCAGCCGGCCGCTACGCCGCCTTCCAGGCGGCCTGGGTTCCTCGCGAGAGCGTGCCGGCAAGATGCCGGCGGACCGGCCGGCTGGAAGCCGGCGCTCCGTGGAAGCGCTGAATTACGCCGTCGCCGTGCGGATCTCGCTCAGCGCCATCTCCAGAGCGGCGGTCTTGAGCTGCTCTTGCTCCGACAAACGTTCCATCTCCGCCTGCCGCTCCGAGGCTGCTCGGAATTCACGTTGTCCGAAAATGCAGGACCAGATCAGGAAGACGTCCTCGAACGCGACCCAGCCCGCGTGCTCGAGGAATCGCCACCACTCCGGATTCGTGACGCCGTATACCGACTCCGGCCACAGCAGGCCGCGCGCGAAATGGTCGGAGGCGACGACGACGGTCGCGGTGAGGATTACTTTCCAATCGAGATAGAAGGCAAGAAATGCGAGCGAGCCGAATACGTGAAAGTGCGTCTCGATCCGGCCGCCGGTGAGATGGATCAGCAGCGCCGAGGAGAGCATCTGCGAGGCGGCGATCACATGACGCGTGAGCGGCGATGCGGGGCGAACCATGGCCAGCAGCACCGGCAGGATGGTGATGCCGGCACCCGCGAGAATGGCCACCCACACGTGCATGTGCAGCACGCGCTCCTTGCCGGCCCATGTGTACGGCGACACGACGTACGCCGCGCCGATGCACGCGAGGTATTGAACGACGAGCAGGATCGCGAACATGCGGCTCACCATGACGTGGCGGCGGGTGGTCTCCTCGCGGTGAAGCTCCTCGGCGCGCGCTGCGGTGGTCGGGTTCGTGCTCATCGGGGGTCTCCCTTTGGATCGGTGGTGGTGATCGTGCATCCGAAGACCGGATGCGATCCGGCCCCGTTGCGTCCCCTGGCAATCCGAATGACGTCGGCGCGCCCGCGGTTCATGCCCGCGTGTCCCCGCAGCGAGGTCACGCCGCCGGCGTAGCGCAACCGGCCCTCGTCGTCGTACAGAAATGTCTGTCCCGAGGTGAAGCCGCCGAAGAGCTGCGCCTCGGCGCCGTCGTGATCGATCATCACGCGTGCGCGGCGGAGGCGCGTCGCGGCGTCGTAGACGTTCGTTCGCTCCCACCCTGCAGCCATCTCCCTCGGCCGAAAGACGAGAACCGTCGTCTGCACACCGCGCGGCGCCTGCTCGACGATCTCGGCGAGCTCGCTCACGCTGGCGCGGCTGCATGAGCAGTGCGGATGGACGAGCATCACCAACGACCATGCGCCGGTCGTGCGCGGGACGGCCGTCGCCGCCGGCCACGTGCGCGGGGCCGAGGCGGGTAGTCCGGGGGTGGTTTCGAAGCGGCGGATGGCCTCGTACGCCGCGGCGACGGTCCCGATCCAGATGGTGGCCGCGACGATCAGCGCCGCGGTGAACAGGCGCCGCTTCATCTCTTCACCCTCAGCGCGTCGAGCGGTGAGATGGGCTGGTGGTCCTTCTCGAACTTGATCCGGCTGGACGTGAGCAGCTCGATGCGCTCCCCCAGCGGAAGTGCGTAGAAATCATTCGGCGGCAGTTTCGCCACCCGGCCGTCGGGATAGCTGATGGTCGCCACATCGAAGTTCATCGGCTGACCCCTCGCGCTTCTTGGATTGTGGGACGACGCGAGTGTAGGTCCACTCAGAGGGCGAGGCAAGCAGTAAGTGCTTGTGCGGTAAGGCGTTACGGCGTTACAGCCGTAGCCATGGAGAGGCGTCCATACGACCGATCCATCCAAGCGGAGTGCCGGAAACGAGTCATGCTGGACCGCCGGCGTCCGCGCCGGCTGGCCCGCAGGCGTCCCGCGCCTGCGTTCTGCGGGGCGGCGAGGACGCCGCCCGACCAGCCGCCGAGGACGGCGGCGTTCCGATTCACACGAAGATCCGCATTTCCTTCAGCTCGCGAAGGCGATCGCGGATCTCCGCCGCCTTCTCGAAGTCGAGGTTCTTCGCCGCTTCCTTCATCTCCTTCGACAGACGGCTGATGGCCTTGTCGAGGTCCTCTCCTTCGCCGAGGTCGAATTTCGATTTCTGTCCTGGCAGCGGCACGTCGAGGTAGTCGAGGTTGGCCATCTTCACCAGATCCGAGTCCACCGACTTGATGATCGACGCCGGTTCGATGCCGTGGTCGTCGTTGTACTTCTGCTGCACGGTGCGGCGGCGGGTGGTCTCGTCGATGGCGAAGCGCAGCGAGTCCGTGATCCGGTCCGCGTACAGGAATGCCGTTCCGTTGAGATTGCGCGCCACGCGGCCGATGGTCTGCGTGAGCGACGTCTGCGATCGCAGAAAACCTTCCTTGTCCGCGTCGAGGATCGCCACCGCCGAACATTCCGGCACGTCGAGGCCTTCGCGTAGGAGGTTGATGCCGATCAGTACGTCGAACACGCCCATGCGGAAGTCGCGCAGGATGGCGATGCGCTCCATCGTCTCGACGTCGGAGTGCAGGTAATTCACCTTGATCCCCAGCTCCATCAGATACCGGCTCAGGTCCTCGGCCATCCGCTTCGTCAGCGTCGTGACCATCACTCGTTCCGCGAGCGCCGTTCGCTCGCGAATGACGCCGATCAGATCGTCCACCTGACCCTTCACCGGGCGGATGATGATCGTCGGATCGAGCAGGCCCGTCGGACGGATCACCTGCTCCGCGTACAGGCCGCCCGTCTTCGTCAGTTCGTATGGCCCCGGCGTCGCCGAGACGTACAGGATCTGTCCGAGCTTTCCCTCGAACTCGTCGAACGACAACGGACGGTTGTCGATCGCGCTGGGCAGACGGAATCCGTATTCGACCAGCGTCTCTTTGCGCGCGCGATCGCCGCCCCACATCGCCCGCACCTGCGGAACGGTCTGGTGCGACTCGTCGACGACGAGCAGGAAATCGTTGGGGAAGTAGTCGATGAGCGTCGGCGGCGGCTGCCCTTTCACCCGTCCGCTGAGATGGCGCGAGTAATTCTCGATGCCGTTGCAGTAGCCGAGCTCCGCGATCATCTCGAGGTCGAACATCGTCCGCTGCGAGAGCCGCTGCGCCTCGAGCAGGCGGTCGTTCGCGCGCAATTCGGCGACGCGCTCGTCGAGCTCGATGCGAATGTTCTCCATTGCCACGAGGAGCCGCTCCCGCGGCGTGACGTAGTGCGTGCGCGGATAGATCGCCAGCCGGTCGTACGTCCGTCCCGTGGTCTTCCCCGTGATCGGATCGATGCGGGTCATCTTGTCGATCTCGTCGCCGAAGAACTCGATGCGCACCGCGTCGTCCTCGTACGCGGGCCAGAGCTCGAGCACGTCCCCGCGCACGCGGAAGTTGCCGCGTGCGAGGTCGTACGGCGTCCGCTCGTACTGCATCTCCGTCAGCTTGCGAAGGTACTCCGTCATCGGCTTGTCTTTGCCGCGCTCGAAGAAGAGCAGCATGCCGTAGTACAGGTCGGGGTCGCCGATGCCGTAGATGCAGGAGACCGAGGCGACGATGATCACGTCGCGGCGCTCGAAGAGGGCCTTCGTCGCGGAGAGACGCAGCTTGTCGATCTCGTCGTTCTTGGTCATCTCCTTTTCGATGTAGAGATCGGTCTGCGGGATGTACGCCTCGGGCTGGTAATAGTCGTAGTAGGAAACGAAGTACTCGACGCGGTTGTCGGGGAAGAAGTTCTTGAACTCCTGATAGAGCTGCGCGGCCAGGATCTTGTTGTGGCTGAGGACGAGCGTGGGGCGATTCACGCGCTCGATCACCTTCGCGACCGTGAAGGTCTTGCCCGAGCCGGTCACGCCGAGGAGCACTTGGTCGCGGTCGCCGCGCTCGATGCCTTCGACGAGCTGCTCGATGGCCTGGGGTTGATCGCCCTGGGGCTGGAACGGAGAGATGAGCTTGAAGGACATGAGGTAATCAGTTTCCGTATTGCTTCTTCGATTCCTCGAGCAGCGGCGCGAAGAGGTCGCGGATGTCGTCGGGGTCGTCGAAGTAGATGCCGGTCGTCACGAGCGCGTGTACCACGCGGCCCTGCCGTACGACAAACACGCACCCGACGACGTTTGTACCGCTCCTCACCAGTGCGGCGTAATGCTGATCGCCCAGCGAGAGCAGCTCCGGGCGCGCCTCGACCGTTCCGCCGCCGATGGTCAGGCCAGCCTTGTATGCCCCGATCGACAGCGCGAAAGACTCGCGGGCCTCGCGCACGCTGCGGCAGATCTCCGCTTCCGAAGTGATGAAGACCGCGGAGCTCTCGCCGCAGTCGTATTCGAGCTCGACCTCGCGCGTTCCGTCGAGGTTGACCCGCGAGGTGTACTTCTGACACTTCGGCTCGAGCGTTTCGCCGAATTTCTCGAAGGATGTCGCGCTGAGGATCAGACGTCTCTCCGCGTCCGTGGCGGGACGCGAGGAGATCCCGCGCCCGCCGAAGTAGATCAGCCCTGCGATGATCGCCACGACGCTCGCCACTCCGCAGAGGGCGAGCACGATTGCGAGTACGACGGTGGACGCTTTCACGGTTCAGTCAGGTTCCGTACTGCTTCTTCGATTCTTCGAGCAGCGGCGCGAAGAGTCGATGGACGTCGTCGGGGTTGTCCAGGTAGAAACCGACCAGCACGAGTACATGCAGGACGCGTCCCTGCCGTACGACGAACACATTGCCGCCCGTTCTCGTGCCGTTCCGGAGCAACGCGGCGTAATGCTGGTCGCCGAGCGTGAGGAGGTCCCTGCGCCGATCGACCGTTTTTCCGCCGGCGGCCATGGCGGCCTCGTAGGCCGCGATGGACATCGCGAAGGACTCGCGCGCGCCGCGTGAGCTGCGGCTGATCTCCGCTATCGAATTGATGTAGATCGTGGCCGTCGGGCCGCAGTCGTATTCGAAATCGACGTCGCGCGTGCCGTCGAGATGAAGCTTCGAGGTGTACTTCTCACATTTGGGCTTGAGATTCCGGCCGAGCTTCTCGAGCTCATCGGCGTCGAGGATCAGACGTTTTTCCGCGTCCTTCGGAGGGCGCGAAGAGATCCCGCGCCAGCCGAAATAGAACAGCCCTCCGAAGAGCGCGACTACGAGGACAACAGCGTTCGACGTTTTCACGTTCAGGAATTCTCGAACTTCGCCGCTGCCTCGAGCATCGGCGCGAAGAGCCGGCGGATGCCGTCGACCTCGTCGAAATAGAGCTTGCTGATCACGAGCGAGTGAAGCACGCGGCCGCGGCGGATGACGAAGATGTTCCCGGTGATGACCTTACCGTTCTGGATGTATGCGGAGTACCTCTCGTCGCCCATTTTCAGCAGGGTCGGAGCCTCGTGCACGTGCCGGCCGCGGACGCGCGAGACGCCTTCCTTGTACGCGGCAATGGCCTCCCGGAATCCCTTCTCGGCGCCGATCGCGGTCGTGTAGAAATGCGCGTCCGACACGTAGAAGAGAGGCTGCTTCGCATTCGGAATGAGGTCCGAGTCGTACTCGCACTTCACGCGGAGCGAGCCGTCGATTCCAGGGATGGTCTCGATCTTCTGCGCGCGCGCGTCGAGATCGGGAATGCCCCAATCGCCGAGGGACTGCGCGGTGACGATCATGCGCAGCTCCGCCTCGGTCAAACGGCGCTCCGGTTTCTGGGCGCAGGCGAGGGTGATGGAGAGCAGGACGATCGCGAGCTTCTTCACGGCGTCGCGCCTTTGGAATGGGCTGAAGCCCGTCCTACGTCGGCCGCATTTCGCGCGGCGGCAGCGAGCGCGTTCACCTCGGCCGGCGTCAGTTTCCGGTCCGAGATGCCTTTGCGCATGGATTGCATCACCGGGTCGAGCTTCGTGACCGGGACTTTTCCTTCGCGGAGGCCGGCCCGCAGTTGCTCGATCGCCCTCTCCAGCTCGTCCTTCTGCGCCGAGGTCACCTCGCTCGTGTACATCCCGCGCACGTCGCCCATGCTCATGCCGAGGGCGAAGTCCATGAACTGCACGAGTCCGCCGGAGGCCATGAACGCTCCACCCGCGAAGACGATGAGCAGGGCCGCGATCGCGGCCGCACCGCAACCGAACGTCACGCCCCGGGGAAGCACCGCGCGCGGTGACGGACCGGAGTAGTATTCCGCCGGCCACATGAAGCGCCGTTTGTCGGTGGTTTCGGACTCGCTCATGCGGGTCGAGAGAGTATCATGTGGTCCGTAGCCGTCCGGTTGATCTCAAACAACTCGAAAGCGAAGAACAGAGCACATGCCTGCTTTATCGAACGTAACGGTATTGATCCTCGACGACAACCCGCTCGTCCTGAAGCTCGGGCGCGCGCTGCTCGAGCGCGAGGGATGTACCGTCCTCACGGCCTCGAGCTGGATCGAGTTCAATCACGTCCTGGCCAGCAACACGCCGGACATCATCTTTCTCGACGTGAACTTGCCCAGCATCAAGGGCAACCGCCTGAGCGAAGTGCTGAAGTCGCAGTCGAACAAGCGGGACATCCCGATCATCCTCATCTCCGACCTCCCGGAGCGCTCGCTGGAAGAGATGTTCCCGAGCTCGGGCGCGAATGCGTGGATGCGCAAGCCGCTGACGCGCGACAAGATCGTGGAGATGATCACGCGGTACGTGCCTGCGGCGCGGTGATCGTCATAGGACGAATAGGACTCATGGGACGAATAGGACGTCCTATGAGTCCTATCCGTCCTATTTGTCCTATCTCCCCGAGGTGTCCGTCGCCGGCGTCGCCGGTGCCGCGGGCGTGGGCGACTCCGCGCTTTCCCCTGCCTGCGCCGACTCGTCGTTCGCGGCCTGCGTCGGCTCCGCTTCCTTCGGCGTGTAGAACGGCCGCTGCAGGTAGTACGGCAGCTTGCTCACTTCCACCGACGCGCCGCTGCAGTCCTTGTCCGGTTCCTGTCCGGCGACGAACGCCTGCATGACCACGCGGCTGCACGGGCCGCTGCCGCGGCGTCCGGAGTAGAGATCCATCGGCACGACCACGACGCCGGGTGGCGCTTCGAAATCGGGCTTCGCGGCACGCAGCTTTTTCTCCTCGAACTGCTTGAACATGTCGATCCAGATCGGCAGCGCGACGTCCGCGCCGGTTGCGCCGCCGCCGAGGGACTTCGCGGGATCGTCGTAGCCGGTCCACACGCCCACCGTGAACTCCGGCGAGAAGCCGATGAACCACGCGTCGGTGTAGCCGTTCGTCGTGCCGGTCTTCCCCGCCAGTGGATCCGCAAGCGTGTGCGCGGCGTACGCGGTGCCGCGGTCGATCACGCCCTTCATCATGTACGCGAGCTCGTACGCAACCTGCGGCGACGTCGCCTCGGACAGCTGCGGCAACTTCTCCTCGAGCACGTGATCGGTCTGGTCCGAGATCTTCCGGATGTAGCGCGGCTTGACGTACACACCGTTGTTCGCGAACACGTTGTACGCGGCGGTCATCTCCAGCGGTGAGACGCCCGCGGCGCCGAGGGACAGCGACGGATACCGCGGCAGATCGGCGGTGATGCCGCAGCGCCGCGTGAAATCGACCACGCGGTCGCCGCCGGCCATCATGTACGTCTTCACCGCCGGCACGTTGATCGAGAGCTCGATCGCGCGCTGAATCGTCACGATGCCGGCGTACTTGCCGTAGTAGTTCTTCGGCGCGTAGATCTGATTGCCGACCGGGATCTCGATCGGCGCGTCGAACAGCGTGTCGCCCGGCGTCAGTCCGGTCTCGAACGCCGCGCCGTAGACGAACGGCTTGAACGACGATCCGGTCTGCCGCCGCGACTGCACGGCGCGATTGAACTTCGACATCTGAAAATCGTAGCCGCCCGCGAGCGCGCGGATTTCGCCCGACTTGACGTCGAGCACGACCACGGCGCCCTGCACGTTAGGCATTTGATCGAGCCGCCACGCGCGCAGTTTCGTCTTCGCATCCTCGGACTGCAGGACGTGCACGACGTCGCCGCGTTTGAGGACGCCGTCCATGGTCTTCTTCTTCGTCCAGGCCCACGCCGCCGCCGGGAGCACGATGCGGTCGCGATGCACGCGCACGGTCATCGCATCTTTCGTCACGTCGAGCACGATCGCGGGATAGAGACGATCGAGCGCGTACGGCTCGTTGCTCCAGCTCGGATCGCGGTAGGTCTCGGGATCGAGTCCCTCAGTAACAAGATTCCGCGTGGGCTTGCGGAAACCACGGCGCTTGTCGAACCTGCGCAGCCCTCTCTGCAATGCGAGCTCGGTGATCTGCTGGATCTCCAGATCGAGCGTCGACTCGACTTTCAATCCGCTGCGATAGAGGTTCTCGACGCCGAATTTCTCGTCGTTCTCGATGTACTGGCGGATCTCCTCGGTGAAGTACGCGCCGACGCGCGGCGCGGTCTCTTTGTACGTGCCGAGGGTGATCGGTGCGTTCACCGCCTGCTGATACTGCTCCGCGGTGATGAACTTCTCGGCGAGCATGCGTCGCAGCACGTAGTCGCGCCGGTACTTCGCTCGATCGGGATGCGTGAGGGGGCTGTAGTACATCGGCGAGCGGATCAGCGCGGCGATCACCGCGGCCTCGGGGAGCGTCAGCTCCTTCGCGTGCTTGCCGAAGTACATGCGCGACGCTGCTTCGACGCCATATGCGCCGTGTCCGAGGTAGACCTGGTTCGCGTAGAGCTCGAAGATCTGGTCCTTGGTGAAGTCCTTCTCGATCTGGACGGCGAGGAAGGCCTCGTTCACCTTGCGGCGAATGGTTTTTTCGGGTGTGAGGAAAACCTGCTTCGCCAACTGTTGGGTGAGCGTCGATGCGCCCTGCACGCGGCTGCGCTCGATGACGTCTTTGATGAGGGCGCGCAGAATGGCCTTCGGATCGACGCCGCCGTGTTTGTAGAACTCGGAGTCCTCGGTGGCGATGACTGCTTCGACGAACACCTGGGCCATGTCCCGCTTCGGCACGACGATGCGCTTCTGGATCGAGTACTCCGCGAAGGCAACGCCGTTGCGGTCATAGATGCGGGTGATGATCGCGGGCTGGTAGTTTGCGAGCTGCTTGACCGCCGGCATGCGCACCGCGTGCGCGAACAGAAACCCGGCCGGCACTCCCAACGCTACCGCCACGAGCAGCATGAGCAGCCACGATCTGGTGCGGGAGGGCGGGCTTTGGGGCGCGAGCTGGTGTTCGGTCACAAGGGGAAGTTTAGCGCGGTCCCTCCGGTTGTCGAATGTGCCGAGGAGAATCGGGATTCTCAGCGGACTCACCGTTTGGACGGCGCGCCGCTCTCCGATCGATGGTTTTCCAACCCTCAACCGAAGGACAGCCCATGCCCACGCCGAAGGTCAAAATCAAGAAGATGCCTGTGTCCGCACTGAACATCACGAAGGCCGCCACGAGACTGCTTACGCACCGCCTCGTTTCGACCGAGATCGATTACGTACAGCGCACGCTGGGCACGTCCTCGACGCAGCAGGACATCGACGCGACGGTGATGGCGGTCCGCAAGCTCCCGTGGTCGAGCATCGTGATTCCCGAGTAGCCGGCACGGCCGGCACCGCTGGTTGGCCTAGCCTTGGACACATACGGTCGCTCCGAGGCCAATTCTCTGCCATCGCCCAAACCTTAAGGCGCCCTTAACGACCCCTTAACGAGCGTCGCTGCGCGTCCGTGTTAATCGGTATGCGATGGCCTCGCGCGTCGTTGCAAGCTCGATCCCGTGGCTGATCGCGTTCGGCGGAACCGCCGCCGTCACTGCGGTCGGTCATGAGATGAAACTCCAGCCGAGCACGGTCGGGTTTGCGTTTCTGATCGTCGTCCTGTTCGCGTCCCTTCGCGGCGGATTGCTCGTCGGAACGGTGTCCTCGGTCCTGGCGACGCTCGCGTACAACTTCTTCTTCCTCCCTCCCCTCTACACATTCACGATCGCCGACCCGTCGAACTGGGTCGCCCTCGTGGCACTCCTCGTGACGTCGGTCACCGTGAGCCGGTTGGTGATCGCCGCGCGGATCCAGGCGCAACAGGCGGAGCAACGCCGATCCGAACTGGAAACGCTCTACAACCTCAGCATCGATCTCTTCACCGCGACCAATCGCGTCGGCGCGCTGGGCCAGGCGGCGGGCCGCGCGCTGACGCTGTTTGGGGCGCGCGAGGGAGGGCTCGTCCTCTTCGACGGAAGTCCGTACCGGCAGAACGTGGTCTGGTGGCTCGGCGACAAACCGGACGAGATCGAAGACCTGATCGCGGGCGTGGGCCGCCACAGCGAACCGCTCGAATTCCCTTCTCCGCTCGGACGCGACGTCTATCTGCCGCTGTTCCTCGGCGGTAAGACGACTGGGGCGTTGGTCGCGCGAGGCACGGAGGCGTCGCTTCAGGCACTCGTTTCGGCGGCGCGGCTGGTCGGGCTGGCGGTGGAACGCGAGAAATTCATCGAGGCCAACGCACACGTGCAGGCTCTGCGCGAAAGCGAGACGCTGAAGACATCCCTCCTCCGCGCGATCTCTCACGATCTCGCGACGCCGCTGACCGCGATCACGATTCACACGGAGACTCTGCGCCGGAAAGCGGAGCAGGACGAAGAACTGCGGGAACCCGTGGCGGGAATCACTGGCGAAACGGGGCGGCTGCGGCGGCGGATCGACAACCTCCTCTCCATGGCGCGTCTCGAGGCGGGGAAGGCGAAGCCGCGCCGCGAGCCCACGCCGCCCGCCGACCTGTTTCACGCCGTGCGCGAGAACCTGCCGCTCGTCTTTCAATCGCGCCCCGTGACCCTGCGCGTCGAGGACGACTGCCCGGACGCGAACGTCGATCCGTCGCTGGCGCTGGAGATCCTGGTGAATCTGATCGAGAACGCACACCGGGTGTCCCCGCCCGATGCGCCGATCGAGCTGATCGCACGACAGCATCCGCTCGATCCCTCGATCGTGCGGATCGAAGTGCTCGACCGCGGCCCCGGCCTTCCGGCCGGAGTCGCGGATGCGGACGGCAATCTTCTCGCCGGCGCAACCAGCGACGTCGCGCAGCGCGGCCTCGGACTGGAGATCGCGCGCAGCCTCGCCGCCGCGAACGGCGGCACGATCGGCATCACGCCGAGGCAGGGCGGCGGCACGATCGCCCGGCTGGACGTCCCCGCGGCTCCCCTGCCGGCGATGGTGGCCGAGGCGGAGCACGCATGACGATCGCGCCGGTGATTCTGCTCGTGGACGACGATCCCGCCATTCGCGAATCGATCGCGCGGGAGCTCCGCGCAAGCGGCTATACGGTGATCCTCGGAAGCGAAGGTCAGGAAGGCATCCGCGCGTTTGCCTCGCATGCACCCGACCTCGTGCTCACCGATCTATCGATGACGCGCTCGGACGGCTTCGAGTTGATCTCGGCGATCCGCGCAACGTCCCAGACTCCGATCATCGTGCTCTCGGTCCGCGCCAACGACGCCGACAAGATTCGTGCGCTGGACCTCGGCGCGGACGATTTCGTGACCAAGCCTTTCTCCGTGCCGGAACTGCTCGCGCGAATCCGCGCGCAACTGCGGCGCTTCGGTGGCGCGGCGACGAAGGTGCTGCTGTTCGACGGACTGACGATCGATCTGGAGCGTCGCCGCGTGGTTCAGGAAGGCCGCGACGTCCGGCTCACGCCGACCGAATACGCGCTGCTGGAACTGTTGGCGGTCAATGCCGGGAAACCGATGTTCACCGATCACATCATCGCGCGCATCTGGCGCGACGCGCCCGGAACGACGGTCGACACGGTGCGCGTCCACATGAGCGCACTCCGAAAGAAGGTCGAGCCCGATCCGTCATCGCCGCGATACATCATCACCGAGCCGTGGGTCGGATATCGCTTCATTGCCGAGCCCTTGGCCTCGCCGCTGGTCTCGCCTTAACAAAATCTTCATTCACCTTTTCGCTTTCCCGTCGCCCGGCTTTCGGAGTCCCTTACGACGGCCGAGCCGCGTCCTTGTTGAAGGAACCAGGAGGCCGAAATGACTGCCATGGTGCACGCAACTCGCGAAGCTCGGACCAGACGGATCCCTCTCCCGCTGACCGCCGCGATGATCGTCTCATTCTGGGCGCTCGCCGCTTTCCTGGTGTTCGAGACGCATCAGCTGCTCGCTCCGATTCCTGCGCTCGGTGTCGCGTTGGGCAAGATCGTCGTGATCGTGGCCGTTGCCTGGGCCTACATGCGCCTGGCCTCGCCGGCCGCGACCCTCGATCACGCGCTGCTGGTCGGCATTGTGTGGTTCGCGCTCGGGATCGGAGCGGAGATCGCGATGACGTTCAACGCCCATCACGCGTGGTTCTTTCTCCTTGGCTCTCCTGCCTCTTCCGCGCTCCGCGCCGTGATGCTCGCCGCATGGGTCGGCACACCGGCACTCTTCGCCCGCAACCGTTCGTGAAGGAGCCTTGATTTCGTGATCCCTCGTTCCGATAGTCGTCCGTTCTATTTCTTAGCTATTGTCTTCTTGATCCTCGCATCCGCGAGTCAGGCACAGGAGCCGCCGCCCATCTCGTTCAGCGGTTTCATCGATCTCAATTTCGCGTGGAACGACAACCGGCCGGACAATCACCAGAACTTCTTTCCGGGCGCCGGCACGACCGCGAAGCGCGCGAATGAGTTTTCGCTCAATCTCGCGCAGGTGCAGTGGACACGCCCCGTCTCGGCGGAGCAGCCCGTCGGCTTCACGCTCTCGCTGAACGCGGGAGAAGGCACCGACGTCGTTCACGGCGGAGAACCGGGAGGGCCGGGGAAGTTCCGGCACATCTATCAGGCCTCGGTCGCCTATCGGCTCGGAAACGGCGTCGTGCTGGAGGGCGGGATCTATCCGTCGCACATCGGCCTGGAAGGTTTCTACTCCAAGGACAACTGGAATTACACGCGCGGCATCATGGGCGAAGCCTCGCCCTACTATCAGGCCGGCGTCAAGGCGAGCTACGCGTTCAATGAGCACTGGTCCGGCCGCGTCGATCTGCTCAATGGCTGGCAGTTGATCAACGACAACAACGACGGCAAAGCCATCGGCACCCAGATCGCGTACAGCAGCGGCGCATGGACCGCATCGCTGAACACGTTTCTCGGCCCCGAGCTCGCGGACGACGACGATTCCCTGCGCAAGTTCGTCGACGTCGTCGTGATCTACAAGGCCACGCCGCAACTGCAGCTCGCGGGCACGGTCGATCTCGGGTCGCAGGAGATCCCCAATGCCGACGATGCGGACTGGAACGGCGTCGGGATCGCCGCGCGGTATGCGCTGAGCGGCCGGCACGCGATCGCCTTCCGCGCCGAGCGCTTCCACGATCCCGACAACGGCATCACCGGATTCGCTCAGACGGTGCGCGAGGGAACGTTGACCTACGAAACGCGTCCCCGCGAAAACGTGATCGTGAAGCTCGAAGGACGCTACGACAAATCGAATGCGGACGTTTTCTTCAAGAACGACACGACCACCGATTGCCAGTTTCTCGCGCTGGCCGGCGTGGTCGTCAAGTTCTGAATCGAGGTCACAACATGTTCAACATCTTCCTGCTCGTCCTTTGCCTGCTGGTTGCCGCGTACCTCTTCTACGCGATGCTCCGTCCCGAGCGTTTCTGAGGCGCAATCATCATGGCACTCGAAATTCTCGCAGTCGTTCTCACGATCGGTCTCACAATCGCGACGAGCTTCCCGATCGGCCGCTACATGGCCCGCGTATTCAGCGGCCAGAAGACCTGGCTCGATCCGATCCTCGTCCCCATCGAGCGGGTCGTGCTGCGTCTCTCGACCGTCGATCCGAACGAAGAACAGGACTGGAAGGCGTACTCGAAGTCGCTGCTCTTCTCAAACGGCGTGATGTGGCTGGCCACGTTCGCGGTGGTGATGCTTCAGGGCGTTCTGTTCCTCAATCCAGACAAGATCGGAAAGATGGAGCCGACGCTGGCCTTCAATACGATCTCGAGCTTCGTCACCAACACGAATCTCCAGCATTACAGCGGCGAGACCGGCCTGTCATACCTCTCGCAGATGATCGTCATTACGTTCCTGCAGTTCGTGACGGCGGCGACCGGCATGGCTGCCCTTGCGGCAATCATCCGCGCCCTCGGCGGAAACCGTCTCACGAAGCTCGGCAACTTCTATGTCGACGTTACCCGCGCCAGCGTCCGCATCCTGCTGCCGCTGGCGATTCTCGTGGCCACGATCGTGATCTGGCAGGGAACGCCGATGACGTTCGACGGCGCCGTGAAAGCCACGACCGTCGAAGGACAGGAGCAGACCATCGCCCGCGGCCCGGTCGCGGCCGAGGTCGCGATCAAGCAGCTCGGTACCAACGGCGGCGGCTACTTCGGTCCGAACTCCGCGCATCCCTACGAGAACCCGACGCCGTTGTCCAACCTCGTCGAGACGTGGTCGATCGCCATCATTCCGATGGCGATGGTCTGGACGCTCGGTTACATGCTTCAGCGCCGGCGTCTGGCCGTCGTGATCTTCATTACGATGCTCGCGCTCTATCTGCCGCTCGTCGGATTCGCGCTCAGTCAGGAGCTCGGCGCCTCGATGGAAGGGAAAGAAGTGCGCATCGGCGCGGGCCTTTCGGCGCTCTGGGCAACGACCACCACGGTCACGTCGAACGGCTCGGTCAACAGCATGCACGACTCGCTGACGCCGCTCGGCGGACTCGTGCCGATGATCGGGATGTGGCTCAACAACATCTTCGGCGGCGTCGGCGTCGGCTTCATCAACATGTTGATCTTCATCATCGTGACGGTCTTCGTGACCGGAATGATGATCGGCCGCACGCCGGAGTTTCTCGGCAAGAAAGTCGAAGGGAAGGAGATGAAGCTGGCCAGCCTCGTGCTGCTGCTCCATCCCCTGCTGATCCTCGGCGGCACCGCGATCGCCTGCTCTGTCTGGGCAACGACCAAAGATCCCGGCACTGCGCTCGGCTGGCTCAAGAACCCCGGAGCACACGGCTTCTCCGAGATGTTGTACGAATTCAGCTCGTCGGCGGCCAACAACGGTTCCGGGTTCGAAGGACTTGGCGACAACACGCCGTTCTGGAACATCGCCACCGGGCTGGTCATGCTCCTCGGCCGCTACATTCCGATCATTCTGCCGCTTGCGTTGTCCGCCGCGCTTGCGGCGAAGCCCGCGGCGCCCGAGGGGGCCGGCTCGCTTCGCGCGGACAGCGCGACGTTTGGGCTCGCGCTCTTCTCGGTGGTCGTCGTGCTCGGACTGCTGATGTTCATGCCCGTCGCCGTGCTCGGCCCGATCGCCGAATTCCTGGCCATGCGTTGACGGAAGGACGCAATGCTCAAAGAAATCAAACGTGGTGTTCTCTTCACGCTCGTGACGATGGTCCTCTTCGGCGGCGGCTACCACTTGCTCGTGTGGAGCATCGGACGCGTAGTCTTTCCGCGGCAGGCCGAGGGAAGTCTCGTGCGGCGCGCGGACGGGACGGTCGTCGGATCGTCGCTGATCGCTCAGAACTTCGTGGAGCCGCGGTACTTTCACCCGCGGCCTTCCGCGGTCGACTATAACGCGGCATCGACGGGCGGGAGCAATTACGGACCGTCGAATCCCGATCATCTGAAGCTCGTTCGCGAGCGCCTCGATGCGAGGACCGCCGGAGAAGACACTCCGGCGGCAAACGTGCCGTCCGAGATGATCACCGCCAGCGGCGCCGGACTCGATCCCCACATTCCTCCCGATGCGGCAGAGCTGCAGGTCGCGCGCGTTGCGCGCACGCGCAACGCGGATCCCGCCCGCATCCGCGATCTCGTTCGCAAACACACCGACGGCCCGACGTTCGGCGTCTTCGGGCGCTCGCGCGTGAACGTGCTCGAGCTGAATCTGGCGCTCGATGCATCCAGCGCCCTTCTCCACGCACACGGGGAGAAGGTGCCGAAGGCGGATGAGGGGTCGCGTTCGGAGCAAGGCGCGTCCCCTCACCCGGCGCTTCGCGCCCCCCTCTCCCCGCAAAGCGGGGAGAGGGTTACTCGGGGGACGGCGCGATGAGCAAGGCAAAGAAAATCTCTCTCTGGAACCGCGCGATCCTCGGACGCGCGGCCTTTGATTCGCTGAAGAAGCTCGACCCCCGGATTCAGGTCAAGAACCCGGTGATGTTCATCGTCGAGCTCGGGAGCGCGATCACCACCGGCATCTTCGTGCAGGAGCTCATCTCCGGCACGGGCACGCCGCTGTTCACCGGACAGGTCGCGTTCTGGCTGTGGTTCACGGTGTTGTTCGCGAACTTCGCGGAAGCGATGGCAGAAGGGCGCGGCAAGGCGCAGGCGGATGCGCTTCGCAGGACAAAGACCGAAACGGTCGCGCGGCGGCTGGTCGGTCCCGAACGGCGAGAAGAGCAAGTGGCCGCGTCGATGCTTCGCAAAGGCGACCTCGTCGTCGTCGAGGTGAATCAGATCATCCCCGGCGACGGCACGGTCATCGAAGGCATCGCATCGGTCAACGAGGCGGCGATCACCGGCGAATCCGCGCCGGTCATTCGCGAGGCGGGCGGCGACCGCTCCGCGGTCACCGGCGGCACGACCGTGCTTTCGGATCGGATCGTCGTCGAGATCACGTCCGAGCCGGGCAACACGTTCATCGACCGGATGATCAAACTCGTCGAAGGAGCGGAGCGACAGAAGACTCCGAACGAGATCGCGCTGAACATCCTGCTCGCCGTTCTCACCCTGATCTTCCTCTTCGTGGTCGTGTCGCTGCAGCCGTTCGCTCAGTACGCGAACGCGCACATCCCCGTACCGGTGCTGATCGCGCTGCTTGTCTGCCTGATTCCGACGACCATCGGCGCGCTGATCTCCGCGATCGGCATCGCCGGGATGGACCGGCTCGTGCGGCACAACGTGCTGGCGATGTCCGGCCGCGCCGTGGAAGCGGCGGGCGACGTCGACACGTTGCTGCTGGACAAGACCGGCACGATCACGCTCGGCAATCGTCAAGCGACCGAGCTCCGTCCCGCGCCCGGCATCGACCTTCGTCGACTCGCCGAGATCGCGCAACTCTCCTCCCTCGCCGACGAGACCCCCGAAGGGCGCTCGATCGTCGTGCTGGCGAAAGAGCAGTTTGGCATTCGCGGCCGCGAGCTCCGCGAGCTCGGCGGTCACTTCGTTCCGTTCACGGCGAAGACCCGCATGTCGGGCGTCGACCTCGCCGACGGACGCCGCGTGCGCAAAGGCGCGGCGGACGCGATCGACGCGTTCGTGCGTGAGAGCGGCGGTCAGTTGTCGAAGGAGGTCCGCAGCGACGTTGCGACGATTGCGGGGGCCGGCGGCACGCCGCTCGTCGTCGCCGAAGGCGCTCACGTCCTCGGCGTCATCTATCTGAAGGACGTCGTGAAGGGCGGAATGCGCGATCGCTTCGACCGTCTGCGCATGATGGGCATCCGAACGGTGATGATCACCGGCGACAACCCGCTCACCGCGGACACGATCGCCCGCGAAGCGGGCGTGGACGATTTCCTCGCCGAAGCCACGCCGGAGGACAAGCTCAAGCTCATCCGCCGTGAACAGCAGGGAGGCAAGCTCGTCGCCATGACCGGCGACGGGACGAACGACGCGCCCGCGCTGGCGCAGGCGGACGTCGGCGTGGCGATGAACACCGGAACGCAGGCGGCGAAAGAAGCCGGCAACATGGTCGACCTCGACTCGAATCCGACGAAGCTGATCGAGATCGTCGAGATCGGCAAGCAGCTTCTGATGACCCGCGGCGCGCTGACGACGTTTTCGATCGCGAACGACGTGGCCAAATACTTCGCCATCATTCCGGCCATGTTCATCCTGGCGTTCCCACAGCTGGCGGCTCTGAACGTAATGCGGCTCGCGACGCCGGCCTCCGCGATTCTCTCGGCGGTCATCTTCAACGCCGTGATCATCATCGCGCTGATTCCGCTGGCCTTGCGCGGGGTCGCGTACCGACCGCTCGGCGCGGCGGCGATCTTGCGGAGGAACATGCTCGTCTACGGACTGGGAGGGATCGCGCTGCCGTTCGCCGGAATCAAGATCATCGACGTTCTGCTCGTCACTTTGCGGTTGGCGTAGGTCATGTGTGGAGTGCGGCAGCATAGCGGAGCGGTGCTGCCGCTTTTGATCGCCGCAGCGTCGAGCTGCGGCCCCCGCCCGCGGCAGCTCGACGCTGCCGCAATGGAAAGCGGCAGCTGGGGTCTGCCGAGGGAACATGGCAGCGCGAGTACTCCGCTGCCGCACTCCATACCAAACCCTATACTCGAGATGCTCTGATGGAACGCAAACCGCCGCTGCTCGTCCTTAGACACCATGCCACGCGCACCTGAGCCGACCCGTCCCGACCCTGACGAGCTCCTTCGTCTGGCCGGCACGACTCGCGCCGGACGCGGACGGTTAAAGGTTTACCTCGGCATGGCCGCGGGCGTCGGCAAGTCGATGCGCATGCTCGACGACGCACACGCCGCGCGGCGCGCTGGCGTCGACATCGTGATCGGCTTCATCGAGCCGCACGGCCGTGCGGAGACGGCCGCGCGCGTGGGCGATCTCGAGGTCATTCCTCGCAAGCGCGTCAGTTACAAGGATGTGGTGATCGAGGAGATGGACCTCGACGCGATCCTCGCGCGCCGTCCCGACATCGTCGTCGTCGACGAGCTGCCGCACACGAACGCCGCCGGCTCGCGCAACGAGAAACGATGGCAGGACGTGGAGGAGATCCTGAGCACCGGAACCTCCGTGATGACCGCGCTCAACGTCCAGCATCTCGAAGGAGTGCAGGACATCGTCCGCTCTGCGACGGGAATCGACATCCGCGAGCGCGTGCCGGACCGCATCCTCCGCGAAGCCGACAGCGTGATCCTCGTGGACATCCCGGTCCCCGAGCTGCAGGAACGTCTGCGGCAGGGAAAGATCTATCCGCCGGAGCAGGCGCGGCGTGCGCTCGAGAATTTCTTCCGCGCCGAGATGCTGACGCGCCTGCGCGAACTGGCGCTGCTGCAGACGGCGACGTTCACCGGCCGGAGCATCGCGCCTTCCGACGCCTCCGCCGAAGTCCGACTCGCCGTCGCCGTCCCGTTCGATCCGGAGATCGCCAGGCCGCTCGTTCTGCGCGCCTCGCGCCTCGCAGGCCGGATGAACACGCGATGGTTCGCCGTCTACGTCCGGCAGCGGCGCGAACATCCGCAGAACATCACCGCCGAGGAGCATCGGAAGCTGAGCGAAAACGTGCAGCTCGCGATCTCCCTCGGCGCCACGGTCGTCACGCGCGAGTCGGAGGACGTTGCGGGCGCGATCTGCGCGTTCGCCGAGGAGACGCGGATCAACCTGCTCGTCGTCGGAAAACCGACCCGGCCCGGCTTCCTGAGCCGTTTCGTGCCGAGCATCGTGCACAAGCTGCTCGACCGCGGGCGCGGATTCGACCTCGTCATCATCGACACCGCCGCGGACGAACCACCTTAAGAATCCGTTAAGATCAATCCTGCCATGAAGTTAGCGCGCTAGACTCCGCGCGCAATGACGAACCCCGAACCAGCGACAGACGCAGCGGCAACGAATCACCAGCACAAGGAGGTCAGCGGAAAGCGTCTCCTGTCGCTCTCGCTCCTCGCACTCGGGATCGTCTACGGCGACATCGGTACCAGCCCCCTTTACGCGATGCGCGAATGCTTTCACGGGTCGCACGCGGTCCCACTCTCGCAGGCGAACGTCTTCGGCGTTCTGTCGCTGATCTTCTGGACGCTCGTCATCGTCGTCACGATCAAGTACCACGTCTACGTGATCCGTTTCGACAACCGAGGGGAAGGCGGCATCCTCGCGCTGCTCGGTTTGATCGGATTGACGAAGCCGCGGCATCCGGCCGTCAAGGCGACGCTCGTCGCTTTGGGAGTGTTCGGAGCGGCGCTGCTTTACGGCGATGGAATGATCACACCGGCGATCTCGGTGTTGAGTGCGATCGAGGGTCTCGAGGTGGCGACGCCCTTCTTCAAGCCGTACGTCATCCCGATCACGATCGTCATCCTGATCCTGCTGTTCATGTTTCAGCGGCGCGGGACGGCCGGCGTCGGAAAGATCTTCGGACCGATCACGCTGGTGTGGTTCGCGATGCTCGCAATCCTCGGTGTTCGCGGGATTCTCATGGCTCCTTCCGTGTTGTTGGCGCTCAATCCCGTCCACGCGGTCACGTTCTTCATGAACAACGGCCTGCCGGGCTTCCTCGTTCTCGGCGCGGTCTTCCTCGTGGCAACCGGCGGCGAGGCGTTGTACGCGGACCTCGGCCATTTCGGCGAGAAGCCGATCCAGATCGACTGGTTCTTCATCGTCGCCCCGTCGCTGCTGCTGCAGTACCTCGGACAGGGTGCGCTGCTGATCTCCGACCCGACGAAGGCCGTGAATCCGTTCTATCTGCTCGCGCCGAAGTGGATGCTGTATCCGCTCGTGGTGCTGGCGGCGATGGCCACGATCATTGCGTCGCAGGCGATGATCTCAGGCGCGTTCTCGCTGACGCGCCAGGCCATTCAGCTCGGCTACCTGCCGCGCATGGAGATCATCCACACGTCGGCAGCGGAGATCGGCCAGATCTACATGCCGACCGTGAACTGGGCGCTGATGATGGCGACGATCATCCTGGTCATCGGATTCGGATCGTCGAGCGCGATCGCCGGCGCGTACGGCGTCGCTGTCAGCACGACGATGATCATCACCACGATTCTCGCGTACGTCGTGGCGCGCGGACTGCGCGGCTGGAGCAGGCTCGTGGCCGGGCTGGTGACGGTCGGATTCCTGATCGCCGACGTGGCATTCATGACGGCCAACTACTTCAAGATCGCAGACGGCGGATGGTTCCCGCTGCTCGTCGCTGCAGTCGTCTTCACGTTCATGACGACCTGGCGGCGCGGACGCGAGATCCTCTCGGCAAAGCTGCGGGAGGGAGCGCTTTCGCCGGAGCTCTTCATCCAGTCGCTGCGCACGCGCCCGCCGATCCGCGTGCCGGGGACCGCGGTATTCATGCATCGCAATCCCGAAGTCATCCCCGCGTCGCTGCTGCACAGTCTCAAACACTACAAGGCGCTGCACCAGAGAGTGATCCTCCTGACCATCGCGAGCGAGGAGATCTCCCACATCCGCGGCGAGGAGCGGCTGAGCGTCGAGGAACTGGGCGAAGGGATTCATCGCGTGAACGCGCGTTACGGGTACATGGAAGACATCGATGTGCCGGCGCTGCTCGAAACGGCCGCGGAGAAAGGCCTGCTCATCGAGCCGATGGAGACGACGTACTTTCTTGGACGGGAGACGCTGATCGTGACGAAACGGTCGAGCGGAATGATGCAATGGCGCGAAAAGATCTTCGCGTCGATGATGCGGAACGCGGAGAGCGCTGCCCGGTTCTTCCGCCTCCCGCCGAACCGGGTGGTGGAACTTGGCTCACAAATCGAATTCTGACCGGCCCGCGCACCTGGTCGCGCTGGAACGCGGTGCGATCGTCGTGCTCGGCCTGTACCTCGCGGGCGTGGGCCTGAACGCGATCACGTCGGGCGACTCGATGTATTCGAACTACCTTCGGTGGCCGGTCGTCGCGCCGATCGCGGTCGTCATCGGGGTAATCCTGATCATTGGGGGCCTGGTTCTGCATCGCTGAGGTGGCATCATAGGCTCGCAGTGACCGAGTCACCTTCCATCCGCCGCACGCGTGCGTTCCTCACCGGAGCCGCGCTGTCGCTGCTTCTCATCGCGCTGCTCACGGCCTGCGCGGCGGCGCTTCGCCTCAATGCGCCGAGCGCCGGATTCCTGCTGCTCGTCGGCGTCCTGCTCATCGCCTCCCGTCAATCGCTCGCCGTCGCCACGTTCGCCGCGCTGGCCGGGACGCTGAGCTACAACTTCTTCTTCTTTCCGCCGACGCGCACGCTGCGGGTCGAAGATCCGGAGAACTGGATCGCTCTCGCGGCATTTCTGCTGACGTCTCTGCTCGCCAATCGCCTGCTCGTGCGCGAGCGCGTACAAGCCGAGAGCGCGCGCACGAGCCGCGAGGACGTCGAAGCGCTGTACGACATGAGCGTGGCCCTTCTGAAGGGCGGCGGCGGGATCGAGCAGATCGGCGAGGCCGCGACCCGGTATCTGAAACGGATCGGCATCGCCAGCGGTGGAGTGATCCGTTTCGGCGCGTCTCCGCAACACCAGCAGGTTCTCGCCTGGACCGGCGCGCCGCTGTCGGACGAGGTCGAAGACATTGCAGCCGGAGTGGCTCGTCACGGTCAAATCACGGACATCCCTTCCCGCTTCGGCCGCGACCTCTGCCTGCCGCTGATGGTCGCGGGCCGCGTCCGCGCCGCGCTGATCGCGCGCGGCGCGATCCACACGACGAGCGCGCTGGAGTCCGCGGCCAACCTGTTGTCGTTCGCCGTCGAGCGCGAGCGATTCCTGCACGAGCGGGCGCACGTCGACGCGCTCCGCGAGACGAACGAGCTGAAGACTTCGCTGCTGCAAGCGGTCTCGCACGATCTGAAGTCGCCGCTCACGGTGCTCAGTGTCGAGAGCGAGGCGCTCGATCGCATCGGTACGTCGGATGCGCGCGCGGCGGCGCACGTGCGCATGATTCGCGACGAGGTGGCGCGATTGCACCGGCGGATCAACAACCTGCTGTCGGTGGCGCGCTTCGAAGCGGGGATCGTTTCGCCGCACACGGAGCCGACGCCGCCGGCGGATCTCTTCCGCGCCGCGCGCGAGAGCCTGCCGACGATCACGACCGCGCGAACGATTCACACGACGGTCGACGACGACACGCCCGATGTTCTCGTCGATCCGTCGCTCGCGCTGGAGATCGTCACGAACCTGATCGAAAACGCGCACCGCGCGTCGCCACCGGACGCAGCACTCGATCTCTCCGCGGTCCGATCGCCGGAAGGAACGGATCGCGTGTGGATCGAGGTGCGCGATCGCGGCGCGGGCTTCGCACCGGATCAGGCGAAACAGCTCCGCACGATCGACTCCCCTGACGCGACCTCGCGCGGCCTTGGGATCGAGTTGGCGCGAACGCTCGCGGTCCTCAGCGCGGGAAGCGTCGAGTGGTTCGAGCGCCCGGGCGGCGGAACGATCGCCCGCCTCGATCTTCCCGCCGCGCACGCGCCGGTCGAGGAGCCGGCATGACGCACGCGCCGCGAGTGCTGGTCGTGGAAGACGATCCCGCGATCCGACGCTCGATCGTCGCGCAGCTTCGCGCCGAGGGCTACGACGTGGTCGAGGCGGCGGACGGACGCGAGGCGCTCGCCGTCGTGCGCAGAGACAAGCCCGATCTCATCCTCACCGATCTCGCGATGCCGGTGCTGGACGGCTTCACGCTCATCACGACGCTGCGCAAGACGATCACGACTCCGATCGTCGTCTTGTCCGTCCGCGGCGGCGAGACCGACCGAGTCCGCGCCCTCGACCTCGGCGCAGACGACTTCGTCTCCAAGCCGTTTTCGGTCGCCGAGCTGCTCGCTCGCGTCCGCGCGCAGTTGCGGCGAAGCGGCCTCGCAGCGGTGTCCCGTCTGCGGTTCGCCGCGCTGACGATCGATTTCGACCGGAGGCGCGTCGTCCGCGGCGAAGATGAGATTCGTCTGACGCCGACCGAGTTCGCTCTACTGACTCTCCTGGCCACGAACGCGGGAAAAGTTGTCACGACCGACCAGATCCTCGCGCGCGTGTGGAAGGACGCACCCTCGACGACGGCCGACACCGTGCGCGTGCACGTCTCGTCGCTCCGGAGAAAGATCGAGCCCGATCCGTCGTCGCCGCAACTTGTCGTCACCGAGCCGTGGATCGGCTATCGGTTCATCGCCGAGCCGCTCGAGGATTGAGCCGGCTTGGAGTGCGGCGGCAGGGCCGCCGCTTCCAACGGCGCGGCAAGACCACAGCTTCGGCGTTCTCGGCGTGAATTCGAAAGCGGCGGCCTTGCCGCCGCACTCCAAAGACTAGAATCCACGCCTCATGAAGACCATCGCGCTGACTGTGCTCGCAATCCTGCTGCTTCGGTGCGGAGGAGAGACGCAACAACAGACCGTTGCGATCGCGGAGCTCCTCTCGCCCACCGGCGCGGGCGCCTCGACACCCTTTCTCCACGCGACGCGCGACGGCGTGCTTCTGAGTTGGCTCGAGCCCGTCGCCGGCACCGATCGCGCGGCGCTGCGGTTCGCGCGTTATCGCACGGGTGTGTGGAGCGCGCCTCGAACGATCGTCGAGCGCAACGACCTCTTCGTCAATTGGGCGGACTTCCCATCGATCGTCGAAGACGCGAAGGGAGTGCTATTCGCGCAGTGGCTGCAGAAGAGCAGCGCCGGAACGTATTCCTACGACATCCGGATGGCGACGTCGACCGATGGCGGCGCGACGTGGAGTCAGCCGTTTCTCCTCAATCGCGACGGCAAAGAGGCCGAGCACGGCTTCGTGACGCTCGCCGCGCTTCCGGACGGCGGCGTTGGAGCGACGTGGCTCGACGGCCGAAAGATGAGCGGCGGTGGGCACGGACACGACGCAACCGGCGAGATGGGCATCCGCTACGCGACCGTCGACGCGCGGGGCGCGATCGCGGACGAGGTGGAAGTCGACGGCCGCACGTGCGAGTGCTGCGCGACCGGCATGACGATGACGAGCTCCGGTCCGGTCATCGTCTATCGCGATCGATCGTCGGACGAGGTGCGCGACATTGCGTACGTGACGAAGACCGCGAGCGGCTGGACGCAACCTGCAGCCGTGCATTCGGACGCCTGGAAGATCAACGCCTGCCCGGTCAACGGACCGCAGATCGACGCGATCGGCAAGCGCGCGGTGACGGCGTGGTTCACCGCTCCGCAGGACCAGGGGCGCGCATACGTCGCGTTCTCGGACGATGGCGGCGCCACGTTCGCGAAGGCGGTGCCCATTGACGACGGCAAGCCGATCGGGCGGCTCGACGTCGTTCTCCTCGACGAGGAGACTGCGCTCGTGAGCTGGCTGGAGCAGACCGCGGGCGGCGGCGAGATTCGCGCACGGCGTGTCAAGCGGAATGGCAACGTGGAGCCGGCGATGAAGATCGCGGACTCGAGCACGGCGCGCGCGGCGGGTTTCGCGCGCATCGCTCGTGTCGGCCGCGACGTGTACTTCGCATGGACGGAACAGGGCGCAGACACGAAGCGGGTCCACGTCGCGCGAGCGCGGTTCTGAGGTCGTCGAAGATGCAGGTTCACCAGGACTCGACCAGATCCTTTGCTTCTGGCCAGTTCGCCTAATCCGCCCCTTCGTGGCAGAATCCTTTTTTCCGTCATGAAGGTGCTCACCAGATGTCTCGCCATCGCGGCGATCGCGCTTGTCGCACCGGCCCTCGCAGCCGCCGAGCCGATCACCGTCATCGAGCCGTCGGACGGAGCCGTGCTCCGTGGCGGCTCTTCCGCGACCATCGCCTGGACCGCCACTGGTCCCCTGCCGCGAGGCGTCGTCGAGTGGGAGGCGTTCCTCTCCGTCGACGGCGGCCGTTATTTCTCCACGCGCATCACGCCGCACCTCGACATCGACATCCGCTCCTTCGAGTGGCAGGTCCCGAACGTCTCGTCGAACGACGTACGCCTGCTGCTCCGCATCGGAGACGAGCGCGAAGAGAAGTCGGTCGACGTGCCGCTGCGGTTCTCGATCGTCGCTGAACCGGACTTCCGCCCCTCGTCCGTACGCTTCGCCCGCGAGCGCGCGGAGGCCGCGCGTCCCGGGGATCCCGCCGTCGTCGTGTGGGCGACCGGCGATCGCGAAGGACGCGAGGTGGGACTCGCGCGCGCGCCCCTCGGCAAATCCCTCGAGACCACCTCACACACGAAGCCGACGTCGACGCACGGCGCGGTCGAAAACAACAACATCGCAACGCCGCGTACGTCGGTCGCATCCGCGTACCGAATCACCGCAGCGCCGCGCGCGCGCGGCTCATCGCCGCTGCTCGCGCGCGACATCCTCCTCCTCGCGAGGCGCCGCAACATCTAGATCGCCTTCCTGTCGCGCGCAATGTTTGCTCGGACGAAAGGTTGATCCATGCGACGAACTTTGAACTGGCGCTCGCGCGCCTTGATACTGCTTTTGTTTTCATTCCTGGCCGTCCCTCTGTTCGCGTTCGAGGGACGCCTGCTCGACAAGGACGGAAAGCCGCTGTCCGGCGTCCACGTCACCGTGGCCGGTCGCGGAGGCGCCGTCCGCACCGACGCGGATGGGCGGTTCCGCATCCTTCCCGATCCCGAGTGGCCCGCGACGCTGATCGTCGTCGGCACTCGCGGAGAAGTCTTTCCGCCGATGTATGTGTCGACGACGACGGCCGGCACGAACGAGCTTCGTCTGGAACCGGCGTTTCAAGAGAGCGTCACCGTCACCTCCGGTACGACTCCGAACATCGATGCGCCTCCCGCCGCTGGGACATTCCTCGTCGGCGGCGAGGAGATGGAGGAGCGGCGCCCCGAACATCTCGTCGACGCGCTCGAACGCGTCGCGGGCGTTTCGCGCCGCGGCGAAGGCCCTGCCGGCGTGCCGGTGGTGCGCGGGCTTGCCGGTGGCCGCACGCTGATGATGCTGGATGACGCGCGCGTGACCGCCGAGAGGCGCGCTGGTCCCTCCGGCACGTTCCTCGATCCATTCGTCCTCGGCTCGATCGAGGTCTCGCGCGGCCCAGGTTCGGTCGCCTACGGTTCCGACGCTTTCGGCGGCGTCATTCACGCGCGCCCGCGCGATCCGGTCCTCGGCGACTCGCAACTTCGCTACCAGGCGACGTCGGCATTCGGCGGGAGCCAGGTGCGAACCGGCGGGGTCGAATACTCCCACGCTCTCACGTCCATGAGCTCGATCAGCGGTCTCCTCCACGCGCGCCAGTCCGACGGCAGCGACGCCGGGGGCGGCGATGACATCGACAATTCCGCGTATGAAGATCGCGGCGGCGCGCTGCGCTACCTGTTGACCACGATGCGCGGCGTATTCCGCGCGAACGTCGCGTTGAATCAGGGACGTGACATCGGCGCGCCTGCGGCGGACTCGCTCGTGACGCGGACCTACTATCCCGAGGAAAACTCGCAACGTCTGACCGCGAGCTGGGAGTCGTCGCCGACCGACGCCCTGACACTCGAGCTCCGCGGCTCGCTCAGCGGCTACGACATCATCACGACCCGAGAGCGGCTGCCGAACCCCACGACGACGCGGCAGATCAGCAGCTCCGACGTGCAGGCGAACGACGCGACGCTGCGCGCGATCGTAGGGCACAGTGACGCGAATGGACGACTCCGCGCCGGTGTCGATTTCACGAGCCGCTTCAACGTTCACGCATTCGGCCGAATCGAGAATTTCAACCTCACCGATGCGCGCACGACGACGATAAAAGAAGTCTCGATCGCCGACGCGAGCAAGACCGACACCGGCGTCTTCGCGCTCTACGACTGGTCGCCGGTGTCGCGTCTGACGGCGAGCGCCGGGATCCGGGCCGATCACGTGTCGATCGAGAACACCGGCGGTTTCTTCGGCGATCGCTCGGTGACGAACACGGAGCTCTCGGGCCACGCAGCAGCGACGCTTTCGCTCGCACCGAACCTGACCGCGACGCTGCAGGGCGCGCGCGGGTTCCGCGAGCCGACCCTTTCCGACCGCTACTTCCGCGGGGTAAGCGGCCGAGGCTTCGTGGTGGGGAATCCTGACCTCGAGGCGGAGACCAGCACACAGTTCGACGGCGCGCTGCGCTGGCAGCGCGGCAGCCGCTCGCTCGCCCTCCTCGGATACCACTACACGATTCACGATCTCGTCGAGCGCTTCCGCCCCGGCAACGACTTCCTTTTTCGCAATCGCGGCGAGGCGAAGGTGAAGGGAATCGAGCTCGAATTCGCGTCCGAGCTGCCGCGCGGTTTCGGAGTGCAGGTCAACGGCGCGTGGGCGCGCGGCGAAGCCGTCGACGACAACGCCGCGCTCGACGACATTGCTGCTCCGAACTTGCACGCCGCGCTGCGTTGGGCCGGCGCCAGCGGATCCGCATTCGTCCATCTCTTCGCGGTCGCGGAGGACGATCGTCCCGGACCGGTGGAAACGAATCGCGATTCTTATACGACGGCGGACGTCGGCTTTGGCTGGACGTTCACCCGCGCGGCGGAATTGCGCCTGCAGGTGCGGAATGTGTTCGACAAACGCTACCCGGGCTCGGCGGACGCAAACGCCGCGCTCGCACCCGGCCGCAGTGTGATGATCGGACTCGGCGGAACGCTGTAATGAAAGTGTCCGGGCGCGCCTAGCGCGCCCGGATTACAATCCGCCGTGAATGTCGGTATCCCCTACCCCTGTTGCTCCGCCCCGGCCGGATTGGGCGCGGCTCGTCTCTGACTCGTTGAAACAGAACGGCGTGTGGCACACGCACGCCAAGCTCCTCGAGGCGCGGCGCGTCTATCCGGACGACCTCGCTCTCCGCGGCTATCTGGAGATCGTTCGCAACAACATCGTCCGCGACTTCCTCGCCCACCCGCGCGGGCCGCAAGCCGTGCCGAAGCTGAGCGCCGAATTCCTCTCGAACTTCGACCGCTTCAACCTGAACGCGCAGGAGGGCTACCTGGTCTCGCTCATCGACGGGCGGCTCGACGTGCAGAAGCTGATGATCCTCAGCCCGTTCGATCAATTCACGACGATCTTCACCCTGGCCAAGCTGCAGAACGAGCGCGCCATCGTCGTTCCATGACGGTCTCATGAAAGTGACGCAATGAACTTCGCCTTCGCGCTGTCGCTCCTCGATCAGCTCCCGACCTCGATCGCCGCGGTCACGGAAACCGGCGTCGTCCGCTACCGCAACCGCTCGTTCGACGAGGCCTTCGGAACCGACGCCATCGACTGGATTCGCGAGGCCGCCCGCGCCGTCGCCGGCGAGCGCGGCTGGCTGCAGGGCTTCTTCCTCGAGCACAACGACAACGCCACGATCGACGTCGAGATCGAAGGCCGCATCTTTCGCATCGACAAGATCATGAAGGTCGATGACGAAGAGGGTCAGGCCGTCGCCCTGGCGTTCGAAGACGTCACCCGCCAGCGCGAGGCCGAACAGGCCAAGTCCGATTTCACCGCGCAGATCGTCCACGATCTCCGCGGGCCGCTCTCGGGGATCCAGGGCACGCTCGAGTTCGTGAACTCGCAGGAAGGAGCGAAGCTCGACTCGCTCTACTCCGATCTGCTTCAGGAGGCCTATCGCGAGACCGAGCGGATGATGAACCTCATCAACGAGATCCTCGACTTCTCGAAAATCCAGTCGGGCAATTTCGTGGTGGAGAGCGAGCCGGTGCGCGTCGCGGGCGTGCTCAAACGCGCCGTGCGCAGTCTTCAATCGGTCGCGTCGCGCGATGAAGTCTTCCTCCTCAGCGCGCACGGCCGCGACATTCCGCAGATCATCGGCAGCGTCGAGAAGTTGACCCAGGCGGTCATCAACCTGATCTCGAACTCGCTGAAGTTCACGCCGAAAAAAGGACTCATCTCCGTCGGCGCGCAGATCGTGCGCAACGGCGACGTGCCCGATGCGATCGTGATCACCGTGACGGACAGCGGAGCGGGGATCAGCGCCGCGGACATCGAGAAGATCTTCCAGAAGTACAAACAGAGCGGCAAGAAATCGCTCCGCGGCGGCGGCGGCACGGGCCTCGGCCTCTACATCGTCAAGCAGGTCGTCGAGGCTCACGGCGGCGAAGTCAGCGTGGCTTCGGTGGAAGGCGTCGGCACGAGCATGGTGTTGCGTCTGCCGGTCAAGCGCGCGGCGTAAGTAGCAAAGCTCTGTCATCCTGAAGCCGCGTAGACGGCGAAGGACCCCCTGATTCGAGCGCGCATCGTGCATCCGGAGGGGGTCCTTCGCCGCGCTTCGGCGGCTTCAGGAAGACATCGAGAGCGTGCCGCAGTACTTCGCGCGTATACTGTCGATGTTCGAGGAACCTTCCTCGGCTGTCAGCGCGGTCGAACTAAGTCGGTCCGTTCTGGCCCCACCCTCCTTAGCCTGCCCCGTTCGACGCTTTTCGTGTGTCGCACGAAGGAGCATCCATGAAGTTGCACATTGGAAATCTGCCTCGCACGGTCACCGAGCAGGAATTGACGGACGTCATTACACCGTTCGCCGCGCCGACTTCACTGGAGATCGTGAGGACTCCGAACGGCGAATCGAGAGGCTACGGCTTCGCGGAATTCTCGGGGACCGATCACGGTCAGGCCGTCATTGCGGGCGTCCATGGCAAAGAGGTCGGCGGCCAGGCGCTCACCGTGGCAGAAGCACGGCCGCGGAAAACCGACGCCCGAGGATCCCGGGCATGACTCGCGCGAAGCCGGTCGTCCGGGAAGTGAAATCGAAAGTCCCCGTGTCGGAGCTGAATCTCAAGAAAGCCGCGGCGCGACTGCTCACGTCCAAGCTCGTCTCGACCGAGGTCGTGTACATCCAGCGCACGCTGGGAGCGTCCGCGACGCAGGAAGATCTCGACGCCAAGGTCCTCGCCGTCCGCGCCATGCCGTGGTCGAGCATCGTCGTACCGGATTAGGAGGCGCGGGCATTCTGCCCGCGTGTGCGGGCTGGAAGCCCGCACCCCCTACAGCACCGCGGCGATGCCACGCATCACTTCGGCCTCGGTCACATCCGCGCACACCACGCACTCCCCGACTCTTCGCGGGAACACCATCACTCGCGCGGTGCCGGTGTTTTTCTTGTCGTGCTCCGTCGCCGCGAACACTTCGTCGCGTGACAGCGGCGGCAGGGGCGACGGCTCGTACGCGAGGATCGTCCGCTCGATGCGCGCGGCTTCGTCGCGCGGGAGCAGGCCGCGATCGACCGCGATTGCGTTCGCCGCGATCATCCCCCACGCCACCGCCTCGCCGTGCGTGATGCCCTCGTAGTGCAGCGCGGCCTCGATGCCGTGCGCGATCGTGTGGCCGTAATTGAGCAGGCGGCGCACGTCCGCTTCCTTCTCATCCGCGGTCACGATGTCCGCCTTCACGCGAATGGCCTTGCGCACGATCTCGTCCACGTCTAGCGTGCCGCTCTCGAAAATCTCGAACAGCGACGGGTCGGCGATCACACCGCCTTTGAGCGCCTCGTACAGACCGCTCAGTCGTTCGCGCGGCGAGAGCGAGTCGAGCACCGCGAGATCCGTGACGATCGCGCGCGGCGGATGGAAACTGCCGATGAGGTTCTTGCCTTTCGAATGATTCACCGCGACTTTGCCGCCGATCGAGCTGTCGACCTGCGCGAGCAGCGTCGTCGGCACGTGCACGAGGTCGATGCCGCGCAGGAAGATCGACGCCGCGAATCCCGCCGTGTCGCCGATCATCCCACCGCCGACGACCACCGCCATCGAATCGCGCTTCGCGCCGCGCTCGAGCAATTGCGTCACGACGTCGTTCGCCGTGTCGAGCGTCTTGTTCGTCTCGCCTTCCGCGATCGTGATGATGTCCACGCCGTCGAAGGACGCGGCGACCGGCTCGCCGAAACGCTCTTTGAGCGCATGCGACGTGATCACGAACACGCGTCCGCGCGGACGAACGAGCGAACCGACGCGGCCGAGGAGATCACGACCCACGTAGACGGGAGTCGCGTCGATGTTGAGGAACGGGGTCATGACGAACGATGAGCGATGAACGATGAACGATGAACGGAGCCTGGTGAGCTTGGGGCGGTGGGGTTCATCGTTCATCCTTCATCGTTCATCGTTTCAATGCGATCCCCAACTCATCCAACTGCTTCTCATCCACCGCCGACGGCGCGGAGCTCATCAAGTCCTGCGCGCGTGCGGTCTTCGGGAACGCGATCACGTCGCGCAAAGACTCCGCGCGCGCCATCAGCATCGCCAGGCGGTCGACGCCGAGGGCGATGCCGCCGTGCGGAGGGGCTCCGTAGCGGAAGGCGTCGATGAGGAAGCCGAAGCGTTCCTGCGCTTGCTCGTCGGTGATGCCCAATGCGCGGAACATCCGCTCCTGCGCCTCGGGCTGATTGATGCGGATCGATCCGCCGCCGAGCTCGAGCCCGTTCAGCACGACGTCGTACGCGCGCGCGAGCATGTTCCCCGGATCCGATTCGAGCAGGTCGAGGTGCCCCGGCGCGGGCGACGTGAACGGATGATGTCGTGCGAAGTAGCGGCCCGTCTCCTCATCCCATTCGAACAGCGGAAAGTCGGTGACCCAGAGGAAGTGCCACGACTCCTCGGGGATCATCTTCTCTTCCTTCGCGATCCTGCTGCGCAGATGCGCGAGCACGTCCCACACGACGGTCGTCTTGCCGGCGACGACGAGCGCGAGATCGTTCTCGTTCGCGCCGAGCTTGTTCTTCAGTGCGTCGAACGCCGCGTCGTCGAGGAACTTCTTGATCGACGATCCGCGCTGCGCGTCGAACTTGATCCACACCAGTCCCGTCGCGCCGAGCTTCTTCGCCTCTTCGGTGAGCTCGTCGATGCGCTTGCGCGAAAACGTGGAGGACCCGCCAGGGACGACGATCGCGCGCACCGTCGCTGCAGCGCGGAATGGCTCGAACGGCGTGGACTGCGAGACGTCGGTGATGTCGACCAACTCCATGCCGAAGCGCATGTCCGGACGGTCGATGCCGAAGCGATCCATCGCCTCCTGCCACTTCATGCGCGGGAACGGCGTCTTCACCGGCACGTTCGCGAGCGGGAAGATCTCCGCGAACAGCCCCTCGATCGTGCGGTAGATGAACTCCTCGTCGATGAACGACGCCTCGACGTCGATCTGCGTGAACTCCGGCTGGCGGTCGCGGCGCAGGTCTTCGTCGCGGAAGCAGCGCGCGATCTGGAAATAGCGCTCCAGTCCCGCGACCATGCAGAGCTGTTTGAAGATCTGCGGCGACTGCGGCAACGCGAAGAACTGTCCTTTGTGCACGCGGCTCGGCACGAGGTAATCGCGCGCGCCCTCGGGCGTCGACTTCGTGAGGATCGGTGTCTCGATCTCGAGAAAGCCGAGACGGTCGAAGTAGTTCCGCACCGCGGTCAGCATCTTGTGCCGCAGCGTGAGGTTCTTCGCCAGCGACGGCCGGCGGAGATCGAGATAGCGATACTGCAGACGCAGCTCTTCCGCAGCATCGGTGTCGTCTTCGATCGGGAACGGCGGGGTGTCGGCGCGATTGAGGATGTCGATGGCCGTTGCCACGATCTCGATGTCGCCGGTCGGCAGCTTCGGATTCTTCTGCGCGTCCGCGCGCTCGACGACGTCGCCCACGATGCGGACGACGAACTCGGAGCGGAGCTCTTTGGCGGTGGCGACGAGCTCCGCGCCCGCGCCGCGCTCGCGATCGACGACCACCTGCGCGATGCCGGTGCGGTCGCGCAGGTCGAGGAAGACCAGCTCGCCGAAGTCGCGGCGTTTCTGGATCCAGCCGTGGAAGGTGAGAGATTGGCCGACGTGTTCTTTGCGAAGGGTGCCGTTCATTCCAGGTATTTCTCTTTGACTGCGACGTAGTGCTGCCATGATTGTTCGAGGTGCGCGAGCTCGTCATCGGTGAGCGGACGCTTGACGCGCGCAGGGAGTCCGACGACGAGCACTCGCGGCGGGACGATCATGCCCGGCGGCACCAACGCGCCCGCGCCGACCATCGCGCTTTCGCCGATGACCGCGCCGTCGAGAACGCGCGCGCCCATGCCGATCAGCGCGCCGTTCCCAATCGTGCATCCGTGCACGATCGCGCCGTGGCCGATGGTGACGTTGTCGCCGATATTCGTTGCGAACTGGCCGCCCGTGACGTGGATCGTGCAGTTGTCCTGGACGTTGGTGTTGCGTCCGATGCGGATGGTGTCGACGTCGCCGCGGACGGTGGTGCCGAACCAGATCGAGGCGTCGTCGCCGATGTCGACGTCGCCGATGATGGCCGCGTTGTCGGCAATGAACACACGCGCGCCAAAACGCGGCTGTTTGTTGTCATACGGACGGACGATCATCAGGCGCGGGAGATTAGCACGCCTTGGAGCGCCGGCTTCCAGCCGGCCGCTCCGCCGCCTTCTAGGCGGCCCGGGTTCCTCGCGAGAGCGTGCCGGCTGGAAGCCAGCGGAGCGGCCGGCAGGATGCCGGCGCTCCGATGGCCTGCTCTACAGCGCGTCGCGCCAGTAGAGCCACCAGCGTTTGACGCCGCCGAGGCCGAGGGACTTGCGCCACTGCCCGAGCATCTCCATGTCGCCGTCGAGGACTCCTTCGCGAGTGACCCTCGCCGGCGGCGGCGCAAGCCGCGCGAGCGCGTCGAACAGCGGAGCGCGCTCGGAGTACGGAGCGCGCTCGAGCAGGTGCAGCAGCGTCATCGCATCGCGCGCTCGCGCCTCGGCGATCAGGCGCGGCAACGCGGTGCGCTCGCCATGATCGTACGCGCGCAGCGCGGCGCGAAACGCGGGCGGCGCGTCGAAGTAGTACGGAGTTCCCGGATTGTCGCCTCGGAGCTCCGCGACGGCGCCCTGGGGAATCAGCGACGACCGATTCTCGCCGTCGAAGTCCACCCACCCCGAAGTCACCCGCACCTCGCCCGCCGTGCCGTCGTACTGCAGATCGAACGCGCAGCCGATGTCGGTCGCGAGCCCTGCGGGCGTGCGGACCGAAAACGTGAACGGCGGCGCCCAGACGCGCGCGGAAACCTTCCCGCGATCGAGGCGGATGCGATGCCGTCCGCCGCGGGTCTGCATCAGCGACACCGTGGAATTCGGCTCGACCGACAACTCTCCCACGCGCGCGATCTGCACGGTCGCGCGCGAATGCGCATCCGTGCGTAATTCGTCGTCGACGCCGAGGCGCGCGTTGGAGGAGATCACGCTTCCGTTGATCGTCGGTGCGCCGGTCACACTCACGACCGGCCAGGCCTCGCCCGCGCGCCACCAGAACCGCAGAGCAAACAACGCGACTCCGAGCGCAACGACCAACATCGCGGCGACGGCCGCGATCTGAAGTGCCGCAAAGCGTCGCGGTAAAGCGAGCCGCCGCGGGCGGGCGGCGTAGCGTCCGAGGAGTGATTCGAGATGCACGACTTCGGGATCGGGCTCTCCACTGCGGTCCCACAGATAATCGTCGTTCACTCGGATCCTCCTTTCAGCGCCTCGCGGAGCAGCTTCATCCCGCGATGCAGATTCACCCTCACCGACTCCGGCGTGAGACCCGTGCGCGCCGCGATCTCCGGTCCGTTCATCCCTTCCACCAACCGCATCATCAACGTCTCGCGATACGCCTCGGGCAGCACCCGCACCGCAGCCAGCGCGCGTCGCGCGTCTGCTTCCTCATCCTGCGTCGACCTCGTGACGATCTCCGGCAACTCCGTCATCTCCACCGTGCCTCGATGCCATCCGTTCGCGCGGTTGCGCGCGATCGTCGCGAGCCATCCGCCGAACGCGTGCTCGTCGCGCAGCGCGTGCAATTGACGCATCGCCGAGACGAACACGTCCTGCACGAGATCATCCGCCTCGCCGGGCGGCACGCGCGCGAGCACGATCGCGTGCACCATCCGGCTGTAGCGCGTGTAGAGCCGGCCAAACGCGGAGCGATCACCATCGCGCGAAGCGCGCACGAGAGCGTCGTCGAGAGCGTCGGCCGTCATGCTCTGGTTAGAAGATGCCATTCCATGCAGAACGTTAACGTGACATTCGTCAGCTGACATCCGCCCCGCCATAGCCTTATCTTTTCCCCATGACGGACAAACAGCCATTCCGCCTGCGCGGGCGCGAGGTGACTCGTGTGGAAGCCTTCAGCGACGTGGTCTTCGGTTTCGCGCTGACGCTGATCGTCGTTTCTCTCGAAGTCCCGGCCACCTTCGACGAGCTGATGAAGACGATGAAGGGCTTTCCCGCCTTCGCGATCTGCTTCGCGATCCTCACCTGGGTCTGGCACGTGCACCATACTTTCTTCCGCCGCTACGCGCTGACGGACGAGATCACGATCGCCTTGAACGCCGCGCTGCTGTTCCTCGTGCTGTTTTACACCTACCCGTTGAAATACATGTTCTCGACGGTCACCGGCCAGTTCCGCGGCGGCTTTGGCGGCGGGGCGCTGATGGTCATCTACGGCGTCGGGTTCGCCGGCATCTTCACCTTGTTCCTGGCGATGTATGCCCACGCGTGGCGGCTGCGGCATGAACTCGAGCTGAACGAGCTGGAGCAGTACGACACGCGCACGAACATGATCATGTACGCGTCGTACGTGTTCATCGGCATTCTGTCGGCCACGTTGGGCGCGACGCTCGAGGGCCCCGCGATCAGGTGGACAGGCCTGATGTACTTTCTCCTCGGACCGGTCTCCGGATTCATCGGTTACTGGAGGGGCTCGCGACGCCACAAGCTCCAGGTCGCGATCGCCCAGAGGATGCCGAACGCGATGCAGACGGATGCAGTCCCGAGAGTCGCCGCGGTCGGTCCGAATTGATCGGACGCGATGCCCGCGCCGAGTCCTGACAACGCCAACGTCAGCGTGACGAATCCGTAGTCGGCCGAGAACACGCGGCCGCGGATGAAGTCCGGAACTTCGCGCTGCAGCCCGTACGTCGAAACCTGCCAGGCCGCGCCGCCGCCGAGGTGCGCAAACGCGATCGATGCGAGTCCGAACGCGAGCGTCTTCGACACCGCGAGCGCCGCGTAGCCCACGCCGAATGCGAGGATGCAAAACGCGATCGCACGGTAGCGCGCATCGTCCGTGCGGATGATTCTTCGCAACAGGAACGGGCCGAGGAGCGCGCCGACCCCGCGCGCGGCGAAGAGCAGGCCGATACCGAGAGCGCCGGCCTGGAAGACCTCGCGTCCGAAAACGCTGAGCATCGCTACGACTCCCCCGCCGATTCCGTATCCGCCTTTGACGGTGAGGAGGCCGAGGACGCGCGGATGTGCCTTCGCGTAGCGCACGGTCTCTCGCATCGACTCAAGCAGGGGCGGATGCACGTGGTGCCCCGCGCGATCCTCGGAGAAGCGGCCGCGCATTCGCCACAGCAACCATGCGGACAGAAGGAAGCTGAACGCGTCGACGATGAACGAGGCGTCACGGCCGAGGAGCATCGTCGCGGCGCCGCCGAGGGCCGCGCCGACGGCGAGCATCGTTCCCCACGTCGAGCCCATGAGCACGTTTGCGGCCGCGAGGTCTTCCGTCGCGACGATGTTCGGTAGCGCGGCCTGCGACGCGGGCTCGAAGTACGCGGAGCCGATCGAGATGAGGATCACGCCCGCATACGCGAACGGCAACATCGCCGGCGTTCGCGCGAGCAGCGGCAACAGACACGCGCCGGCGCGGAGGACGTCGACGGCGATCATCACCTTGCGCCGGTCCAGACGGTCGATGACGTGCCCCGCGTGCGGAGTGAAGAGGAAGATCGGAAGCGTCTGGCAGAGCAGCATCAGCGACGCGAGCGTCGCCGAGCCGGTGAGCTGGAGGACGAGGTCGAGCAACGCAACGGTCAGGAACCAGTCGCCGCCGAGGGAGATCAGCGTGCCGAAGTACAACAGGCGGAAGTCGCGGTTCGCACGGAGCAGCCGCCAATACATGGGCGCAGTTTAGCCCCCCGATCCCCCGGCTGAAGCCGGGGGCTAGCGGCTTGCACCGGCCGCGAACCGGTGCTCCTCACCCCTCCTCGGGGATCGCGTGCCCTTCCGCTCCCGCCCGGTCGTAGGTCAGGAAGGAGAACGGGTATTCGTTCTTCTCGTCCGCTTCGAAGTGCTCGGCGTCGATCAGCTTCCACTCGCTCACGTCGTCGAACTCGGGGAACCACGTGTCCCCCTCGACCTCCGCGTGCACACGCGTGAGGTACATCCGGTCGGCGCGATGCATGGCCAACGCGTAGATCTCCGCGCCGCCGGCGATGAACGCTTCCTCGTCACCCGCGTTCGCCGCGGTGCGCACGGCGTCTTCGAGCGAATGCACGACCGTCACGCCCTCGGACGACCAGTCCTCGCTGCGGGTGATGACGACGGTCACGCGTCCCGGCAGCGGCCGTCCGACCGAGTCGAACGTCCTGCGACCCATGATCAGGTGATGTCCCATCGTCAGCGTCTTGAATCGGCGGAGGTCCGTCGGCAGGTACCACGGCACCTGGTTGTCGCGTCCGATGACGTTGTTCGTGCCGAGGGCGGCGATCAGCGAGAGCTTCATACGGCAATGGGCGCCTTGATGGCGGGATGAGGATCATAGTTCTCGAGCGTGAAATCGCTGAACTTGAAATCGAACAGCGAGCGCACGTCTGGGTTGAGCTTCATCGTCGGCAGAGGACGCGGCTCGCGCGCGAGCTGTTCGCGCGTCTGCTCGAGATGGTTCGAGTACAGATGCGCGTCGCCGAGGGTGAGGATGAAGTCGCCGGGCTGAAGGTTGCTCACTTGCGCGACCATCATCGTCAGCAGCGCGTACGACGCGATGTTGAACGGGACGCCGAGGAAAACGTCGGCGCTGCGCTGGTACATCTGGCAGGAGAGGCGTCCGCCGGCGACGTAGAACTGGAACAGCGCGTGACACGGCTGCAGGGCCATCTTGTCGAGATCGCCGACGTTCCACGCGCTGACGACGAGCCTCCGCGAGTCGGGATTGCGCTGGATTTCGGAGAGGACGTTGGTGATCTGGTCGATGTGCCGTCCGTCCGCGGCCGGCCACGAACGCCACTGATAGCCGTACACGGGACCGAGCTCGCCGTTTGCGTCCGCCCACTCGTCCCAGATCGTGACCTTGTTCTCGTTGAGGAAGCGGACGTTCGTGTCGCCGGCGAGGAACCAGAGCAACTCGTAAATGATCGATCGCAGATGGAGTTTCTTGGTGGTGAGCAGCGGGAACCCGGCGCCGAGGTCGAAGCGCAGTTGATGGCCGAAGATCGAGAGCGTACCCGTGCCAGTGCGGTCGGTTTTCCTCGCGCCGTGATCGAGGATGGTCTGCATCAGGTCTAGGTAGGCCTGCATGCGGCGATTGTAGCGTTTGGAGTGCGGCGGCAGGGCCGCCGCTTTCGAATGCGTGGCAAGTACGGAACGTCTCCGCTCTCGCCGCGTTGTTCGAAAGCGGCGGCGCTGCCGCCGCACTCCATATACACTCTCGCGCGCTCATGGAGTACCGCAACGGCGTCCTTCACATCGGCAACCTCTCCGCTGAAGCACTCGCGTCGCGATTCGGGACGCCGCTGTACGTTTACGACGCGGCGGTGATCCGGCGGCAGATGGCCAACGTCCGCAACGCGTTTGCGGGTCTCCCCTTCCGGCCGTTCTACGCGATGAAAGCGAACAGCAACCTCTCCATCCTGCGCATGCTCCACGGCGATGGATTCGGATGCGATTCCGTGTCGCCGGGCGAGATCCATCTCGCGATGCGCGCGGGCTTCGGACCGGAAGACATCTGGTTCACGTGCTCAAACGTCTCCGACGAAGACCTGCGCGCGATCCCCGATCCGCGGATCGTCGTCAACGTCAACTCGATGTCCGAGATCGACCGCTGTCTCGCGCTCGACCTGCCGAATCCGATCGCGCTCCGGGTGAACCCCGACGTCGGCGCGGGGCATCACGCGGACGTCGTCACCGCCGGCGGGAGCGTGAAGTTCGGGATCGACCGCGCGGAGCTCGACAGCGCGCGCATGCTCGTCGAGGACAGCGGGCGGAAGATCGTCGGCCTGCACGCGCACATCGGCTCGGGCGTCGATGCGCCGACGCCGCTGCTCGAAGCCGCGCGACGTCTGCTCGAGCTCGCGCCGTTGTACAGAAACCTTCGCTGGATCAATTTCGGCGGCGGCATCGCGACGCCGTACAAGCCGGGCGAGACGGAGTTCCCGATCGCGCAGTACGGCGCGGAGCTGACGCGCATCGCGAACGCCATGTTGCGCGCGCGCGACCTCACCGCGATCCTCGAGCCGGGACGCTACCTCGTCGCGCAATCGGGCACGCTCCTCGCCCGCGCGACGACGAAGCGCATCAGCGCAGGCGTCGAGTGGGTGGGCGTCGACTCCGGCTTCAACCATCTCGCGCGGCCGTCGAAGTACTCGGCCTATCACCACATCCTGAACGCATCGCGCGGCTCGAACGCATCGCTGCGTGAGAACTGGGACGCGTCGCTGCCGCGCGACGAGATCGTCGTGGCCGGCAACATCTGCGAATCCGGCGACGTCTTCACGCGCAACGAGCGCGGCGCGGTCCCGCGCAGCATCGAAGCGGTGAAGGTCGGCGATCTCCTCGCATTCTGCGACGCGGGCGCGTACGGCTTCTCGATGGCCTCGCACTACAACGCGCGACTGCTGCCCCCTGAGATCCTTGTGGACGGAGACGACGCGAGGGTCATTCGAACGCGGCAGACGTTCGAGGACCTCGTGCGGGGGATGGCGTGAGGTCTTCGAGTCGTCGAGTCGTCGAGTCGTCAAGGAGGTTGCGCCAAGCGTCTCGACGACTCGTAGACTCGACGACTCGGCGACTCCTCCCCATCGCAATTGCCATGCTCATGACGAGTTGCGCGACCAAACCAATGACCAACACGCTAGACCTGAAAATCACCAACGGCCGGATCGTCGACGGCACGGGCGCTCCGTGGTTCCGCGGCGACGTCGGTATTCGCGGGAACCGCATCGTCGCGATCGGCGATCTGCGCGACGCGCCCGCGGTCTCCACGATCGACGCCGAAAACCGCATGGTCGCACCGGGGTTCATCGATCTCCTCGGATGGTCGCAAACGACGGTCATCTCCGATCCGAAGCTCGAGGCGAAAGTCCGCCAGGGCGTGACCACCGAGGTTGCGGGCGAAGGCGTGTCGCCCGGGCCGAACGCACCGGACCGCGTTCGCGAAGGACAGCGTTGGCTCACGCTCGGCGACTACCTCGACGAGCTCGATCGCCGCGGCTCGGCGGTCAACTTCGCGCTGCTCGTCGGCGCGGACAACCCGCGCTCGATGGTCATCGGCGACGTCAACCGCGCGCCGACGATGGACGAGATGAGGCAGATGGAAGCGATCGTCGATCAGGCCATGCGCGACGGTGCGATCGGGCTCTCGACGTCGCTGATCTACGTCCCGGCGATGTATTCGACGTCCGAGGAGCTCATCAACCTCGCGCGCGTAGCCGCGAAATACGGCGGCATGTACTTCTCGCACATCCGCGACGAAGGCGACCGCATCGACAGCGCGCTCGACGAGGCGTTCCGCATCGGACGCGAGGCGAAGCTCCCGGTCAACATCTGGCACCTCAAGATCGGCGGACGCCCGAACTGGGGCCGCATGCCGCAGATCCTCGCACGCATCCAGGCCGCGCGCGCCGAGGGCATCGACGTCGCGGCGAATGTCTATCCGTACGCCGCGTCGTCGACGTCGCTTTCGACGCTCGCACCCGACTGGGCGATGGAAGGCGGCTACGACGACTTTCAGAAGCGTCTGCAGAATCCGGACGACCGCGTGCGGATCGCCGAGGCGTTGCGCGCGCAGGTCGCGCGGCGCGGCGAGCGTGGGATCTATGTGTCTCAGGTCTTCAATCCCGCGCAGAGCCAGTACGAAAAGAAGTTCATCGGGGACATCGCGACCCTGATGCAAACGACGCCGGACGAGGCGCTGATGACGCTCTTCGCCGCGAACGACACCTCGCCGCGCGTCATCTACTTCTCGATGAGCGAAGACGACGTGCGGACGGCGCTCGCGCATCCAATGGTCTCCATCTGCTCGGATGCGAGCTCGCCGACGGACAGCGCGCGCGCGGAAAACGTCGGCATCCACCCGCGTGCGTACGGCTCGTTCCCGCGCGTCCTCGGGCACTACGCGCGAGAGCAGAAGCTCTTCTCGATCGAGGAGGGCGTGCGCAGAATGACGTCGCAGGCCGCGGCGCGCGCGAACCTCGGCGACCGCGGCGTGCTGCGCGACGGGATGATCGCCGACGTCGTGATCTTCGATCCCGAGACCATCATCGACAAGTCGACGTTCGACGATCCGCATCATTTCTCCGTCGGGATCACGGACGTCGTCGTCAACGGCATTCCGGTGTTGCGCGGCGGGGAAATGACAGGCAAGCTGCCGGGGAGAGCGATTCGAGGGAGAGGCTATGACGGCGGACAGCGTAAAACTCGTTAGAACGGTCGGGTTCTGGGGCCTCGTGGCGATGTGCATCAACGCCGTCGTCGGCAGCGGCGTGTTCCTCCTCCCCCATCAGTCCTTCAAGCTCCTCGGACCGTTCTCGTTGTGGGCGCCGCTGCTGTTCGCGATCCCAGTGTTCATCCTCGCGCTCTGCTTCGCCGAGGCGGCGAGCCACTTCACGGAACCGGGCGGGTCCTATCTGTACGCGAAGACCGCGTTCGGAGATTTCATCGGATTCGAGACCGGCTTCATGAACTGGATCGCGCGCGTGACGTCGCTGGCGTCGCTGTCGAACGGGTTCGTGGTCGCGCTGGCTCTTCTCGCGCCCGGGCTCAATGAAGGCTGGCCGCGCGCGGCGGTGATCACCGCGAGCGTGCTCATCCTGTTCGCAATCCATTTCCTCGGCGTGAAATACGGCGCCGCCTCGATCTACGTGTTCACGCTCGGCAAGCTCGTGCCGCTGGTGGGATTCATCATTCTAGCGCTGATCGTCTGGAAAACGAATCCGCTTCCCCAGTCGTTCACGATTCCCACCGGTGACGTGAAGTGGGGCGAGGCCGCCCTGTTCATGCTCTTCGCGTACGCCGGCTTCGAGAACCTCGGGGTTCCCGCGGGTGAGTACAAGAATCCGCGCAAAGATCTGCCGTGGGCGTTGCTCGTCGGAATCCTGATCATCGCCACGCTCTACGCGCTCGTGCAGCTGGGAGCGATGTCCGCGCTGCCGGACCTGTCGAAGACGGAGACGCCGATCGCGTCCGCGGCCGCGGAGATCATCGGACCGATCGGCGCGATCATCGTCACGCTCGGCGCCTTGATGTCGATGGCCGGCACGAATTCCGGCACGATGTTCGAGGGCTCGCGCATGCTCTACGCGCTCTCGCTCGGCCGCCGCATGGGACCGATCTCGTATGTCCATCCAACGTTCCGCACGCCGAGTGTGGCCCTGGTCATTCACGCCTCCGTCGCGCTCGTCCTCGCGCTCGCGGGGTCGTTCGAGAAGCTCGCGCTCGTCTCCGCCCTCGCGCGTGTCACGACGTATCTCGTCACGTCGGCGGCAGTGCCGCGCCTGCGCAAGTTGAATGAAGGCTTCCGCACGCCCGGCCTGGTCGTTCCCGTCCTCGGCGTCCTGATCTCGCTTGCATTTCTCTACGGGCGGACGCAGGTGCACTACATCGCCGCCGCGATTGCGATAGCGGTGGGCGCCGTGATCTATTTCTTATCGAAGCCAAAGACGTAATGGAACGCTGGCGTCCCGCCGGCTGGCCAGGCGGCGTCCTCGCCGCCCGCAGAACGCAGGCGCGGGACGCCTGCGGACCAGCCGGCGAGGACGCCGGCGTTCCCTAAAACTGAATGCGTGAGGAGGTCCCGATGAGTGACTCGCCGAGATGGACACGTCGCAGTTTTCTGGATGCCGTTGGCCGCGCGGGCGGCGCCGCCGCCGTATACGAGACGATGGTGGCCATGGGGATGATTCGCGTCCCCGAGGTGTTTGCGGGACCGCCGCAGATCGGGCAGGAGCACGGCCGCGGCCAGCGCGTGGTGATCCTCGGCGCGGGCATCGCCGGACTCACGGCTGCGTATGAGCTGAACAAGGCCGGCTACGAAGTGATCATCCTCGAGGCGAAAGAGCGCGCCGGAGGCCGCAGCTACACCGTGCGCACCGGCTATACGATCGAGGAGAACACAGGCACGAAGCAGGTCTGCAAGTTCGACGATGATCCCGACTTCTACCTGAACGCGGGGCCGGGCCGCCTCCCCTATCACCACACCGCGATCCTGCACTACTGCACGCTGTTCGGAGTCCCGCTCGAGGTGTACACGATGATGACGCGCGCGAACTACTTCCAGCGCGATCAATCGTGGAGCGGCCGGTCCATGGTCAATCGCCGCATCGCCAACGACACGCGCGGCTGGATCTCGGAGCTGCTCGCCAAGTGCGTGGTGAAGGGTCATCTCAACGCCGAGCTGACGAAGAAGGGCGTGGACAAGGACCAGTTCCTCAACCTCCTCACCGTCTTCGGCGACATCGACCCGGACGACAAGTACGACTACCTCGGATCGTCCCGCTCCGGCTACCTCGTGCAGCCGGGCATCGACTCGTGCGGCAAGCTCCTCAAACCGCTCACGCTCGCGGATCTCGTCAGCTCCGCCTTCTGGAACGACCTCTTCTATCAGGCGGAGGAGTACGAGTGGCAGCCGACGCTCTTCCAACCCGTAGGAGGAATGGACCAGATCTGGCGCTACGGGTTCCTGCAGAAGACGCCGGTCGGGAGATTCATCCACTACAACCAGGAAGTGGTGAACATCGAGAACGTGACCGAGGACGGCAAGGCAAAGGTGAAGATCGCGTTCCGGCCGTCCGGCGGTGTCGCGCAGATCGTGTCGTCGATCACCGCGGATTGGTGCATCTCCACGATCCCGCTGCCGATCCTGGCGAAGATCACGAAGGACAACAACTTCAGCCAGCCCTACAAGGACGCGATCGCGGGCGTGGAGTTCGCGCCGACGGTGAAGGTCGGGTGGCAGACCAACAACCGTTTCTGGGAGACGAACGACGAGATGTACGGCGGCATCTCGTACACGACCGATCCGATCACGCAGATGTGGTATCCGTCGTGGGCGTACTTCAAGCAGAAGGGCATCCTCACGGGCGCGTACAACTATGACGATGACGCGAAGGCATTCGGGAAAATGTCGCTGCAGGAGCGGCTCGTCGAGGCGATGAAGGGCGGGAAGAAGTTGCATCCTGACTTCGATCAGCACGTACCGATCGAGCTCGGGCTGTCGATCGCGTGGCAAAACGTTCCCTGGCAGCTCGGCGGCTGGGCCGACGACTGGTCGTGCGACGAGCCCATTCCCGAGACGCTGTTGAAACCGGAGGGGCACTTCTGGGTGGCGGGCGATCAGGTGTCGTACCTCTCCGGCTGGCAGGAAGGTGCGGTGCGCTCGGCGCATCACGTCATCGCCGGAATCGCGGGCGTGGCTGTGGCGAGGAAGAAGGCGATGGACATCGTGGAGCCGGCGGCGTCGATCCGGAAGGCGCCGGGCACGCGGCGACGGACGCGCGGATTGCCGTAGTCGGTCGATGCGCCTGCCATCGCGCGGGGTTAGTCGCAAAGTCGCAAAGTCTCAAGTCGCAAAGCCACGCGTGCGATGGAGCAAGCCACGCGTGCGACGGTGCGAGCCACGCGTACGATGGTGCAAGCCACGCCTACGATGGAGCAACCCACGCCTACGATCGTGCAAGCCACGCGTACGATCGTGCGAGCGACGCCTGCGATCCTCCCATCCCACGCCCAGGATTCGCGGACCGTAGGTGCAGGACTGCCCATATCAGGCGTACGAAGGCCGAATCGTACGGCCAGGATGGGGCGAGCCGCGCGTACGATCCGCAGATCCCACGCGTACGGTCCCCGCATCGTACGCGCGCGATCGATGGATCGTACGCACGGATTCATGGATCCTGTGCGTACCGTCGCCCATCGTAGGCGTACGAATCCCGGATCGTACGGGTACGATCGCTGAATCGTGCGCGTGGCAAGACAGGTCCCACGCCCACGTGCACGTACTCTACGCGCGGCATTTCCGATCGTACGCGTGGCTTCCGCAGTCCCGCCATTCCGAGCTCCGATCCTGCAGGCTCCAGGCGTTCAGCTGCAATCGGCGGGGCCGACAATGCCGGCACAAGCACCAGCTGAAGCCGCAATGACGTAAGGCGCGGTGCGCTTGGTGCATCACGTCATCGCCGGAATCGCGGACCTGCCTTTGACGAAGAGAAAGGTGCTCGCGGGCGCGGAGTCGATCCGGAAAGCGCCAGGCACGTGCAGACGGCACGCGGGTTGCCGCAGTCGGGAGCTCGAAGAGTGGCCGTGTTGCCCGTCGCTCTTCAAGCGCGCTGGGGACGACAAAACGTCGGTGTTAGCATCGTTACGACGATGAGCGAGAGTACGGACGGTGGTCCCACGAAACCAACACCCATTCTCGATCGCTGAGGCAGAAGGCGACATCGTGGGCGCGTCGAGCAAGCTCGTCGAATGCGAGAACGCATTTCTCGCGCTTCCCGACGGCATGCAGAAAGAGCTCCTCCTGCGAATGCTGCGTCGATGGCAAGCAGAGTTGGTCGCGGATCGTGAAGGCGACGGTCGGCTTCAGCCGGGGGGCACCTTCGCCGCAACGTCTCTCCGTATCTCGAGAAAGTAGAACGTCGTGCCCAGCATGTTGTAGGTCCGGTACACGAGTGGTCCTGAGCCCGTGGGCAGAGCGGCAGTCCGTACGACGTAGGTGTGCGCGAACTTGTCTCGAATGGCTTGCCGGTTCTCGTCACTCGGAATCCAGAAGAGATCGAACACGACATTCGCCGGCCCGCCCACCACGAACAACAAGCGGATGAGCAGGCTCCCGATGCTCGGCGTTTCTCCCTGCAGATTGACGATCTTTGCGCCGGCCAACCGGTACCCCAACGTGCGAAAACGCGAGCGTTTCAGCAGGACAAAGTACGCGAACCATATGCTCGACAAGAGCAGAAGCACGGCGAGTCCGCCCGTGCTCTCCCACGGCCAGATCATGATCAGCAGGAGAGTCAGGAGGCTCGACGCAACCGTCGCGACCATCGTGTCCACGACGTCGATCAGCAATCGCTTGCCGACGCCGAGGTAGTCCTTGGTGGCGTAGATGACTCCGACGTTAGCGCTCATTGGCCGAGCTCGTGGTCGATGTATTGCAGCGCTGTGCTGAATGATGAAAAGTATTTGCAGTCGAAGCCGAGAAGATCCTGGCGAAGATCGGGATCGTCGAAGTCTCCTGGATTTCTGCTGATGAAACAACTACCCGACGTATGGTCGCGCTCCAGGTGCGCACGGATGGACGCGTACACAACCGCGTCTTGAGGAGACAAATCGAACTTGTTCTGACACTCGACAGCCGTTCGGAGCACATTCACGTCGAGAGGTAGAACTTCAGCGATCGTGCAAACGCGTTGCTTCACCTGCTCGATACGCTTCGTCTCGTATTCTGCACTGTCCACCAGCAGTTTCACGATCTCCTGCGACGCCGCGACACGTTCCACAAGTGGCGTGCTGCGAGCCAACTGAGTGAGCTCGTTCGAAACGCGCGACCGAAGCGCTTCGCGTTCGAGATGCCGCCGCGTCAAGGTTTCGTGGGGCTCAACGAGACTGTACGCCGGCAGCAGAAGCCGAATCGCGCCTTCTTCCGCAAGCGCGAGAAGCCTCTCACAGGACGACGCTTCTTGTTGCTCGAGCGCAACCTCGATGACGAAGTTCGTTTCGACGAATACGTTCAAGCAGCGACGCCCGCGACAACCCGACCGTTCTCAACCGCTTTCAGCAATCCCGTGTCGACGAACGCGCTGATCTCCTGGGGCGCCGCCGGTTGCCAAAGGTGGTGCGACAGATCATTCAGCCATGCGCCGACAATGAACTCAAACGTACGACTGGAGAGATCTGCCGGATCCAGATTTGAGCGCTGGAGGTAGGAGGAAAAGACGCGACGCGCATCGGCCACCGCCGTGGGCTCGAGAGACAGCTCTTGGGCGAGGCGCTTCCACAGATAGAGCCGTTCCGGGGTGGCTAGAAGTACGAAGGGAGGAGCGGAGCTCTGTTGACGAGCTAAGTAGTTGCGGAACCAATCAGTCGCCCACGTCGGATCAGTTCCGTTCTTCTTCTTCACCTCGGCGATCGCCGCGAGCTGACCATCCTGGCTAAAGACGGCAAAGTCTGCTTGCCAATCGTGCATGTGAGAGGTCATCGACTCAAATTGTATACCCGGCGTCTACGGGCGTCTCACGGGAGCGCCGCGCGAGCTCTGTTCAGCGCGCGCTCCGCGTCGGCGACCGCCTGCGCCCGTTTCTTCACCTCGTTCGAGGCAGCCCGCGCTTCCTCTGCCGCCTTCTTGAATCGAGTCTCCATCTCCTGTTTTTGCTTCTCGAGCGCTTGGGCGCGCGCGGCGGCCTTCGCGAACACTGCTTCCGCGCGCTCCGCGTCCCGGCGCGCCGCGGTCAGCGCCTTTTCGGCCTCCTTGATTGCCTCTTTCGCCTGCGCCCGGGACGCGGCTTCGTCTTCCTCGGACTTCTTTTCCTTTGCCGCGCGCCGGAACTGGAGCACCTTTGCCGGCTCGAGCTTCTTGCCGTCCAGCAGCGCGGCGAGTCCGTCGAACCCGAGCGGCTCCAGATCGGCGGTGAGACGGCCCGCATGCGCGCCGGCGTTCGAACTTCCCCACGCCGCGAGAGACTCGAGGTTGGTCGTCACCCTTCGCATCGCATCCTGGGAATCCGCATGTCCCCCATCCCGGAGAATCGCTGCGGCGCGCTTCGTCAGTTCCGAGACCACTCTGCGTCGCTCGTCGAGCAAAACGCGAAGATCCGCGGCGCTTCCGCTTTGCGCCTCGCGCACTTTCTCGCCGATCGTGAACAGCCGTTCGACTTCGCGCGGTTGCCGCCAGAACAACTGGTTCACGGCCCATGCAGTCGCCGGCGGCTTCGGCATTGCTTTCACCGTCTCCGCCTCGCCTGCCCGTCCCTCTTTCTTGAGGCGCGCGGCAAGCGAGTTCCGCGCCGCGGTGAACTCGGTGAGAGAAAGCTCGAAGAGAGCGTCGATCTCGGAAGTGGGTGTCTTCGGCAATACAGCCTCCTCGGCAGCCGCGGGGGCCCGAGCGGCCGGATATTTCTGGTGGCCCTAGCGCCGAAGCGCCCCGATTCATCCTGATTTTACGCCTATAGAGACAAGGGGGTTTGCCATGTCCATTCGCTCTGCTGCGGTCTTGCTTGTGTCGTGTCTGCTCTTCGCGACCGGGTGCGTCGAGCCGGTGAAGCTTGCGGTGACGCCCGTTGCGCCGGCCGTCATTCCGACCGTCGAACGGCCGTGTCAAACGGATTGTCTGGCCGCCGCGACGCCCGACCTCCGGATCGTCGCTCCGAAGGGCGAGGAGTTTCTCTGGATCAAGACCTCGCCGGACGGGAAGACGCTGATCGCCTCGATCGCTCCGACTGCCGCAGGGAAGAAGCCGCGCGAGATCGCTTCGCAGCCGATCGCCTTCGCGGCCATCGACGCGGAGAGCGGCAGCGAGCGGTGGCGGATCCGGCTCGCGCCGACCGCGCGCGTTGCAGCCGATGAGACCTACTTCATCGGCAGCGACAAGGTCGCGTTGCTCACGTCCGCCGGGTTTCTGTTCACGAACACCTTCTTCGTCCTCGATCTGGCGAGCGGCCGTGAGTTGTGGAGGACGCCTTCCGCCACTGGCACCGGCGAGCCGGTGCACTCCGTCGTTTACGATTCGGAGCGGCAGTTCTTCCTCATCGGCTCGATGACGATGCAGGTCGTCGATGCGAACACGGGTCAGGTTCTGGCGACTCGCCCATCCTTCCACAAAGGCAACAACCGGCGAGTCACCGGCGGGCAGCCGTCGTTCATGGGCGAAGACCTGTATCTCTACGACTTCGGGCTGGTGCGCTTGGGAAGGGAGCACAAGAAGTTCGTCTGGGGACGAAGGTTCGTGAACTTCGCCAAAGACGACTACACCGGCGCGAACGTCGGGCTGGCCATCGCCGGCGCGCTCCTCGGCTCCTACAACGCCGGCAGCATCCCTCCGGACTACCTCGTGGGCCGCGGTCCGGAGCCGGTGAGAACGCAGGATCGCGTGATGGCGGCAGGAGTGGGCGTCGTGCACTGCCTGAATGACGCGGACGGGACGCCGCTCTGGTCCCGCGATCTCGCCGTGCCTCAGATCGCCAGACTCGTCGTCCGAGGAGACCGGGTTTACGCGCTCGCCGGGGGCAACTACCTGTTCTGGCACGGACGCCAGGGGATGTCCATCCGCGAGCCGCTCCGCTATGGCCTCTATGCGCTGAACGTGAGCGACGGCAGTCCCGTTGCCGGATTCGCCAGCCCGTTCAATCCCAATGAAGCGGGACAGGGCATCACGTCGGCCGAGGTCGAGAAGTACGACGAAGGCGATGCCTTCGAAGAGGAAGAAGACTGGGGAGACCTGAAGCAGAAGGCGACGCCTGCGGCTGGCGCGCCGGCGGCTCCGGCTCCTGACGTGAGAGCTTTCTCCAGGACGCGACTCGTCGCCATGGAGCCGCTGAGGGACGGCCTTCTCGTCGCAACGGCGGACGACGTCGTGGTCCTCGATCCGGACGGGCGCGAACTGGGGCGATATCCGCTCAGCGACATCGGCCGGGTCACGGCCGTCACGAGTTGCGGCGAGAACGTGGTGGTGCGGACGCGCGACGGGGTGGCTGCGTTCGACCAGAGCGATGGTCGCAAGCTGTGGCAGAAGAAGGTCGAGCGCGGCGACGCGATCGAGCTCATGAGCAGCGGCACCGTTCCTCTGATCAGGACCGAGCCGTGGAAAGAGTTCCGCGACGCGGAGGCGAGACACTTGGGAGGCGAGCTGTTCTGGGTGTGTGAGAAGCGCGATCTCGTCGTCGTTCCCGAACGAGGCTCACGCTTGATCGCGCTGAACGTGCGCGACGGCAGCGCGGCGTGGCAACTGCCCATCCGCCCGCGGGTCGCGCTCGATCTCCACACTCGTCCGGCGCAGCTCGTCACGACGAACGGAACGGAAGCGGAAGTCTTCAGGATCCCATGATCGCCCACCGCCGTCCAACGGATTTGCGGTTCAGCGACACAGACCGCACGCGATGAAGCAAGGGTCTCGGAGCACACTAAAGCAATGGTTCGCTTCCGGTGCAATCGCGAGTTGGGCGACGGCCGCCATTCCCTTGACGTCAATACTTCTCGTATTCGTTTAGGGGAAACTTCGCGCTCTCTGCTTGCCGGGCCCTTCGGGCTGCACGTCCGCGGAGTTCCTCGCGCGGCCGTTCGCACGGATTCTCGAAACGACGACGGCCACAACGATGATCACCGCGATGAGCAATGCGAACGACGCGAATATGCCGTCACCACAGTAGTTGCTGTAGTGTAGCTGGCCATTCGCGAGCGTGCTTACTGGAGCGATGACGTGGTCTTCGGTCCCTAAGAGACGAGCAATTGTGTGGGATCTCGTATCGCATTCGACACGCCCAACGGCCCAGCGCTCAGCCGCCGGAACCGCACGCGCTACTGTAGCACCCACGCTGCCGGTGCGGCGGTTCCGGTCGGCTGGAGCACAGAGTTGTGCGCGGGGGCAGGTTTGCTGGTTCTCGGCCCGAGCCGACCAGGCAACGGCTGATCGGCTAGGGCCGACCGTCTGAGGTCTACGGTCCGAATACGTCGCTTCGAAGCGTCGAGTAGACAGATCCGTCTGGCCGGATCAAGCGAGCACAGATTCCCTTCATGAACGCGCGCTTGTCGCTCCCCAGCTTACGTGAGGGAAAGAGGCGCTTCGCTGCGTTGTAGATGTCGCCGGCCGTGCGCTTTAGATCATCGGCAGGGCCGCCCGCGCCGATACTACTCTCAAGAGCGGCAGCCTTTGCGGCGAGAAGCCGTGGAGTGACTTCAGGCTCACCGAAGGATTCACACATGCTAACCAGAATCGCATCATCCAATAGGTAGGATTCGATCGTACGACGCGACAGAACACGTACGCCTTGGGCGCCCAGCTCGCGAATCTCGTCGTTCGTGCGATCATCACGATCAATCACTCGCGACAGGTTGACGCCAGGAGCGAGAGCCTGAAGAAGACTGACCACGCCACGTGGGTCATTCTGAATGTCGGTCGCGTTGCCCGCTCCCAGGAACACGACATGAGGGTACTCAGCCTGAAAGATCTCGTTATAGCACTCCGCGTCAAAATCCGCGCCTCCTGACAGTCTGCCGCCCTCACACAGCACAACCTGTTCCGGCGCGACGTATCCAGCGAGATCGTCGAGAGCGATCTGCATCGCGCGTTTCCAGAAGGGGCGACTCGGCTCGACCGGCTTGAGCGTCACTGGAAGGTCAAAGTTGAGACCGTCGAAGTCAAGAAACACGACAGATCCACAATGAGTGAGCGCCAAATCTCGAGCCCTTCTCATCATTCCAATCGAGTGCGTCGCAAGCCACAGCTGCGAGTTGGCCGGTACGAGACGGAACAACTCGTCGAGTAGGGCGCTTTGAAGCCCAGGAGACATATGCGCTTCCGGCTCATCAATGAAGAACACAGTGTCATCAAACTCACGCCGTTTAATCAGAATGTCCAAGAGAAGATCGAACGCCGCCTTCTCGCCTCCAGACAGATTCATATACAAGAAGGCTTTGCTCTCGCCTTTGTCGAACAGGAAGGTGCCGGCGGACAATGGGTTGCCAAGACTGTTGAGAACGAGACCTGGAAACAGCCGCTGTATGGCGTCTCGGATCTCGCCGATAGACTGTTCCCGAAATTCCCCTACCGTAAGACTTGGATCGGCACGCTCATAGATGTCCTCGAATCCCTGAGACACCAGCCGTCGGTAGTTCAAGCTCACAGCTTGATCGTTGTCAATCAGCCGGCTTATCCGGAACTCTCCCACCGCGGGTTGGACTCGCGACAGGTTGTCGAGCTGAAACTCGGGCTCGTTACGGTATGCCGAGCGCGCGTAGACGGCCTTCCGGCGCTCGTCGTCCGTAGCAGGCTGTGGATCATGGAACGTCACCCTAATGGAGTCCTTCCAAGAACCGGCTGTCCCAGGAATCTGTTTGCGATGGTAGCTCTCGTTCCAGTTACCACTGCGTGCCCAATGGACGCGATGCCACGTTTGAACAGCATCGATTAGCGATGATTTACCACATCCATTCGGTCCGACCAGCAACACCAGTCTCGCGTCCGCTGGAATATCTGTAATGGTTGTGTAGGTGAACCGCTTAAAATTCGCCAAGTGGATCTCGCGTATCTTCAAGCATTCCTCCGGATCAACGCCTTGGCCGTTCGATAGCCGACCGCCGGGCATTACTGGTCCCTAACGCATCGGCCAGCTAGGGATCACGTCCGCCAACTCTGTATTCGGTCGCGGCAGTAACATCTACCCGTAGATGCAAGCATACATTGGTAGATATCTACATCTTCTGCTAGATATCTACTTGGGGCTCGAGCCACGCGGGCGACGAGCCGGCGCCGCACTGCACCTCAGTTCCGTTCGAACTGCGTGGATCGTTTCGCCTCGGCGAGGCGCGCGAGCGCGAACATCTTCGGCGGCTCCGCGCGGCCGAGGACGGCCTGGGCGGTCATCTCCCCTACTGCGGGCGACAGCTTGAAGCCGTGTCCTGAGCCGCCGCCGACGAGCCACACGTTCTTCTTTGTCGGATGACGATCGAGGATCAGGTTTCCGTCGGGGCTGTTTTCGTACTGACAGACTTCCGACGCGAGCAGCGGCGCGTTTGCAAGCTCGGGGAAACGTTCCGCGAGCGCGCGGCGTGCGCGGGCGAGGCCTTCTTCGGTGGCCTTGCGGTCGCCGGTCGTCGGATCGAATGGTTCGCCGCGGGTGTCGTCGGCGAGCTTGAAGCCGCGGCCGTGGATGTCGGGGATGCCGTAGACGATGCGCTCGCCGAAGTCGATCCAGATCGGGCAGCGCGACGGTAGGAAAAGATCCGAGCCGCGCGGCGTGCCGAAGTAGAAGACCTCCTGCCGCGTCGGAGCGATCGCATCGCCGATGACGTCGGGGAAGAGTTTTCCGAGCCATGGGCCGCACGCGAAGATCGCGGCGTCGGCGTCGATCGCTTTCGTCGGATCGACGTGTGCGGTCTGGTACATGCCGCCGTTTTTCACGAACGCATCGCGCACGACACCGCATGCGCGTCGTGCGGAGAGCGCTCCCGCGCGCCGCTCGAGCCACACCGACGTGATACCGCCGAACGAGATCTGCGGGTAGCGCCGCGCGGCTTCGGCGAGTGCGATCTGCTCGACCGGAAATCCGAGATCCTTGAGCACCGGCACCGATGAGCGGACGTACGCGTCATCGCCGCGATGCAGCCACAACGCGCCGGTCTCCACGTACAGCGACGGATCGAGCTGCTCCCACAGTTCGTACGAGCGCTTCACCATCTCGACGTAGATGCGATCGGGTCCGTAGATCGCGCGGATGACGCGGCTCTCGCCGCCCGAGCTCGATCGCGTGTTGCCGGGACCCCAGGCGTCGACGAGCGTGACCTGCGCGCCGAGGCGCTGGAGATGAAGCGCCGTCCAGGCGCCGAAGGAGCCGGCTCCGATCACGACCACGCGTGGCGCGGAGCCGGCTTTGAAAGCGAGGAGAGGAACTGCCGCGACGCCCTCGAGAAACGTTCGCCGCGACAGTTCCATCAAGTCACTAGAAAATGAACCGCGTGCTGACGCCGAACGTCCGCGGCTGGTTCGTCAGATAGCCCACGCGCGCGCGCGTGCCGCGCTCCTGGTCGAGCGCGAGATACGCCGTCTCGTCGGTCACGTTGTTGATGAAAAGCGCCGTGTCCCAGCTGTTCTTCAGCAACCCGATGCGCAGGTTCACGATGTCGTACGCCGGCAGCTCCGGATTGAACGTGAAGATGTTCTGCGTGTACGGGCCGCCGATGTCGCCGCCGAAGCTGCTGATGTCGACGGTGCCGAAGCCCGCCGCCTGATCGGCGACTTGCGTGTAGCGCTCGCCGACGTGCTGGAAGACGCCCGTCAGATAGCCGACGCCGGCAAAAGCCGGCCGGCGGTACGTGGCCGCGGCGGCCATCTGGAACTCGGGCACGGTCGGCAGGCGATTGCCTTCCTTGATCCCCGCGATGATGTTGCCTCCCCCGTCTCTGAGGCTCGAGCTGAGCTCGGAGTTGTTGAAGCTGCCGGAGATCGCGAAGTCGAAGTTGTCGACCGGCGAGACTTCGAACTCCGCTTCGATGCCCGTGGTCGTCGCGGACGGAACGTTCAGGATGATGCGCGAGGAGCACGTGCCGGCGGTGACGGTCGCCTGCAGGTTCTCGATGTCCATGTAGTACGCCGAGGCGTTGAACGTGCCGCGGCCGCCCATGACCGTCGACTTGATGCCCGCTTCATAGTTCCACAGGGTCTCGTCTTCCCACGTCGGATGACCGCCGTAGATGGCGAGGTCCGCGGGCTGGCAGAGCGGGAGGTTGAGCGGGTCGTTGATGCCGCCGAGGCGGAATCCCTTCGAGATCTGTCCATTGAGGCGCGTGTTTTCGTTCAGCTTGTAGCTCACGATCACGCGCGGTGCGAATCCGTCGGCGGACGACGAGCCGGCGCTGTCGATCGGGTCCGCGAAGATCCCGTCGAACACCTGCACGCGGTCCTCTTCGAAATCGTAGTAGCGCAGGCCACCGGTGAGGTCGAGCCGGTCGTTGACCGAAAACGTCATTTCAGTGAACAGCGCGAGCTGGCTGGCCTCGTAGTGCAGGTCCGACTTGAACAGCTCGTCCCTCAACGCGATCTTCGTCCCGGCCGTCGGGATGTTGACGCCGAGTGCCGCGGCCGCGGCTTCGAAGCCGATCACCGGCAGGTTCTGACCGTAGTCGCGGTCGCCGCTGCTGTAGAACAGACCGGCCACCCAGTTCAGCCGGTCGCGCTCGCCGCCGAGCCGAAGCTCCTGCGTGTATCCCTTGGCCTGCGTCGCGTCGAACAGCGGCGCGTCGATGGTGTAAACGCTCGCCGGAAGACCGATCGAGCCGCCGGTGATGCTGGCCGTCAGCGCGGTTGCGTCGCGGATGACGAGCACGTCGCGGTCGGTGTACGAGGTGACGGACGTCAGCGTCAGGGCGCCGAAGTCGTATTCGATGTTCAGATCGCCGAGGAGGAACTCGTCGGTGAACGGCTCCTCGAGCTGAATGAACTGCTGGCGATCGCCGAGGTCGACCGCGGGACGGGTGGTCGTGAACCGGTTCGCGAGGATGTTGAAGTCGTCGATGCGGTTCCAGCCGTTCATCTCGACTTCCTGGTAGATAAGCCGCGGGGTGATGGTGAGCTTGTCGTTCGGCTCGAAGCGGAACGCGACGCGGCCGCCGAGGCGGTCGCCGTCGTTCACGTCGTCGCGCACGCTCAGGCCTGGCTGCACCGCGTCGATGAAGCCGCCGTAGCGCGTGTAGTACGCGGCGGCGCGCATGGCCGCTTTGTCGCCGATCGGAACGTTGATGGCCGCTTTGGCGCTTCCGCTCACGCCGCCTTCGCCGATCGCGCTGACGCTCAGCTCACCGACCGACTCACTCGTGCCGAGCTTCGGCTGATTGGTGATGTAGCGGACGGTCCCGGTGAGCGAGCCCGAGCCGAACAGCGTCCCCTGCGGCCCGCGCAGGATCTCGATGCGCGAGACGTCGAAGAGGTCGATGTCGGGCGTGAAGAGAGAGAGCGAGATCACGGACTCGTCGAGGTAGACGCCGACCTGCTCCTTGACGCCCGGCTGATCGCGAACGATCTGCCCGGCCGACACGCCGCGCATCGCGACCTGGCTCTGTCCGGGTCCGAGGTTTTGCACGGTGAAGCCGGCGACGTTGACGGAGACGTCTTCGATCGTCTCCGCGCCGACGTCGCGCAACTTCTGCTCCGTGGGCGCGGCCACCGACACCGGCACTTCCTGCACGGTCTCCTCGCGCTTTCGCGCGGTGACGACCATCTCCTCGGTGACCTTCGGAGGCTGGTCGACCGTGGGTGGTTCTTGAGGGGGAGGTGGAGTTTGCTCGGTCTGCGCGAACAGCGGCAGGCAAATCAGGGCCACGGCGAAGATCAGGATCCTCGTCACCAGGGTCTTCATAATTCTTCCTCCGGTTCTTGGGGCCAAAAATAAGGACTGAATCTTGGATGGATTGTCTGCGAGTGCACACGCAACGGTCAAGCTGGTTTGCCGTTACACTCGTCACATGCAGAAGAAACTCATCGCGATCGGTGTGCTCGCCCTCACTCTCGCCGGCTGCCGGAGTCTCGACAAGAAGCGCGACGCCCAACTCTCGCGCGTGGCAAAGGACTGGTGCCTGACGATCCGCGCGAGCCAGGTGCTGCCCGTCTATCCGCTCACCGAGGACCTGCAGGTCGGCGACGTCTTTCTCGTGTCCACGCCGCTGTCCGATGAAGTGCACGACCTCGAGACGGACGGCTTCCTGCCGCTGGACAACGTCATCGCGCGCATTCAGCCGACGGGATGGCAGACGTTCTACAACGGGTCCTACGGCATCGGCGACACGAGCATCGTGCCGCGGCAGTGGCAGTTCCCGACCCCGCCTCCGACCGCGCCGCCGCTGACGGCGTGGAGCATCGCGCCCGGCGCGGCGTTCCCGACGTACACGTTTCAGGTGAAGCAGGGCGCCGGCGCAACGCTCGCGATTCCGATCCAGGCGGTGCCGGTCGGCCTGAGTCTCCTGCAGACGGGCGACGCGTCCGGCACGGTCAACATCGCGTCCGCGTCGACGTACGGACTGCCGATCACGATGCTCTCGCCGCAGATCGACGCCTGGGCGGCGGAGAATCAGAACTTCCTCAAGCAGTACGCGCCGCACATGTCGACCGGAAAGAATGGGAAGCCAGCGGTCGATCAGCACTACGTACGCGTGGTGTATCGCGTGTATGTGGCGGGCGGTGTGAATGTTTCGCTGATGGCAAACCAGTCGCGCGGCGGACGCCTCGACGCCGGCGCGTCCGAGCCGATCGCGCTGTTCGACGCGGGCAATTCGACGGAAGGCGCGAACACGGCGGCGGACTACGCGTCGATTCTCTCCAGTCTGTCGAAGAGCGTGGCCGCGGCCACGCCGGCGGGAAACATCACCATCGCGTCGGCATCGAGCCGCGGCGTGGCGATGAACGAGACGTTCCCGCGTCCGCTGGTGATCGGCTATCTCGCCTTCGATCGCGCGATCGAAGCCGACGGCCGCCTCGGCGCTCCCCTGCCGACCGAGGCGCGCGTGTCCGGAGAGCACATCTCGGCGACGACGACGGTGTTCGCGACGGACTCGAACGCGGATCGTCTGCGCACGTGGCTGAGCGCGAACCCGTCCAATCGCGAGACGCTCACGCAGTGGCTGTCCCGCAATGCCGCGAACACGAGCATCGCCATTTTCCTCAACAGCAGCCAATTCGAGACCCTGCGCGCGAAAGCGGTGCAGGAGTTGGGAGTGCGATAGTTTCCAGTTTATCCCGCGCGTAGACGCGGGATCTCTGGTGATCCCGGATCCAATGTCGCCACAGGCGCGACGTGCCACCCGAGATCCCGCGACTACGCGCGGGATAAACTGAAGAGTGCAGGAGTTGGGAGTGCGATAGCGATGGAATCGATCAGTGGAGTGCCCGCGAATGCGGTCGGCCAGGTGGTGCAGGATTTTGTGAATGACGGTGCGGTGGAGGTGGTGGCGCAGCGTGAGGCGGATGGAACCTACACGGTGAGCAGGAGATAGGACAAATAGGACGGATAGGACTCATAGGACGTATGGGTCCTATTCGTCGTATTTGTCCTATTGGTCCTAGAACATCCACATACACACCGCGACCGTCGCGATCGCGGCGACGAGATCCCCGATCAACGCCGCGGGCACCGCGTGGCGCGTTTTCTTCACGCTGACCGCGCCGAAGTACACCGCGAGCACGTAGAACGTCGTCTCCGAGGAGCCGTACATCGTCGCGGCCATGCGCGCGATCAGCGAGTCGGGGCCGTGGTTCTTGATCAGGTCCGTCGTGAACGCGAGCGAGCCGCTGCCGGTGAGTGTGCGCAGGATCGCGAGCGGCATCAGCTCCGCGGGAAATCCAGTCGCGTTCATCACCGGCTGCAGCGCCGCGGTCAGCAGCTCCATCGCACCCGATGCGCGGAACATCCCGATTGCGACGAGGATCCCGACCAGGAACGGGATGATCTTGATCGCGACGTCGAAGCCTTCCTTCGCGCCGTCGACGAAGACGTCGTAGACCTTCACCTTGCGGATCATCCCGATGAGCGGGATCGCCACGAGCATCACCGGAATCGCCCACAGCGAGATCTGCTCGAGCGTGTACCGGATCACTCGCTCACCTCCACCCGCACCACTTCGTCGCGCTTGTAGAAACGCTGCAGAAACTTCGCGGCCAGCACCGCGGCCACCGTGCCGATGAACGTCGCGACGATGGACGTGCTGATGATCGCCGTCGGATTCACCGAGCCGGCCGCGGCGAGCACTCCGATCATCGTCGCGGGGATGAGCTGCACGCCCGAGGTGTTGAGGGCCATGAAGGTGACCATCGGATTCGTGGCCGTGTCTTTGTCCTCGTTCAGCGTCTGCAGCTCTTCCATCGCCTTGATGCCGAGAGGCGTCGCTGCGTTGTTGAGTCCGAGCATGTTCGCGGCGATCGACATCACGATCGCGCCGTTCGCCGGATGATCGGCGGGAACCTCGGGGAAGAGCCAGCGCAGCACGGGACGAAGGAGGCGGCCGAGGAGCGTCACCAGTCCCGACGCCTCGGCGATGCGCATCACGCCGAGCCACAGCGTCATCACTCCGACGAGCCCGATCGCGATCTCGACGCCTGTCTTCGCGGAGTCGATGGCAGCTTTCGAGACGGCTTCCGCGGTGCCGTTGATGGCAGCAAAGATCAACGCGATGGCCATGAGTCCGAACCAGATGTAGTTGAGCATGCGGGATGATAGTGTCGAAACGAACGATGAACGATGAGCGATGAGCGATGAACCCGAGGCCGTTCATCGCTCATCGTTCATCGCTCATCGCTGGTTAGCGAAACGGAATGCTCGTCCTTCTCCTCGCCGCGATCCTCGACCTCAACAAGGGCTGGACGTACGCGCAGACGCCGCCGAATGCGCCGCGGCCGGCCGCGGAGAGCGCGTGGGCTGAGGAGTTCGAGCCGCGTGCGGATCGCGATCGCTGGTATCGCATTACCCTGCCCGCGAATCTGCAGAACGAGGGGCACCTCGTCTTCCGCTCGTACCTTCCGGCGTTCGAGCTGTTTCTCGAGCAGCAGCGCTTCTACGCGTTTCGCGATGACACCGCGCGCGGGCGTCTGCGTCTGCACGACGTGCCGTTGCCGAGCGATGCCGCGGGCAGGCGTCTCTGCGTGTACATCCCTGCCGGCTCGGACACGCCGCTCTTCGGCGGCGCGCCGATGCTCACGTCGCGCGAGGAGGTCCCGCGCGCGCTGCTCCGCGCCGCCACGAGTCCGCTGCACAGCGAGCTCGTGGACTTGGTTCTGGGCATGATCTTGATCGTCATCGGCCTGACCTCGATCGCGATCTCGCGCATGCGCCGCAGCGCGAATGCGAGCGCGCTGCTCTGGTTCGGCATCTTTGCAGCGCTGTACGGACTCCGGCTCATCGTCGACGGCTATTTCCTTCTGCTCCTCGGCGCCTCGACGCAAAGCGTCAATTACGCGGAATCGTGGATCTCGTACATCATCTCGGTCCCGGGATGGATGCTCGCGCGCAAGTTGATCGGCGACGGGTGGAAGTCGACGTTGCGCTGGCAGGTGTGGCTCTTCGCGGTCTTCGCACCCATCGCGATTGCTTCCGACATCTTTCGCCGCGACCCAGGCTCGATGGATTCGGTGAACAACGTCCTCGTCATCCTCGGCGGCGCAAACATCGCCGTCAGTTTGTTTGTCACGCGCCCACGGCTCACGCGCGAGCTGCGCGTGGTGATGGTCGGTGCGCTGGTGTTCCTGGCCTTCGCGCTGACGAACAACCTCTCCGCCCTCGGCCTGCTGCCGATCGGCGCGTTCGACGAGACGCCCGGCTTCATCGTCTTCGAGATCGCTCTGACTTACGCCGCGGTGCGGATGTTCGTGCGCGGCGAACGGGAGCGCGTCGCGCTCGACGGTGAGCTCGCGACGGCACGCGAGATCCAGCGCTCGATTCTGCCGACGACGATGCCAATCGTGCGCGGACTTCGCTTCGCGGCTCGCTACGATCCTGCGTCATCGGTCGCCGGCGATCTGTACGACTTCGTTGCGATCGATGACACGCACGTCGGCGTGCTCGTCGCCGATGTTTCGGGACACGGCGTGCCCGCGGCGTTGATCGCGTCGATGGTGAAGGTCGCTGTTTCGTCGCACGCACGATTTGCCGACGATCCCGCATCGCTGCTGCGTGAGTTGAATGCCACGCTGCGGCGCGACGTGCGCCGGAACTTCGTGACGGCGACGTATCTCTGGCTGGATATGGACGCGCGCACGGTGTCGGTGAGTAACGCAGGCCACGCGCCGCCCGTGCTCGTGCGCGGGGACGAGGTGCTGGAGCTCGGCCCTCACGGCATTCTCCTCGGCCGTTTTGCCGTCGCGTCGTACGCATCCGCAACGGTTGCGCTGCAACCCGGCGATCGCATCGCTGCGTGGACCGACGGAATCACCGAGGCTCGCAACGCGCGCGGCGAACAGTTCGGCGAGGAACGCTTGCACGCGCTGCTGCGATCGCGTGCGTCGGCGGATGACGTGGTGAACGCGGTGCATGCGTGGCGCGTGGAGAACGACGCGGATGATCTGACGATGGTGGTTGTGGAGGTTACGTAGTGGAACGCCGGCGTCCCGCCGGCTGGCCAGGCGGCGTCCTCGCCGCCCCGCAGAACGCAGGCGCGGGACGCCTGCGGGCCAGCCGGCGCGGACGCCGGCGTTCCTAAACAGCCTCCACGTAGGCGCGCGGGATCGTCAGCGTCAGCGGCGACGGCAACCGCACGGCCACCTCCGCAAACACTTCCTCCTCCCCTGCCACGTCACGCCACGCGGGTAGGAAACCGAAGCGGATGAAGTCGTGGGAGAGCAGCGCCGCGCCGTTCGCGTAGCGCATCGTGAACGTGTCCTCGATCTCCGCCCGGACGAAGAAGCCGGCGCCGTCCAGGAGCTTGCGGAGGCTATCGACCGTCGCGCGGTGCTCGATGTGCGCGTGCAGCGCGGAGCGTTTGTCCGCGGGCAACACGGATTCAAACACCTCGTAGAACTCGCGCATGTGGCCGACGAGGTTCGTCGTCAGCGCAAGCACGCCGCCTCGTCGCAGGACGCGCCGGCATTCGACCACGGCCGCGTGCGCGTCGGCGAAGTTGTTCAGGCCGAGATTCGAGACCACGAGATCGAAAGAGTGATCGCGAAACGGCATCGCCGCGGCATCGCCGATGCGCAGCGCGGCATTGGTCACGCGCGACTGGCGCCGCTTTCGTTCCGCGCGGACGACCGCCGTCACCCATGGGTCGAGTCCGTGCACGAACGATCCGGGTCCGAGGCGTTGCGCGAGCTCGAGCAGCGGGAAGCCGGTACCGCAGCCCACGTCGAGTGCGATCGTGTTCGCGTCCAGCGGGACGCGCTCCAGTAAAACGGAGCCGAACATCGCCGACCAGAGCGGCAGCTCGTCGTAGGAGTCGACGAACGCGGGTGAATCGAAATCGTGCGTCACGGCGACAGACGCTAACATGTGGATGTGAATCCGCGCGACGGTCTGATCCGCGTCCTCCGCAGCGCCTGCTCCGGCGAGCTCGCGGCAATCCACGCGTATCACGGGCACGCGGCGAGCGTGTCGTCGCCCGAGGAGCGCGAGCGGATCCTCACGATCAAAGACGAAGAGCGGCATCACCGCGAGCTCGTGCTCGGCCTGCTCGCGAGTCTCGAATCCTCGCCCAGCAGAAAGCGCGAGGTGCTCTTCTGGTGCATCGGCAAGACAATCAGCTTCCTCTGCCACGTCGGCGGCTGGTTCATTCCGATGTACGGCGCGGGACGGCTGGAGCGCTCGAACATCGTCGAGTACGAGGACGCGGCGCGCTACGCGCAGGCGATCGGCCGCACGGACATGATCGACTGCCTGCTGGAGATGGCCGAGGTCGAGTGGGAGCACGAGAGGTTCTTCCGCGAGCGGATCCTTGGGCATTGGATGCTGAGAGTGTTTCCGATCTGGTCCACGCCGCCTCCGAAGGAGTCGATCCGGGCGGAGTATCGGGAGTGTGCGTGAAACGGGTGTTTCCGATCCTTCTACTCCTCATCTCCTGCACGAAACCCGAGGCGCCGGCGCCCGAACGGCCGTCGATCCTCCTGGTCACGCTCGACACGACGCGAGCGGACGCGTTTGGCGCGCACACGCCTGCGTTCAACGCGCTCGCGGCGCGGGGCCTGCAGTTCCGTCATGCGTACGCGACAGTTCCGCAGACGCTGCCGTCGCATGCGTCGATGTTCACGGGGCTCTATCCCGCCGGGCATGGAGTTCACGAAAACGCGCGCCCGCTCGATGAAAAACACTCCCTCGTCGCCGAGCGCCTGAAGGCCGCCGGGTATCGCACGGCGGCATTCATCTCGGCCTTTGCGCTCGCCAGACGGTTTGGGCTCGCCCGCGGTTTCGAGGTCTACGACGAAGATTTCGGCGACGGAAATGCGGAGCGGCGCGCGAAAGAGACCACCGATCGCGCGCTGGCCTGGCTGGCCGCGCAGCCGGAGCAGCCGCTGTTTCTCTGGGTTCATTACTACGATCCGCACTATCCGTACACGCCGCCCGAACCGTTCCTCACCCAACACGCGAATCAGCCGTACCTCGGCGAAGTCGCGTCGATGGACGAACAGATGGGACGCCTGATCGCGGCGTTCGAAAAGTTGGGGCCGGCCGCGATCATCGTCCTCGCCGATCACGGTGAAGGCCTCGGCGATCACGGCGAGCAGCAGCACGGCAATCTCCTCTACCAGGCGACGATGCACGTCCCGCTGGTCATCGCCGGTCCGGGCGTGGGTGCCGGCTCGCACGATGAGGCTGTGACGACACGGCGCGTCTTCCACACGATCCTCGACTGGGCGGGCATCGACGCGACGAACAGTCTCCGTGGTGCAGGATCCGAAGTCGTCATGGGCGAAGCGATGAAGCCGTTCCTCGACTACGGCTGGCAGCCGCAAGTCATGGCAGTCGAAGGAAACATGAAGACGATTCTCGCGGGACGGACGGAGGTCTACGAGGTCGTTGCCGATCCCGCTGAGACGCGGGACCTGGCGACGAAGGCAGACCTTTCGCGCCCGGTCCGAGCGGCGTTGCGCGACTATCCCCTTCCGTCCTTGCAGCCGCCGGCGTCCGAAGAGCTCGACGACGAAGGACGCCGCAAGCTCGCCAGTCTCGGCTACATCGCGTCGACGGTGAAGCCGGTCATCCGCCCGGATGCGCCGCGCCCCGCGGACATGACGAACCTGTTTCCGGTTCTCGACGAAGCCGCGGCGCTGTTCGTCGCGGAGCGATACGCGGAAGCGATTCCCTTGCTCGAGCGGATCCTCGCTGGGGATCCGACGAACCTCGATGCCGCGCTGCGATTGGCGACTGCACACTCTTCTCTCGGTCATGACGCCGCAGCGCTCGACGCATTCAAACGCGCCGAGGCCATCGCGCCGGATTCGGCCGACGTGCGTACTTATCTGGCTCTGCACCTCGCACGCGGAAAGGACTGGCCGCGGTCCGTGCCCATGCTGGAACGGATCGTTGCGGAGACGCCGAACAAAGTCCCGGCGCTGGAGGCGATGGCCCTCGTTCGTGAACGGCAGGGACGCCTCGAAGACGCGATCGCTTTGCGTCAGAAGCTCTACTCTCTTCGCGCTCCGAGTGCGCCGGAGCTGATCGCCATGGGCGGTCTCGCGATGCAGACCGGCAAGACTCCTCTGGCCATCGAATCCTTCGAGGCTGCACGCGCCGCGCAGGGCAGTGCGTTCCGGAACGATCTCGAGCTTGGCGTCGTGCTGCTCGCCGCCGGTCGTCTCGCCGAAGCGCGGGACGCGCTGGATCGTGTCCCTCCGTCCCATCCCGGCTACGCGATGGCGCTGTTCAAGCGCGCGCAGGTCAGCGTGCTGCTGCGCGAGCCGGACGCCGAGGCGCGCATCGCCGCGGCGCGGGCACGGGCCGATGACGTGACGCGCGAGCTCATCGCGCGCGAGAGACTCTTCCGGAAATGAAAAACCCGGCGTTGCCGCCGGGCTCTCCATGAACTGCGCGAAGTGATCGATCAGAACTGCAGCCGCACCATGAACTGGTAGCGGCGCGGCGCGTAGAACCGGTTCGCAGTCGGGGCGACGACCCCGTAGTCCGCGCGATTGAACGAGTCAGCGGCCGGGATGCCGAGCTGCGTCCTGAGGGTCGCGTCGGAAATCGAGTTCGGAATCGCCAAAACATCGCCCGTGTACGGATTCGAGCCGCCGTTGATCCGCCTGATTGTAAGCGAGCCGATGCGCGTCTCGTAGTCGAACCCGGTCTGCTTGTCGAAGACGTTGAAGATGTCGGCGATGAGCTGCAGGGTCGTCCCGCGGAACGCGGCGATGTTCTGCGTGTACTTGAGGTCGAGCTGATGATGTGACGGCGAACGGCGCCTTCCGGCCGGCTCAGCGTAACGGTTCGTGTCGCTGGTCGAGCCCGTGAGCGGCCGGTACGGAAGCACGCTCTCGAGCTGGTACGGCTGACCGGACTGATAGAGACCGAAGGCGCCGACCGTGGCGTTCCACGGAAGCTCGTACGCGCTCGTGATCTTCGCCACGTGGCGGCGGTCGCCTCGGAGGTCGCCGTACTTGAAGTCCCACAGCTGCCGGCCCGCGCCGTCGCCGATGTTCGACGAGCCGATGAAGATGGCGGCATCGTTTGCCTGGGCGAACGAGGAGTTGTCCTGGTCGAAATTGCCGTAGTAGTGGCTCCAGGTATACGAGCCGTTCACGTAGAGACCGGTGCCCTGCCACGACGACTCCATCGTCGCCTCGTAGTACTTCGTGAAGGCGCCGTCGAGATTGGCGATGACGTACGTCGAGCCGCTGCCGACAGCACCGCGGATGGTGTTCGGTCCGCACGTCGCCAGTCCGGTGTTGCAGAGATCGGGAATGTAGTCCCCGGTCGGATTGCCGGCCGGAATGCCGAACGCCGCCGAGCGCGCGTTGTTGTTCGTGTCCTCGAGGAAGTCCTCGCCTTTGCGATAGCGGCCGTACAGACGTGTCGACCAGCGCGGGGTGAACTGCTGGCCCGTACCGATCATGAGCTCGTCGAGGAAGGGATGCTTGAGGCCATCCTGAAACCACTTGCCCGAGGACGAGGCGTTCGGCTGGATGCCGATCAGTTTGCCGGTCGCGTCGAAATAGACGTTGAGCTGCGCGACGAGGTTGCGGTCCCATGACGCGGCGCGCGCGTCGGAGTTTGCGGCCGGGCTGTAGCGGCCGTAGCTGGCATAGACCGTATCGGATCCGTTGTAGGACCACGTCGCGCCGAGGCGAGGTTGAATCATGTCGCCGAAGCTGAAGGTGTGCATCTTGTACTGCGTTCCAGGCGACCCGACGAAGCCCGCGTAGTTGTCCGCCTCCGCCAGGCCTTGTCCGTAGAGCGTGTCTTCGCTGAGGAGCACGCCGACGTTGACGGACCAGTTGTTCCAGCGGATCGTGTCGTTGAGCTCGATGTTCTGCGACTCGAATTCGGAGTGGATCGTGGGCACATTGCGCGCGCCCTGCTGGCTGACCTGCGCGAGGAAGAACGCCGGCGTGGCCGTACCGCAGGCGGTCGCAGGGCACGTGCCCGCCGCTCCGACGCCCGCCGGGACGCTGATCAGGCCCCAGCCGTTCGAGGACTGGAAGCGGTCTTCCTCATCCTTGTAGCGCTGATAGCCGATGTGCAGGTCGTGGGTCATCGAGCTGCCCAGCGTGATGTCGTAACCAGCCTGCCAGCCCTTGCGGTAGAAGCTGTCGTCGTCGCGCGCGAACTGGCCGAAGCCGACGATGCCACCGCCTGTGAGCTCGCCGGGCGTGCAGCTGAGGCCGAGCGTCGCCGGATTCGGCGGACACACGTAGCCGTACTGGCTGATGAACGGCTGAGTGAACGTGTTTTGCGCCGTATTCGAGGTCCTCGTCGGAACCACGAAACGGCCCTGTGCGCCGAGGTTGGCGATGTTGAGCTGCGTACCGACGGTGAAAGCCGGCTCCACGTCGGCGGTGAAGTCGGCGTTCTGGATCCCGGGATTGCGGTAGTCCGTGTACTTGAACGTGGCAAAGCTCTGGGGATTGATGATCCACGAGCCTTCGAGCATGCCGATCTGCAGCTCGTTGACGCCGCCCGTCCCGGTCGTTCCGGTGCGGATCGAGCCGAACACGTCGCCCGAGCTCTTGGCCTCCTCCGAGTCGCGATAGCTGGCGTTGATGAGCAGCGACCCGATCGGAGTGGCGGTCAGTTTGACGAAGTACTCGTCGCGCTCGTACGAATACGCCGGCAGGTCTCCGTAAAGGTTCGCCTGGTTGTCGCGCTCGTGCTCGGGCCGGTAGTACGACGCATAGAAGAACAAGCGATCCGGGAGGACCGGGCCGCCGAGATTGGCAGTGAGCCACTTGCGCTCCTCGTCGAAGACGAGGTTCTGGGTTCCGACCTGGTCGGCCGTGAAGTCCGGATGCAGGAGCTGGTAGCTCAGCTCACCGAAGAACTTGTTCTGACCCGACTTGCTGACCGTGTCGATCTGGAAGCCCACGGCGCGATTGAAGTCGGTGGCCGTCGCACCGCCGCGGACGACGTTCACCTGGGCCACGTCGCGCGTGTTCGGCTCGATGTTCAGCACGCCGAACAGCGGCATCGTGACGTTCACACCGTCGAACTTGTAGACGTTGTCCTGGCCGCTCGCGCCTGCGCTCGGGCCGCGCACCGTGTCCTGCGTGTACATCACGCCGGGGATGAGCTTCTGGAGATCGCGATAGTCCTGCGTCAGTGGCAGTGAAGTGATCTCCTCGCTGGACAGGCTGTTCGCGATCTCCGTCGACGCGCGGTCGACCAGCGAGGCCTCCGCGGTAACGGTGATCTGCTCCTCGAGTCCCGCCATGCCGAGCGAGACGTCGACGACCTGGTTCTGATCGAGGAGGACGTTCACCCTGCGTGTAGCCGTCTGCAGTCCGGCGAGGCTGAACGTCAGGGTGTAGCCGCCCGGCTGGAGCTGCGGGAGCCGGTACTCACCGGTCTCGGACGAGACCGTGATGCGCGGCTGGGGAAGGACGTTCGACTTCGCCTCGACGGTGACCCCGGGCAGCGCGGCGCCATCCGTGGCGGTCACCGTCCCTCTGACGGAGCCGGTCTGTTGTGCGAAGAGCGAACTGGCGGAAAGGAGGACGAGGAACAGCAGAGCGAACCTGCGAAGGGTGAAGCGATGCGACATGAAACCTCCCTCGATTGTTGGCGGACGAAACGTGAGGTCTATGTTAATGAACCTGAGCCTCCACGCCAACCTCGGCGATCGTGAAAATGGGCCGACGCAGGCCGAGAGCGCTGCTTTCGTGGATTACTGCCGTCCACAACCAGCTCGTCGAAGCGCTCCGTCACTCCATGTAAGATCGACCGGTGATTTTCATGGAGGTGTCATGTTCGGACAAATGACCGTGAGCGAGGATGATCCCGAGGTCAATTCCCCCGACTCGGATCAGGACGCGGAAGAGATGTCGGAGATGGATGAGGAGGAGGGTGACGGAGAGACCGGCGGCGCGTTCAATCATTTTTAGCGAACGTGGCGCGTTCGCGGAACGTCACTGCAGAGGCCATTCGAGCTCGCCGAGGAAACGTTCGTCCTCGCGCCAGCCTTCGTGCACCGCGACGTGGAGATCGAGGAACACCTTCGTCCCGAGGACCGACTCCAGCTCCTGCCGCGCCTCGGTGCCGATGCGCTTGACCATCGATCCCTGCTTGCCGACGATGATCCCCTTCTGCGAAGGACGCTCGACGACGATCGTCGCCCAGATGCTGATCATCCCCGACTCCTCGTCCTCTTCGAAACGATCGACGTTCACCGCAGTCGTGTACGGGAGCTCGTCGGATGTGTGATGCAGAACCTTCTCGCGCACGAGCTCCGCGGCGAAGAAGCGTTCCGGCTGCGTCGTGTAGTCCTCTTTCGGAAAGCGTGCCTCGCCGGGACCGACGTTGCTGAAGAACAGCTCCGTGAGTTTCTCGACGCCCTCCCCTTTCGACGCGGAGATCGGCACGATCTCGTCGAAGATGCCGAAGCCGTTGTACCGCTCCATCAGCGGCAGGAGCTTGTGCTTCTTCAGCAGGTCGATCTTGTTGAGGATCACGACGCGCTTCGCGTCGGGGTTCTGCTCCTTCTCCTGCCGCAGCAGATCGATGACGAACTGATCGCCGCCGCCGAACGGCTCGGTCGCGTCGACGATCAGCGCGATCACGTCAGCCTCGCTCAGCGACGAGCGGACGTGATCCATCATCCGCACGTTCAGCTTGTGGAGAGGCTTGTGGATCCCGGGGGTGTCGAGAAACGCGATCTGTCCACGCTCGTCGTTGAGGATGCCGACGATGCGGTTGCGCGTCGTTTGCGGCTTCGCCGAGACGATCGAGACTTTCTGGCCGAGGATGCGGTTGATGAGCGTCGACTTGCCGGCGTTGGGGCGGCCGACCAGTGCGACGACGCCGAACTTGCTCGTGAGATCGCTCATGCTTCGTGAGAAGAAATTGAAAATTGAAAATTGAAAATTGAAAAAGCAAGTCTCACGAGAGGGCCTCTTCTTCTTTTTTCAATTTTCAATTTCTCAATTTTCAATTCCGCCTCACCCTTCTTCTTCCTCTTCGTCCGCGCGCCAGTTCGGGTCCTTGCGCACCTTCACGCGATAGATCCTCTTGCGGTCCGCCCGCTCGATCTCGAAGAGCCAGCCGCTTTTCGGGATGACCGTGCCGGTCCCGGGCACGCGTCCGAGTGTCGACAGGATCATGCCCGCGACGGTCTCGTAATCCTCGTCGGCGAGCTTCGTGTGCAGTGTTTCTTCCAACGCTTCCACGCGCAGTAGACCGCTGACCAGCCACGTGCCGTCGCCGACGTCGACGATCGTCGCTTCCTCGTCCTCGTGCTCATCGCCGATCTCGCCGACGATCTCTTCGATGATGTCCTCGGTGGTCACGATGCCGGCGGTGCCGCCGTATTCGTCGACGACGACCGCGATCTGCAGGTGCTCGCTCTGGAATTCGCGCAACAGCTCCGAAACCTTCTTCGTCTCGGAGACGAAGTACGGCGGCCGCGCGATCGACGCGGCGGGCGGGTTCTCGTTCTTCAGCACCGCGTCCAGCACGTCCTTCACGTGCACGACGCCGGTGATCTGATCGATGCTCTGCTCGTAGATCGGGATGCGCGCGTATTTCGACTCGCTGAACAGCTTCGCCAGCTCCGCGATCGGCCGGCGCGCGTCGAAGGTGACGACGTCGATGCGCGGGGTCATGATCTCGTGCGCGAGCCGGTCGCCGAAGTCGACGATCGACTGCAGCATTTTTCCTTCCGAGGCCTCGATGATCCCTTCTTCCTCGCCGACGTCGATGTAGGCCTGGACTTCCGCGTCCGTCACTTCCTCTTCTTCCTCGCCTTCGTGCTGCTTGCGGTCGAGGCGCTCGAGGAGCTTGCGAAGCGGAAAGAGAAAGGGCCAGAAGAGGAAGTACATCGTGCGCGCGAACGGGATGAGCGCGCGGAGAATCACCTCGCCCGTGTCTTCGTCGACGAGAGCGAGCAGAAACTTCCAGACCAGAACCGCGAAGGTCCAGATCAGAACGCTCGTGAAGACGGCGCTGCCGGTCGGCTTCTCGTCGTTGATCATCGTCGTTGCGCCGACGCCAATCACGATGGCGATCTGCAGGAGCGCGCCGCTGACGAGCTGGAAGTCCTCGACGTCGAAGTCGCCGAAGCGCGAGGACCCTTCCTCGGCATCGGTGGTCAGGCTCCGCAGCCGGACGGGGCTGAGCTGCATGGCGAACGAGCGGAGAGCGTCGAAGATGAGATAGAAGACGCCGCAGACGATTGCGACCAGGACCCAGTGGAGATGCAGGCTACTTCCCATGCGGTCGGCGGATTCTAGCTGATGAGCATGGCCGCGAGCGCCGCCACGAGGCTCGCCTTCATGAGGCCTTCAGCGCGTTTGTGCAGAACGTTGAACGCACGCCGCTCCGGATGGTCCTCCGCCATGTCGGGCGTGAGATGCACGCGCCGCGCCTCCAGCCTCGGCTCGAGCCAGGCAAGCTCGTACAAAACTGCCGCGGCGAGAATGCCGAGGGCCGCCCAACGAACCGAGATCCAGGCGGTTGCGGTTCGTTCCCAGACGGCGTGCTTCACGCCAGCGGCGATGATGGTCGCGACGAGCGCAGCGAGGCGCAGGCGCGCGAAACGACGGAGGGTCGGACCGAAGATGCCGCCCGCCTGCGGCCGCGGCAGCGCACGGAAGAGCGCCGGCGCGACGAGCGCGCCAAGGACGACCGCGCCGCCGATCCAGATCGCCAGGCCGAGGTGGTAGACGAAGTTCGTGAGGAGATGAAGCCAGTTGGGCATCGTGCGGTTAGGATAGCGGCGTGGTGATGGTAGCGGACATTTCGTCCGACCAACGCGATTTGATCCTGGCGTTGCCCGAGGGGCATTTCCACGACCTGAAATCCAGGGACATCGCCCCCGGCAAGCTCACGAGAACGATCTCCGCGTTCGCGAATGCGGCGGGCGGCGAGCTCTACGTCGGCGTCGATGAACGCGTTGGCCCAGGTGGCGCGAAGATCCGCTCATGGAGAGGGTTCGCGGATCCGGAAGACGCGAACGGTCACGTTCAGGCATTCGAGCAGATATCGCCTCTTGGAACCTATGTTCGAGCGACGTTCCTTCGAAGCGCGACGGACGTGGGCCTCGTTCTTCAACTCGAAATCCTGAAGACGCGCGAGATCATCAAAGCCACTGACGGCCTGGCCTACGTCAGGCGCGGTGCGCAGAACCTGCCGCAAACCACCGCTGAGCAGCTTGCTCGGCTCCGTCTCGACAAGGGGATCACTTCGTTCGAAACAGAAACTGTCAATACCGACCCGCGTGCGGTCACCAACTCGACTGTCTTGCTCGACTTCCTTTTGAACGTCGTTCCGACAGCCGAGCCAGACCCCTGGCTGCGGAAACAACTACTGCTCGTCGGCGAGACTCCAACAGTCGCTGGGATCCTGTTGTTTGCAGAGCTTCCCCAGGCGATCCTTCCCAAACGATGTGGCATCAAGATTCTGAGGTATGGAACGACCGATGCCCTCGGCACGCGGGAGACGCTCGCCTTTAATCCGCTGACGATCGAGGGATGCCTCTACGATCAGATCCCGGCGGCTGTCCGCGAGACTGTGCGCGTGGTTGAAGGAGTTCAGGTTCTTGGACCGGCCGGTCTGGAGAGCATCAAGTATCCGCACGAGACATTGCACGAAATCATCACGAACGCAGTCCTACACCGCGACTACAGCATCGCTACCGATATTCAGATCCGAGTGTTCGACAATCGAATCGAAGTGGAGAGTCCCGGTCGGCTTCCGGGCCACATCACGACGCAGAACATCCTCACGGAACAATTCGCGCGCAATGCAATGACCGTCAGACTGATCAACAAGTTTCCGGATCCGCCGAACAAGGACGTTGGCGAGGGGTTGATCACGGCGTTTCAGGCCATGCGGGCGCTTCGACTCAAAGACCCTGTCATCGATGATCGCGAAAGCAGCGTGGTCGTTTACATCCGGCACGAGCGGCTGGCCTCGCCCGAAGAGGCGATCCTGACATACTTGAAGAAGCGCGACGAGATCAACAACGCCGTCGCGCGCCAGATCACCGGAATCACGTCGGAAAACAAAGTGAAGGAAGTGTTTTATCGCCTTCGGGATGCAGGGAAACTGGAGCGAGTGCCGGATCGGCGTGGCTCAGCATCCGCATGGCGACGGCCCCTGAGAAACGGTGGGAAGAATGGCGGTCCCCGCAACGGCGACCGTTGACCGGAATGCACGCCCGGCGAGTACCATTGAAACCGTCATGAACACGCTCCTCCTTCTGCTCACGCTCACGACTTCGACGCTCGTGCTGCGCTCCGGCGATCGCATCGCCGTGGAGGGAACGCCGCGCGAGGCGGACGGGGTGTACACGTTCCGCAGCGGCGGGTTGCTGTATTCGCTCCCCGCCTCGGAGGTGCTGCGCATCGAGGACGTTCCCACGGCGGTGAAGGAGAAGCCGACGAAAAAGTTGCGCGTGTCGGAGGAAGAGCGGAAGCGGCTGCTCGAGGAGTTGGAGAAGAATCACGGCGGACAGCCTCCGCAACCGCTGAAGGTTCCCGACGCTCCGCCTACGGCTCCCGCGTCGGATCCGGACGAGGCGCAGTGGCGCGCACGTGCACGGGCGCACGAAGAGAACGTCCGCCGCGCGCAGGAGGAGCTGGTGCTGCTCGAGAAGCGCGTGGAAGAGCTCCGCGCGCAGATCCTCTCGTTCACGAGCCTCGGCTATCAGCCGCGCCAGTTCACGTATCAGACGACGCAGCTCGCGCGCACGCTCGAACAGATCCCCTACGCAAAGCTGGAGGTCACGCGCGCCGAGCGCGTGTGGCAGGAATTCCAGGAGGATGCGCGAAAGGCGGGAGTGCTGCCCGGGTGGCTCAGGTAGTTCACCTGCCAACTGCAAACTCTTTCAGGGCTCCGGTCCGAACGTCTCCGTGATCATCGCACCCGAATCCGCCTCGATCCCATCGATCGCTTTCCGTGCGCGTTCGAGGAACGGATCGAAGCCCGAGGCCATCACCAGTGCGTCCTTGATCGTCGCTCGGTTGCGCTCGACGAGCGTTTCGATCGGACCGCTCACGTGCGTGATGTGGCCGGCGCGCGCGAGCGGATCGAAATCGCCGGCGTAGAGAATGTTCCGCGCGTCCGGCTCGTATAAGACGCAGATGCGGCGCGAATCGGAGACGGCGATCATGTGCAGGACGATGCTGCGGATCGGAGCGATGCCAACGTCTCCGGCGAGAAACACGACCGGGCGGCGGTCGTTCTCCGGCAACAGGAAATCGCCGTACGGTCCGTCGACCGCGATCTCCGCCCCCGCCTCCAGGCTCCGCAGCGCCTCACCGCCTTTGCCCGAGCCGACGCGTACGCAGATCTGCACGGCCTCGGGACGCTGCGGCGCGGACGCGATCGTGTAAGCACGCGACACGCCCTCGGGGAAACGGAAGTTCACCCACTGGCCGGGCTCGAACGCGAACGCATCGCGAAACGAGATCGTGAGCTGCAGCACGCTGGGAGCGAGCGGCTGGATCTCCGTGACAATCGCGCTGTGTCGCATCAGCGCGGATTGTAACGTCAGAACCACATGCCGGCTTTGGAGAGCTTCGCGATCTTCTTGAGGATGCGGTCCTTCTTGAAACCGCGCAGGTGATCGACGAAGAGCGTGCCGTTGAGGTGGTCGATCTCGTGACACATCGCGCGGGCCATGAGTCCGTCGCCCCACATCTCGCGCTGTTTGCCGTTGCGGTCGAGGTAGCGCAGGTTCACGCGCTCGGGACGCGTGACGATCTCGACGAAGTCCGGGATCGACAGACACCCTTCCTCTTCGGTGATCTCGCCGAGGGCGTCGACGATCTCGGGATTGATGAAGACGTAACACTCGCCGGCGCGCTTGCCGACGGAGAGGTCGATGACCATGAGCCGTTTGGAGGCGCCGACCTGATTGGCCGCAAGGCCGACGCCCGGCGCGGCGTACATCGTGTCGATCATGTCGTCGATCAGCTTGTGGATCGACGCGTCGATCTCCGTCACCGGCTCCGTGGGCTGGCGAAGAACATCGTCCCCATATTTGCGAATCGGCAGTACGGCCAAACTGTCTCCTCCGAACGAGCGATGAATGATGAGAGATGAGCGATGAGCACGTGGGATCCTCGTCCCGGTTCATCGCTCATCGTTCATCGCTTCCCTTTCAGGCTTTCGATCATCGCCTCGACGGTGTGGTTCGCACGTTTCCTGTAGAACTCATCCAGTACCTTGCGGATCCCGGGATACTTCGACAGAACGCCGTCGAGCTTGTCCTTGTCGAGACGAAGCAGCTCGGTGCGCTGAGATGCGGTGATGGTTGCCGTGCGAGGCTTCCCGGTCAACACGCTGACTTCTCCGAAAAAATCCCCTTCGCCGAGGCGGGCCAGGTAGAGCGTGCCCGTGGTGCTGCGCGTGTACACCTTCACCTCGCCGGAAGCGATGAGATACATCGACGAGCCGGGATCGCCTTCGTTGATGATGACGCTCCCCTCGTCGTGCGACTCGATCTCCATCTCGCGCACGACGGCCTCTCGCTCTTCATTCGAGAGGATCTCGAAGAGAGGACTCTGCGGCACGGGACGCTGGAACAGCGGCTCGGTCTTGCCCGCCGATTCTTCCACGGGCTTCGGCAGATGCTCCCTCGCCTTCTCCCCTTTCTTGCGCACGGCGATCGCCTGCACGGTGAGCCCGTTGTCTTCGTAATACTTCGCCGTAGCCTCGTACTGAATGACCGCTTCGTCGATCATCGCCGCGCCTGAGAGCGCGTCGGCGTACTGCAGGCGAATGCGTGGGTTCGACGGATATTTCTCGTGCTCGCGCTTGAGCAGAGGAACCGCGCGCGCATATTCGCGCCGCGCGAGCAGGGTCGCGCCGCTTTCGGTTTCTTCAGGCATGCAACGTATTCTAAATGGTTCGCAGCGGAACGCCGGCGTCCTCGCCGGCTGGCTCGCAAAGGCGTCCCGCGCCTGCGTTCTGCGGAGGCGGCGGGGACGCCGCCTGGCCAGCCGCCGAGACGGCAGCGTTCCAGCGCTTCAGTACTTGATGCGCTCGAGCTCCGCTTTCGCGCTGGAGGCGGGGCTCGAGTACGGGTAGCGCTCGATCACCTGCTGCAGCGTTCGCCGGGCGAGCGCGAGGTCGCCGGTACGCTCCTGCGCCATCGCGATCTTGAAGAGCGCGTCGGGCGCTTTGTTCTGCGTCGAGTACTCGCTGACGACGCGCTGGTAGTGGCGCACGGCGTTCGAATAGTCCTTCGCGGCGAAGTAGGTCTCGCCGATCCAGAAGATGGCGTTGTCGGCGAGGTCGCCGCTCGGGTCGGCTTCGTAGACGCTTTCGAACGTGCGTCGCGCGTCTGCGTGCCTGCCGCGGCCGAAGAGCATGATCGCCTGCCGATAGTCCTCGGCGATCTGCGCACCGACCAGCGCGCGCTGCGGCTCGGCGGGCGCTTCAGACGTAGGGCGGGCTTCAGCCCGCCTCTCCTCGGGGCGCGGGTCCGCCGGACGGGCTGAAGCCCGTCCTGCGCTTTGACCCTCTTCCAACTGCGAGATGCGTTGATTGAGCACGTCGATGCGCTCGAGCAGTTCCGTGAGCTGCGTCTGCAGCTCGCTCACGCGCGGATCAGCCGCGGGCTGCGGCACCGGCATCGTCTCCGGCTCACCCCCCAGCGATGATGCGCACGCGGTGGCGAAGAGGACGATGGCAACGACGCAGAATTTCTTCATGCTTTGATTTCGGTCAACCGGCGGCGCGCCTGCTCGGCGTACGTGCTCTGAGGGAACTCCGTGATGACGCGCTCGAAGTAGAGGCGCGCCTCACCGTTGCGTCCGAGCCTCGCGAGCGTCTGTCCGAGGTCGAAGAAGACGGCGTCGCGCGCTGCGAAGTTCGGATACTCGTCGATCAGGTAATTCAGCCGCTGCGACGCCGCGAGCCAGCTTCCGCGCTTCATGTAGAAGCGGGCGATGATGTGCTCGTGCCGCGCGAGGCGGTCCAGGACTTCCTGCCGCCGCGCTTCCGCCTCGCCCTTGAGCGGGCTGTTCGGATAGCCGCGGATCATGTCGTTGAACTTCTCCAGCGCCTCGCGGGTCTTCTGCTGGTCACGGTCCGGTTTTTCCATCTGCCGGAACGAGCACATCGCGATGCGCAGCGTCGCGTAGTCGGCCTGGTCGCTGGTGGGATAGCGGTTGATGAAGTCGCGGTACTTGTACTGGGCCTCGACCAGGTTCACCGGGTCGCCCTGCTCGAAGAAGGTATCGGCGATGCGCAAAAGGCTGCGGCGGCCGAGGACGTCGTTCGGATAGGTCTCGTACGCGTGCGTGTAGTAATTGCGTGCCTTCTGCCAGTTCTTCTTCGCGAAGTGGTCCTCCGCGCGCTGGTAGAGCTGTTCCTTCGACAACCGCAGCAGCTCGGGGTCGACGACAGGGCGGAAGCGGCGGGGGCCGCGGTGACACGCACTCGCGACCAGCAGCGTTGCCACGAGCAGGATGATGGTGTTTCTGAGCTTCAAATGTCCTCCGGAACTCATACCTTCTGGCCCGTAACAGCATCTCGAATCGCCTGAATTGCATCACCTCGGTTGGGCTGACCGAAAACGGCCGAGCCCGCGACGAGGATGCTGGCGCCGGCGGTGACGACATGGGGGGCGGTCTTCACGTCGATGCCGCCATCCACTTCGATTTCCACACCGAGGCCCCTCTCCCGGACGAGTCTGGAGATATGACGGATCTTGGGCACGACAGGTTCTATGAACTTCTGGCCCCCGAAGCCGGGATTCACGGTCATGACCAGGACGTAGTCGCAGAAATCGAGGGCGGAGGTCAGCAACTCCGCGCTCGTAGCCGGATTGATGGCGATGCCGGCCTTCGCGCCGCCGTCGCGGATCAGTTGCAGCGCGCGCTGGAGATGCGGCTCGGTCTCGACGTGGATCGAGATCATGTCCGCTCCCGCGTCGAGGAACGCCGGGATGTACTTCTGCGGCTCGCTGATCATCAGATGGCAGTCGAACGGCAGCTTCGTTCTCTTGCGCAGCGCCTTGACGATCATCGGCCCGATGGTGATGTTCGGGACGAAGTGCCCATCCATCACATCGAGGTGCAGGAGGTCCGCGCCCTCGATCGTGGCCAGTTCGTCGGCCAGTCGTGCGAAGTCCGCGGAAAGAAGGGATGGTGCGATCTTGATCATGAGTTGGACTACGGCGCGGCTTCCTCGATGATGCTGGTCTCTTCCTGCCTCGACACCGACACCGAGATCGGATCCCGGCTGCTCACCGGCGCGCCGCGCAGAGGATACTGCCGAATGACGATGCCGTCCGGGATTCCGGGATAGGCCTCGAACTTCACCTGCTCGACCGTGAGGCCGCGCGCCTCGAGCGCGGGACGCACGAGATCGAGGCGGCGGCCGATGAGGTCCGGCATGACGAAGCGCGGCGCGGCGGCCGGCACGGCGACGAGCAGCGAGACGCCGCTCTGCGGGCCGACGACGGTGCCGTTCGGCGGATCCGCGGCGAGGATGCCCCGCACATCGGCTTCGACGTAAGTCAGGCTCCCGAGCTTCAGGTTCTGCTGGCCGAGGCGCAGCATGCCCGTGCCGGCGCTCTCGTTCGAAAGATCGGGAACGCGCAGAACGAGCGGTCCCGCGCTCAACTCCACGCGAAGGATCGAGCCGCGCTTGATGAAGCTCGCGGCGCCGGGAGTGCGGTTCTGCCAGACGATGTGTCCGACCGGCACTTTGTCCGAATTGCGCCGGCGCTGCTCGTCGACGTCGAGCTCCACGCCGAGGTCACTGGTGAAGCGGCGCGCATCCGCGACCGACCTGCCGATCAGGTTCGGCGTCGGCAGCGAGCGCCCCTTCACGAAAAACGTGAACCAGAAATAGGTGCTGCCGCCGAACGCGACGAGCAGCACGACGGAGAACAGGAGCCTTGCGAGACAGCCGCGGTTCATCTCTCTCTTTAGTTTATCCCGCGCGTAGACGCGGGATCTCGGGTGGCGCGAAACGCATGCGTCGCATTAGTCGAAAGAGCGTGACAGGCACTGGGAGATCCCTCGTCTTCGCGAGGGATAAACTGAATTCTCATCGCCGCTCGGCCCGCTCACCCTTCTCGCTGTGGCGTTCGAAGCCGCGCTCGCGATCCGCGCGGAACTCCGCCTCGTCGTACTTGCGGTCGTGATCGCGCGCGATGAGCAGCGGGATCAGCGACTCCTTCCAGACGTCTTCCACGCGCGCGGCGAAGACGAAGTTCAGCGCGCCCTTCGTCTCGTCCGGCACTTCGCTCAGGTCCTTGCGATTGCCCTCCGGCAGCACGACGGTCTTGATGTTCGCGCGATGCGCGGCCATCACCTTCTCCTTGATGCCGCCGACGGAGAGGACCTTGCCGCGCAGCGTGATCTCGCCGGTCATGGCCACGTCGTGCCGCACGGGCCGATCGCCCATCACCGACGCGATGCACGTGGCGATGGCGACGCCGGCGGACGGACCGTCCTTCGGGATCGCGCCCGCGGGGAAATGGATATGCACGTCCCAATCGGCGAACCGCTTGTCGTCGATCTCGAGCTCGTGCGCCTTCGAGCGCACGTACGAATACGCGGCCTGCACCGACTCGCGCATGACTTCCCCGAGTTGACCGGTGACAGTCGTGCGGCCGCTGCCGGGCATCCGCGTCGCTTCGATGAACATGATCTCGCCGCCGAACGATGTCCAGGCCAGACCGGTCGTGACTCCGATCTCCGGATGCCGCTCCGCGAACTCGTGTTCGAATTTCGGGAGACCGAGGTAGGTCTCGATGTCGGCGTTCTTCACCTCAAAGACTTGTGGAGCATCGCTGGGCTCGGCGCTCGCGACCTTGCGCGCGATCTTGCGCAGGATCGTGGCGAGGTTGCGCTCCAGATTGCGCACGCCCGCTTCGGCCGTGTAGTCGCGGATGTTCGTCAGGATCGCTTCTTCGTCGATCTTCACCTGCTCCGGGCCGAGGCCGTGATTCTCAAGGAGCTCGGGGATGAGATGTTTAGTCGCGATCGCGAGCTTCTCGTTCTCCGTGTAGCCCGACAGACGGATGACTTCCATGCGGTCGCGCAATGGACCTGGAATCATGTCCAGCACGTTCGCTGTGCAGATGAAGAGCGTGTGTGAGAGGTCGTAGGGGATCTCGACGTAGCGGTCGACGAAGGTGTGATTCTGTTTCGGATCGAGTACTTCCAGCAGCGCCGACGACGGATCGCCGCGGAAGTCTTTCCCGATCTTGTCGATCTCGTCGATCATGATGAGCGGGTTGTTCACGGCCACCTGGATGTAGCTGGTGATGAGCTTCCCGGGCATCGCGCCGATGTAGGTCTTGCGGTGGCCGCGGATCTCCGACTCGTCGGTCACACCGCCGACGGCCATGCGCACGAACTTGCGTCCGAGCGCGTCCGCGATGGCGCTGCCGAGGGAGGTCTTGCCGACGCCGGGAGGTCCGACGAAACAGAGGATCGGCCCCTTCAGGTCGCCCTTGAGCTTGAGCACGGCGAGGAATTCGAGGATGCGCTCCTTCACCTTCTCCAGCCCGTGATGGCGCTCGTCGAGAATCGCCTCCGCCTTCACGAGATCGAGCGCGTCTTCCGTGTGCTGCGTCCACGGCAACTGCAGGATGATGTCGAGGTGTCCCTTGATGACCGCGTAATCGGACGAAGACGGCGAGAGCTGTCCCATGCGCGTCACTTCGCGCCGGAGCTGCTGCTTGTGGTCCTCGCCGATGGGGAGCGCCTCGATGCGCTCGCGGTAGGTGTCGGCTTCGCGCTCGGAAGGGTTCGTCTCCCCGAGCTCGTCCTGGATGATGCGGAGCTGCTCGCGCAGATAGCTCTCGCGCTCGCGACGGTCGATATTCGTCTGGATCTGGCGCTGCAGCTCGCGGTCCACCGTGGCGCGTCCTAGGTCGCGCTGCACGTAGTCGACGAGGAGCTCGATGCGCTCGATCGGATTCACCGTCTCGAGCAGCAGCTGCTTCTCCTCCAAAGGCAGATTCACGAATCCCGACAACAGGTCCGCGAACGTGTCCGGACCCTCGACGATGTTCATCCGGAGGATGTTCAGCAGCTCGTTGGAGTACTTCGAGTCGCTCTCGACCAGTTTCTCGAACATCGACAACGCGCGATTCATGAGCTGCTCGGTCTTGACCGTCTTCGGGATCGGCCGCGGCGCGACTTCGCGCAGACGGGCCTCGAAATACGGTTCGTTCTGCAGCATTTGCACGAGCTCGACGCGCTGGCGTCCCTGCAGGAAGAGCTGGTAGCGGTCCGAGGAGAGCGGCAGCCGCTGGACGATCGCAGCGAGCACGCCGATCGGCGCGAGGTCGCTCGGCCGCGGATTCTCCTTGTCGCCTGATTTCTGGCAGAACGCCGCGATCAGGTTCTGATCGTCCGGGAGGCTCTTGAGCAGGCGCACGTTGCGGTCGATGCCCACCTGCAGCGACAGAACGCCGCCGGGAAAGAGCACCGACGAAACGAGCGGAATGATCGGCAGGCGGTTGGGCACATCGAGATCGACCCAGTCCGGACCACCGTGGTTGGACTTACCTTTTGCTGTTTGAGCCATTTAGTTGTTTGTCTCGGGCACGCGAATTGTAGAAAATGCCCTTCGCCTGAACAATCGTTCTGAGCCATTCGGAAACCGATGATCGACAACAAGACAGCGGAGGGACTCGCAGATCCGACCCTGAAGCGTGCGGATTTGCACTGCCACAGCCGTTTCTCCGTCTTCAAATACTTCCGCAGGGCGAACACTCGCGACTGCTACAACCCACCCGAGGACGTTTACCGGATCGCGAAAGAGCGCGGGATGTCGTACGTGACGCTCACCGATCACGATTCGATCGACGGCGCCCTGTATCTGCTGAACAAGTACCCGGACATGAAGGATTTCTTCATCGGCGAAGAGGTGGAAGCCTACTTCCCCGAGACCCGGCAGCGGATCCACATCGGAGTATGGGGCCTGAACGAAGAACAGCATCGCGAAATCCAGCGTCTGCGCCGGGACATCCGCGAGCTCATCCCCTACATGAAGTCCCAGAGGATGCTGTTCGGGATCAACCACCTCTTCCAGAGTTATCGGATGAAGAACGTCGCCGCACGCTACATCGCGGAGCTGCTGGAGATGTTCGAGATCTTCGAAGTGCTGAACGGCGCGATGGCGTCGTTTCACAACAAGATGATCCAGCAGCTCGTCGAGCACGTGCGCGAGCACCATGGCAAACACGTCTCGATGATCGGCGGCTCGGACGCACACACGCTCAAGTACGTCGCGAAGGTGCACACGGTGTCGCGCGGTGAGACGGTGGAAGAGTTCCTCGACAACATCCGCGCCGGGAACTGTTTCGCCTGGGGCAGCGAGATGCGCTTCCGCGAATTGGTCGCCGACATCTACCTGCTGACCCTCGCCTACAACAGCGAGATCGGAAACGACTTTCGTTCCACCGACTACTCGCCGATGGAGAAGACCTTCCAGCTCGCCGGACGACTCGCGTCGATCCCGACCGCGATCTCCGGTCTCCCTTTCGCGATCACGTCGCTGAACTACCTCAAGCAGATCGTCGTGACGAAGGGGCTGTCGTACCGATTCGCGAAGCTGGTGGAGGAGATCCGGCCGGGGCTGGGACCTCAGTAGCCCTCAGTTTATCCCGCGCGTAGACGCGGGATCTCTGGCGCCCCCGCCGCAAGATAGCCCACGTGCCGTGATCGCGCCCC
>DASYGV010000174.1:0-5752 GCA_035999335.1 Thermoanaerobaculia bacterium | reverse complement strand
GGATCCTCTGGCTTGACCCAGTTCTCCAACGACGGCGGGAACAGAAACTGCGTCGTGTAATCCGCCCGAAGCTCTCGACTCATTCGCTGTCCTCTCCTTCATCTTACGGAGTGACGCGGATGGTTTTGAGACACCCTCCAGCGCCGCCGCACTCCAACAGCGCGCCGAGTGCGCAACGTCAGCGATCTTGCCACGCATTCAAAAGCGGCGGCCTTGCCGCCGCACTCCAAACGGCGTCAATGCGCCGCGCGCGTCTTCGCGGCCTTGACCGCGGACTTGTGACGTGCTGCTGGACTGCGCTTCCTGGCCGCACTCTTGGCCTGACGCGACAACGCCTTTGACGAAGCAACAGATCGCGATTCGTCTTTCAATGCAGCGCGCGCGGCCCGGGAACGCTTCGCGGACGGCTTCTTGTGTTCCTTCGCCTTCTCCAGGTCGTGCTCGGCCTGCTTGCGCGTGCTCGCCGAGGCCCGGCCTTTCGCGGGCGCGGGCAGCTTCACGCCTGCGCGTCTCGCCTTCGACAATCCGATGGCGATGGCCTGTTTCGTCGAGCGCGCTCCATGTTTGCCTTCACGGATGTGCTCGATCTCCTCATGCACGAACTCGCCCGCCTGCGTGGAGGGCGACTTCCCTTCACGCTTGTCCTGCCTGGCCCTTCGGAGAGTTTCTTTTTCCGGCATGGAAATGGTCCTTTCTTTCGAGCCAAGACAGTGCAACCAATTCGCCAGATCAGCGCTTCTCAGAACGCCACGCGCACAAACGCCTCCGGCCCCTGAATCGTCATCTGCAGCGAGCCGCTGAGATCCGTCTGGTCCACGTCCACGTCGAGCTTGAAATAGTGATACGCGGCGCCGATGCCGAGCCAGTTCAGCGGGCGATACTCCAGCCGCGCGGCGCCGGTGAGAGCGCGGCCGGTGTAGTCCTCGATCGTCACGCGCGGCAGCGTCGACACGCTCGCCTCGCCGTGCAGTCGCGGAAGGAACGCGACGCGGCCCTGCAGACCAACGAGCGCGACCGGCACATCGGTGTCCGCGCGTTCCGTCACCGTCACACTCCCGCCGAGCTGTTCCGCCGTCACGCTCGCGTCCATCGCAATCGTCGCGACGCCGAGGGTGATGCCGAGGCCGTCGCGCTGCCCGCGCCGCGCCCAGAAGGTGTACGTGAGGCTCGCGTAATCGAGATCGAGCTCCGTCGTCACCAGCGCCGTCACGGGATAAACCTGATCGCGAAACACGATCTCGCGATCGATCTCCTCGAAACCCTTCCGCGGCGCCGAAAAGTAGGCGACCGCGAGCTCGTGCCGATGAAACGGACGCCACTGCAGTCCGAAGCGCCGCAGCGTGCGCGAGTCTTCGAGTCCGAGGTCGCGCTCGAAATTCACCAGCGTGCCCGTGCCCGTCGCGGTCTCGGGATCGATGCGAACGTTGGTCTCGAACTCGGCCGGCGACGTCGCAGCCGTGACGGAAAAGCGCGGGAAGAGGTCTTGTGCGGAAAGGGGGAGAGCGAGCGCGAGCAGGAGAAGAGCGGTACGCATATTCATGATGCGGACCGATACGGTTATCATCCGGACGCTCAGATCCATGAAAACGTCGCCCCGATTCTGCCTCGTGCTGGTCAAGCCGTCGCACTACGACGATGACGGCTACGTCATCCAGTGGTTCCGTTCCGCGATTCCGTCGAACTCGCTGGCGGCGCTGTACGGCCTGGCCCGCGACTGCGCGCACCGCCGCGTCCTCGGCGACGTCGAGCTCGAGATCCTTCCCATCGACGAGACCAACACGCGCGTCCGGCCCGAGAAACTCGCAAAGCTCATCGAGGACGCCGGCGCCGGCATGGTCATGCTCGTCGGCGTGCAATCGAATCAGTTCCCGCGCGCGCTCGACCTCGCCCGCCCGCTGCTCGCACGAGGCATTCAGGTCGCCCTCGGCGGCTTCCACGCATCGGGCACGATCAGCATGCTCGGTGGAAATGACGCGGATTTGCAGAAGGCGAAGGAGATGGGCATCACCGTCTTCGCCGGCGAGGCCGAGGGGCGGCTCGACGAAGTGCTGCTCGACGCGTATGCGCGCGAGCTGAAGCCGCTCTACAACTTCATGAACGACTTGCCCAACATCGAGGGCACGCCGATTCCGCTGATCACCGCGCTCCGCGCGTGGCGTACCGCCGGCCGCATGACCAGCTTCGACGCGGGGCGCGGCTGTCCGTTCCAGTGTTCGTTCTGCACGATCATCAACGTCCAGGGCAAGAAGTCGCGGCGCCGCTCGCCGGACGACGTCGAACAGATCGTGCGCGAGAACGTCGCGCAGGGCCTGCACAGCTTCTTCATCACCGACGACAACTTCGCGCGCAACACCGAGTGGGAGGCGATCCTCGACCGGCTCATCGAGCTGAAGGAAGAAGGGATCAAGATCCACTTCATCATCCAGGTCGACACGCTCTGCCACAAGATCCCGCGGTTCATCGAAAAGTGCGCGCGCGCGGGTGTGCGGCGCGTGTTCATCGGCCTCGAGAACATCAACCCGGACAGCCTCGTCGGCGCGAAGAAGCGGCAGAACAAGATCACCGAGTACCGAAAGATGCTGCTGGCGTGGAAGGAAGCCCGCGTCATCACCTACGCCGGCTACATCCTCGGATTTCCGAACGACACGCCGGAGTCAATCCGGCATGACATCGAGATCATCAAGAAAGAGCTCCCGGTCGATCTGCTGGAGTTCTTCTTTCTCACGCCCCTCCCCGGCTCCGAGGATCACCAGACGCTCGTGAAGCAGGGCGTTGCGGTGGATCCGGACATGAACAAGTACGACCTCAACCACGTCTGCACCGCACATCCGCGGATGTCGAAGGAGGAGTGGGAAGGCGCGTACCGGATGGCGTGGGAGACCTATTACACGAAGGACCACGTCGAGCACGTGCTGCGCCGCCTGGTCGCGAAGCGCGCCTCGGCGTCGAACGCCATCCTGCTGATGACCTGGTTCGGCGGCTCGATCCACATCGAAAAGGTGCATCCACTCGAAGCGGGTTTGTTCCGCTACAAGTTCCGCCGCGACCGCAGACTCGGCTTCGCGATCGAGCCGCGCTGGAAGTTCTATCCGAAGTTCGTCTTCGAATCGATTGCGAAACTGGGACGGTGGTTCTCGATCTACGCGGGACTGCGGCTGATCTACATGCGCGCGAAACGCGATCCGAAGAAGTACGAGTACATGGATACCGCGCTCACTCCGGTGACCGATCACGACGCCGACGATCTGGAGCTGTTCCACGACACGCGTGAGGCGCCGCGGCCGGTGGCCGCGCACGCGTAGCCGGCACGGCCGGCTGCGCTGGTTGGCCTAGCCCTAGGCACGTGCGGTCGCTCCGAGGCAAACTTTCTGCGGCCAGATTCCTAGGAAGCGGGCTTCCAGCCCGCGTCCGGTCACTTCGCCTTGCGAACGAGAGCCGATCTTGTCGCGCGGGCACGGGATGTCCCGCTTCGGGGCGCCTGAAACGCGTGAACCTCCGTATTCAGACGCGCTCCAAGTCGTTCCTTTTCGACTTCGAGGTCATATCGCGCCTGCAGGTTCAGCCAGAACAGGTCGGATGTTCCGAAATACCTGGCCAGGCGCAGGGCCGTGTCCGCAGTGATCGAGCGCTCTCCCTTGACGATCTCGTTGATGCGGCGCGCGGGGACACTGGTGTCTTTTGCGAGACGATACTGCGTCACGTTCAGCGGCGCGAGAAACTCCTCCGCGAGGATTTCGCCAGGGTGGACGGGAGCAAGAGCACGGGGCATGAGTTCTCCTCAGTGATAGTCGACAATCTCAACGTCGTGAGCGTTGCCTTCGCGCCAGGCGAAGCACACGCGCCATTGGTCATTGATCCTGATGCTGTACTGACCGTCGCGGTCGCCCTTCAGCTTCTCCAGGCGGTTCGCGGGCGGCACGCGAAGATCGTCAAGGGTCGTCGCGGCATCGAGCATGAGCAATTTGCGCAAGGCGACCCGCTGAAGGTCCGACGGCAAGCGGCGGGACCGTTGCCGATTAAACAGCTTCTCGGCCTCGTCGTCCGCCCAAGTTCGGATCACGGATCAGATCATAACGCATGCCGTTATTAACGGCTACCGTCATGCAACGGCTGCGCGTTCCCTGATGATCTGGAGCTGATCCATACGCGTGAGGCGCCGCGGCCGGTGGCCGCGCACGCCCACGCGTAGCCGCTCGTTATTGAGCCGGAATGAAGATCGCGTCGCCGTTGGTGTTGTCGACCACCGACGCGTACACGTACAACGGTCCGCCGCTGGTCGTGAATGTCACGTAGAGATCCTCGAGCGGGTGCAGACCCGGGATGAGATCGGCCAGCGGCACCTGCAACTGCGAGCGCGGCGCGATCACGCGCGTCGACTCATGCAGAACCGTTCCGCTCGGGTCGTGCGCGCGGAACGTCGCCGTCACCGGACTGCCGCCGCTGTTGAACCAGCCGACGTTCGTGCGATAGCCCAGCCCCGCGACGCCGGTCGCGTTCGAGAGCATCGGCAATGCGCCGGTGGTGCGGTTCGAAGTCCCCGACATCGCGGCGACGAACTGCGACAGCGTGCCGCCGTCGCGCGCGCGCTGGTCGTTGTAGATCCGCGCGACGGCGATGACGTTGCGCGTCGCGATGATCCGGATCGCGCCGGTGCCGTCGCCGATGCCCAACAGGTTCTGCAGGACGTCGCCGTTCAGCGTCTTCTGTTCGTTCGCGTTGAGCTCGACGGCCCTTGTCGGCCTCGGCCCGTCGTTGCCGGTGTGACCCGAGGGATAGAACTCGAAGACCACGGACGTCGCCTCGCCGGAGAGATTCAGCAGCGAGACGTCGGTGCGGTAGAACGTGCCGTTCGCCCCCGCGACCCGGCCCGCGATCGGAAAGACGGCGTCCGTCGCATCAGACGCCGCGGCGACGAGCTGTCCGCGGATCGCGCCAGCCGGAAACTCGACGCTGTGGATGTTCACGTAGAAGCCGCCGGGAGTGGCGATGATCTCATTCAGCAGCGCGGTGTTCGTGGTCGTGATCGTCCCCGAGGCGGTGCCGTTCTCGAACGTCGGGGCGAAGTTGACGACGATGGGACCGGCGACGTCCGACGTGCCGCGGTGAATGTGCGCCGCGGTCGGCGACGGCACGTTCACGAAGAACAGCGCGAAGCGGACCGTGCCTGCGTCGGCGTCGATGATCGCCAGCGCGAATCCGCTGCCGTCGGGATCGCCTGGTCCGGGCCGCTCGTTCGCGCCGTTGAGCGACGCGGCGAGCGTCGTGACGGCGTGTACGGGAACAACGATGAGAAGGAACACGAAGAAAAGAACACTCAGTTTGCGCACGATAGCCTCCTCGAGTCGGGCGGGTCGGAGGTGTGCAGCACGTGCGCCAGAATCTCGCGGCGACGGCAAGCGCGTTGTCAGCACTCGTGGCACGCGCGCGTCAGTTTTTCGGGAAGACCATAGCCCCCGGCTTCAGCCGGGGGAGGGGGCGGCGCAAAACAAAAATGGCCCCGGGGCCTCTTGTTCCCCGGGGCCTTTCTCAGCGCGTTGACAGCTACAAGAGAGCATCCGCGCCAATCATGTCTGGGTGGCCTATCGCGCCCCCGCGACCAGTTCCTGCACTTTGACATCTGCGATAGCGCATCCGTGCCGGAACCGCATGCCTCGATGACCTATCGCGTCCTTCTCGGCTGCCTCACCACGTTGACATCTGCGATAGAGCGTTCGTGCTGTGGCGAGCATCAACGTAGGTCCGCGATCGCGTT
>DASYGV010000115.1:0-51982 GCA_035999335.1 Thermoanaerobaculia bacterium | reverse complement strand
GGGGCCGGGTTAGCAGCAACGGCGAGCGATCACGAAGCGCGCTGCGCATGCATCTGCCTATGGGTTCGCCCCGCGTAGGTGCTAACTCGGCCCCTCGACTCGCTTCGCTCGCTCGGGGCTATTCAACATCGGAGTGCGCCGCCCCCCACTCCAACGCGAGGTTGTACGCCTCGCGCAGATCGCAGTCGCGGTCCCAATTCACGAAAAACGGCCGGAGCGCCGGGTCTTCGAATGCGTGCTCGAGCACTCCGCAGAGGATGCGATTCTTCGCCGCGGGCTCGGCGCGACGGTACATCTTCTCGAGGTCGAGTGAGATGCCGCGCACGTGCGCGGCGGCTTTGCCGCCGAGGGCGCGCCAGTGCTTCATGCAGGCGGCGAGCTCCCACGCGGCTTCGTAGCCGCCGTGCAGGTGGTCGCCGGGCGTCGGGTTCTCGTCGATGCAGCGCAGCAGATAGCGGCGCATGAAATCGATCTGCTCGTCGACCGGGATCTCCGGCGTGATGCGCGACCACGCCTTCTCGGTCATCGTGTAGACCGCGCTCCAGGTGAGAAGGTCGCCGGACTCGATCCAGCGCCGGACGTCGTCGCGCGCGACCGGCGCGTCGCCCACGAGCTGTCGCACGGCCTCCGCGTAGCTCATCGCGCTACCCCCCGACGCCGCCTATCATCTTCACGGCGAGGGGAACGATCACGAAGAGCTGGATCGCGTCGAAGACGCCGTGAGCGATGATGCCGGGGACGACGTTCTTCGTGCGATAGAAGGTGAAGCCGATGACCAGCGAGATCACGGTCACGCCGATCAGCAGCAGCGGATTGCCGTAAGCGAAGTGTGCAAGCGCGAAGAGGGCGGTCGATGCGATCAAGCCGATGCGCTTCTGCAGAAACGAGCGGAAGAAGAACTCCTCGACCGACATCGCCGACAGGATGATCAGCGCCTTCTTCCAGAGGGCGAGGTTTGCCAGCCAGCCGATCATCGCCGGCGGCTCGGGTGGCTGCTCGAACGCTCCCAACGCCTGCAGCAGCAGCGCAACGAGCAGCGCCATGACGATCGTGATGATCCATCCGCCGACGCCGACGGAAAGACCGATGGCGACGACTTCGGCCGGCTTCTCGTGGCGGATGTTGAGGAACTCGCGCAGCGGCGGGCGTCCACTGGCCAGCCACCATCCGATGAGAAACACGAACAGGATGGCCTGCATAGTGAAGACCTGAACGAACGAAAGGTCACGCAACATGCTGGGCGTTGGTTTCGCGAGCGCGGAAGCCGTCACCATGAACGCGAGCAGGATCATGAATCCCAGCAGCCAGACGTACGCGAATCCCTTCGCAAGGTCGCTCGGAAAGCGGTCGCAGCTCAGGAGGTTGTACCGCTCGTTCAGCGAGACGATGACGATCCAGACGAGAATGACGAAGCCGATCGAGGCGATGTAGGCCATGCGCGGCGGAAGTGTAGCAGCGACAGTTGTGAGTTGCGGGTTGCGAGTTGTCAGTCCACCATCACCGCTCATTCCCGCCGCGAAGCCTCTGTGGCCGCTGTGGCTCTATGGTGAACGGTCCCCCAGGGCCGCACGTCAACCTGGTTGTCGTAGAACGTCGCTCCGCGGCCGATGTCGGTCAGCGCCTGCGACGTCGTGTGGTTCGCGTTGTTGCGATCCTCCGTCAGCTTCGCCCACCATACCGACGGTGCGCACACGACTCCGGGGCGCACGCGGTCGGTGATCACGGCTTCCGCGGTGAACGCGCCGCGGTCGTTGAAGATCGACACGCGTATGCCGTCGGTGATCCCGCGCGAGATCGCGTCGTCCGCGTGAATCTCCAGCGTCGGCTTGCCGGCGGCGCGGCGGAGCGACGCGACGTTCACGAACGTCGAGTTGAGGAACGAATGCGCGGGCGGGGAGATCAGCGCGAGCGGATAGCGGCGCACGAGCTCGGGATTGCGCTCCTCCGATTCGTACGGCGGGACGTATTCGGGAATCCGATCGACGCCGTACGCCGCGGCGCGTGCGGAATCGATGTCGATCTTTCCGCTCGGTGTTGGCACGCGCGAGCCGCGCGCGAACGGACGATGCGGCGACGGAATGTCGAGGCGGATGAATGCGCGCTCGCGCAACTCCTCGAGCGTGAACGGCATCTTGCTCAGCACCTGCCGCATCATCGTCTCGTCGCTCTCGCGGAGCTCGGGATGATCGAGCCGCAGCGCCACGGCGATGCGGCGGAAGATCTCCGAGTTCGGCAGTGCCTCGCCCAGCGGCTCGATCGCGCGGGCGTTGTACATCATGTATGTGTGCCCGTACGCCTTGTGCAGGTCCTCGTGCTCGAGTTGCGTCGTCGCGGGGAGTAGCACGTCCGCGTAGTCGGCGGTATCGGTCTGAAAATGCTCGAGCACGACGGTGAACAGGTTCTCGCGGCGGAGACCGGCGATCACGTTCTCGCGATCGGGCGCGATCGAGCCGGGGTTCGAGTTGTAGACGACGAGCGCCTTCACCGGCGGATCATCGATTTGCGTGAGCGCTTCGCCGAGGCGGGTCATGTTGATCGTGCGCGTGCCGGTGGGGATGAGGTCCGGGCGATTCAGCGTCGCGGTGTCGAGCGCGGAGAACGTGCCGGATGTCGACAGCGTCGCGCCTCCGCCGACTTCGTCCCAGGCGCCGGTGACCGCGGGGAGCAGCGAGATCGCGCGCACCGCGGAGCCGCCGCCGGCGTGACGCTGCAGCCCGTAGTTGAGACGGATGAACGTCGGGCGTGTCGTGCCATAGCGATGCGCGAGACTCTCGATCGTGTCCGCGGAAATGCGGCAGATCTTCGCGACGCGCTCCGGCGCGTACTCGTTCAGCGCACGCGCGCGCAGCTCCTGCCAGCCGACGGTCATCTCCTCGAGATACCCGCGGCCTTCGAGACCGTCGCGGAAGAGCACATGCATGATCGACAGCGCGAGCGCGGCGTCGGTGCCGGGTCGGATCGGGATGTGCTCGTCGCACGCGGCCGCGGTGCGCGTGCGCAGCGGATCGATGCAGATCGTCGTGGCGCCGTTCGCCTTGGCCTTGCGCACGAACGGCCAGAGGTGCGGATTCGAAGTGAGGGTGTTCGTTCCCCATAGCAGGATCAGTTTCGCGTTGACGATGTCCTCGGGATCGGGTCCCATCCGCGTCCCGTACGTCACGTTCAGCGCCTCGGCGCCCGCCTGCGCGCAGATCGTGCGGTCGAGGAGCGACGCGCCGATGCGGTGGAAGAAGCGGCGGTCCATCCCTTCGCCCTGGATCAGCCCCATCGTGCCCGCGTACGAGTAGGGAAGGATCGCCTGCGGGCCGTCGGTGTCGATGACGCGGCGGAGGTTGGTCGCGATCGTTTCGAGCGCCTCGTCCCACGTCGCGCGGCGGAACGTTCCCTCGCCCTTAAGACCCACACGAATCTGCGGATAGAGCAGCCGACCCTCGTGATAGGTGCGCTCGATGTACTTCGCGACCTTGGTGCAGAGGAAGCCCTGCGTGGTCGAATGATCGGGATTGCCGGCCATGCGCACGGCGCGGCCGTTCTCGACGGTAACGAGCATGGAACAGGTGTCTGGGCAGTCGTGGGGGCAGACGGCTCGGATAACGTCAGGCATTGACCGGAGTTTAGCGCGACTGTTGCGTTCTGTTGCGTAAGCACTCACACGGATGCGTTAATCTCGCGCCTTCGCATGAGCAAACGGCTTCTCCTCATCCTCGTTCTCCTCGTGTCCTCACCGCTGATGCGCGCGGCGAACTGGCCGGACCGGCCGACGCTGCGTGCGGTGCGCACAACGACGCCGGTCACGATCGACGCCGATCTCTCGGACCCCGCGTGGCAGACCGCGCCGGAGTTCACGGATTTCACGCAGCACGACCCCGATGACGGACAGCCGTCGACGATGCGCACGAGCTTCCGCGTGCTGTACGACGACGAGGCGGTCTACTTCGGCGCGATCATGGAGGATCCGGGAAAACCGACGGCGCTGCTCGCGCGCCGCGACTCGTTCGGCACCTCGGACTTTCTCTCCATCAACATCGACTCGCAGCATGACCGTCTGAGCGGCGCCGCGTTCACGGTCTACCCGTCGAACGTGCAGATCGATTCGATTCTCTACAACGACAACGGCGAGGACGCCAGTTGGGACGCGGTCTGGGAGTCGGCATCGAAGGTCGTCGCGAACGGATGGATCACGGAGATCCGCGTCCCGTTCTCCCAGCTGCGTTTTCCGGATCAGGCCAGCCACACGTGGGGCATCAACGTCACGCGCCGGACGGTGCGCAACAACGAGTGGGTGCGCATCGTCAACACGCGAAAAGGCGAGACCGGCTTCGTCTCGCACTTCGCCGACCTCACGGGATTCGAAGGCATTCAGCGCGGGCGCGCGCTGGAGCTCGTGCCGTACGGCGTCGTTCGCTCCGACGTGTTGACGCGCATGGACCGCGCGAACCCGCTCCTCGAAACGATGGACCATCGCATCGACGGCGGGCTCGACCTGAAGTACGCGCTCACATCGACGCTCACGCTGACCGGCACGATCAATCCCGACTTCGGTCAGGTGGAAGTCGATCCTGCGGTCGTGAACCTCAGCCAGTTCGAGACGTTCTATCCGGAGAAGCGGCCGTTCTTCACGGAGGGGCTGAACATCTTCGCGTTCGGCGACTCGCCGGCGCAGAGTCACTTCAATTTCATCTTCTCGCCGCTGATGTTCTATTCGCGGCGTATCGGGCGCTCGCCGCAGGCGGGCATCGACGCGGAGTTCGTCACCGGCCCTACGGAGACGACGATCCTCGGAGCAGCGAAGGTGACGGGCAAGCTCGGGAAGTCCTCGGTCGGCGTGCTGAACGCGCTCACCGACGCGGAGCGCGCGCGTTTCATCAACGGTCCGGAGAGCGGGCGCCGGCAGGTCGAGCCGATGACGAACTACTTCGTGTCGCGCGCGACGCGGGAGATCGGCGCGGCCTCGCGGGTCGGACTGCTGGTGACATCGGTGAATCGGCGACTGCCCGATGAACTGGCGGCGATGCGCGAGAACGCACTGCTGATCGGCACGGACGGGTATACGTCGTTCGCTGATCGGTCGTGGGTGCTCGAGTGGCAGGCCGAAGGCTCGCGCGTGTCCGGAAGCGAGGAAGCGATCGCGCGGACGCAGCTGTCATCGGCGCACAACTTCGCGCGGCCGGATGCGAGTCACGTGGAATTCGATCCGACGCTTACGTCACTCACCGGCTACGGCGGCCGGGTGATGCTCTCGAAGAACACGGGACTGTGGCGGCCGAACGTTCAGCTGCAGGGCTACGAGCCGGAGTTCGAGACGAACGACGTCGGCTTCATGAACCGCGCGGACCTCATTTCAGGACACGCGCTGATGCAGTACGTGAATCAACAGCCGACCGCGCGTTATCGAGAGAAGAACCTCTGGGTCGGTGTTTGGACGAACCGCAATTTCGACGGCGATACGCTCGAACGCGGCTTGCTCGTCGATCACTTCGCGACGCTGGCGAACTACTGGGACTACCGCGCAGCGCTGTTCGTGACGCCAGGCGCGTTTTCGGACGAGGCGACGCGCGGCGGTCCGATCGTGCGAACACCGGGCAGCTGGACCTCGGAATTCGAGCTCGGGAGCGATGAGCGTAAGCGTTTCTCCGTCGACGCGGTGAGCCGCATCGAGGGAGGCATCTCAGACTCCTACGTCCGCGAAGGGGGAGTGACCTTGCAATACCGGCCGTCTCCGAATCTGACGCTGAGCGCCGGGCCGTATTACGAACGGAGGCACAGTGCGCATCAGTTCGTGACGAACACCGGAGGCGAGTACGTGTTCGCCGAGCTCGAGCAGCGCGCGTTCGAGATCGCGACGCGTGTGGACTGGACGCTCAACTCACGCCTCTCGTTCCAGCTTTTCCTCCAGCCGTTCATCGCCTCGGGCGACTATCACGACTTCCACGCGCTCGAGCGCGCGCGCACCCGGGACTACACGCCGTACGCGTGGACGGCTCCGGAGCCGGATTTCAACTTCCGCAGCGTGCGCGGAAGCGCGGTGGTGCGCTGGGAGCTCCGCCCGGGCTCGGCGCTGTACGTGGTCTGGAACGAGAACCGCGCGGACGTCGAGCCAACCGGCGATTTCCGCATCAGGCGCGACTTCCGCGGCGTCGCAAACGCGCCGTCGCACGATGTGTTTCTGGTGAAGTTGTCGTATTGGCTGCCGATGTGAGCTCGCGGAGCTGTTCGGTGAGGTGCCGGATTTCGGCGAGGGCTTCGTTGGCGACGTTCCGCGCTTTCTCGGTGTGAAACTCAACGAGCATCCGCGTGCTCCGAAGCTCTAATTCCGTCTCTTTGCGGGCACGCTCCACGCGCTCCTTCAGTTGCTCGAGACGCTCTTCGATTGAGTGGATTGATTGGTCGAGAGCCATGCGCCGAGGCTACCTCGGAGGCGAGCGGATTCAGGAACCTCTCGGTGACGCCGCCGCAGTACCGCTATTTTTGTTCGTGAGGCATGCGCCGGAGGCGCTTTAGAGGGTAACCGGTGGCGAGCGCGAAAGCGCCGCCACCGGTGAAGATGTCGCGCACAACAATCCCGCCCTGGCAGGGCGGTAGAGAAACATCTGCCGACCCTCCGGGGCGGACCTCTCAACGGCCCACGTTCCCGGTGGCGGCGCATTTGCGCTCGCCACCGGCTACCCGCTGGAGCGCCTCCGGCGCATGCCTCGGCCCGGGCTACTCCCTCTCCAACACCATCGCGACGCCGATTCCGCCCGCGGCGCAGACGGTCACGAGACCGTACCGTTGTCCCGTGAGCTGGAGCTCGTTGCACACCGTCGTCACGATGCGGGCTCCGGTGGCGCCGAAGGGATGACCGAGCGCGATCGAGCCGCCGGTGCGGTTGATCTTCTCGGGATCGATATCGCCTACGGGCGAGCTGCGGCCGAGTTTTTCGACCGCGATCTTCTTCGAGCCGAGCCACTGGATGTTCGAGAGCACCTGCGCGGCGAACGCCTCGTGCATCTCGATCACACCGATCTCCTCGAGCTTCACCTTCGCGCGATCGAGCGCGGTCGGCAGCGCGAAAACGGGGCCTTGCAGGAGTTGATCGAACGGATCGGTGGCGGCGTAGGCGTAGCTTCGGATGAAGCCGATCGGCTTGATGCCCATCGCCTTCGCTTTCTCCTCCGACATCAACAGCACCGCGGCCGCGCCATCGGTGAGCGGCGACGCGTTCCCCGCCGTGATCGTGCCGTACTTGCGGTCGAAGACCGGGCGCAGCTTGGACAGCGCGTCCAACGTCGAATCGCCGCGCACGAGGTTGTCGCTCTCGACGATGTTGTCGTATCCCGGCGGGACGACGACGGTCATCACTTCGTCCTTGAACCGCCCGCTGGCGATCGCCGCGGCCGCGCGTTGATGCGACTGCAGCGCGAACTTGTCCTGCGCCTCGCGCGAGATGCCGTTTTCTTTGGCCATCTTCTCCGCCGACTCGCCCATCGTGAGTCCGGTGCTGGACTCGGCGATCGCGGGCGCGTCGGGCGCGAGGTCTTTCGGACGAATCTTCGCGAACGCTCCGAGCTTGCCTGCGAGGGACTTCTGCTTGCTCGCGGAGACGAGGGCGTCGGCGAATTTCTTCGAGAAGAGAATGGGCACGTCGGACAACGACTCCGATCCGCCGGCGATGACGGTGTCGGCGTAGCCGTGCGCGATCATGTCCGACGCCGCAGTGATGGCCTGGTTCGCGGATGCACACGCCTTGCTGACCGAATACCCAGGGATCTTCTTCGGCATCCCGGTGCCGAGGATGATCTCGCGCGCGATGTTCGGCGCCTTGACGGACGGGATGACGTTGCCGAAAACGACTTCCTGGACATCGGCCGGATTGATGCCGCTGCGCGCGATGAGCTCCGTCACGGCGAGCTTGCCGAGGTCGAGAGCGGAGAGGTGTCCGTAATGCGTTCCCGATTTGGCGAAGGGCGTCCGGACGCCGCGAACGACAGCGACACGGGGCGTGTATTGCCAGGTCATATCGGGAGCGAGGATATAACAACGACGTTGCCCGTTCCCCGTTGCCCGTTGTCAGGACGGTTCTGCACGGGCAACGGGCAACGAATACTCGCGCCCGCGTACAATTCCACCCACATGCAACCCAATCCGCTGCGGGAGGGGCTCGAGCAGGAGCGCGTCCCCGATCCTTCCTGTCTCGTCATCTTCGGTGCGTCGGGCGATCTGACGCAGCGCAAGCTCGTCCCCGGTCTCTATTCGCTCGCGCACGACGGATTGCTTCCCTCGGGACAGACGATCGTCGGCATGGCTCGCGCGGAGGTGAGCGATGAGCAGTTCCGCGCAAACATGCGCGAGGCGTGCGAGCAGCACGCGCGTATCCGCCCGATCGACGACGCGGTCTGGGACACGTTCGCGAAAGGACTGTTCTACGTGCGCGGCGAGTTCGCCGACCGCGAAGCGTACATCCGCCTGCGCGAGCGGCTCGAGGAGTTCGACCGCACGCGCGGCACGGGCGGGCGGCGGATCTATTACCTCGCGGTGCCGCCCGATTTCTTCGACGACATCGCCCGCCACCTCGGCGAGAACGGGATGGTCACCGATCCCGAGCGCGGCGGTCCGTACACGCGGGTGATCATCGAGAAGCCATTCGGATTCGATTACGAGTCCGCGCGTGAGCTGAATCGCATCGCGGTCTCGACGTTCCGCGAGCGGCAGGTGTTCCGCATCGATCACTACCTCGGCAAGGAGACCGTGCAGAACCTGCTCGTGCTCCGCTTCGCGAATGGGATCTTCGAGCCGTTCTGGAACCGTCAATACATTGACCACGTACAGCTCACGGTCGCGGAATCGATCGGCGTGGAGAAGCGCGGGAACTACTTCGACAACGCCGGCATCACGCGCGACATCGTCCAGAACCACCTGTTGCAGCTCGTGTCCCTGGTGGCGATGGAGCCGCCGGTGGCGTTCGAGGCGGACGCGGTGCGCGACGAAAAGGTGAAGGTTCTGCGCGCGCTGCGTCCGATCTCGGAAGCGGTACGCGGGCAATACGTCGCGGGCTCGATCCTCGGCGAGGACGCGCGCGCGTACCGCGAGGAAGAGAAGGTGAGGCCGGACTCGCGAACGGAGACCTACGCGGCGATCAAAGTGTTCGTCGACAACTGGCGCTGGGTGGACGTGCCGTTTTACGTCCGCGCGGGGAAACGTCTGCCGAAGCGCGTGACCGACATCTCGATTCACTTCCGCCCCGCGCCGTATCCGCTCTTCAGCCGCCTCGGACTGAAGATGAACGCGAACGTGCTCGCGATCCGCATCCAGCCGGACGAAGGCATCTCGTTGAAGTTCGATTCGAAATTGCCCGGACCGAATGTGCGCACTGCGCCGGTGGCGATGGAGTTCCGCTACGCGACGTCGTTCGGCGCGGAACCTCCCGAAGCGTATGAACGCCTGCTGCTCGAGACGATGATCGGCGACGCGACGCTGTTCGCGCGCCGCGACGAGATCGAGACCGCGTGGGCGTGGCTCGACCCGCTGCTGAAGAAGTGGGAGGCGGAGGGCGAGCCGGAGCCGTATCCCGCGGGAGCGTGGGGGCCGGAGGCGGCGGACGCGTTGCTGGAAAAGGATGGGAGAAAGTGGCGACGTCCGTGAACAGCAGTTTATCCCGCGCGCAGACGCGGGATCTCTGGTGATGCAGCGTTCAATGTGCTTCGGGCGACGGCAGCGCGGTATGACCGGAGATCCCGCGTCTCCGCGCGGGATAAACTAAAACTCATGGACGGCCTACGCGTCGACGTCTCCACGATCGAAAAGCAGCTCGCCGAGCGGTGGCGGGCGGAGATCGAAGAAGGCGCGCTGACGAAGGCCGCGCTCTGGAACGTCGTCGCGCATACGTGGACGTCACAGCAGCATGCGCATGCGGCCGAAGTGTTGTCGCGCGCCAGCGCATCGGTGCCGCAGCGGACCATCGTCGTGCAGGCGGATCCGGAGGGGCGCGCGGAGATCTCGTCGTTCATCTCCGCGAACTGCCACCTCGTCGCGGGAGGGCGGCAGCTCTGTTCGGAGGAAGTATCGATCGTCGCCTCGGGAGACCGCGTCGATCACGTGCCGCCGCTGGTGAGCGCGTTGCTGCTGCCGGACATGCCGGTGGCGGTGTGGTGGTTGGGCGATCTGCCGCGCGATCTGCATTACGCGGAGGTCCTGCTCGATCCCGCAGACCGTTTGATCTTCGATTCGTCGCACTTCGACGGCCACGAGGACCTCGACTTCGTTACGCGCATCGCGGACCAGACGACGACCGCACCCGCGGACCTGAACTGGGCGCGCATCGAGGAGTGGCGCGCGGCGACGGCGGCGCTGTTCGATCCCGCACCGATGCGCGAGCGCCTGCAGATGATCCGCAGCATCCGCGTGTTCAGCGGCGGGGGGACGACGTTCGGCGCGTCGTCCGAGGCTCTGTTGTATGTCGCCTGGATGATCGCGCAGACGGGACGCGAGCTCGATTTCGAATTCGTGAGCGAGGGCGAGGAAGCGGGGATCGCAGCGGTGGAGATCGTCTTCGACGACAACTCGATCGCGTCGATGCGCGGCGATCGCGACCGCCGCGTGGTGATCTCGACCTCGGACGGGAGCGAAGCGCAGCTCGACTGCGTGACGCGCTCGCTCGCGCGCAACGAAGCGGATCTGATCGTGCGCCTGCTGAAGCGGCCGGAGGCGGACCGCGTGTATCTGAAATCGCTGCGGGTCGCGCGACGGCTTGCGAAATGAACCTGCGCATCTTCGAAAATCTCGAGGATCTGTCGCACGCTGCCGCGCGTTCGATCCGGCAGAGCGGCGCGAAGAAGATCGGCGTCACTGGCGGCTCGACGCCGAAGCGCCTGTACGAGATCCTCGCCGAGTCGTTGCCGGAGGACGTGACGTGGGTGCTCGTCGACGAGCGTTACGTGCCGCACGACGATCCGCAATCGAACGCGGCGATGATCGAGCGGACGTTGTTCCGCCACGGCCTGCCCGAGCGATGGCTGAAGTTCGACACGTCGCTGAATGATCCGGCCTTGACCGCGCGGCGTTTCGAGGAGGCGTGGGACTTCGGCGATCTCGACCTTGTCCTCCTCGGATGCGGCGAGGATGGACACACGGCATCGCTGTTTCCGGGGACGCCGGTGCTCGACGTCGTCGATCGCATCGCGTCCGAGGTGTACGTGCCACACCTCGAGCAATGGCGCGTGACGATCACCCTGCCGGTGATCCGAGCCGCGAAGCTGCGCATGGTGCTGGCGAGCGGGCCATCGAAGATGCCGGTGATCGAGGCGGTGAGGGAGGGGGCGGATTACCCGGTGACGCGCGCGACGGTTGGGGTGGAGACGTGGTGGCTGGTGAGTAAAACTTAGGGCGCTACGGAAGCGCGGGACCGCCGCCGTCCCGGCGGCTGATCGGGCGGCGTCTCGCCGCCCGTGGGTGGCGGCGCGGGACGCCGCCACGACAGCCGGCGAGGACGCCGGCGCTCCACTTGCTTACTGTGCCGGGACGTATGTTGGGTCTTCGGTCCTGTTGTCGACCGTCGAGCCGTAGGCGTAGACGCGGCCTTCGCCCTGAATCACCTTCACGGACACGCGGCCGTTGTAGACCGTGCCGAGGCCCATGAAGGAGAGAATGCGTGAGTACTGCACGTACTGGTTCGCGTTGAGGTCGATCTGGACCGAGGTCGAGACCTTCGCGTCGGGCTTGTGCGCGGTCACCTCGATCTTCGCGGGCTTACCGGTCACTTCGACGAAGCCGACGTTCGAGCGGTATTGATCCGATTGCTCGAGCTGCAGCACTTCGAGCGCGCGCTCGCCGAGGCCAACCCCCTCGCGGAAGGTGACGCCGGGGATGAATTGTCCTTTCGTGCCGCCGTCGGCTTCGCGGCTGAACGTCTGTGCGGTGAGGACGAGCGATGACGGGCCCGGAGTGGTGGCAATGACGGAGCCGCCGCCGCTGAGTCCGGGCCACAGCGTCGGCAACACTTCGTCGATCGCACGCACCTGTCCCGGATTTAGAGTGATGTTCACCGGCGGGGCGTTCGGATGAGGCGTCGACGATCCCTGCTCGTAGTAGTTCAGCGTCGCCGTCACCGCGGTCGGGCCGGCGTTGTAGATGCGCATGTGGCTGTGGAAGTTGCTGGCAGCGACGAACTCCGCGATGCCCGCGAGGACGTAACGCTCGGCGGTCGTGCGCGCGGGCTGCTCGGGGAAGACCATCAGCGGGTCGTTGGTATTGTTGTTGAGCACCGACGCGTATGCGCTGACCTTGCCGCCTGCCGAGGTCACCTCGACTTCGACGCGCCCGTCGGTGAGCTCCGCGTTTCCGAAAAGATTGGTGAGCGGCCGCTGCAGATGGCCGAATGCCGGGAGGTCGAGGTTGACCTGCTGAATGAGGTTGTTGTTGCCATCGACCAGGCGCGCGAGGAACGACGCCGGCGTGCCTGTTCCTTCAACGAAGCCGAGGTTGGTCCGATACGCGGTGCTGTTCGCGAGTTGCTGCAAGCTGATGCGCGCCAGGGAGTCCTGCGCGAAATTGCCGATGAACTCATTCACGCGCAGCGCGGGAATGAACTGTCCGAGAGTCCCGCCGCCGTCGAGCGCGTAGGTGCGGCTCGAAGCGAACGTGTCCAGCGGATTGTTGGAGTTCAGCGGGCGGATCTCGATCGTACCGATGCCGCCCTCGCCGAGCATGCCCGCGCCGTACCACGACGCGACGATGTCGTCGAGCGCGAGCACATCGCCCGCGCGGACGGTGATGTTCGTCTTCTTGCCGATCTGCGTGCCGTCGGTCTGCGACGGCGTGTACGAGATCTCGTAGTCGATGTCGCTGAACGAAACGTTCACGATGCGCACGTCGGAGCGGAACGGGCTGCCGACTCCCTGCGCGTGCGCGACCGCGGGAACGATCAGCGTGCCGGGAGGAGGATTGCCGTCGCGCGGATCGGGTGAGACCGGCGTGACGAGGCTGACCGAAAACGGGAGGGAGCTGAGGATCGGACCGCTGTGCGTGCCGACGCCCTTTGCCGCGGTGCCGTTCGTGCGCGTGAGCTTGACCGTGCCCGTGGTCGTGCCGACCTCGAGTCCCGGTGGAGTTACCGTGAGCTGCACGGTCGTGCCGCCCGCGGACAGTGCTCCGGTCGCGGGGAAGACCGTCAGCCACGGCACATCGATGGTGATGCTGAAGGTGTCGTTGATCGTGGCAGTTTCACCGAAGCCGGGGACGAGGACGTTCTGCGTGAACGACTGCGTCGTTCCTTCGGGGATGCTGATCGCGAACTGATCGCTGTTCTCGGGCAGTGGACGCGTGACGACGGTCGAAGCGGTGTTCGAATAGGCGGTTGGCAGCTGGGTACAGGCGGAGAACCCGCGCACGCGATAGTAGAAGCGCGTGTCGACGGCGATCTCGAGATGCGGCGCGATGGCGCGCGAGAGCGCGCCGGTGACGGTGAACGTCTTCAGGTTTTCCGTGAAGGCCGCGTTCGTCGCTTCCTGCAGCTCGAACGTCGGCGTGACCGAGACGTCGCCGGTCCATGAGACGTTGTACCCCGCACTGAAGTGCAAGATCGCGGGCGCGCTCACGAGCGGCAGGACAATTGTCGGGCAGGCGACGGTGATCGTGATGGTGGCGCTGTTCTTGTTGCCGCAAGCGTTCGTCACCTTTGCCCAGAACTTGTACGTGCCGGGGATTGCGAACGGTCCGGCAGCGTAGATCGAGTTTGTGGCGCCGACGATCGGGTTGGTCTGGTCAGGAGAGTCGCCTGTGTACCACTGATAGGTGAAGGGCGAGTCGCCCGAGGCGCTGACGGAGATCGTGGCGCCGTCGCCGAGCAGGACACCGATGTTCGGCGACTGGGCGGTGATGGCCGGCGGCACGCACACGGGGCTGACGGTGACGGTGATGAGCGCGGTGTCGGCCTGCCCGCAGGCGTTGGAGACGCGCGCCCAGTAGCTGGTGGTCGTGTTCAGGATCGGGGTGGTGAAGTTGGCCTGCGTTCCGACCTGCACCGATGTGTCGCCGACGGCGTTGGCGCGGTACCAGCGATAGGTCAAAGGTCCGGTACCGGTCGCCGTTACCTGCAGTGAGGTGTTGGTGCCGGGATCGATGCGCCGGCTCTGCGACTGGGTCGTGATCAGCGCCGCATCGCAAGCCTCGGGGGACACGGTGATGGTGGGGCTGTTCGCGGAGGAGGGACAGCCGTTCGCGACTTTGACCCAGTACTGCCGTGGCTGCGTGACCGGGAGCGTGATGAGGTTTTGGTTGGTGCCTGCGGGTGTGGTGGTCGTGCCGGTCGGCCCTTCGTACCACTGGTAGGTGCGCGGCGAGTCGCCGCTGACGTTGACGCCGAGGGTGGCGGATTGGCCGTAGGGAACGGTGCCGCCGCCAGAGGTGGAGTTGATGGTGATGGGCACGCAGGCGACGCCGGGACCGTAGACTGCGGTCATCGCTTCCTGTTCCCACGGACCGAGGTTTGCGCCGACGCTGGTGGGGACGCTCGAGTTCATCACGCCAGCTGTGCTGAACGGCGTGCCATCGTTTGAATGTCGGAAGGCGAGCGCGTGGCCAAGCTCGTGGGTCAGGATGGACTCGAACGAGGTCTGGTTCGTGACGGCCCGGTGCACGAGCACGTCCGCAAAGAGGACATCGAAGAATGATTCGCCACGGAACATGTGGCTGATGCTCGTGTTGGCGATCACGATCCCACAGCCCTTCGCAGCCTCGCACAAAGAGTGTGGGTTGCTTCCGTCCCAGTCGAAAACGATGTCGTTCTCGTTATCGATCTGGTTGAGACCGGTGTCGTCGCCCAAACGGGTCGCACCCAACTCAACGAAAGAGTTGGTGTGGTTCGTCCACGCACCAAACGCCTTGTCGAGTCCCTGCGTCGTCATGATGGGAGCGCGCTGCACCTGATTGATGGTGAAGCCGATGAAGCATCCGACTTCGCAGTTCTTCCAGCGCTTGATCCCAACGTTCGGCAGTACGTAAGCGGAAGCGGCCGCCTGCGTCGCGGGGGTTGGCTCCGGACGTGTGGTCGCGTGGGTGCGGAAGAGCGGCGTGCGCGCGGGCATGCCGGAGCGAATCGCATCGAGGAACGCATCGGCATGACGCGCGTCGTAGGGCTCCTGGCCGTTCGTCGTTTCGATGCCGTCGCCATCCCGAATGAGCAAGTCCTTCGCAAACTTGTATTTGCCCAATCCCATGAACGCGGTGTAGTACGTTCCGTCCTCGCGCTGACGGAGGAACGCGAGTACGCGCGTACCGGTCGCGTATCTCGCCGAGCCCGCGATCTCCACGATGCGGCCGCCAACAACGCCGCCGGCTTCACTCACGACGATCGTCCCGGGTGCATTTCCTTTCAGCACTTCTTCGACGCGGAGCTCGTAGTCCGTGAGGATCATCCGGTCCGCTGCCTCGCGGGCCGCGGAGCTGGTCACCGTCGCGACGACGATCAGATGCGCCCGATCGAGGAGCTGCCGATCGGTGGGCAGATCGAACGTCGCGGCCGAAACCGTCGTGGCAAGGAGAAGCAGACAGACAGCGACTAGGGCGTGGCGCATCCAAGGTCCTCCGGTGTGGAAACTGACGCGTTATTGTAAGGGATCGAGCGCCCGAACGTTGCAAAGCGCTTTGCGTTACCATCTCCCCCATGGATCCCGCGCCGATTCACGAGCACGCGCTCAACAATCTCCGCTACATCCGCGAGGCGATGGAGCGCGCCAGCGCGTTCACGTCGATCCCGGGTTGGGGCGGCGTGGGTGTGGGGCTCACGGCGATCGGGACAGCAGTGCTGACGCATCCGTTCGCGGGAACGCGCCGCTGGCTGCTGGGGTGGCTCGGCTGTGCGGTCGTCGCGGCGGCGATCGCGTCGATCGCGATGTTCCGCAAGGCGCGGCGCGCGAACGTCTCGTTCAACGGAGCTCCGGCTCGCCGTTTCTTCAGCAGTTACTTCGCGCCGATCGCCGCCGGCGCCGCTCTGACGTACGCCCTCGGACACGCGGGGTTGTACGCGGTGCTGCCGGCGACCTGGCTGTTGCTTTACGGCGCGTCGTTCATCAGCAGCGGGGCGTTCTCCATCCCGGTCGTGCCGGTGATGGGAGTCTGTTTCATGGTCATGGGCGTGCTGGCCTGCTTCGTCCCGGTGAGCGTGGGCAACCTGCTCCTCGGCGCGGGCTTCGGCGGGCTGCACGTCGCATTCGGAGTGGTGATCGCGAGGAGGTACGGTGGCTAAAGCAGCACGCAAGACGGCAGAAGCTCCAGGGCCGCGACGGCAGCCGGTGGAGACGTCGATCCCCGATTTCGATCGCGTGATCCACGAGAAGACGCGCCTGGCGATCGTGAGCTCGCTGGCGGTGAACCCGTCGCTAACGTTCAACGAGATGAAGGCGATCCTGAAGACGACCGACGGCAACGTGAGCGTCCACGCACGCAAGCTCGAGGAGGCTGGGTATCTGTCGTGTAAGAAGTCGTTCGAGGGAAGGATGCCGAAGACGGAGTATTCGTTGACAACCGCGGGGAAGCGCGCCCTGGAGAAATACCTCGGGCACATGGAAGCGCTGATTCGCGCTACGCGAGGCGCGTAGGTCGAATGGGCGTATGGGCACACGTTGATAGTGAAGGGTGAGGCGAAAGCGTTTCATCAGGTCAGTTCGTCTCTTTCGCGCCGAGTTGCGAAGTCAGGTAGATCGGGTCGTTCGTCACGTTGTCGGTGAGCGTGGCGTAGGCGGCGATCTGCTGTCCGCCGATGACTTCGACGACGAGGAGCGCCGCGGGGGGCGGCGTGATGCCGCGCGAGCGGAAGATGTCGTTGATCTGGATTCCGCCGCGCGCGGGGACGGTGACGATCCTCGTGTCGAGCACCTGTTGCCCGTTGCCGACGATGGTGATGCGCACGATCGGATCGACGACCGTGTCGTCGGCGAGGTCGACGATGCCGACATTCGTGCGAAAGCCGGCGCCGGCGCTTGCGCCGAGGATCTCCAGCCGATCGCCGAGGGTGCCGATCTGGAATCCGTTCAGTGGAGGCACGAGACAACCGTAAGTAGCGCCGTTTGCAGCGACCGAATACGTGCGCGACGTTACACGCACGCCTTCGCCGGGCTCGCTCTCGGCGCTCGCATAGCGAAGCCGCGCCACTCCGGTGAGTCCGAAGAGCGTCTTCAGCACGTCGCGAACGATGCGCGTCTCGCGTCCCTGCAGGTACACCCACTGTACGTATTGACGGTCGGGCGCGTCCCATAGCCTCGCGGTGAGCACCAGGTATCGCGAGCCCGGCCGCGGGTTGTGGAGAATCAAGTCGGTGCGGAACTGCGCGCCGTTGGCACCCTCGAGATGGCCGATCACCGGAATCGCGCGAGGCACAGTGCCGGGGATGTCGGGAGGAAACCAGGTCGGATCATTGGATCGGTTGTCGATCGCGACGACCGTAGCGATGGCGGTACCGCGCGTCGGTTCCACGACCAGGGCTACGCCTTCGTTCTGCAGCGTCGCCGGCGGCACGACGGTCGACTGGACCGTGCCGGCGGCGGTCGTCCCGAGGCTGCCGGCGCTTTCATCCGCAACCGATGGGCGGATCGTGCGCAGATTCGCATGCGTTCCGCGCCCCGACGTATCGGTGAGCAGGACGTTCGTGCGGAAATTCGCGCCCTGGAACGCGCCGGAGAAGCTCAGCGGGAAGCGGGGGCCGGAGGCATTGAGGAAGTCGATCGCGTTCATGCCGAAGCCGAACGTCCCTTGCCCTCGCTTGGTGTACGTGCGCGCGGTAGCGTTGATGCCCGCGTCCGGCAGGAGGTGCAGCGTCCCGCCGCCGGAGTCGAGGAGGAAGAGCGATCGGAGTACGTCGGGGATTGCGCGGATCTCATACGGCTGGAGCGTCAGCGTCGTGCTGAGGGATTGTTCCACTCCGAGGGGCACGTAGCGCATGTCCACACGCTGCGTTTCGGCGAGAGGGTTGTAGACCGTGACGTCGGTCTGCCAGAAGGAGTCATAGGCGCCGCGAAGGCGCGCGACGCCGGGCAACACGAGCCGCTGTTTGAACGATCCGCGCACGACGCCCCACTCCTGAATCACGTCGCCGCCGCCGCCGATTGGCGCGGAGACGCGGCTCACGCTCGGCACGATTTCCTTGAAGCCGGAGTTGAAGACGAACGTGCCGCTCTCGATGCGGTCGGCGTCGACGATGACGAAGCCTTTGTTCCATTGCTCGTTCAGATACAGCTCGTCATAGGTCCGCGGCGCCGGCTGACCGACCCGCCACACCGCGAGCGCTGGATCGATGATCGGCCTCGAGAGCTGGGCGCTCTTGCGATCCCGGTGCACCTGGACCAGCACCGTGTTTCCGGACGCGCCGGCGATGAGCGCCTCGACCTGCGGTCCCGCGTCATCGCTCCACATCACCTGCAGACCGCTCGCCGGCGTGTGGCGCGAGAGCGTCGTCGGCATGTTCGGCGCGCGCTCGACGATCCACGTACCCTCGTAGTCGTGCGTCGGCACGGCGAAGACGCGCAGCGGAACCGGATCCTCATTCGACGGCGCATATGCATAGGGCCCGCTCGTGAGCGTTTCCAATGACCCATCGCGCGCGATGTAGAGCGTCCGGCCGGACCTGACGAGATGCTCGAGATAGGCGGTGCCATCCGCCGTGATCCATCCCGCGCATGGACCGTCATAACCAACGAGATCCGCGGTGTGCGTCAGCGTGCCGTCGAGGGTCACCGTCCAGATCTTCATTCCCGACTGAACCAGGAATCGGTCGCCGGCGGCGTTGCGTCCCACGACGCGCGCGCCTTGCTTCAGCAGTCTTGGCTCGCCCGTGCGGCTGATCGCCCAGACGCCGTAGCGGAGCGACACGACGAACGGCCAGTCGTCGTTGCCGAGCACGATGGGAGCGAAGAGACCGTTCGCGAACGGTCCGCCGCTGTCGACGTCCCGTGTAGGCTCCAACTCGATCGAGCCGAGTCCCTGGACCAGACGCCAGTTCTTTCCCCCGTCGTTGACCATGACTCCGCCCGGCCGCAGCACCAGGATCATCGGAGCGCCGCCGTCTTTCTGATACAGCGCGGCCTGCTCCCAAACGCCGGGCACGGGCGTGATCACCTGCGGCTCGTCGACGCCGGTCGAGTCATAGAGCACGATCTCGCGGTTCGAGCGATTGAGGAACTGCTCGGGCTTCGCTTCGATCAGTACGAAGTGGCGCGAGGCGCGGTCCTGTGTGGACGGAATCGCCACGCGGTTGGTGTACGGCGCGTACGAGATGACGCGCGCAAAGATGGGGGCAGCGATGAACAGGGATAGGGAGAGGAGACCGGCGAAGCGTTTCATTTGGACCCTCCGAGTTATTGTGATCTTAAGATAACAATATGCTGCTACATCATGAAACGCAATCGGAGAAGCAAAATCCTACGCCGTCCGCGCATATTGCGCTGGAAGTGTCGTGATGCCGGAGAAGGATGAAGGCACCCCCAACTGGGAGGCTGGCTGATGCCTCGCTCACCTCCGAAGTCCCGCCGGCGAGACGCCGGCTCTGAACGGCGAGCCGTACGTCTTCCGCGAAGACGTCCAGGTCTGAGCGGCAGAGCCGCATGTCTCGCCCGATGATGTGCAATGTGAAGGAGTTAGATCCGCCGAATTTGGGCGTTTGATCGTCGCCTCTTCCTCGGCGCTGAAAATGATCCGTCGATGCGATCGCCGCGGACAACTCCCGCAACGTAGGGCGGGCTTCAGCTTGCACTGGGTCGACAGCGTTCCGACTTCGCTCAAGCAGTTGAAGTCTTGGTGCTAACCTGATGTCATTCGAGGGCCACAGAGGCATGGATGAAGACGGCGAGAGTACGAGCAGCACCGCAGAATCAACCCATATCGGCAAACGACCGGGAAGCGAAGGCGAAAGCGCCTGCCCCGCTTCCTCCGGAAGCACAGAGATCGACTGCCGCTGCTCTCTTGAAATACGCGCCGGGATGGACAGGCGATGATCTCGAGGCAGTGATCGTGATTGTCACCGGGACGCGGGTAAAGACTCATTTCTGATGGGCGTATCTCCTCGATACGAAGAGGTGACGGCGTGAGCGGCGGCGACCTGCCCCTCGCGCCCGGCGGCGATCTCATTCTCTATCGGACGGAAGATGGTCGAACGCGGGTCAGCGTCCGCTTTGAGGATCGGACCGTATGGCTCACCCAGGCAGGCATCGCCGAGCTGTTTCAGACGACGCCGCAGAACGTCACGCAACACCTTGCTGCGATCTACGAGGAGGGGGAGTTGGAGGTGGGAGCAACTTGTAAGGATTACTTACAAGTTCGTCGTGAGGGAACGCGGCAGGTTCGACGCACGCTCAAGTACTACAACCTCGAAGCGATTCTGGCGGTCGGCTATCGCGTGCGCTCCTCGCGTGGCACTCAGTTCCGGCAGTGGGCCACAGCGCGGCTGCAGGAGTATCTGGTCAAGGGCTTCGTGTTCGACGACGAGCGGCTGAAGAACCCCGCGGGTCCCGGCGTGCCGGACTACTTCGACGAGCTGTTGGAGCGCATCCGCGACATCCGCGCCAGCGAGCAGCGGATGTATCTGCGGGTGCGCGAGATTCTGGCTCTGGCCACGGACTACGATCCTAGCGATGCGGATGCGCAGCTCTTCTTCCAGACGGTCCAGAACAAGCTGCACTTTGCCGTCACTGGACCGCACCTGAGCTGATCGTCGAGCGAGCCGACGCCACGCGGCCGAACATGGGTCTTACCACGTGGAAGGGCAACATCGTGCGCAAGGGAGACGTTACGGTCGGAAAGAACTACCTGCGCGAGAACGAGATCACGGAGCTCAATCGCATCGTGGTCATGTTCCTCGACTTCGCCGAGGATCAGGCAAGACGGCGGAAGCAGATCTTTCTGCACGACTGGCGGAAGCGCCTCGACGACTTCCTGCGGTTCAACGAGCGCGCGGTCCTACCCCGACGCAGGCAGGATGTCGCGCGAGTACGCCCATGGCCGAGCACACGAGGAGTACGAGATCTTCCAGGACCACCGCCGGCTCGTCGCCGAAACCGAGGGAATGAGGCAGCTCGAGCAGGCCGTCCGAGAGGCTGGGGAGACGAAGTCCAAGCCTCGCGAAGGGAAGGAGCGCGGAAGGAAGTGACTGGCGCTGTGCTCGCTGGATTCGTGGTGGCTGATCTCTCACTGTGAGGCCGCGTCGATCGTTGCGGCTTCTAGGCGACGAGTGATGGAGTCCTCCTCGGTGATGCTCTCCCAAATCTCGGGCAGCGACACCTTGTCGAGCGTGACGACCAAGATCTCGCCTTTTGAGTCTCTACCGCAGTCCCAATCGCGCAAGTGCCAGAAGCCGCCGCCCCGCACCCCATGGAGAGAGCGAGTGTCAGTCGCGCTCTGCAGAGGGGCGGGCTGGAAGCCCGCCCCCCAATCGAAGAGCTATTGCGCGGGGACGTAGGTGGGGTCGTTGGTGAGCATGTCGATGACGCTGGCGTAGGCGGTTACGCGGCCTTCGCCGTCGATCACGCGCACCGTGACTCGCGCGTTGTGGGTGTCGGCGAGGCCGACGGATTTCAGGAGCGATCCGAACTGGCGGAATTCGTTGCCGTTGAGGAAGACCTCGGTGACTGCCGTGAACTTCGCGTCGGGCGGAACGACCGCGATCTCGAGGCGCACGGGCTTGCCGGTGACTTCGACGATGCCGATGTTCGAGCGGAAGCGGTCGGACTCTTCGACTTGCAGGAGTTGCAGTGGACGCGACTCGACGCCGGCGGATTCGTTCGGAGTCACGGCGGAGATGAACTGGCCGTAGGTGCCGCTGCCGGTCTGGTTGTAGGTGCGCGCGGTGGCGATCAGCTTCGCAACATTTGCGGTCGTGATGTGGACCGCGCCGCCGTCGTTGGTCGCGTTGAAGATCGACGACAGCGCCTTGTCGAACTGACGCACCTGGCCGGCGGGAATCGTCACGGTCGCGGTCTTCGGCGAACCGCCATTCTGCGAGTAGAACGACAGCGTCGTCTCCACATCCTCGGTGCCGGCGTTGAACAGCCGCATGTCGGTCTGCCAGTTCGCGAAGCCGCTGGCGAGATCAGCGACGCCGGGGAGGACCCACTTGGTCGCGCCTTCGCTGTCGATCGGGACCGGCGTCACGAGCAGTGGATCGCTCGTCAGGTTGTCCAGGACCGACGCATAGGCAGTGATCTTGCCGCCGTCGGACACGACTTCGACTTCGACGCGGCCGTCGTTGAGATTGTCGATGCCCCGTTCGAGCAGGAACGCGTTGAGCTGCATGTGCTGGCCGCCGTTGAGGTTCACGGGGAACTGGCCGAGCAACTGACCGCCATCGCCGAACATGCGCACGAGCAGCGAAGCCGGCTCACCGGAGCCTTCGAGGAGTCCGAGGTTGGTGCGGTAGCGCGGCGACTGCGCGATCTGCTGGAGGGAGAGGATGCGCTGCGAGCCGATGAAGTTCGCGAAGGGAACCGCGGGGATGTACTGGCCGAAGGTGCCGTTCGAGGTCATGTTGAACGTGCGCGACGACGCGAACGTGGCGAGGTTCGCGAGACCGGCGAACGCGGTGCCCTGCGTCGAGGTCGTGGTCTGCGTGAGCGGACGGATCTCGAGCGTGCCGATGGCGCTCACGCCGCCGAACCAGCTCTTGAGGATGTCGTCGAGCGCGATGGTGCGTCCGGGCTCGATGGAGAACGTCGACTGCTGGCCCTGGGTGATGCCGGCGCCGCCGCTGGGCGTGAAGGTGAGTTGGTAGGTGACGAGCTGCGCGGAGGTATTCGACACGCGGACGTCGGACTGGAAGTGCGAGTTGATGCCGTCGGCATGGGCGACTGCAGGGATGATCAGCGCGTCAGGCGGCGGCGTGTTTGTCGGCGTCGGCGTCACCGGAGTGACGAGGCTGATCGACAAGGGGAATCCGATCGGGCCGTCGTTGCTCGCGACGCCGCCGGCGGCCGCGGAGGAGAACGTGACGCTGATCGCGCCGACGCTCGTGCCGAGCGGCAGGTCGGCGGTGCGCGCGGTGACGATGAGCTTCGTGCCGTTCGGGCCGACGACACCGTTCGCTGGCGACACGCTGAGCCACGGGTACCTCGGAGCGGCGGTAAAGGTCTGACCGGCGTATTGCGGTCCGAGCTCAACCTCGAACCTGACGTCCGCGTTGCTGCCGAACGGCGCGGAGCCGAAGCCGCCGTCTTTCGGCAGGACGAACAGGATGTGCGTCGGGCCGTACGGACTGACGGTTGCGGGCTGGCAACGCGCGTCGATGGCGCGCACGCGGATGTACTGCACGAACGCACTGCTGGGGATGTCCCCGCCGACCGTGTAGTGCAGCTGCGTCCCGGTCACGGTATCGATCAGCGCGTGTTGGAAGTCCGCCGTGTGGGCGAAGAGGACCTGATACGCGGTCGCACCGTTGACGGGCGTCCACTGGATCAGGACCGGGACGTCGCTGGAGATCTGACTGGGCGCGGAGATGACGGGCGCAGCGAGCTCGGAGCACGCCGGCGGCATGCCGACAATCTCGAGCACGCGATCTTCGGAATCCAGCGGCGCGCAGTTTCCACCGAAGTGTGCGCGGACGAACCAGCGAACTTTGCCGGCAGCGATGTTTACACCGGAAACTTCTCTCTGACTCGTCGAGGCAACCAACGCCGGAGCGTTGCTGCCGCGGACGACATAGACCTCGTAACGATCGGCGCCGGCGTCGGTCCAGGCGAAACGCACGGGTGAGCTCACCTGGACGCCGTCGAGCGGTGCGACCGGGATCGCGCGCTCGTCGCCGTCGCAGGCAACCAGCGGCGCGAAGGTGAACTGGAACGTCTGCGAATCGCGAGGCAAGCAGCGGTTAACCACCGCGCGGACGAACCATTCGATCCTGCCGGCCGGCACGCGGCGCGTGAGCGTGGTGTTGGGCGTCGTGCCGAAGAGGACGTGAGTGCCGTTGTCGACGGCGACCCACAGCTCGTAGGACACGGCGTTCGGGACCGCGGACCAGGCGAACAGCACGTTGCCGTTGATGACGGTGGCATCGTTCGCGGGTGCCTGCGGATCGGGCTTCTGCTGCGTGCAGTCGCTCCGCGCGGGGATGGTGAAGCGGCGTGTCTGCGACTCGGTGGACGCGCAACCGTCGTGGAGGGTCTCGACGTACCAGTCGACGACGCCGCGGCCGATGGCCGCATTCAGTGAGGTGTCGATGGTCGTGGCGCCGAGGACGGCGAAGGGCGCGCCGTCGAGCGAATACCAGACGCGATAGCCGTCGGCTCCCGGCGCCTCACTCCACGTGAATTCGATGGACGACGAGTTGACGACGGAGTTGCTCGCGGGGGAGAGCGGCGCGGCTGTGCTGCGCGAGGCGCACGGATCGGGGCGCGCGACGAAGAGGCTCACCGGCGCGGAGCGCGTCGGCGGGCAGCCGCTGAAGAACGCTTCGATGTACGCGACGATCGGGCCCGCGGGTAGCGACACGGTGAGCGCGGTTGCGCCGTTGGTGGAGCCGAGGTCTTGCGCGGCGGTGCCATTGGCCTCGACCCAGAGACGGTAGCCGATGGCCTGCGCGACCGGAGTCCATGCGAACGTCGTGGGCGAGGTGATCGTGCCGCCGACGGGGGTCATGATCTGCGGGGCGCCGTTTGCCGCGCAGCCGTTCGACTGGAGGACGGTGAAGGTACGCGTGATGGAGCGGCGTGGGTCGCAGCCGTTGTTGAAGCGGGCGACGACGAACCATGAGGACGTGCCGCTGGGGAGCGGATGCGTCGCGGTCGTCGACGTCGTGACAGCGACGAGCGTGTCGTTGACCCACAGTTCATACTCGCCCGCGCCGGTGACGGCGGTCCAGGTGAAGGTGACGGGTGAGTTGACGCTCGCTGCGTCCACGGGAAGCAGCAGCGACGGACTGTTCGCCGAACATGACGGCGGCGTCGAGGCGACGCTGGTGGTCGCGGAAGCGGCGTTGTTGGTCGCATTCGGATCGGGCGTCGCGGATGCGATCTGCACCGTGTTGGTGATGATGCCGCTCTGCTGCGGCGCGTTGACGATGATGGTGATGGTGCTGTTGATGCCAGCAGCCGCGCTGCCGGTGCATTGGATCGTGGCATTTGTGCGCGTGCAGTTCCACGGGCCGGTGTTCATGGAGACGAAGGTCGTACCGGCGGGGAGCGTGTCGGTGATGACGATGCCGCTCGCGGCATCGGGACCGAAGTTGCGCACTCCGATCGTGTACGTGATCGCCGCGCCGCTCTGCGCGGTCGGCGGTGCGGACTTCGTCACGGCGAGATCGGCGCCGCTGCCCTGCGCGGTCTCGATGAAGACGAAATGGTTCGCGTTCGTGCTGCAGCCGCCGAGGGAGACGACGACGTCGAGCTCCGTGAGGCCGGAGGCGCCGGCGGTGAAGACGATCGAGTCGGTGCCGTTGCCGGACGTGATGGTGCCGTTGTCGATCGACCACGCGTACGTCGCGCCGGGTTGCACCGGAACGTTGGCGATGAGACCGGATTGATTCGGATTCGCGGACGACGGCGCGTTGATCGTTGCGGCCGGAGCTCCGGTACGCGTGACGGTGTGGCTGTCCGTCGCGGTGCAACCGGAGGCGCTGGTCACGGTGACGGTGTGAGTCTCATCGACATTGGAGATGACGGTGATCGTTTGCGACGTGGAGCCGTTGGACCAGAGGTAGCTCGCGAAGCCGGCGCCGGGGTCGAGAGTGACGCTCGTGCCTGCGCAGGCGGTGGCCGGGCCGGTGATCGTCACGGTCGGCGGCGTCGTGATCGGGACGTTGACGTTGCCGGTGCTCGTGCAGCTCGCGGCAGTGACGACGACGCCGAGGGTCACGGTGCCGGACGAGCCGGCGGTGAAGGTGATGGCGTTCGTTCCGAGGCCCGCGGTGATCGTGCCGTTGCCGATCGTCCAGTCGTAGGTCGCGCCGGCCTGCGCGGCGACGTTGGCGCTGTTGCCGGTGGAGTTTTCACAGACGCCGGCGGGCGCGTTGATCGTCGCGGTCGGATTGGCAGAGACGGTGACCGTGTGCGAGTCGCTTGCGCTGCAGCTGCTGCCGTCGGTGACGGTGACGATGTAGTTCGTCGTCGATGTGGGCGAGACGGTAATGGTCTGCGTGTTCGCACCGTTGTTCCACGAGTACGACGCGAAGCCGGCTCCGGCGTCGAGAGTGATCGGCGCGCCGACGCATGTCGAGGTCGGGCCGGTGATCGTGACCACGGGCGCGGGATTCACGGTGACGGTAGTCGGCGCGGAGCTCGCGCTGCACCCGCCGGAGGTGCCGACCACGCTGAACGTGCCGGACGTGTTGACGGTGATGGACTGCGTGGTTGCGCCGTTGGACCAGGCCCACGACGTGCCGCCGTTCGCAGTGAGAACGACGCTGCCGCCGGCGCAGAAGGTGGTCGGGCCGCTCGCGGTGATGGACATCGCGGGCGGTGTGGTGACGACGACGTTATGAGAGTCGGTGGCGTTGCACGTGCCGTCGCTGACGGTGACGCTGTAGTTCTGCGTGGTCGCCGGCGAGACGGTGATCATCTGCGTGAACTCGCCGGTCGACCAGGAGTACGACGCGAAGCCGGGGCCGGCGTCGAGCGTGACGGGCGTGCCCGCGCAAGTCGAAGTTGGACCGGTGATCGTCACGCTGGGCGTGGCGGTCACGGTGACGGTGTGCGAGTCGGTTGCCTGGCAGGTGTTCGCATCGGTGACGGTGACGTTGTAGGTCTGCGTCGACGCGGGCGAGACGGTGATGGTCTGCGTGAGTGCGCCGGTCGACCAGGAGTACCCGCTGAAGCCCGGACCCGCATCGAGCACGACGTTGCCGCCCGCGCACATCGTCGTCGGACCGGTGATTGTCACGATCGGGAGTGGGTTCACGGTGACGGTGTGCGAGTCGACGTTCGTGCAGCCGAGGTTGTCGGTGACGGTGACGGTGTAGGTCGTCGTCGATGCCGGCGAGACATTGATGGTCTGCGTGAGCGCGCCGGTGGACCAGGAGTACCCGCTGAAGCCGGGACCCGCGTCGAGCGTGACGGAGCCGGTGGCGCACATCTGCGTCGGGCCGGTGATCGTCACCGGCGGCGGCGTGCAGTTCGCCGCGATCACGACGTTCGAGAACTCGGAGGTGCCGTCGGCGACGGTTGTGCACGCGGCGTCGGTGAAGCTCGTGGCGGTGGCGACGATCGGATCGCCGACGGAAACCGTCGGCTGGTTGAAGCTCGTCGTCAGACCGAAGGAGTTGCCGGCCACGCACGCGAAGCCGAGGTGGAACTCGCCTTCGCCGGAACTGTCGGCCTCGAAGTAGTCGACGCGGATGCTGCCGATGGTCGGGGACGCGCCGCTCGAGTCGATGTTGCTGGAGATGCTGATGTCGCCGCCGCCGATGAGCACGACGGTGGTGAGGGTGGGGAAGTTCTGCAGGCCGTCCGGTCCGGAGTCGCTGTCGTTGCTGTCGTTGGGGGTGACGCCGTCGGCCTCTAGGTCGATGCCGAGGAGCGTGTTGTCGTGGATCGAGTTGGCGTCGATGTTCGTCGCCTCGCTCGCGCCGACGAGCACGATGCCGTTCTGGTTGCCGGCGATGTCGTTCAGCGCGATCCCAGTGCCTTTGGCGTTGTCGAAGACGCTGATGCCGGCGATACCGGCGCCGAGGGTCGAAGTGCCGCTGACGTCGGGACCGATGAGGTTACTGCGGATGATCGTGCCGTCGATGATGCCGTCGGTGGGTGCGTTCGATCCGATTGTGCCGGCGACGACGGCGCCTCCGGAGCCTTCGACGTAGACGCCGTAGTCGGTGTTGCCGGAGATGACGTTGCGATGCGCCGCAGTCGGGCCGCCGATGACGGTCGCGTCCGCGTCGCCGACGACCATCACGCCGATCGTGTTCGGACGCGCGGAGGTGCCGGCGGGATCGGTGCCGATGTAATTGCCGGAGATGCTGTTGCCGGTGACGTCGCCTTCGACGTAGACGCCGGCGTTGGTATTACCGGAGATGAAGTTGCGTTGCGCGGGTGTCGTCCCGCCGATGACGTTGTTGTTGCCGCTGATGCGGACGCCGTCGCCGTTGGCGGCGATCGTTCCGGACGGGTCGAGACCGAGGTAGTTCGCCTCGAGAGTGTTGTTGTCGCCGTGAATGTCGACGCCCCAGCTGAAGCCGGTCATCGACAGGCCCTTCACCGCGGAGTTGTCGCCGTCGATCTGTAAGGCGTAGACGAAGAATGACTGGCCGTCGATCTGGATGATCGGTGTGCCCGAATAACCGGGCTGTGTCGTCGCGTCGATGAGGGTCTGCTCGTCGACGATCGGCAGTTCGACGGTCGGCTGGATGAGGAACGGACCGGACGGGATGTTGAAGTCGATCGTGCAGGGGAGCGGGGTGCAGACGCCGCTCGCGGAGTCCAACAATGCTTGCCGCAAGGAGCCCATGCCGCTGTCGTTGGTGTTGACGACGGTGATGGTGCTGCCCGTGACCTCGACCGCGGCCGTAACGGAGTTGTTCCCCGGAATCGGATCCGTCTCGAGCGCGGTTGCGGTGCCGGTGACAGTGTGCGTGCCGGCGGTGCTCGTCGTCGTGAGCCCGATGACGACCGTGAGGTTCGAGCCGTTGAGGATGTTGCCGACGTTGCACGTCACCGTGCCCGCAGAGAAGTTGCACGTGCCGGCGTCCGGCGTCGCGCTGTTGTAGGTGAGGGTCGACGGGATCGGCGCGGAGAACGAGACGTTGGTCGCGGTCTGCGGGCCGTTGTTGGCGATGATGAAGTCGAAGGTGAACGGCGTCGACGGGGGAACCGGCAAGGGGGGGCCGTTCTTGGTCAGCTCTACCTCGGCCTGGTTCGGATCGACGGTGACGAACGCGGTGCCGCTGTTGTTGGCGCCGTTGCTGTCGTTCGCGGACGAAACGTTCGCGGTGTTGGTGAACGACGTCGGCGTGACCGGCGCGTTTGCGTTGATGGTGATTGCCGGTGCGGCGCCGGTCGGGAGCGAGGCGACGGTGCAGGTGACTGTGAGGCCGATGGCGTTGCAGACCCAACCGGAGCCGGACGCGTTGACGCTGCCGTGGCCCGGCTCGAGCGTGTCGGTGACGGAGACGCTGTTGGCGATGTCGGGGCCGGCGTTGTTGACGGTGAGCGTGTAGGAGATCGGCGCGCCGACGAGGACGTTCGACGGCGCGGACTTGCCGATGGAGAGGTCGGCGTCGCCGTTGACGGTCAGCAGCAGGCCGCTCCCGTCGTAGGCGTCGCTGAAGGTGCGGCCGGCCGCGAGCAGAGGATAGGTGTAGGGCTGCGTGAAATCGCCGACGTGGGCCGGAGCGGCGACGACGCGGAAGGTGTCGCCTCCGACCGGCTGATAGAGACCGACGAGCGCGACTTCGAGCGTGCCTGCGAGATTGACGCTGTTGTTCGACGAGAGCCGGCCGAAGCCGGTGCCCGGGGTCGTGCCGTTCAGCCAGACCTTCAGCGTGCTGCCCGCGGCCTGAGTGAAGACGTCACCGGCGAGGTCGACGGTGCCGGACTGGATGTCGATCAGACCGCCGTTGTTCGTGAGGCCGATGCCGGTGAGGCTCGTCGGACCGGTGGCCGTCTGCTTGCGCAGTGTGCCGGTGTTGACGAAGTTGCCGCCGGTTCCGCCGTCGTTGAAGGTGTTGTTGGCGGTGATGAGGAACAGTCCGGCGTTGGCGATGTTGCCGCCGTTCGAGAGGTTGATCGGGCCGTTGCCGGGGAGGTTGATCGTGGCGCCGGCGACGCTGGAGAGAGTGCGGTTGTTGAGGGTCTTCGCGGACGGGGTGGCAAAGGTGAGCGTGCCTGTGGCGCCGACGGTGGTCGTGCCGCCGCCCTGCCAGATGCCGTTGTCCCAGGTGGCGATGTTGGTGAAGGTGACCGTGCCCGTGCCGTCGAGCGTGCCGCCGCTCTGTGTGAACTGCGGGATCGAGACGGGGGCCGTCACGTTGAGCGTGCCGAGGTTGAGGTTGACGGTGCCGCCGCCGCTGAGGGTCGTGCCGGTGCCGAAGGTGTAGGTGTCGGAGTTGACGAGCAGCGTCGCGCCGCCGCTGATGTTGATGGCGGCGTTGTTCGTGCCGTCGGCGAGATCGAGTGTGTTGGTCTGCACCTCGATGAGGCCCGCGGCGGTGCTGCTGTTGAGAGTGATGTTGGAGAACGTCACGGTCCCGCCGGCGTTCGCGCGGAAGGTACGGGTGTTGTTGAAGTCGCCGCCCGAGCCGGCGTCGTTGAACGTCATCGGCAAGAGGACTTGGAACGTGCCGTCGTTGGCGATGTTGCCGCCGCTGCCGAAGTTGATCGTGCCGGTACCACCGACGTTGACGGCGCCGGTGTTGGCGATGCTGAAGGTGCGCTGCAGGCTCTTGCCATTCCCAGTGGAGATCGTCGCCGTCGCGCCCGCGGGGATGTTGGTCGTGCCGGTGCCGGACATCGTTCCGCCGTTCCATGCGAACGAAGTGATGTCGAAGGTCGCGTTGCCGTTGATCGTGCCGAGGTCGAGTTGGACGTTGGGGAGCAGGTCCGGCGCGTCGACGGTGAGCGTGCCGCCGTTGACGTGCAGCAGGCCGGCGCCGCTCACGTTCGACGCTCCGTTGAGCGTGACGACGTTGTCGTCGACGAGCAGCGTGCCGGCGAGGGTGATGTTGCCGCTGCTGGTCACGTTTGACGGATTGAGCGTGCCCGTGACGACGTCGATCGTGCCGGTGTTCGTGAAGTCGACGTTGACGATGCCGGTCGTACCGGCGCTGGCGCTCTTCCGGAATGTGCCGCTGTTGACGAACCCGCCGTCGGAACCGGCGTCGGTCATCGAGGCATCGCCCTGCGCGTCGAAGGTCCCGGCGTTGTTGATGGTGCCGCCGCTCGATATCTGGATCGCGCCGGTGTTGAACCAGCCGGCGAAGACGCCGCTCTGAATCGTGAGCGTGCGGTTCACAAGGCTCTTCGCCGTCGCGGTGCCGATGCTGAACGAAGAGCCCGTGGCGATGATGCTCGCGCCGGTGCCGCCCAGAGTGCCGCCCGACCACACCCAGCTACCGGATGCGCCGGTGGTCGAGGTGCCGGATCCGCCGAGCGTGCCCGCGTCGATGAGGAGGTGCGGGATCGTGACCGCGGCGCCGGTGACGTTGAGCGTGCCGCCGCTGATGTGAATCTTGCCGAGGCCTCCGGAGCCTGCGCCGTTGGCAAAGATGTAGATGTTGTCGTCGATGAACACGTCCGCTGCGCTGGCGATGACGAACGGCGCTGTGGCCGTGCCGCCGGCCAGGTTCAGGCGGCCGGTCTGGATGTCCACGGTGCCGGCGTTGTGGTTGAAGGTGAAGTTGGTGAAGTTCGTCGGGCCGCTGGTGATGGTCTTGCGGAACGTGCCGTTGTTGTCGAACGTGCCCGCGCCGCCGCTGTCGGCGATCGTCGCGTCGGTCTGAATCTCGAACGTCCCGAAGTTGTCGATGTTGGCGCCGCTGGAGACGTTGATCGGGCCGCCGAGCCAGTTCGCGGTGGCGCCGTTGGCGATGGTCAGGTTGGCCCCGAGCAGCGTCTTGCCCGAGGCGGTCTTGATGTTCAGCGTGCCGCCGCTGTTGATGGTGACGCCGCCCGCGCCTCCGATGGAGCCGACGTTCCAGTCGAAGACGCCGTTGATCGTGAGCGTTCCGATGGCGTTCAGTCCGATGCCGCTCAAAGTCAACGCGCCGTTTGCGGTCACGGTGCTGGCGTTGTTGAGGTTGATCGACTGGCTCGCGGGGATGTTCAGCGTCTGCGTGCCGCCGGCGATGCCGACCTGCACGCTGCCGACGTTCACGAGCGTGTTGATGGTGACGGTGTAGGTGCCGGGGTTGTCGATGAACGCGTCGTCCGAGGACGTCGGGACGACGGCGGGATTCCAGTTCGCCGCGGTCTCCCAATTGCCAGTGCCGGCGATCCAGTGCACGGGACCACCGATGCGTGTGGCGGCGGAGAGCTCGGAGGTTCCCTCGCTCGGCGTGTTGCACGCGGCATCGCTGTACGCAGTGGCGGACGCGACGACGTTGTTGCCGACGACGGCCGTACCGGCGGTGACGCCGAAGGTGAAGTTCGTGAAAACGTTGCCAGCCACGCATCCGCTGGTGCCGAGGTACTCGAGTGCCTGCGGGGCGGGGGAGCCGTCGGCCTTGTAAACGTCGAACGCGAAGAAGTTCGTGGCGACGCCGCCCGATGAGTCCATCGTCACCTTCACGGTCACGATGCCGGCGCTGTATTTCGCCTCGTTGATCACCGGGAAGTTCTGGCGGTTGTTGGCGCCGAGGTCGGCGTCGGTGGCGTCGTTGTTGGTCGTGCCGTCGTCGTCGATGTCGATCCCACGGTTCGTGTTGCCGGCGACCTTGTTCTGGCGGACGACGTTGCCGATGCCGGTGCCGTTGGTGGCGATCGTGACGCCGTCGTTGACGTTGTGCGCGATCTTGTTGTTGCTGTTGACGGTGTTGCGCGCGGCGCTGTTCTCGAGGCGGATGCCGCTGCCGGCGTTGCCCATCGGCGTGAGACCGTCCGACGCGATGCCAACGAGGTTCCCTTGGATGGTGTTGTCGTCCCCTCGTACGAGGATTCCGTTCTGCGTATTGCCCGCGATCGTGTTGCCTTCGCCGGCGACGGATCCACCGATGGTGTTGAAGTTCGAGCCGGCATCGTTCTGGATGCCGGTGGCGTTCGGAAGTGCGAGCGCACTGCTGCCCGCCGGTCCGATGATGTTGCCTTTGAGGTCGGCGCCGCCGCCCGCGAGCACGATGCCCGTGGCGGTGTTGCCGGAGACGACGTTGCCGAGGCCCGCGCTGCCGATCGTGACGCTGCATCCGCTGCAGACGTAGACGCCGGTGTTGTTGGCGATGGCGGACGTCAGCGCCGCATTCGTGCCGATGTAGTTGCCGACGAGGCTGATCGAGTTTGCGGCGGTGTCGGTCTTGACGCCGTAAATCGTGTTGCCGCTGACGAGGTTCCGCGAAGCCGGCAAAGACCCACCGAGCGACGCTTCAGTCGAACCAGAGAAGAGCACGCCGTACGCGTTCGGCGCCGCCGTTGAACCGGCCATGTCCGTGCCGATGGTGCAGCCGGAGATGTTCGAGCCGGTATTGGTGCCGCTGAACTTCACGCCGATGCCGGTGCCGCCGTTGAAGAAGTTCCTGATCGCGAAGCCGCGGATCCTGACGACCGTGCCCTGGATGTCGAAGCCGATAGGGATTCCGTTGACGCCGTCGATGCCGATGGTGATGTTGGCGTTCGACGGCGCGCCGAATGCGTTCGTGTTCGCGGTGGCGCTGGTGGCGGTGAAGCCGTCGATGAGGAGGTCGTCGCGCGTGATCGCGGGCAGCGCGCTGTTGAGAATGATCATGCCGCTCGTACTGAAGTCGATTGTGCACGACGCGGCGCAGCCGCCGGTGTTCGCGGCCGTGATGGCGTCGCGGAGAGATCCGGGGCCGGCGTCGTTGGTGTTGCTGACCGTAAGGCTCGCGGGCGCGGAGATCACGTCGAAGAACGGACTCAGGCCGTCGTCCAGGAGATCGCCGGAGGCGGAAACGCCCACCAGCCGCACGTTCGATTCGACCGTGTCGTAGGAGACCGTCGCAGTTCCGGTGCTCGTTCCCGCGCCGATGGGCGCGTTGCCGGAGAGGAGCCCGCCGGTGCCGGTATCGAGCAGGACGTCGACGCTGGAGCTCGCCGTGACGTTTGCGGCGACGCCGTTGTCATGCTGCGTCTCCACGTCGACGTCGAACGGAACGTTCACGCTGGGATTGCTGCCGCCGTTGACGCTGGTGATGGCGATCCTGCCCGCCGCGCCCGTACTGCCACGCTGACCGACGATGAAGTCCTTGGCGGAGACGCTCTGCGAGGCCAGCGTCGCGTTATTCACGACCTCGTTGACGACGTCGCCGTGTTGCGTCCACGTCGGGTTGATGTAGTGCGCGAGGTGATACTTCGCTTCGTCGCCGGTGGTGATGTCGGCAGGGTTGTAGTTGAACGTGATGCTGTCCACCGACGTGATCGAGAACGGCGCAACGATGCGCCAGTAACGATCGAGGACGTTGTTGCCCGTGCGGTTGGGATGTTGGCCTTCCACCGCCTCCAGGGTCAGCGTGCCGACCATGGATGAATCCACATCCACCGGGAGGTACGACAAGCTGGTGCCGACGTGGAAGGTGCGCGCGGGTGTCGGGTTCATCCCCATCGTCACGGCACCGACGATCCATCCGGTGTTGCGCGTGACGGTGGCCAGCACGTCGATCATGAATGTTCCGGCGACGAAGAGCTTGCCGCCGTTCAGCGTCAGGGAGCCTTCGACCGTCGTTCCGAGGCTGGTGATGTTGATCTGAGTGCCGTTGTTGATCTCGAGGTTCTCGACGTTGAAGCTGGAGGAAGGAAGGTTCAGTGTCTGCAGAGAGGTGCCGTTGAAGCGGAGCGTGCCCGAGCTCACGTCGAAGGTGCTGTTGACGGTCGCGTCGCCGAGGAGCGTGATCGTGTTGGTGCCGGCGGCCAGCGGCCCGATCGAGAGCACGCCGAGGTTGCCGTTGACGGTCGCGTTACCGTTGAGGGTGGCCGTTCCGGCGCTCTTGTTGATGTCGAGGTTGTGATACGTCGCGCCGAGGACACTCTGCGCGGCACCGCCGTCGTAGGTAACGGTGCCGGTGCCGGCGCTGAGCGACGCCACCGACGAGAAGTTGCCGGCGATCGTCATCGAGCCGCTGGTCATGCTCACCGTGCCGTCGCCGGTGAGCTCGCCGTTGAGATCGAGCGTGCCGGTTCCGAGGTCCAGCGTGACCGTGTTCGCGCCGTTGTCGGTGATGTCGAGTTGACTGACGACGGTGAGCGAAGCGCCCGTTGTGATGTGGCTGACCGCGCTGCCTAGAGTGGCGAGGTAGAGGCGGTCGTAGATCACCGTGCTGTTGATGGCCTGCTGGAGTCCCGACTGGTAGACGATGGCGCTGCCGGTGTTCATCGTCGAGCTGCCGAGCGGCGTGGGGAAGAAGGTGGCGCTGGCACCGCTGCCGAGCTTGAGAACGCCGGTCGAGCCGACGGTCACGCTCGACGTGCCGCCGCCGTTGAGCGAGATCTGGTTGCCGCCGTCATCGAAGACGCCGCTGCTGACGGTGAGGTTGCCGTTGACGTTGATCGGGCCGTTCAGGGTCGCCGGTCCGCCGGCCTTGTTCACGACGAAGTGGTTGAAGGTATAGCCGTTGATCGTTTGCGTACCCGAGCCGTTGATCTCGACGGTGGACGATGTGTTGTTGACGAACGTGCCGCCGCTGCCGAGGTCTCCGCCGATCTCGACGGTGCCGCCGTTGGGGCCGAAGTCGATGAGCGCGTTGGCTGCCGTGCCGGCGAAGACGACGTGGCCCGCGAACTTCGCTGTGCCGCCGAGGGGGGTGAATTCGAGCTTCGAGGCGCTCGAGGCGCCGCCGGTGATGTTGATGCCGACGCCGACGCCGGAGGTCTCGAGCTGGCCTCCGTTCATGCGGACGATATTCGTAGAGCCGGGAGATGGAGCGTTGATCGCGACCGCGGGACCGGCCGCGGATTCCACGAGGAGTGTGCCGGCCGAGTCGATGACCAGCATCTTGTTGCCGGGCGTGTTGTCGAGGGTGACGGTGAGGGCCACGCGCGGGTCAGTGACGGTGACGACGTGGTTGCTGGTGATCGTGACCGTGTCGCCGGTTCCCGGCACACCGGCACCACCCCAGGTGAGGGTGTTGTTCCAGTTGCCGGACTGCGCACTCGTGAACGGCGCTGCAAACGCGGAACTGGCAAACAACAGGAACGCACACACGGCGATCCCGCGGACACAATTCGCTCGGAGCATGACCTCTCCCGGTTGACCTTGGTTATTCGGACTTCGATGGGGATTGTAAAGGGGGACCCGCCGAGAATGTACGTTCCCTGACGTAAAAAGGACGTGAGGGGGATCACGCCGGGGGCGGGAAGGGGCCGCCACAATCCTCGGCGATGGCCATTTGCCGCGGGAAGAGTCGCAAAGTCGCAAAGCAAAGGGGGCGCGGGCATTCTGCCCGCGCTGCGGCGGGCTGGAAGCCCGCGCCCCTTCTTCTCGTCTTCATCCTCGCGCTTCCGCTGCTCGCGCAGCCGGTGCGCAACGGCGTTCTTCCGGGTCCGTTGCCGCTCTTTCCGCTCGACAACTGGTGGAACGTCGACATCACGAACGCGCCGGTCGATCCGAACAGCGCGGCGTTCGTCGCGTACGTCGGCGCGACGCGGGGTCTGCATCCCGATTTCGGGGGCGACAGCGGAGAGCCGGACTACCCGATCTACGGGTTGCCGTACATCGTCGTCTCCGGAACGCAGCCTCTCGTGCCGGTGACGTTCGACTACGACGACGAGAGCGACTTCGGGGCGCCGGGACGTCCGCCGGGCTATCCGATTCCCGAGGAGGCGAAGACGCAGCAGAAGTGGATCGAGGGTGGTCTCGCCGGCAATGATCCGGACGCGGAAGGCGACCGGCACATGCTGCTCGTCGATCGCGATCACCGCATCCTTTACGAGCTGTACGCGCTGCGCTGGACGGGCACGCGCTGGGAGGCCGGCTCGGGCGCGACGTTCCCGCTCGACTCGAACACGCGCCGCCCCGAGACGTGGACGAGCGCGGACGCCGCGGGTCTCGCGATCCTGCCGGGACTCGTGCGCCACGACGAGGTCTTCGGCCCCGATCCGATCCGCCACGCGCTGCGCGTGACGGTGCGTCGCACGAACGGCTACGTCTATCCCGCATCGCATCGCGCGGGCGACACGTCCGGCGCGCTGCCGATGGGCGCGCGCCTGCGGCTGAAGGCGAGCGTGAACATTTCCGGCTATCCCGAGTCGGTGCGGAAGATCTTCCAGGCGATGAAGACGTACGGTCTCATCGTCGCCGACAACGGTTCGGACCTCTATGTGACCGGGACGTACGACACGCGCTGGGACAACGACGTACTGAATCCCGCGTTCGGCGCGATCCGCGCGAGGGATTTCGAGATCGTGCAGTTGGGGTGGCAGCCGACGTCGCGCACGCCGCCGAGGCGGCGAACGGTTAGGCACTAATTCACCTGTCATCCTGAAGCCGCGGAGACGGCGAAGGACCCCCTGTTTCTTGCGCGGGCGTCGCAAACCGCAGGGGGGTCCTTCGCCGTCTGCGCCGGCTTCAGGATGACAGCCTTAGTTTCTTCCGGACATGTATCCACGTCTAAGTCGGCATGCAGTCGTTCGCACGCACTCTCACGCTCACCGCCGCCATGCTCGTCACGTCGATCCTCGCCGTGCTGATCACCGCAGCGCCGCAGGATGCCAAGGCCCCGCAGTCGACGACGATTCGAAAAGTCGTCGACTCGAAGCCCGCGCCCCCGCCCGTTCCTCCGATCACGTTTGCGGATTCCGACGGGCAGGAGCTCATTCTCGAAGAGCTCTCCGTCCGCACAGCCATCCACGGGATGCTCTCGCTCACCGAGCTGGAGCTCCGCTTCCGCAATCCGCAGGACCGGCGCATCGAGGGTCGCTTCACCGCGACGCTGCCGCAGAATGCGGCGATCTCGCGGTTCGCGAAGGACGTGAACGGCCACCTGATGGAAGGCGAAGTCGTGGAACGGCTGCGCGCGAATCAGGTGTACGAGCAGTTCCTCCACCAGATGCGCGACCCCGCGTTGCTCGAGCAGGACCAGGGCAACCGCTTCTCGGCGCGCATCTTCCCGATCGAGGCGAAGGCGCCGGTGCATCTCGTCCTGTCGTACACGGCGCTCCTGCCGATGCGCGGCGGCGAGCGCACGTACGCGCTGCCGTTGCGCGGCATCGACAAGATTCACAAGTTCTCCTTTCGCGCGTTCGTGACGCCGATCCCCGGCGAAGGCCCGCGCGGAAAGATGACCACCAGCACCGCCGAGGTGACGAGCTTCGACGAAAGCGACTGGACCCCCGATCGGGACATCGTGATGACGTGGCGCGCGAATGAAGACGCAGCTCCGACGCGAGTATTGAGAGCCGGCGACTTTTACCTCGCGGCAATCCGTCCCGAGATACAAACCGCCAACCGCCAACCACCAACCGCCAACTGGCTCTTCTACATCGACACCAGCGCCTCGTCCGCCGAGGGCGCGCCGCATCGCATCCGCGCGCTCGAAGAGATCCTCGACGCACTGCCCGCGAGCGATCGCGTGGAGCTCGTCGCGTTCGATCAGGACATCGTCCCGCTCGCGAACGGCACGGCCGCCGAAGTCTCGCGCAACGTCGGCGATCTGCTCAGCAACCGTCTCTTCCTCGGCGGCACGGACATCAGCGCGCTGCTGCGCGATGTCGCCCGCAGTCTCCGCGACAATCCGTCGCGCACGATCGTTCTCGCCAGCGATCTCGTTCCGACGGTCGGCAACACCGCGCCGCACGAGGTGAAAGATGCGATCAACGCGCTGCCGCGCGGCACGGTGCACGCACTGATCCTCGGCACCCGCGAAGACGCGCCGACGGCGAAGGCCGTGACCGCGGGCCGCGGCCGCGTGGTCCGCATTCCGTTCTCCGAATCGCTCGCATCGCGCTCGCGCGAAGCCGCGGAAGATCTGCGCCGCCCGCTCGGCGGCACGTTCGACGTGCGCGACGCTGGCGCGGAGTGGGTCTATCCCGCGCACTTCGACGATGTGCAGCCGGGCGACGAGGTGATCGCCCTCGGCAAGGTGAAAGCCGGCCGCGAGCCGGAGTTGAATGTCGCGGCGTCGCGCCTCGACATGTCGACGTTCGGACCGCTGCTGGAGCGCGAGGCGTCGCGCGCCTATCTCGAATATCTCGCCGAGCGCGAAGCCAACGAGACCTCGGACGCCGTACGCCGCGCGCTCGCAACCGAGCAGGTGAAGATCAGCATCGAGCAGCGCGTGGTGATTCCGCGCACGACGATGCTCGTGCTCGAGAGTGAGTGGGACTATCAGCGTTTCGGTCTCGATCGCCGCGGGCTCGCCGCGATCCTGACGATCGAAGCCGGCGGCATCGGACGCATCGATCGCAAGCGCGAGGGATGGTTCCCACCGCCGCCGCCTCCTCTTCCCGTTCCGGTGACAAGCAATCGCCGTCAGAACGCGGCGGCACCGAAGGCCGTGAACGCGCCGCCGCCACCACCATCGCAAGTGGTCCCGCGCGTGGAGGCGATGCCCGATGCCGACTTCAACGAGGAGGGCGAGGCGGTGGGTGTCGCCGGCGGGGTGGAGGGTGGAGTGTCCGGTGGCGTAGTTGGCGGAGTCGTCGGTGGAGTTCCCGGCGGAGTCGCTACCGGCGCGGTCGCGGAGAGCATCACCGTTACGTCGGAGGCGCCAACGCTCGACATGCAGCGAAGCGGCACGGAGACGGTCATCGCGCCGAATGCGCCCGTGCCCGAGCGCGATGACACGCCCGTACCGATGCGCGTCGCACCCTCGGAAGTACCCGCGGACGCATTGGCTCAAGGGCGCCGCGTCACTCGGCCCACGGAGAGCAAGAAGGAGGACGTGAGCTGGACACGCCGCCACGCGCCGTCGCGCGAACGGATCGCCGATCTCGAGAAGCAGCTTCGCGCGAATCCGCGCGACCGCGAGCTGTACAACCAGCTCAGCGAAACGCTCGCGGCCCTCAGCGAATGGAGCGAGCTGCGCGCCGTCGCGCTGCGCTGGCAGCCGTACGATCCGGAGAACCCGCAGGTGTACGAGATGCTCGGCAACGCGAGCATGGAGCTCGGCCGTGACACGGAGGCTGCGCGCGCGTTCGCGTCGCTGATCGAGATCGCGCCGGCGAAGCCGGAGCTGCTCCAGCGCGCGGGACTACTCCTGCTGCGGACGCGCCGCGCGCGTCTGGCCGAGGCGCCGCTGCGCCGCGCGCTGGAGCTGCGTCCCGATCGCGCGAACGCGTATCGCCATCTTGCGCTGCTGCTGTGGCAGAACGGACGCGTCGAAGAAGCGGCGCGCGTGCTCGAGTCGGCCACGCGCCAGCAGTTCCCGAACTGGTATCGCGACGTGCAACGCGTCATCCGCGAAGAGCTCGGAATGGTGTACCGCGCCTGGGCCAACAAGGACGAGTCGCGCCGCCGCGAGATCGAAGACCGTGCGCGCGAGCACGGCGCGAGTCTCGACCGCCGCGACGCGCTGCGCATCACGCTCGCGTGGGAGACGGACGCGAATGACGTCGATCTACACGTGGTCGATCCGAATGGGGAAGAGGTCTACTACTCGCACAAGGCCAGCCGCTCCGGCCTCGAGCTCTATGAAGACGTCACACAGGGTCTCGGCCCCGAGGTCGTGCGCACGTCGCGCACGCTGGACGGGACGTATCACGTCGGCGTGCGCTACTTCGCGGCCGGCCCGATGGGCATCAGCCGCGGCGTGGTGATCGTTACGCGCGGCGACGACGTGGAGATCCATCCGTTCCGTCTTGCGAAGGGCGGCGAGGACATCCGCTACGTCGCGGCGGTGAGGGTCAACTAGCGAAGCGCCCCTCATCCGCCTTCGGCACCTTCTCCCCGCTCCTCGCGGGGAGAAGGCTCGCGAAGGGAAAACGCCACGCCGGTCTACGGATAGTTTGAGTTCGAACAACCCGGATCGACGTCTCCCGCGGGCGATTGGTGAAGGTGGTACGTGAACGGGGTCACCGGCAACTGGATGGTTTGCGGGATTTTGATCTGGTCGAATCGGGGAAATCCGGGGAACGATTCGACCGCGAGGTATTGCAGGTAGAAATCGACGGCCGGGCCCGTTTTCTCCGCAGAGAAGTTCATGACGTTGATGGTCGCGTATTCGTGGCCTTCGGCATGCCGTAGCTTGACGATCCACGGGCCGCGATCCCACTGCCACGGCTCGAACGCCACGATGGGGTCGCCGTCGCAGTCGACCACGAGCTGCGTGATCCCCATCTGCACTTTCGGCGGCGTGTAGGCGGTCATGTTTCCTGCGTCCACATCGAAATACACGGATGCTTTCCGTGGATCGCGGTCGAAGACTCCCGAGCTGGGTGGACCGAGGTCCTCCGGGGTTAATCCGGCCTGGCTCGCGAGACTCGGCAGCCCCGCGGTGTGATTGCTCTCCGCCGGAAGGACAGGAAGCTGACGCGGATTCAGAACCTGCACGGTCATGCCGTTCGGCTCGAATATCAGCGTTTTGGGATCGGGATCGAGCGCTGGCGGAAAGTCGCTTGGTCTCTCGATGATCTGATCGTAGAACATCTCAATTTTCGCGATGTGGGGATCGACGGAGACGCAATCGCCGTGACCCTGGCAGAGCTGCGTGCGGTTGGTGTTCATGAGCACCATGCGGCGCGGCGGCAACGTACTGGGATCGCGATCGCCGGCGTATTGGCGAAGGTCGTTGAACCACGTGCAGACTCCGAGAAAACTGATCATGAGATGACTCATGGCATGGCTCCTTTCAAATGCGGCGAGTCATGAGGGCGACGGCGCGCCACGGCGTCTCGTGTCCGGTCGAGACCTCGCGCGCGATCGCGTCGAGCTGCGCGCGGCGCAACGCGTCGGAGGCGGGGAGGCCGGAGGCGATGCCGTCGTGAACGGCTTTGAAGAAATCGAGCGCGTCGCGGTCCGCGATCGGCGAGAGCGTGCCGATGACGTCCGCGGCGCCGGCGGCGAGAAAACTCTCGCCGAGGCTGAGGGCGCGCGTGTGCCGCGCATCGGGGCGCCGCAGCGTCTCGCAACCGGCCACCACGACTAGCGGCTCGCGCTCGAGATGCATGGCCGCGATGTCGCGCCACGATCCTCGGCCGCCGGTGAACGGCAGCGCGAGATCTTCCGCGCCGGGCTGGCGCGCGGTATGTCCGGCGATGTGCAGCACGTCCGCATCGGCCGCGGCGCCGGCGACCGCGGAGAATGTCGCCGATGCCGCATCGAGAATCGCCCCGTTGCGATAGAGCGCGCGCAACTCGGCGAGCTCGCGTTGCGCGCCCGGCAGCGGCGCGAGCGTGCCGGTGGGTAACGCGACGGCAAGCAACCTGCGCGGCGCGGCGATGTTCGCCGCACGCAGCGAGCTCGCGTTCGGCGCGATCGCCACTGCAACGCGCTCGACGAGGTATTGCTTCGCGCGCGCGTCGTAGAGCGCCGCGAACGACACATGTTGCAGCGACGGATCGGGCACGACGACGACGCGCGACACGCGGGCGAGCAGCGACTCGACCGGGCGAATGAGAATGTCGTACGACGCGCTCGTGCCGCGGATGCGTTTCGCGATCAAGTCGTTTTCGGTCACGCCGATCAGGGCCGTGTCGGGCGGGACGGCCGCAATGAGGATCACCGCCGTCCCGCTGCCGCGCAGCCGTTGCTGCAACTCGGCCGCGGATACCGGGGACACGGCCGCATCTCCGCCGATGAGAAAGCGTCCGCGCTCGATGCAGGCGAACGCGCCGCCGGCGTCTCCGGAATCGAGACGCATGCGCAGCGCGTCGCGGACGAGCGCGGTCGCTGCGTCGAGAACGTCGGATGCGACGACCGGGCCGGCGAGCCGGATGCGATGGCGCTCAATGGCCGCGAGACCGTCGTCGAGATCGCGCGCGGCACTGGCGGAATCGCCGAGGTGCGATGCCGCGCGCGCGCGCAGTAACAATGCCTGCGGAAGAAAGAGCGCGTGCTCGGAGCGGCTATAGAACTCGATCGCTTTGGTGAGAAGCTCGTTTGCGTGGCGCGCATCCTCGTGCAACGCCACTGCGCCGCCGGCGACGTTCGCCATCGCGCGAAGCACCTCGCGTACGCCGCCATCCTTCGTCTGCTCCGCGAGTGCCGACGCTTCGCGCGCTGCATTTGCAGCCGCCGTGAAATCGCCGGCCTGCGTATCGAGCAGCGTTTGGCGCAGCAGAGCGCTCGCGAGCAGCGTGCCGGCGCGGGCCTCGCGGTGAGCGGTGGCTTCGATGCTCAGCAGAGCGCGCGCGGAATCGAGGCGGCCCGCATACAGCTCCGCGCGCGCAGCGCCGCCGATGCTCACCGCAAGACGATCGCCGCGGCCCTCTTCCCCGAGCATCCGAAAGGCCTCGATGCGGACGCGCCATGCGTCGTCGGGGCGGCCGAGGCAATTCAACGCAGTCGACTGCAGCCCGAAAATGAATCCGCGGTTGCTGCGCTCGCCGAGCGACTCGAACTTTGCTTCCGCGCTGTCGAGCGCATCGAGCGCAGAGCTCCAATCGCCGTCCGCCATCGCCGTCAGAGCGAGCTGCCACTGAACTTGCGCGGCGAGCGCGAGATAGCGTGGATTTGCGGAGACGTTCAGTCGCTCGAGCTCCTCGCGCGCGCCGATGAGGTCTTCCTGGTCATAGCGCGCACATGCGGCGAAATACCGCGCCACGTCGGACATCGGGCTCCGGCCCTGTTCGAAAAGCGCAGCCGCGCGAAGAAGGTCGGCCTGTGCCGCGGCGGGCTGTTGTTTCGAATAGGCGATGCGTCCGCGGCGATAGACCGCGTGCGCTTCCGCCAGCGTCGCGCGCCGCGCGGCATCGCCGGAGTCGATCGCCGCAACGGCGTCGAGGAGCAGACTCTCGCGCGAATGCTCAGCCAGCGCGGTGCCGATCGCACGTGCAACGGCGAGTGCATCCTCATCCTTCTGCTCGCCCCATCGGCCGAGGTATTCGGCCTCGGCGAACGTGCGGCACTGCTGCGGGTATCGCGCGACGAGCTCGCCGACGGTCTGCGCGTCGCCGGACAGCGCGGCGCGCTCGAGCCGCGGCTGTTCTTCGCGGAAGCGCATCTCGCCGGTGGACGAGGAGCTTCGTTTGAGATGCTCGCGCGCCTCCTCGGTCCACGGCGATGCGGGATCGGCGCGCAGATACTGCTCCCACGCCGCGCGCGCCTGCGCCTGCAATCCGAGTTGTTCGAGGATGAGGGCGCGATTGAACAGTGCCTCCGGCAGATCGGCATCGATGCGCAGCGCGCGGTCGGCGGCGGCGAGTGCCTGAGGATGCAGCGACGGCCGTCCGCTGCTGATGGCCCACGCTTCGAGTGCGGCGGCGAAGTCCGACCACGCGCGTGCATCCGACGGCGACTGTTCGGCCGCACGGCGCAACCGCGCCACAGCGTCTTCTGGTTTTTCTGCGAGTAGCAATGCGACACCGGCGACGTGTTCGGATGCCGCGTCGCCGCGCGCCTTCGCGACCGCGTCACCGGCCGCGCCTACGAGCCGTAGACGATCGGCGTCGGCCGCGGAGTCATCCGCTCGATTGGGGCCGCGATACGGCGCCCACGCGAATCCGCCGGTGAGCCGCGGCTCGATGATCCGAGCCGAGCGCGGTGCGAGCGATACGAGACGTTGCATCGGATCGCGCGGCCGCAGCAGCATCACCGCCGTTACGATCGCGATCACCGCGGCCGCCGCGGCCATCCATCGAACATCGAACCGCCGACGCTCGCGAAATGGCACTGAACCGGCGACCGCCTCGACGTCGCTCGTGCATTCGGTGCATTCACGAAGATGAGCCAGCACCGGTGCAATCTCCTTTCTCGTCAGCCGTCCCTCGGCCAGTGCGGCGAGCGTCTCGGGTTCGATGTGCTTCATCGCGACTCCTCGGCCGCCGCGTCGTTTTCCAATGACTGACGAGGGATGGCGTTTTTCCAGTCGGCGAGCCCAAAATTCAATTCCTGGGACGCTTCTCCGATGACGGAGGAGAGAACGGCGGCGTCGAGTCCCGCGCCGTCGAGTGCATGGCGCAACGCGGCGAGCATGGCCTCGATGCGGCGGTACAGCGGCCGCTGCGGAAGGCGCAACATGCGCGAGATCTCGGCGATGCTCATCATCGAGCCGAAACGGAAGCGGAGAATCATCGCGTCTTCGTCCGGCCATCCATCGATCGCGCGTCGTACGACGCGGCTCGCTTGCTCCGAAAGAGAGCGCGTTTCGTTCTCCAGCACGCGCGCGTCGGCGCGTTCGGTGGCGAAGAGCACCGCGCCTTCGAGCGCGACCGCGCGCGGCCGTTTTGTGTGCGGCGGCAGCTTTTCGGAGAGTGACACGACATCTGCGTGCCTGAGCTCGGGATGTGCGGAGACCACGATCGGCACCGCCTCCTCGAGCGCACGGCCATCGCGCGTCAGAAGCTGTTCGAGAAGGACTGCCGCCGGTCCGAGGCGCGTCGCATCCGCCGATGCGTGCCAGCGTCCGAGATCGCGGTTGCGCTGGTCGGACAGCAGCCGCCGGATCACGATCGTGAGATAGCCCTCGAGCGACGAGCGAGCTTCCCATTTGCGAAGGATGGCGTGGTCATCCTCCATCAGCGCGAGCCGCGCGACCGACGCGAAGTCCTCGGCGTCAGCATCGTACAGACGCGCGCGCCGGCACACGCCCGCGATGACGCGGTCGATCAGCGTCAGGTTCGCTTGAAACAGCGCCGCCGGTTCCATTGGTGAGGATGAGGGCCGGCGGAAATGATACGCCGCTTCAGCGACAGTGGCGCGACCACCGGCCTGCCGGAGGTCGCGCGTTCGAACACGTAAGTCAGATCACGAGTACCCGTACACCATCGTTCCGAGAGTCGTTCCGTTGGCCCACTCCTGCACCACGGAAGCCTTGCCGTTGCCGGTCACGTTGCCCATCAGGAACGCAATCGCGGGGGAACCCTGGCCCATGGAAGGAGTCGACCAGATCGTCGTCATTGCATTTGAGCGCCACGCAAAGATGTTCATCCCCAGAGAACCGCTGCTGTCGAAGAGTTGAACGACGTTGTCGCTTCCATTGCCGGTCATGTCGCCGATCAGCCAGCCTTCGTTACCCTGGCCCTGGCCCATGTCGGATCGGCTGAAGATCGTCGACATCGCTCCGCTGGACCAGCCATAGACGTTCATGCCGAGCTGGCCGCCTTTGTTGTACAGCTGGACGACTTCGGCATTTCCGTCGCCGTTGACGTCGCCGATGAGCCATTTGATTCCGGGCGAGCCCTGCCCGATGTTGCCTGTGCTCCAGAGCGTCGTCATCGCGCCGTTCGACCAGCTGTAAACGATCATGGCGAGCTGGCCGCCGTGGTCCCACAGCTGGACGATTTCATCCTTTCCGTCGCCATTGACGTCACCGACGAGAAATTTGAGTGCGGTCGAGCCCTGCCCGATGTTGCCTGTGCTCCAGAGCGTGGTCATCGCGCCGTTCGACCAGCTGTAAACGATCATGGCAAGCTGGCCGCCGTGGTCCCACAGCTGGACGATTTCATCCTTTCCGTCGCCGTCGACGTCACCGACGCGAAATTTGAGTGCGGTCGAGCCCTGACCGATGTTGCCGGTGCTCCACAACGTCGTCAGCCCGCCGCTCACCCATTGGTAAACGATTACGCCGAGCTGGCCGCCGTGGTCCCACAGCTGAATGATCTGGTCATGGCCGTCACCGGTGACATCGCCGATGCGAAATTTGATCGCGCTGGATCCCTGCCCCATATTCGCGCTGGAAAACTGCGTCAGGGGGCCAACCTCGATTTGGGAAAATGCACCGATATTCCACATGAGCGCATCGATCCCGCACTGGCCGTAGCCGATCCAGAAATACCCGCTCATTCCCCAGCCGGTGCCCCAGCTGTTTTTGCAAAGCCACGCGTTCAGGGCGTTGCTGTATCCGACGACGGCTACGCAATGGCCGCCGACCTCGTCTGCCGTGCCGTTGTAGATGTAGACGCCGCTCGAGTAGCTGAAGAAGTCTTCGTAGACGATGAAGGCGGTGATCAGGGGCCCGTTGGTCGAGATCCGTTGCTGCATGGCCGCGGGCGTATTGAGCGTGCTCCAGAGCGATGGCGTCGTGAGTTGTGAGCTCCAGCCGTACGCCAGATTGCACGGTTGATCGCCGGCGGTGTAGGGGAAGCTGCCTTCCGGCGCGACGCCGGTGTTCTGCGCATACGTGAGCGCAGCGGGGACGTTCCAGCCGGTGGAGCACTTGAACCCCGCCGGCTCGGCGCCGCAATAGAAGAGCTGTGCTTCGGAAAGGTCCAGCATCGCATAGCCATTGGCGTCGCCGACCGCGATGTTCTTCGTGATGCGCGCCTGCCCGTCCAACGCCGCGGCGGTGCCGAACGCCACGCACGAGCCGCAGCTGCCTTGATCTTTCACCGAGGAGATGAAGTTTCGTCCGCTCACGTTGCGCCAGTCCCACGCTGCTGCTACTCCTGATGGCGCGACGTCCGCGCTTTCCCGGTACGCCGCCGAGAGTGCTTCGCGCTCTTTGAGCGTCGGTTCGCCGGGTCCAGGAACATATCCACAACGCCGCCGGCGCTCGGCGGGTGTGAGATTCAGCATGGAAGTCTCGGCTGCCTGCCATGGGACATTCGCTTCGGCATTCGCGCGGAGCGTTTGCTCGAACAACTCTCGATCCAGAGGCATGACTCTCTCCTTTCGTCAGGCCGCGGTCCTCACCAGGAGCTCGCAGCGCCTGATCACTGAAGATTCGCCTTGCCAGTCGCGCCACAATTTGGCGCGCACGTGCAACTCCCCTGGAGCGGTTGCGCGGAAAACGACGATTCGCTGTCCGGCAGCGCCAATCCCCGTGGCCTGGCCGCGCACAAACTCATTCGATTGAATCTCGATTGCCGGGTCGGCAGTGATGTGCCATCGATACCCCGTCGACGGGTTCTCGTTCAGATAGAGCGTGATGGGTTCGTCACGTTCGAGATCGAATGTCCGGCCGTTCGCGGTCTGCTCGTCGAGTTGCATAGCAGTCAGGAAGTTAACTCTCGCAAGGCGGCAAAATGGAAGAGAAGGACTGTTACCCGGCCGTCATATCGGGGGAACGCTGATGTTCTCTCATCGACTACCTCCGCGCAGAATGACTGCAACGCGAGGTGGTTTTTCCATGTGCGTGTTTGCCGACGCGCTTTAGGAGTGCAGCGACGGAGCCGCTCGCCACAAACCCGCCGCAATCGCAACGCGCAAATTCCTCGATCGCTCCTCAGCCACGCCTTGCGGAGAGCCGAGTTTGAGCGACATGAAACGTCACGCCGCCTTCCTTCTCTACCTGCTCCTTTTCGCGCTCGGCACGCGGGCACAGCAGCCGGTCACGATCGATTCCATGCAGCATCCGGGACTGCTGCTCAAGACCAGCCAGCCGCGCCTTTACATCGAGGCGCCCACCGTCAGCACCGAAATCTCCCTCAACGTGAGCGGCGTCGTCGCGCGCGGCGTCGTGCGCCAGCGCTTCGAGAATCCGACGGATCGATGCGTCGAGGCGATGTACGTGTTTCCGCTCGCCGACAACGCGACGGTCGACGCGATGCGGCTGAAGATCGGCGTCCGCACGATCGAAGGGCAGATCAAGGAGCGCGATGAAGCCGCGCGCGTCTACGAGGAGGCGAAGAACGAAGGGCGCAACGCCTCGCTGCTCGAACAGCAGCGGCCGAATCTCTTCACGGTGTCCGTCGCGAGCATTGCGGCGGGCGAGATCGCGGACATCGAGATCGAATACCAGCAGATCGTCACGTACGACGACGGAAAGTTCTCCGTGCGCGTGCCGCTGGCGATCGGGCCGCGATACAACGGGTCACCCGCCGTTTCAAGTCACCCTTTCTCGCCCGCGGGAGAAGGGACTCGGAACGTTTCACTCAACGTCGACATCGACGCGGGCATCCCACTGTCGTCCGTCACGAGCTCGACGCATCAGGTGCAACCGGTGCGGCTTTCCGGCACGCGCATGCAGGTGAAGACGACGATCGCGCCCGACCGCGACTTCGTTCTCACGTGGACGCCGCAGCTCGGCGCGCGCCCGCAGTCTGCCGAGTTCAGCGAAGTCGCCGGCGACGATCGCTACACGCTGCTCATGCTCTTTCCCCCGGACGTCAAGCTGCGCGCAAACGCAATCCTTCCCCGCGAGACGATCTTCATCATCGACACGTCAGGATCGATGGGCGGTCCGTCGATCGAGCAGGCGAAGAAGGCGCTTCTCACCGCGTTGCGCCGCGTGCGCTCCTCCGATCGCTTCAACGTCATCGAGTTCAACTCCGAAGCGCGACGGCTCTTCGAGACGAGCCGCCGCGCCGACCGCGATGCCGTCGAGGAAGCGCTGCGCTGGGTGGAGTCGCTCGAATCGACCGGCGGAACGGAGATGCTCAGCGCGTTGCAACTCGCGTTGGACGGCAACCCGAGCCCCGACGCGATCCGCCAGGTCATCTTCATGACCGACGGCCAGGTCGGCAACGAAAGCGAGGTCTTCGAGCACATCCGCAAGAACCTCGGCGGCAGCCGCCTGTTCACGATCGGCATCGGCAACGCTCCGAACACATTTTTCATGAGCAACGCCGCGCGCGCCGGACGCGGCACGTTCACGCAGATCGGCGACCTCGGCGAGGTCGAAGAGAAGATGAGCGCGATCTTCCGCAAGCTCGAGTCGCCGGTGCTCTCCGACATTTCCGTGCAGCTCGATGGCCACACGAAGGTCGTTCCCGATCTCTACGCCGGCGAGCCGCTCGTCGTCACGCTCAAATCGAAGGCCACCTCGCAGACGGGTGGACGCATCGTCGCCGAAGGGTGGAACGACACGTTCTCGACGAGCGGCGATTCCAACCGCGGAGTCGCGAAGCTGTGGGCGCGGCAGGAGATCGACCGCGTGCGCGACGGCGTCTTCACGGGCGCGAAGGTGGAAGACGTCCGCAGCGAGATCGTGACGCTCGCGCTCGCGCACCATCTCGTGACCGAGCACACGAGCCTCGTCGCCGTCGACACGACGCCCGCCGGCGTCGATGCGCAAAGCTGCACGTCCGAGTTGATTCCGATCAACCTGCCGGCGGGTTGGGGCGGCATCGAAGGAGCGCTGCCGCAGACGGCGACGAACGCGACGCTGTTTCTTCTCATCGGATGCGTGTTGCTGGCGGTCGCATGGAAACTCCGCGCGTGAAACGGGTGCTCATCGCGCTGGCGCTCATCGCCATCGCGGCCAGCGCGTGGATTCACGTCAAGGCGCAGCTCGCACAGGTGTTGCTCCGCGTCGCGTGGCATCGGCAGACGAAGCCGTGGCCGTGGGCCGACACGCACCCGGTCGCGCGCATGATCGTGGGCGACGACGATCTCATCGTCCTCGAAGGCTCGAACGGCCGGGCGCTCGCATTTGCGCCCGGTCATCTCGAGCACACCGCGATGCCGGGAGAGCCCGGCAACTGCGTGATCTCCGCGCATCGCGACACGCACTTCTCCGCGCTGCGGGACGTTCGTGCGGGCGACGTCATTCGCGTGCAGCGCACCGACGGCCGTTGGGTCGAGTACACCGTTGCGGAGCAACGCGTCGTCGACAAACGCGACGTTTGGGTGACACGAAGCAGCGGGGAGACGACACTGACGCTCGTGACGTGCTACCCGTTCGATGCGATCGTCGCGGGCGGACCGCAGCGCTACGTGCTCACCGCGCGCACGGCCGCCGCGGTGCGCAATGTCTCGGCGAGGCCGCCGATGTTCCACGAATCGAATCCCTCGACGAGTTTTCCGTCGCGAACCACCGCCCACGACATTCCGCGGATGTCGATGCGCGCGCCGGTCGGAGGGATGCCAAACAGCTCACCCTGATGCGTCCCGGTGGCGTGCCACCGCACCACCGACTGGTTTCCCTCGGAGAGCACATCCTCCACGGCGATGTACAGATCCGGCAATGCGTCGAGGAACATCTGCCGGACGGCGCGAAAGCCCTCGGGACCATGGGCGTCGCCGCCTTCCATGTGAGCGACGGCGTCGGCCGCCAACAGCTCGTCGATCGCCTTGTCGTTGCGATCGTTCCAGACCTCTTCGAACCAGCGGCGTCCCAGTGTTGCAGCCTCGTTTCCCATGGTGGCTCCCTCCGCGCCGCATTCTACGCCGCAGAGAGATCCAAAATGGGAGGAGCGACGTAGCATGATCAGGCATGCTCAAGGCGCCGATTCCTCCTGACGAACCGCAGCGGATGCAGACGCTGCGGGAGTACTCCATTCTCGATACGCGGCCCGAGGCGGTCTACGACGACATCGCGCACGTGTGCGCGGGAGTGTGCGACACGCCGATCGCGCTCATCGCGCTGATCGACGGCACACGCAACTGGTTCAAGGCGCGGGTGGGCGTGGACGAGGAGCTCTCCGAGTCGCCACGCGACATCTCGTTCTGCGGCCACGCGATTCTCGGCAAGGACATCTTCGAGGTCACGGACGCGCTGGTCGACGATCGCTTCAGCGACAATCCGCTCGTCGCGTCGCAGCCGCGCATCCGCTTCTACGCCGGTGCGCCGCTGATCACGCCGGACGGTTACAAGCTCGGCACGATCTGCGCGATCGACGTCCGTCCGCGGCGCCTCAGCGAGGCCCAGCGCGACACGCTGGTCGCGCTGAGCCGCCTGGTCATGCGCCAGCTCGACCGGCGCCGGCAGGCCTCGCCGCCGGTCGCCGGAGCGTAGCGAACGGCGGCCTTGCCGCCGCACTCCACAAATACCGATTCCCGTGTTTCTCACGCGGACCTCGCGCCATTCTTCTGGTCCTGGTGCTACAAACCGAGCGTGATGGCTACGCGCTTTCTTGTGGTGGACGACGATGAGCCGATCCGTCGGTTCGTGGCCACCGTTCTGCGCCGGAATAAGCTCGAGGCCGACGAGGCCTGCGACGGCCGGGAAGCGATCGAGAAACTTTCGGGCCGGCAATATGACGCGTTGTTCCTCGATCTGATGATGCCTTTTTGCAACGGCTACGAGGTGCTCGCGTACCTTCGCGAGCAGCGGATCGAGCGGAAGTGTGTGGTCGTGATGACCGCAGCCGGGACCCGTGGGACAAACGACCTCGATCTCTCGCTCGTCCATCGTGTGTTGCACAAGCCGTTCGATATTCAGGACCTGCTTGTTGCCGCACAGGAGTGCTCCGGCGCGGGTGTGTTGCCTACGACGACCGGAAGAGCTTCCGTCATCCCTTCATCGCAACCGCGATGAGCCCGGCGAGCGGGGATGACGAAAACCGTCACGGTCGAGTAGGTGTCGCCTGCAGATGACGTCCATTTCGAATTTCGTGTGTACGCCATCGCGGATGGAGTACACGCCATTTCGGATGGAGTACACGCCATTTCGGATGGAGTACACGCCATTTCGGATGGAGTACACGCCATCGCGGATGGAGTACACGCCATTTTGGATGGAGTACACGCC
>DASYGV010000104.1:0-53976 GCA_035999335.1 Thermoanaerobaculia bacterium | reverse complement strand
CACCCACGCCACCCCCCGCCACCGCACTCCTAGAACCGCCAGCCGACGCCGATCGAGAGCTTGAACGACTCGTCGAACACCGACGACTGCTCGTGGATCAGTTGTTTCGCGCCGAACTGCAGCGACCACGACTCGCTGCCGTTGAACTCCACGCCCGCGGCGATCTGGGGCGTGAGCTGGTTGTCGTACTCGATGTTCGGCGGCTCGTCCGGCGCAGTCACGTAGCGAGCGCCCGCGCCGACGTACGGACGCCATTGCGTGTGCACATCCAGGAAGGAGTAGCGCACCACCGCGTCGATCGGGTACGTGCGCAGATCGAACCTCGCCGGGTTGAAGAACCCATACGGCTGCGTCTCGTGCGTCTCGGTCGCAACGGCGAGCTCAGCGGACCACGCGCGCGAGAAGCGGCGCTCGAGCGCGACACCGACGCCGGCATCGATCGCGCTGCCGTTCCCTTCGCTCCAACCGAAGGCGAGATTGCTGATGAAGAACGAAATACGCGTCGGCTTGTCGAGAGTCTGCGCGGACGCGGAAACCGCGAGGAGAAGTGCGAGGAGCACCAGCACGGATTTGCGCATGGCTCCATTGAACTCCCGCGGCTCCGAGTCCGCTGCAACAAAACGGCTTACATAACCTCGACGATCATCGCTGCCGCCTCGCCGCCGCCGATGCAGATCGCGGCCATGCCGCGCTTCTGTCCCCGGTCCTGCAGCGCGTGGATCAGCGTGACCAGAATGCGCGCGCCGCTGGCGCCGATCGGATGACCCAGCGCAACCGCGCCGCCGTGAACGTTCAACTTGCCGTGCGGGATGTTCACGTCTTTCATCGCCGCCATCGCTACCGCCGCGAAGGCCTCGTTGATCTCGAACAGGTCGATGTCGTCGGCGGTCATGTTCGCGCGGCGCAGCACGATGTCGATCGCCTTCGCCGGCGCGGTCGTGAACCATTCCGGCTCCTGAGCGGCCGTCGAGTGCGCAACGATGCGTGCGATCGGCGTCAGGTTGTTCTCCCGCGCGTAATCCGCCGAGGTGACGATCAGCGCCGCGGCGCCGTCGTTGATCTTCGACGAGTTCGCGGCCGTGACCGTGCCGCCCTCCTTCGCAAACGCCGGCTTGAGCTTGCCCATCTTCTCGAGCGGCGCGGCAAACGGCTCCTCGTCGTCGACGACGACGGTCTTCCCCTTCTTGCCCTCCAGCTCGACGACGGCGATCTCTTTCTTGAACTTCCCGTTCTTCGTCGCCTCTTGCGCGCGGCGGTAGGACTCCAGGGAGAACTCGTCCTGCTCCTCGCGCGTGAACGAGTACTTCGTCACGCACGCCTCCGCGCAGGTGCCCATGTGCTTGTCGCCGTACGGATCCCATAGGCCGTCGTGGATCATCAGGTCGATCATCTTGCCGTTGCCCATGCGATAGCCGCCGCGCGCCTGCGGCAGCGCGTACGGCGCATTGGACATCGACTCCATGCCGCCCGCGACGGCGATGTCGTACTCGCCGCAGCGAATGTCGTTCGCCGCATACATGACCGCCTTCATCCCCGAGCCGCAGACCTTGTTGACCGTGACCGCGCCGGCGCCGACCGGGATGCCCGCGAAGATGCCGGCCTGCCGCGCGGGGGCCTGTCCGATCCCGCCCTGGAGCACGTTGCCCATGATCACCTGCTGAATCTGCTCGGGCGAAACCCGCGAATTCTCCAGCGCGCATTTGATGGCGACCGCGCCGAGGCGGGGGGCCGGGAGAGACGAGAGCGTTCCCTGAAACGAACCGATCGGCGTGCGGGCGCCGCCGAGGATGACGATTTCTTTCATTGGATCTCCTTGGGTCTTCGCAACGGTGCTGTTCTATCACGAAGAAGTCGTCGAGTCGTCGAGTCGCCAAGCCTTCAAGAAGCCACTCGACGACTCGAAGACTCGTCGACTTGAAGACTCCTGCTAGAATCCCGCCCCCACGCCCTAAACAAAGGAGTATTCCGAATGACCCTCTCCACCATCACCGATCGCCGGCTCCATATCCAGCCGGCGGAGGTCCACAAAGTCCTCGAGCGACACATGCTTGCCGACGGTTACGAAATCGTCATGGACCTCAGAAAGTCGCAGGGCTCGTGGTTGTTCGACGCCCGCGGCAAGGGAAAAATCCTCGACTTCTTTACGAACTTCGCCTCCTGCCCCATCGGCTACAACCATCCCAAGGTCGACAGCCCCGAGTTCCGCGAGCGCCTCGCGGACGCCTCGGTCAACAAGCCCGCGAACTCCGACATCTACACGACTTACATGGCCGAGTTCGTCGAGACATTCGCGCGCCTGGCGATGCCGCCGAACTTCGGCAAGCACCTCTTTTTCGTCGAAGGCGGCTCCCTCGGCGTCGAGAACGCGATCAAGTCCGCGTTCGACTGGAAGGTGCGCAAGAACTTCGCGAAGGGCTACAAGGAAGTGAAGGGCCAGCAGGTCATGCACCTGCGCCACTGCTTCCACGGCCGCAGCGGCTACACGCTCTCGCTGACGAACACCGATCCGAACAAGACCGACTACTTCCCGAAATTCGATTGGCCGCGCATCGACAACCCGAAGCTCGACTTCCCGCTGACCGCGGAATCGATCGCCGACGTCGAGCAGCGCGAGCAGGCGGCCATCGCGCAGGCAAAACAGTTCCTGCACGAGCGCAAGGACGACATCGCGGCGTTCATCATGGAGCCGATCCAGGGCGAAGGCGGCGACAACCACTTCCGTCCCGAGTTCTTCCGCGCCATCCGCCAGCTCTGCGACGAAAACGAGATGATGCTCATCTTCGACGAAGTGCAGTCCGGCGTCGGCATCACCGGCAAGATGTGGACCTTTCAGCACTTCGGCATCGAGCCCGACCTGTTCGCGTTCGGCAAGAAGACCCAGGTGTGCGGGTTCGCGTCGAACGACCGTATCCTCGAGGTCGAGGACAACGTCTTCAAGCTCGCGTCGCGCATCAACTCGACCTGGGGCGGCAATCTCACGGACATGGTCCGCTCGCAGCGCTACTTCGAGATCATCGACGAGGAGAGGCTGGTCGAGAATGCCGCCACTGTCGGCGCGTACTTCCTCGGCGAGCTGAATCGCTTCCAGACCGAGTTCCCGGGCCTGGTCTCCAACGTGCGCGGCCGCGGCCTGATGTGCGCGTTCGACCTGCCGGACGGCGGCATGCGCAAGAAGGCGCTCGCCGCGTTCATGCAGCAGAACATGCTCGTCCTCGCCTCGGGCTCGCGCTCCGCGCGCTTCCGTCCGCCGCTGAATCTGTCGATGGACGAAGCGTCGGAGGCGATCCGGCGCATGGAAAAGGCGTTCAAGGATCTGGCTTAGGCGTCAGCTCCCGCATCAGCAACAGCGCCGCGAGGAATCCCGCCGCGGGCGCGATCTGGTGCGGGAGCCGATTCAGCGTGAGGCTCACGTGAGCCGCGAAGTCCCACGTCGTCGCCAGCGCCTGCGCGAACATCAGCCCAAGCTGCAGCGCGACCACGATGAGCAGGAACGCTTCGCGGCGGACGGCGTCGCGAATGAAGACGAGCACCGCGAGCAGCGCGGCGAGCCAGAACCACGGCTGATCCGGCGGCGCCTTCACGAACGCATTCACCACCTCGGCGGGATTGCCGAGGCGCTCGAAGACGCGCTTCAGCATCGATCCTTCCGTGAAATCGGTCGAGAGCTTCAACACGCTGCGCGTGATCATCCACGGCGCGATCAACGCGATCGCGGGCCAGAGCTGCAGCACTTTGCGAATGCTGCGCGTCGCCACGAGCAGCGCGATCGCGGCGACGCCGATCAGCGCGAGCCCTTCGTTCTTCGACCACGCTGCCAGCCCGAGCATGACCGCGCCCAGTGCAATGGAGCCTCTTCGAAGGAACAGCAGACCGGCGCAGCCGAACGCCATCACGCCCGCTTCCGCAAGACCGATCCAGAGGTTGAGCGTGGGGAACGCGATCACGAGCGTCGCCAGCGCGGGACGCTTCACTTCGTCCGCGAACATGCCGCGCATGATCGCCAGCACGGACGCACAAAGGCCGACATAGATCCAGCCGAACGCGCGATCGTTCCACTCCTTCGTGACCACGGCCACGAAGTCGAACAACAGCGGCATCAGCACCGGATAGTCGGCCTTGCCGATGTGCGGAACCGTCGACCAGTCCATGCCACGCGTCTCGAAGAACCACCGCGCCTTGAGGCCCCAGATCCCGTAGAAGTCCCATTCGTACGGAGGCGCCCAGATCGCGAAGAGGGCGTAGGCGATGACGATCGCGATGGTGATCGCATCGACGAACGTAGGGCGTGGCTTCAGCCCGCCCTCTCCCGGGGAGGCGGGCTGAAGCCGCGCCCTACGTTTGGCGACGAAAACGGCGATCGCGAACAGGGGCACCATCGACAGCACGACCGACGTCCGCGTCCATGGCACGCGCATCACCGACAACGCGAACAGATGCAGCCCCGCGGCTCCCGCGCCGAGGAGGAACGACGTACCCGCGAGCGTCGGGCCGCGCAGTCGCGAATCGAACGAGAGCGCGAGCGGAACGCCATAGAGCATGAGTCCCACGAGCAGCAGCGGCGTCGCGGTCATCGCTTCCGCCTCAGCAGCGCGCTGTTCTCGTCCGCCCAAACGATCTCGTAATTCGGATGACCCCACCCCGTGCGCCACAGCGCGATGACTCCCGGCGCCGTTTCCTCGATGGGCAACGTCGGGGCGACCACGAAGCGTCCCGAGAGGACGTAGCTCGCGCGCCAGTGCGTGTAACTCCAGCCGTCGTGAGGCCACGCCATCTTCAGCGCGACGCGCTCCCCTTCCTTCGTCTCCGCGCGCACGCGTCCGAGGAACTGCAGCACGTCCGCGGGAATCGGATCATTCGCGAAACGCAGCGGCTTGCGATCAATCGCTCCAATCGGAGCGGGAACGTCGGGCGGACGATGCGGAGGGAGGAGCAGGCGAAGGATCGAGAGCCGGATGCCGCCGGCAAATAGCGCCGCGAGGATCAGGCCGGCCGCGACCTTGCGAATCATTCCGAGGGGACGGGCGCGCCGGCCGGCACTTCCTCCCACAGCGTGTGCGGCTTGCGGTTCATCACGATGTAGCGCCACACCAGATCGCCGTACGAGTGCGCGACGATCCCGCGCTTCTCGTAGAACGGCATCAGCAGCTTCTGCAGCCGCGGAAGGTTGTAGAACGGGACGCCCGGGAAGTAGTGATGCTCGAGGTGATAGTTCGAGTAGAGGAACACCGGCGTCCAGAACCACGAACCCTTCACGAGCGTCGACCACTTCGCGGGATCGCGCGGGTCGATGTCGTAGTGCTGGCCGAGGCGGTTCAGCGCGAAGGCGATCGGGAAGACGAAGAAGATCGGGACGATGTACAGCTTGAACGCGACCGCCCATCCGCCGATCCACGCGATCGCGCCGAGAACGGAGAGCTGGAACGCGATCGTCGCGAGACGCTCGCGCGCGATCCGCTTGCGCAGCTCCGGCTCGTACGACGCTGCTTCCTTCGCCGCCGCGCGGAAGTAGATCGGGAACAGCGCAGGTGTGAAGTAGAGCGCCTTCAGCCAGCGCGCGTTGATCTTCGGCGAGAGGTAATGCCGCTTGGGATCCTCTTCGTACGATCCGAGCCCCGCGTGATGATCGAGGTGCCAGCGCGTGAACTGCGACGCCGAGATGCCGCTGGGGATCGCGTAGAGCAGACCGAGGAAACGGTAGCCGCCCTCGCTCGACTTCTCGAGCACCGCGCGATGCACGACCTCGTGCAGCAGCACCGTGCAGTTGAACACCGCGAACCCGGCCACGAACGAAAACGGCAGCCACAGATACCAACGATCGAGCGTCACGATGGCGACGCCGCTGCCGACGAGCGCGCCGAAGTTCGCCAGCGCGACCAGCACATGCAGCAACGGCCGCTTCTGATGCAGCTCGCGCAACGCGTCCACCGGAATCTCGCGGGCGAGATCGCGTTTGAGCTGCTGCGCGTGATCGGCGTAGTAGGAAGGCATTGGATCAGTGATCTTGCTTCAGAATGAAGCGAATCTACACGATCTCCCATTCCACGCGAACCCCGGCCGAGCTCATCAACCGATTCCGCCGAAGATGTTCTAAAATCTGACGCTCCAAGGGGCCCAGGAAATCATGTCCATGGCAGCGGTCGAGGCGCCGGTCATCGAGCGGGACGTCGTCCTGGCGGTCGATGACAACGAGCAGAACCTTCAGCTGCTGGAGGAGTATCTGTGGAGTTGGGGCTACGACGTCGTGCTCGCGCGCGACGGCCGGGAAGCCGTCGAGCTCTACCCGCGGCACAACCCGTCGATCATCGTCCTCGACGTGATGATGCCGAACATGGACGGCTACGAAGCCTGCCGTCTCATCAAGAGCTCCCCGGCCGGACGCACGATCCCGATCCTCATGCTCACCGCCCTCACCGGCACGGACGACAAGATCCGCGCGCTGGAGGCGGGCGCCGACGACTTCCTCAACAAGCCCATCAATCGCGACGAACTGCGCACGCGCATCCGCTCGCTCATCCGCATCCGCAACCTCCGCAAGGAGCTCGACTCGAGCGAGAACATCATCATGACGCTCACCAGCGCGCTCGAGAGCAAGGACGCGCGGACGAGCGGACACGTGCACCGCGTCGCCGCCTACGCCTCGCACCTCGCCGACAAGCTCGGCATGTCGGTCGACGAGCGAGAGACCATCATCAAGGGCGCGATGCTGCACGACGTCGGGATGATCGGCGTCCCCGACCACCTGCTGACGACGATGCCGGAAACAGATGAAGACCGCGGACGCGTCGCCGATCACACGCGGATGGGCGCGTCGATCCTCGATCCGATGATGACCTTCCGCCAGTTCGTGCCGATCGTGCGCTGGCATCACGAGCGGTTCGACGGCCAGGGCTATCCCGACGGTCTTCGGGGCGACCAGATCCCGCTCGAGGCGCAGATCGTCGGCATCGCCAACCGCTTCGACGAGATCCATCACGAGAGCGGACTGACGGAAGACGAGGCCATGCGGCAGCTCGTCGAGGAAGCGCAGGACGGCGCGTTTGCGGTCGACCTGGTGCGCTTCTTCGCCTCGTCCCTGGTCGAGGATGTTCCGAAGGCCGCCACCACGCTGCACATGCGTCCGCGTCCCGTGCCGAAAGCGCGCCTGCTGTGCGTCGACGACAACGCCATGAATCGCGAGATCGTGTCCGCGGCGCTGGCCGGCGCGAACATGGAGCTGATCCTCACGCGCAATGCGTCCGAGGCGTTCGTGGTGCTCGAGCGCGACAGCGTGGACGTCGTGCTGCTCGATCTCATCGCCGGCGAGGTCGAGGGGACTTCCACGCTGAAAGCGTTGCGCGCGGATCCGCGGTGGGAGTTCCTGCCGGTGATCGTGCTGACGTCGCACCGTAACAACGCGCTGCGGCAGGAGGCGATCCTCGCCGGGGCGGACGACTTCATCAACTACCCGCTGAACCGTCTCGAGCTGGTGACGCGCATCCACTCGCTGCTGCGCATCAAGGAGTACCACGCGGACCTCGAGCAAACGCAGAACGTGATTTGTGCGTTGGCGCTCGCGCTCGAAGCGAAGGACCGCTACACGCGCGGCCATTCTCAACGGGTAGGCGATCTCGCCCGCACCTTCGCCATGCACCTCGGGCTGGCCGGCGATCTCGCCGAGCGCATTCGCATCGCCGGACTGCTGCACGACATCGGCAAGATCGCGGTGCCGGAGAAGCTGCTGAACAAGAAGGGCCCGCTCACGCGCGAGGAATTCCTCCGCGTCATCGATCACCCGGTCATCGGCGAAGAGATGGTGCGTCCGCTGACGACGCTAACCTCGGTGCTGCAGCTCATCCGCCATCATCACGAGCGCTTCGACGGCCGCGGCTATCCCGACGGCCTGCGCGGCGAGTCGATCCCGTACGAGGTGCGTCTGCTGTCGATCGTCGACGCCTACGACGCCCTCACGTCCCACCGCGCCTATCGCCCCGCCCCGCTCACCCACGACGCCGCGATGGAGACCCTCCGCCGCGAAGCCACGGGCGGCAAGTGGGACCCGGTGATGGTCGAGCAGTTCGCGGGCATGCTCGGCACAAGCGCGCCCGCGTGGGAAGAGATCTCGTTGCCGGCGCCGGTGCTAAGGCTGGCGTGAAGTTGCGGGTTGCGAGTTGCGAGTTGCGAGCGATGCCTGCCTCGTAACTCGTAACCCGCAACTCCCAACTACTCGCGGCACTTCAGGATCTTCAGCACGTCCTCGATCGGCAACGCCTTCACCGTCCCGACATCCGTCGCCTTGAACAGCGAGTTGTAAATCGCCTCCTCCGTCGCCTCGATCGTCGCGAGGAACAGCGGCGACATGTCGTCGTTCTTCACCGTTCCGCCGCGCGTGGTGCTGAAGGCGATCGCGTAGTCGCCGCTCCCGTTTGTCATCGCGGCGCCGGTGCGGGCCAGGCCAGCCATCGCGCGCGCGGCCATTCGCTTCAAATTGCGCGCGTCGACCGGTGCGTCGGTGGCGATGACGATCATGATCGAGCCGTCGGCATTCTCCAGCTCAGACTTCAGGTAATACTTACCCAGCGTGCGTCCGACCGGAGCGCCGTCGATCGTGAGAATGCCGCCGTAGTTCGTCTGCACGAGTACGCCTACCGTCCACCCGCCCAACTTCGCCGGCAGCTTCCGCGACGACGTACCGATCCCACCCTTCCACCCGAACGCCACCGTGCCCGTCCCCGCGCCGACGCTCCCCTCCTCGACCGCACCCGTCGTCGCGCCCTTCAGGGCGGCGAACACCTCCTCGCGCCCGACATGTCGTCCGCGAATGTCGTTGAGCTGCCCGTCGTTCGTCTCGCCGACGACCACGTTGATCGAGCGCACATCCTCGTTCCCCGGCAGCGCGAGCATCCAGTCGAGCAGCGCGTCCGCGACGCGCGGCACGTTCAACGTCGACGTCAGCGCGATCGGCGACTCGATCTCGCCCAGCTCTTCGACCTGCGTCGATCCCATCAACTTCCCGAACCCATTCCCAACGAACACCGCCCCCGGCACCTTCTCGCGGAACAGATTCCCGCCGTGCGGCAGGATCACCGTCACGCCCGTACGGACGTTCTCGCCGCGAATGAGCGTCGTCTGTCCAACGCGCACACCGGCAACGTCTGTGATCGCATTGAGCGGCCCCGGCGCGAGGATGCCCGGCGCGACGCCGACGTCCCGGGCGCGGGGGCGGGGCTCTGCCGCGTTGAGGGAGACGGCAACGGCGATGAGGAGAACGAAGCGCTTCAACATGGCCGCCATGATGACGCAGCTGACTGCTACTGACGCTGTGGCATGACGCAACTTCACAGCCGGAAGAATGAAATGCCGATGCACGTGTCCGGGTTGAGCTTGTCAGTCAGTGACGTATACTCGGGAAGTGCTGGCGTTTCGCGAAACCTCTTTGTTCACGCGACGCCTTCTCGAGAGACTCACGGACTCTGAGTACCTGGAGTTGCAAACTGCTCTTATCCTGCAGCCGGAGCTCGGAGATGTAATCCCAAACACGGGCGGGATTCGCAAGCTGCGATGGAGTGAAACGGGACGGGGCAAAGGGAAACGCGGTGGCGTTCGTGTCATCTACTACTGGTATACCGCTGGTTCGCTGATTTACTTCTTGCATATCTACTCCAAATCGGAACAGGCGGATCTTTCCGACGATGAAAAGAAAGCCCTTCGGAAGCTGGTCGCGCGGGAGTTCAAATGAAGAACAAATTTTTCGATGAGCTTGTCCAGAGCATCCAAGAAGCCGGTCGAATCCATCGCGGCGAGATCAAGCCGTCTCGAGAATTCATATTCGAAGCGCAAGACGTTCGGCGCATTCGGGAGAAGCTGCATAAGTCGCAGGCGGAGTTCGCGCGGATGATCGGCGTCAGCGTATCGACCCTGCAGAATTGGGAGCAGGGTCGGAGGCAGCCGCAGGGCCCAGCTCGTGCACTTCTTGTCGTCGCTTCAAAATCGCCGGCAGTCGTCGCGAAAGCACTGTCCGAGATAACGCGACGCGGCACCTAATTCTTGGTGAGAACTGTCACGGCCCGGCGGTGGTGGCCGTCCTCATGCCGCAGTTGCGAAAAGACTCGCGGTGGCATTGGGTCTTTCCCGCACCGAGGCGGGACCGTGAGGGGAGAGAGGGACGGCACCACCTTCACGGAACAATCGTGCAGCGCGCCGTGACCGAAGCGGCGGGGCGTCCAGGGTCGACAAGCGAGTGACCAGTCACCGGCACTCCTTGCCACTCATCTCCTCCAGCGCGGGCACGACATCCGGACGGTGCGGGAACTGCTGGGGCATCGCGACGTGTCGACGACGATGATCTACACCCACGTCCTGCGCCACGGCGCTCGCGGAGTCCGCAGTCCACTCGACCCCAAGCCGCTAAATTGCCGCCAAAACAACGACGCATACGAACACTGCCACGGACGCAGCCGAACCTGCGACGGACAACTGACTGCGGCGAAGAGCGCGGGATTTGTCGTTGATGATCGATGCCATTTCGCCGAGGGTGAGCTGCCATTCAGTCAACTGACTACCGTAGTGCCGCTCAATAAATTCGTCGGTTAGATCTGAGTCTGAAAGGCAAAGCAGATTCTTAGTTTCCTGCGCGACTATCTCGCCACGGAACGGAATGCGGGCCGGCTTAACATGCAAGGCATGCGTAGCGAACAAAATACCAGCAATGGCCAAGGCAACCGCCGCTAGTATTGGAGAGACACCGGTGGGACCGTAGTAGCCGACAACCGCGCGAAATAGTGCTTGAGGCACGAATGCCAGAGTTGCGCCCAGCAGCACGCCAGCAATCGCTGCGGTGCCTTGTGCCTTTGTGTCAATAGCCGCGAAGCGCGCGGAGTAGTTCGCATATTGATCGGCGCACAACTTCATTGCGTCGGTGACAAGCTCGCCGCGCGATCTCAACGGCACGATACGATTCCCAGCGACACAAACACGATTTTACCGGCCACGACCAGTCTTCATCCAGTTTATTTCGCCACCACCGTAGCTGCTCGACGACGACGTGTCGTGGCATTCGCAGTAGTTCATGGATGGTTTCCGCTTATGTTTGCACCTTACGCCATGCGGATGCTCAGTGCACTGCTCTTTCGTAGACGCGGCGATTTCGCAGCCGGAGCGAGAAGTCATAGAAGCCTCCCGTTGGTAATAGATCGTGTGAGTATGCCAGAGTACATCAAGCCGGACCACGCGAGTTTGGAAACCACGGCCTAACGCATGTTGAAAGCGCGCCCCTTCCTGTAAGTTTTGGAGTCGTCAAAGACCAAACGAGGAAGGAGCGCGCTTTCAACATCCGTCAGGCGGACGGAAGGCCGGGGACGGCGATCGGATCCGGCGCCGTCGAGTCCACGCGCGTCTCCGATACTACCCGGCGGAGATAATCCGATGTCTTGCCAATCACGACTCGCTCACTTTGGCGGGCGGTATCCAGGTTTACGGCGTGAACCATCGATGGCGGCATGTCGCGGTGTGTGATCTTCTCGCCGGCACCTTCGATCATCATCAGGCAGCAGTCGTGACCCAGTGGAAACGTTCGCATAGGTCGTCGAGTAACGATGGGATGGTCAGATGTGATGAATTCTGCGCCATCGTTTGCATGAGCAATCACCCAATCACTCTTTAAGAACAGCTCACGCAGTTCCGACCCGTGCTCCATCATCAATTTCACCGCATACTCGCGATTGAGCGCCAACTGGTATTCCTCACGCTGAATCATCTCAAGCAGCAGTTCTGGATCCGCTGCGGCGCGATCCGTGTCGCTGAAATCGGGACATTCCATGATCATTCTGCGAATGTCGTCTGCGGTACCGAGTTCGACTCGAGCGAAAGCTTTCCACATCGCGGTGCCAAGTTCGTCAAGCATCCGGCGAAAGCGCGGACCTCTGACCAGGAAGAATGAAAGGTACCAGCAGAAATCCTCCTTCTCATCTAGGTAGATGGGCACACGATGGCTTAGCTTTTCAAGAAGCCGCGCGCCGCGATCATCCAGCCGCGACAAGAATTCAGTTTCCACACGTGAATCACGCCGCCCGTCGCTGTGAACAATCGTGTAATCGTCCCGCACCGCACCAACGTTCCGTGGCGTATCAGCGCGAAAACTACGGGTGACGCGGTCGAAAACGTGAACGCGGCCCCTCGTCGCGAATCGCAACTGATACGACCGTGGAAGATGGTGATGAAGTCCAGCAGCCATGCCCAGCCCAACGCCAACCGTAGACGCGACCTTCCCCGCCGCCTGGAAGGGGGAGCTTTCAACATGCGTTTAAGGCCTATGAGCCAAACAGGTGATCCCGGAGCATTTCCTCCGTACGCGTGCAGCATGATCCACCAGGTCCATGCAGGTCCGGTCCGTCCGCATGTTAACCTTCGATCGATGAAAGCTCGCGAGCCTTTGGGTGAGCTTTTCGAGGAACTCTGGGAGCGGCTTTCTGCGCTGCTGAATCGAGTCACCGTAATCGTCGCTGATCGTGCCACACGAGATGAACACGAGGAGCCGCTCGGAGACGGTCTCGATTGGAACAGCCCGGCCGCCGATCAGCTCCTCCAAGCAATCGATCTCGGTATCCATGGTTGGAACCGTACACTTCAGCGACACCCCAACTTTCTCGCTGAGTTGTCGGATGAAGAGGACGTGTCGTCTTTCGCTCCGCCCGAGGAAGAAGAGTACGAGTTGAGTCTCGCTCTCCGAGCGGCACGTGAAAGTGTCGGCAGCAGAGATCGGGATGGACTTCGCGCCGCGTGCGATCAACTTCGGTCGCTCTGCGAAGTCATGCGCATCCATCACGTGAACCTATTCGACGAGATCGACCGAACGTTGACTCTGCTCGACCTTCGATCACCGACACTGCTTTACCTCCCATCGCGGCCGAAGCTTTACATCCCACAGCTGCTCGTCGAGTCAAATGAATCGCTCATACGTGAACTTGCACGACATCCCGCACGACTGTTTGATATATCACCTCGCAAGTTTGAAGAGATTGTCGCCGAGCTGTTTTGGAAGGCCGGCTATGAGGTGGAGCTAACGCGACAAACACGCGACGGCGGCCGGGACATCATCGCACTCAGCAAGCGAATGGAAGTCCCCCTAAAATTGATAATTGAATGCAAGCGGTATGCGCCGACCAACAAAGTGACGCTAGCGTTGGTTCAACGTCTCTTCGGCGTCAAAGTTGCGGAGGCCGCAAACAAGGCCATTCTTGCAACGACTTCGACCTTCACACGGGACGCCCGTGTATTTGCGAATTCCCATCTCTGGGATCTCGACCTGAAGGACCATGACGCGGTCGTCGCGTGGCTGCGTCGCCATGTCGGAATCGCCACGGCCTAGGCCCACGGAAGTTCGCGTGAGAAGCGTAGTTGTGTTGTAATTCCTCACGTATGAACTCTCGTCTTCACGAACCCGTCCTCGCGATCGCGGGAGATGCTGCGGATGTGGTCGCGAAAGAGACCGGCAACGCTGACCACAGATGGGCCAAGATCTTCCGAGACATGTCCGAAGATCAACAACTTACCCGTCGTAATCTGCATGCGGCGTTGCGCGATGCGTCGGATGTTTTAAGCCGAAAGTTCCCCGACATCGCTGCTCGCCTGTCGGAGCTCTGTCGGCTACTCGACGGGCTACCGCGATAACAATCCACAGTCGCGTAGGAGTTCTGCGTGAGTGAATCCGAAGGGTAACCGATTGGCCTCGCTCAGTTCCTCGGCGGGAACACGAACTTGGCACGTGCGCTGGCGAATGGCGAATGTGGTGGTTGGCACGAAGATGCGATCTTGATTCTCTCAAGCGTGATCAGCACGTTCGCTGCTCAGTTCTGGCCCGCCGTACCCGACGACGCTTCCAAAGAAACACCGCGTTCCAGACAACAAGCGGTTCGTAGAATTTTGGGTCACATACGGTGACTCTGCAGCCAATAGAATAAGGGGGCCGCTGCTTGCGGAAGCGCTGTACTACTTGGCGTGAAGCTGTCACTGCCCGGCTTCGGCCCGGCAGCCGAGCTGCGTGTCTCGTGGCTGCCGTCTTGACGACCGCCCGGCAAAGTGAGTCGAAGGCGATAAGGATCGCGGGGGTCACGAGAAGATCTGCGATCAGGATTCTTCTGAAGTCGGCTTGGGGATCTTCTTTCGTTCGATCCGCTGGTGCGGCGAAGGTGACTTCGCAGGGTCTTGACGTGCGGCGCCAGATCCGCGCCGGAAGGATCCTTGGACATGGCGGTCGCGATCGCGTACGTCGTCATCGCCTCGGACGCGACTTCCGCCCATTGGGCCTCGATCGTGTAGTTCACCCTGGCCAGGAGCATCGCCAGCCGCTCCGACACGATGCGGAGCGCGTCGCGGACTGCAGGACGTTGCGGGCTTTGGCCTCGTTGAACTTGCTCAGAGCCTGAAGTCGCGCCGATGTCTGGAACATGGCGATCATCGAAGCGATGAACTCCCGCGATACGGTCCGCGCGCCGCGCGCGCGGCGTGAGGTTGCCGGATCGGGCGTCCGAAGGTCCGGAATGCGCTCGGCAAGCTTGTCGAGAACCGCCACGATTCCCGCGGCCAGTTGATCCGCCTCGGTGAGAACTACAGCCGAACACCTGGTGCCGATGGCATCGATCCCTGGCCGGGAATCGTTCCCTGGCCCCGATGGCATCGATCCCTCGTGCCGATGGCATCGATCTCTGGCGCGAGGGAATCGATCCCTGGCCCCGAGGGCATCGATCCCTGGTGCCGATAGCATCGATTCCTGGCGCGAGGGAATCGATCCCTGGCCCCGAGGGCATCGATCCCTGGCGCGAGGGAATCGATCCCTGACGCGAGGGAATCGATCTCTGACGCGAGGGCATCGATCCCTGAGCCGCGGGCATCGATCCCACTCCACCGACATGCGATCGGGCGCTCGCTCATCGATCGCGACCCTGGTCCTGCTGCGGCGGCGAACGCCCGAGGCCAACCGGCACTACCCAACGACTCGCCGTAACAACGCCGGGTGTGTCATCCTGACGCGCTCCCATGAACGTCATCTTCGCCGCTCCGATCCTTTCGGAGAACGCCATGCGCGTCATCAACGCCGCGACGCGGCTCGACGGTGTCCGCCTCGGCGTGATCGCGCAGGACCCGGCTGAGAAGCTCGGCGCCAGCGTCGTCGCGCAGCACTGGCGCGTCGACGACGTCCTGAACGTCGAGCAGCTCGGATGGGCGGTGGAGAACGTTGCGGCGCGGATGGGCGGAGTGGATGTGCTCTTCGCGGCGTACGAACAACTGCAGGTGCCGATCGCGCAGATGCGCGAGAAGTTCGGGATCGGCGGGATGCGCGCGGAGGCGGCGCGCAACTTTCGCGACAAGGCGCGGATGAAGGAGCTCTTCGACGGCGCGGGACTGCCCTGCGCCCGGCATGCGCGCGTCGGCAGCGACGCCGACGCGTGGCGGTTCGCGAGAGCGAACGGATATCCGCTGGTCTACAAGCCGCTCGAAGGCGCGGGCGCGAAGTCGACGTTTCGCGTCGACAACGCGGAGCAGTTGCGCGATGCACTGCGCATCTCGCCGCCGCCGGGGTTGCTCGAGGAGCACATCGTCGGCGAGGAGCATTCGTTCGAGGGCGTGTGCGTCGATGGGCGCATGGTGTGGCACTCCCTCACCCGCTATCGGCCCACGCCGCTCGAGGTGCTGCGCAACGGCTGGATCCAGTGGTGCATCACGCTCCCGCGCGAGATCGACGACCCGCAATATGACGACATCCGCGCCGCGGCCGCGCGCGCTCTCGAGGTCCTGGGCCTCGAGACCGGGCTCTGTCACTTGGAGTGGTTTCGCCGCCCCGACGGATCGATCGCCATCTCCGAAGTCGCGGCCCGTCCGCCTGGGGCGCGGATCATGGACCTCGTTTCGTTCGCACACGAATTCGACTTCGATGAGGCCTGGGTCCGGCTGATGATCCTCGGCACCTTCGACCCGCCGGCGCGTCACCACGCGGCCGGCATCGCGTTTTTGCGCGGGCAGGGCGAGGGACGCGTGAAGGCGATTCATCGCGTCGAGGAAGCGGCGCGCGAGGTCGGATCGCTCGTCGTCGCGATGCGGTTGCCGGAGATCGGTCAGACGCCCGCGGGCGGTTACGAGGGAGAGGGATTCATCATGGTGCGTCACCGCGAGACGGCTGTCGTCGAGCAGGCTTTGCAAACCATCGTCGACCTCATTCGAGTGGAGTTGGGATGAAGAACGTATTGCTGCTGGGATGTGCATATCCACCGGAGCTTCCTTACTTCACACGCGGTGTGGCCAGGGCCGGCGCGCGCGTGTTTGCCGTCGACCAGTTGCCGGAGAGTCACCTCCCGCCGATGGTGCGGGAGTGTCTGAGCGGCTATTGCCAGGTCACGTCGCTCTTCGATGAACAGGCGGCCTTCGAGACGGTCCGCCGCTGGGCGGGACCGCTGTCGTTCGATCGCGTCGAATCGCTCTGGGAGCCGGCGGTGCTGCTCGCGGCGCGGCTGCGCGAGGCCTTCGGCGCGGCTGGAATGCGCTACGAGCAGGTCGAGCGGTTTCGCGACAAGGACAAGATGAAACAGGCCGTCTCCGACGCCGGGCTGCGCGCGCCGCGGCATCAGCGCGCGGCCAACGGCGACGAGTGCTTCGAGGCGGCGGAGCAGGTCGGCTATCCGATCTGTCTCAAGCCGATCGCCGGAGCGGGATCGGAGAACACCTTCCGCGCCGACTCGGTGAGCGATCTCGAGGCGGCGCTGGCGAAGGCGGGGCGTGGGCGGGAGTACAACATCGAGGAGTTCATCGAGGCCGAGGAGTACACGTACGACACGATCTGCGTCGATGGCCGGGTCGTGTACGAGAACTTTTCGTGGTATCGCCCGCGGCCGCTCGTCGGACGCAGCGTCGAGTGGATCAGCCCTCAAACGATCACGCTGCGGGACGTCCATGCGCCGGAGCTGGAGGCTGGGCGTGCCCTCGGGCACGATGTCCTGAAAGCGCTCGGCCACGACAGCGGCTTCACGCACATGGAGTGGTATCGCAAGAGCGACGGCGAGGCGGTGTTCGGCGAGATCGCCGCGCGGCCCCCGGGCGCGCACACCGTCGACACGATGAACTTCGCCTGCGACATCGATCTCTTCACCGGCTGGGCCGATGCGGTGGTGAACGGAACGTGGAACCAGGACGTCGAGCGCCTCTACAACTGCGCGATCATTTTCAAGCGCGCGCAGGGGCAGGGACGCATCCGGCGCATCGAGGGACTCGACCGCATCCTCGGCGCCTTCGGCGAGCACATCCCCGCGATGGAGCTGCTCCCGGTCGGCGCGCACCGCCGCGACTGGGTGAAGACGCTGCTGTCAGACGGGTTCGTGTTCGTGCGCCACCCCGACCTCGACCAGACCTGCGAGATGGCTGACCAGGTCGGGACGGATCTTCAGCTGTACGCGGGGTGAGCGGTTGAAGCGTTGCCCGTGACCCGTTGCCCGTTGCCCGTGAGCGCATGGTGGCGCGCCATAGGCACGGGCAACGGGCAACGGGCAACGGGCAACTTCGATACACTCGCGCCCCCGAATGATCGTCCTCTACGACCCGCTCCGCCAGACCGACCTCCCGCGCGGGTGTGTGGCCACGATCGGGAACTTCGACGGGCTGCACGTCGGGCATCAGCAGATCGTCCGCGGCGTCGTCGAACGAGCGCGCGAGCTCGGGCGGCCGTCGGCGGTCATCACCTTTCACCCCCATCCGCTGACCATCGTCGCGCCGGACCGCGTGCCGAAACAGATCATCACCCTGGCGCAGAAGGAAGAGCTGCTGCGGGCGATGGACGTCGACGCGATGCTGATCGTGCCGTTCACGCACGAGTTCTCGCGTTGGACCGCGGACCGCTTCATCGACGAGTTCCTCGTCGCCGCGCTGAACGTGAAAGAAGTGCGCATCGGCCGCGACTTCGCGTTCGGCGCGGGCCGCGAGGGGAACCTGGAGAAGCTCACTGCCGCGGGACAGCGGCACGGCTTCGAGGTGATGGGGGTGGACGATGTGAAGGTTCGCGGCATCCGCGTGTCGAGCTCGATCGTCCGCGACGCGCTCTCCAAAGGCGCGCTGCGAACCGTGACCATGGCTCTCGGACGCACCTTCTTCGTCGACGGACGCGTCGCCACCGGCCGCCGCCTCGGGCGCAAGATGGGCTTCCCCACCGTCAACGTCGACCCCGCGAACGAGCTCTCTCCCGACGGCGGCGTGTTCGTGACCACCTGCCGCTTCGAGAGCTTCGACCGCTCGTTCGAGAGCGTGACCAACATCGGCGTGCGGCCGACGCTTTACGAGAACTACGCGCGCACGATCGAGAGCCACATCCTCGACTTCGACTCCAACGTCTACGGCGACACCGTGCGGCTCTACTTCCACGCGCTCCTGCGCCGCGAGCATCAGTTCCGCTCCGCGCTCGAGCTGACGAACCAGATCCGCCAGGACATCGCACGGGCGCGGATGTACTTTCTCCGCATGTCATCCCGAGCGTGAGTCGAGGGACCTGGGCGGGTGGGGCGCGACAAGTCGTCGAGTCGTCAAGTCTTCGAGCCGTCAAGGCGCATAGGCTCATAGGCTCTATGAGACTGTGAGCCTATGCGCCTAAGAAGCTCGACGACGAGTCGACTCGTCGACTCGTCGACTCGTGGCGCCCCACCCGCCCAGGTCCCTCGACTCCGCTCGGGATGACATGCGGTGCGCATGTCATAAAATCACGCCCGCGCCCAGCATGTCCGATCCCGTTCTGTCCTTCATTCTCGTGCTCTCCTTCTTCGCCGCGCTCACGGCGGCGAGCTGGTTCCGCACGCTCGACGCGGCGTTGTGGAGCGAGGCGCGCGTGCCGCTCGTGGCTGGAGCCATCGCGGGAGGGATCCTCTACTTCGTTCCGAACGTCGTCGCGATCGGCGTGATCCTCACGCTCGCGGCGCTGTACGTGCGCCTCACCGGCCGCGAGAGCGAGCCGACGGACGGCATGATCCTCGGCGCGATGACTGGCGGCGCCGCGGCGGTGCCGCTGGTGATCCTCGACGCGGATCGTGCGTTGCTGCATCTCTCGTCGTGCATTCTCGCCGGCGCCGTCGCCGGCTACGGCATCACCTTCGGACTGACGCACGTGCGCGCGAAGCTGCGCCAGCTCGCGATCGATGCGATCACCGCGGCGGTCGCGATCGGCGCTGCCGCGCTGCCCGCGATCCTCGTCCGCACGCGCATCGCTGAACGTGAAGTGGCCATCGCCGCGTCGGCGTTCGTGCCGGTCCTCGTCATCGCGACGGTGTTCAAGCAGTGGCCCGCGATCCGCGGAGAGCTCCGTCACGAGGCCGCCCTCGGCGTCATCGACGACGAAGACGTCCGCCCCACCGCCCACCCTCTCCGCCGCCTGGGCCGCGCGGGATGGCACGACGCGGGCGCGCATCGCGAGTTCGTCCGCATCGCCAACAAGATCGCGCTACGCAAGCGCCAGCAGCGCGGGCGCTCCGAGGAAGTCGCGCGGCTGTATCAGGTCGAGGTCATCAAGCTGCGCATGGAACTGCAGGAGATGACGCGGATCGATCGAGCCATGCGAGAGGCGGGAATGGAATTGAAAATTGAAAATTGAAAATTGAAAAAGTGGCGCTTGGCAGGCTCGTCGCGGGTGCCCTTTTTTCAATTTTCAATTTTCAATTTTCAATTCGCCTCGACAGGTACAATGCCCTTCGAATGCGCCTGCGCACGCTCCTGATCCTTGCCCTCACCGCCGTTCCAGTCTTCGCCCAGAAGCCATCGAATTTCAAGTTCATGCCCGGCCCCAAACCGGGCGGCGGCGAAGTGAAAGTCACCGTGGCCGAAGGGGGCGTCACCGAGATCCAGAAAGACGAGTACTCGATCTCGCAGGGTGGCGTCACGATCGAATACCAGGACATCAAGCTCGTCGCGTACAAAGTCACGTACAACTACCGCACCAAAGACGTCGTGGCCGAGGGCAACGTCATCATCGACCAGGGGCCCACGCGCATCACCGCCACGCAGGCGATGTACAACCTCAACTCGAAGACCGGCACGTTCTTCAACGCCACCGGCACGATGGACCCGGCGATGTACTTCTCCGGCGACCGCATCGAAAAAGTCGACGAGGACACCTACCGCCTCACCAACGGCGTCTTCACCTCCTGCGATCTCGACCGCCCGGCGTGGTCGTTCCACATCGGCGACGCCGACGTGACCCTCGACGACTACGCGCACATGCGCAACGTCTCCTTCCGCGCGCGCAACCTGCCGATCTTCTGGACGCCGCGGCTGATCTGGCCGACGAAACGCGACCGTTCGAAGGGATTTCTCATTCCGCGCGCGAAGTTCACCGACGAGTTCGGGACGCGCGTCGAGACCGGCTACTTCCTGCCGATCGGGGAGTCGTGGGATGCAACTCTCTACGCGGACGTCAGCACCGAGAACTACTTCGGCGGCGGCTTGGAGATGCGCTACGTGCCGAGCGAAAACGTGAAGCTCGGCGACTTCCGTGCGCGTTTCGTCAACAACGCGCCGGAAAAGCGGATCGAATGGAAGTACGAGTTCCGCCACGCGCAGGAGAACCTCCCCGGCGGATTCCGCGGCGTCGTCGACGTGCAGGACTACTCGCGCCTCGATTTCTTCCGCGAGTACGACGACGACACCCGCGTGCTCACACTCTCGAACATCTACTCGTCCGCGTACTTGACCAAGAACCGGCCGAAATATTCGCTGAACGTCCTCGCCGACCGGCGCGACTACGAGCTGCTGCAGCCCGCCCCAGAGCAGGTCCCCGGCGAGCCGACGCGTTTCGTGACCGCGCGGCAGCGCTACGAACAGCTCCCGTCGCTGCAGTACCGCATGTTCCCGCAGCGCATCGGACGGACGCCGTTTTACTACTCGATGGAGTCGTCGTCGTCGCGCCTGCGCACGGGCGGCGTCGATCCGCAGGGCGCGCGCACGATCGACGCGGACTACTACCGCACCGACATCTTCCCGACGCTCTCGATGCGGCTGCGCACGCCGCAGTGGTTCTCGGTCAAGCCGCAGCTCGCCGTGCGCAACACGGTCTATTCGGCGAGCCAGCAGCTCGTGTGCGACGGCCCGGAGCCGCCGATCGAATGCGCCGCGTGCGAGGCGAATCCGAACCTCGCGGTCTGCACGCGCCGCGAGCTGCGCGACGACGAGGGCGTGACGCGCTTCTACGCGCAGGGGCAGGTGGAGGTCGTCGGTCCGTCGCTGTCGAAGGTGTTCAACCGCTCGGCCGGCGGGTTCTCGCGCTTCAAGCACGTGATCGAGCCGCGCGTGCGCTACGTCTACACGACGAACGTCGAGAACCAGGAAGAGATCGCGCGCTTCGACACGATCGACACGCCGTTCCTCCCGATCGTGCGCGATTCCGTCGAGTACTCGCTGACGCAGCGTCTGATCGGCAAGGAAGCGGCGGCCGCCGGCGGCAACCCGCGCGAGGTGTTGTCATTCGCGCTCCGGCAGAGCGTGGCGCTCTCCGATCCCTTCCCGCGCTTCACCGGCACGACGCGCAGCGAACATCAGTTCACGCCGCTCGTCGCGACGCTGCGCTTCAATCCGTATCAGTCGGTCACGCTCGACGCAAACGCGTCGTTCGGAAACGTCTCGCGCCAAGCCGACTCGATGAGTCTCTCGGCGAACCTCGTCGGCACCGGCGACCGCGCGGACAAGTACCTCGGCTTCACGTACTACGCGTCGTTCGACACGCCGGGCCTGGACAACGGCCGCAGCCAGATCCGCCTGAACGGCGGCTCGTATCTCGTGAAGGATCGGATCCGCGCGGACGTGCAGTTGAACTTCGACGCCACCGAGGGACGGTTCCTCGATCAGCGCTATCTCACGGGGTGGTTGGGGTCGTGTTATGGTCTCGCGGTCGAGTACCGCCGCTACGAAGTGTTCAGCGGCGCCGAAGGATTGAAGAACGTTTCCAGCTACGGCATCGCCGTGACGCTGAAGAACGTGGGCACGATCGGAAGCCACTGATTGAGAATTCGCGCGCTAGTCGTGTTCGCGCTCGTCGTGCTGGCGTGCAAGGACCATGAGGACGAAGCCGCCGCGTGGACGAAGCGATATCTCGCGGAAATGCGCGCGGGGATCGCGCGGTACAAAGCCGATCACGGGCGATATCCGAGCACGCTCGACGAGCTCGCTCCCAGGTATGTGCGCTCGATTCCCAGGGATCCGCTCACGCACGCGGCGGACTGGCGCGTGACCACCGAGGAGACGGTGCAGCCGAGCGCCGACTTTCAGACCACCACCATCGCGCCGGCGACGTCGGTCGTGATCGACGTCCACAGCAGCGCGCCTGGAGCGGACCGCAACGGCGTGCCGTACGCGAACTACTGACATGCCGAACGTCTACACGTTCAAGGATTTCGAAGGGAGCAGCCACCGCATCCTGCAGGAGCTGATCCGCCGCCACCGGCCGCGCGGCGGCACGCTCCTCGACCTCGGCGCCGCCGGCGGCGAGCTCGGATCGGCGCTGCGCGATCACTTCGACCGCACGATCGGATTCGAGTACAACGTCGACTGCATCGGCGAGCTCGTGGGCCGCTTCGATTCGGTCGTGATCGCGGACCTCGAGCGCGTGAAGCAGCTCCCGCACGGCGCGAGCGCGATCGTCCTGGCTGACGTCATCGAGCACCTTCGCAGCCCGATTCACGCGCTGAGCCTCGTCCGCGCCGCGCTCGCGGACGAGGGGCACGTGTTCATCTCCGTGCCCAACATCGCGAACATCACCGTCCGCCTCGGACTGCTGTTCGGCGTCTTCGAATACCGCGACCGCGGCATCCTCGATCACACCCACCTGCGCTTCTACACCATTCGCACGATCCGCCGCGAGATCGAAAACGCCGGCTTCCGCATCGAAGAGATCGGAGGCTCGTCCGTACCGATGCGGTTGATCATCGGCCGCTACACGCCCGAATTTCTCCTGCGCATCGGCGAGCGCCTGCTGACCTGGCTCACGCGCGCGTGGAGGGGACTGTTCGCGTATCAGGTGATCCTCGTCGCGGTGAAGAAGTAGGGGCGTTCAGGTCACGCAGCGAAGCGGATGATCTCCAGTTCGGCAGACGTGTCCGCGCGCGCGAGCAGCTCGTCGACACGCGCCAGCGTCGCGTCGTCGAGCAGATACTCCGCACAACGTTCGCACTGGAGGACGGGAAGGTCCTTGATGATCACCATCGCACGGTTCGTTACCTTGAACGGAAGGTCCGTGACGATCGGATGCAGCCCTGCTCCGCAGACTCGGCATGTCATCAACGGTTCCTCCTCGTTCTGAGATCAGGCATCCAGTCTGTCCAGTTCGGTTGATACGCGGTCACCACACGCACATTGTCTCCCAGGATGTCCGCAGCGAACAGTACGTGGAACGTGTTTGAAGCAATCAGAAGATAGCTTGGCAGGTACTTATCCTCCGGATAGGCCTCGACAAGCTCGTACGTATCCACTGCGTCGAGGATATCGACGCGACTGATGTGCCGCCGCTCGAGACGCATGTTGACGTGATAGGTCCACAAAATCTTTCGCTCGCGCACACATTTCTGAATGAACGCAAGGGGATCCGCCGGAACCTGTCGCATGCTCATCGTCGCCGCCACTCCACAACACTCCCCACCGCGAGCAACACCGCCCCCACCCCTGCCGCCCACCACCAGCCCCGCCCGATGCGGCGCGAGAACACGATCTCGTGGCGACCCGCGGGCACGGGCACGCCGGCGAAGATCATGTCGGTCTCGATGGCGCGTGCGCGGCGGCCGTCGATGGTGATCGCCAGCTCGGGCGTGAGCTTTTCCGATGACGCGAGATAGAACGGCGCGTCCGAGGTCGTCGCGATGCGCTGTTCGTTCGGGGCGTAGTGCGTCAGCGTCACGCGTGCATTCGATGGCGTCAGTGCGGGCGGTTGGACGGGATCGTCGGTGATGACGGCTTCGCGCTCGAAATCAATGTCCCGCGCGGCGAGGAACTCGTCGTCGTTCAGCTTGCGTAAGCGCGAGACCGCGCGAAAGCGGGGAAGCTCGGCGAGGTTGCGGAAGATCCGGCCCTCCGGCAGCTCCCGATCGAAATAGATCGGCGTCGTCACGCGGCCGTAGAACACCGACTGCTTGTTCTCCGCCTCGAGCACGTAACCTTTGACGCCGTTCGCCCGCACGCGTAGCGTCACCGTCTCGCCGAGGCGCGCGTAAGGGCGAAGCGGCACGTAGATCTTGTTCATCACGTTCGCTTCGTCCTTCGTAAACGCACGCGACCACACCGGTGCGCCGTTCTTCAAGAGCGTCACCTCGATGCGTCCGTTGCCGCTCTCGATGTTCACCGGCAGCTCGATCGACCAGAACGGTTCCGCGTCGACGCACACCTCGCGCTGCAGCGTCATCCCTGGCTTCAGCGCGATCGTCCCCGTCTCCTTCACGCCCGGCACCGTGGCCTTGAAGATGCCCCACTTGAGGATGTCGATGTACTTGTGCTCGACGTACCAGCGGATGCCGAGGAGGCCGGTGAGCGGATCGTCGAAGTTGAAGTTCGGCGAGAAGAACGTGATCACCGTCGAGCGTCCGCTCCACGCTCCCGGCTCCAGCCGCTGCAGCATCTTGCGGTAATCCGCCTCGGACGAAAAATGCGAGCGCACGTCCTCGACGCGTACCAGCTCCGAGGAGTTCGGCCAGAGGTAGTCCATCATCGGTGCGACGCGGAACGGCGGTTGGTCGGATTGCAGGAACGCGATCGTCGGCGTCGTGGGGACGTCCGCCTGCTCGTGCGTGAGGTACGGGTGGAAGCGGCCCGCGAAAAGCGCGAGGTCGAACGCGATCAGGATCGCGACCGCGTCGTACACGAGTTGCTTGCGCAGGCGCGCGGCCGCGGCGAGATACGCGATGGGAAGCGGCAGGATCAGACCGAGGCGCGCGAGCGCGGAGTATTTGAAGCCTGGGACTCTGGCGATCCATGTCGAGATGACCGGCGCGGCGAACATGCACGCGACGATGAGCAGCGCGGCCACGAGCCAGAACCAGCGCGCGCGTGCGCGACGGTTGAAGAGACCAAGGAGCGCGAGAGGAATCGCGAGCAGACCGAGATAGATCGTCGACTCGACGTAGTTGTCGAGGACGCCGAGTCGCGGATCGCCCGTCCAGTTCTTGTAGGCGGGATTGCCGAGGCGATCGGGCAGCACGAAGTTCAGCGCGTGGTGCAGCGGGTAGACGGCGTTGATGCTCATCGTCTGCCGGATCTCGAGATAGCCGCTGCGGCGGATGAGTTGGAAGAAGGGGATGAGGGTTGGAAGCGCGATGAGTCCTGCGATGAGCACGCCGAGGGCCGCGGGGACGAATGCTCGCGTTAGAAAGCGGAGGCGTTGCCTCCGCACTCCAAAGATCATATAGAACACCGTCACCCACGCGCCGTAGGCAATCGTGGCGGGGAAGCCGGAGATCGCGTAGCTAAGCGCAATCAACGTAATCACGATGAGAGGCGTGCGTCTACCGTTAAACGTGCGGCGCACGATCCACAGCAGCGCCGGATAGAGCGCGGTCGTGTTCGTGATGTGCCAGAGCCACCGCACGGAGTACATGCCGGCGCCGGCGAACAGGATCGCGCCGATGGCGGCGCCCCGGCGGCCGAGCCGCTCTTCGCGCAGCCACAGATAGGTGAACACGAACGACGCGTTCAGCTTGAGGAACGCCATCGCGGTGTAGAGCCACTTCAATGGCAGGAGCAGCGGAATCAGCGCGAACGGCGTCAACGTCGCCGCGGCGGCCGAGCCGAAGCCCGGGACGCCGGACGCGATGTACGGATTCCAGTGAAAGGTGCGCGGGTCCTGCTTCGCGAGCGCGAGCAGCGTGAAGTACGCGGTCGGCGGATCGTTCAGCAGCGAGTTCTGGGCGCGGACGACGTCCAGCGGCCGGCCCATGTTCCACGGGCTGAAGTTCGTGAAAACGTCGTTCGGCGAGACCACGCGTGCCATGAACGCGACGGGAAAAAAGAAGACGAAGTTGTACACCGCGAGCGCGATCAGTGCCGTGCGGTGCTTGCGAAGCATTCGCGGGAGTCTATCCTGAGGAGCGCAGCGAGGAAGGATCAAGGGAGCCCTCACGCAGACCGCGCGATTCACGAGAGGGCTCCATTGATCCTTCGCTTCGCTCAGGATGCGGGGGAAAGATGAAGAAGATTCTGGTCGCCGCCGACGTGGACCGCTCGCTCGACGAGCGCGCGCGCGGCGACGCGCGGTTCGAGGTCGTGCGCAGACCCGTTCGCACCGAGGCGGAGCTCGCGGAGATCGTCGGCGACGCCGAGGTGCTGGTGACACGCGCGTACAACCGAGTCACGCGGCGGGTGTTCGAGGCCGCGCCGAAACTCGAACTGATCGCGCAGGGGACGAGCGGCATCGACAACATCGATCTCGACGCCGCACGCGAGCGTGGGATCCACGTGGTCCACATGCCCGGCGTGAACGCGAACGCGGTCGCGGAGCTGGTCATCGGATTCATGATCGCGATGACGCGCACGGTGCCGTTCTACACCCGCGAAATCGTTCGCGGCGTCTTCAGCCGAGACGACTGCGCGGCGCGGCACGAGTTGCGTCACTTCCGCGTGGGCATCGTCGGTCTCGGCAACGTCGGCAGCCTCGTTGCGAAGTACGCGGGCTCGTTCGGAATGCAGGTGGACGCGTATGACCCGTACGTCGCTGAAGCGCGCTTGGCGACGCTCGATGAGCTCCTCAGCGCGAGCGACATCCTCACGCTGCACGTCCCGTTGACCGACGAGACGCGCAAGATGATCGGCGCGCGAGAGATCGCTTTGCTGCCGCGCCGCTCATATCTGATCAACGCCTCGCGCGGCGAAGTGCTCGATCAAAATGCCGCGCTCGAGGCGCTCCGGAATGATCACCTCGCCGGAGTCGCGCTGGATGTCTTCGATCCCGAGCCGCCCGTGGAGCCGTTGCCGGACGACCCGCGGCTCATCCTCACGCCGCACGTGGCGGGATGCTCGCACGAGGTGAAGACGACAGTGGGAGGGAGGTTGTTCGAGAAGATTGTTGAGTACTACTCCCTGTCATCCTGAAGCCGCACAGACGGCGAAGGACCTCCTGCCGATAGCACGCGACGCGTTCAAGGCAGGGGTTCCTTCGCCGTCTGCGCGGCTTCAGGATGACACCCGAACCCCATCCCGGTACACCGCGGTCACCAGGTTCACGCCGAAGTGGTAGACGAGGTGGAGGTACGACGGCGCGTCGAGCAACACGAAGTCCGCGCGCTTCCCGACCTCGATCGACCCCGTCTCCTCGGCCAGGCGCAGCGAGTACGCACCATTCAGCGTTGCCGCGGTGAGCGACTCCTCGACCGTGAGCTTCATCTGCAGCGTCGCCAGCTGCACGACCGTCTGCATCGACTCCGTCATCGAAGAACCGGGATTGCAGTCCGTCGACAGGGACACGATCGCCCCTCTTTCAATGAGCCTCCGCGCCGGCGCGTACTGCGGGGACATCAGAAAGAAGCTCGTCGCAGGCAAGAGGTTCGCGACGGTGTCCGAGGCCGCGAGTGCGTCGATGCCGCGGTCGGAGATGTACATCAGGTGGTCCGCCGATGCCGCGCCGAGGCTCGCCGCGAGCGCGGCGCCGTCGGTGTCGGAGAGCTCGTCCGCGTGCAGGCGGGGGATCAACCCGAGCGCCGCGCCGGCGCGCAGCACCGCTTCGCCCTGATCGCGCGTGAAGACGCCACGCTCCACGAACGCGTCGTTGAACACGGCGAGGTTTTCCTCCGCGACCGCCGGAAGGATCTCGCCGAGGATCGTGGAAACGTATCCCTGCCGCGCGGCCGCGCTGCCGCGGCTCTCGGGTGGAAACTCGTGCGCGGCGAGACACGTCGGCACGAGCCGCACGGGCGAACGGGACGCAGCGGTGCGGATCGCGCGAAGCTGTTTGAGCTCGCACTCTTTGTCCAGCCCGTACCCGCTCTTCGCCTCGGCAGTGGTCGTGCCGTAACGCGCCATGGTCGCCGCGCGCGCGAGCACGTTCGCTACGAGCTCGTCTTCGGACGCGCGCCGCGTCGCCTGCACCGTCGAGGCGATCCCGCCGCCCGAGGCCGCGATCTGCTCGTAGGTCTCTCCCTGCAACCGGCGGTTGAACTCCGACTCGCGGAAGCCCGCGAACGGGATGTGCGTGTGCGAGTCGACGAATCCCGGTATCGCCGTCGCGCCGCGCGCGTCGAAGTCCTCGTCGATGCGCAATGCGGCCGGGACCTCGGTTTCCCCCCCGACGAACGCGATGCGCTCGCCGTCGATCACGATCGCCGCGCGGTCATACACGCGCAACGAGCGCATGGCCGCGCCGCGAACGGCGGTGCGGCCTGTGGGCGTCGCGATCTGGGAGAGGTTGCGGATGAGAAGCGTCACGTTGACCGCTGGCGGAACATCGAGGTGATCGGCTCCTCGTTGGCCTCTTCCTCGGCGTCGAGGATGATCATCTGCTGGATCATGTCGAGCGTCGTCGTGAGCTTGTTCCGCGCGGCGCGGCGCTCCATGCGCAGATCGCCGATCGATCTCTCGATGTCCGCCACGCGTTGCTGTGCCTGGCCGACGAGTCGCTCGGAGAGGAGCTCCGCGTCTTTCACGATCAGCTCCGCTTCCTTGCGCGCGTTCGCGGTCAGGTCCTCGGCGACCTTCTGCGCGGAGAGGAGCGTGTCCTTGAGGATGCGCTCGCGGTTCGTGTGGTCTTCGACGTCCTCGCGGAGCATTCCTACGTCGCGTCCGAGGCGGTCGTTCTCGCGGAGCAGCCGCTCGATCTCTTCGGCGACGAGGTGGAGGTACGCGCGGACCTCATCGGGGCTGTAGCCTTTGAGCGCGCGCGAAAAGGTCTGCTTCTGAATCTCGAGCGGTGTGAGGTTCTGCATCGTTCCACCCTCCCGTCACTTGGTCAACGGCTCAGTATAAGCCTCGCCGCCACCACCGCCAGCAACTGGCGGATCAGCCAGATGATCAGGACCAGCACCATCGGCGACCAGTCGATGCCCGCGGTGTCGAAGCGCCGTAGCCATCTGCGGATGGGCCGCAGGAACGGGCGGGTCATGCGCTCGAAGAGGTCATTGAGCATCTCCAGCGTCCCGTAGAAGCCGCGATGGCGCCAGCGGAACTTGGAGTTGCGGAGAAAAAACAGGACCCACGACAGGATGACCCAGACCAAGATCACCCACTGGAGGATGTCCAGGATCAGGTCGAGGCCGCGGATGAAGACGAGCACGAAATCCATTCAGCTCCTCGCTCCGAAGATCGCTCTTCCCACTCGGATGATTGTCGCGCCTTCCTCGATCGCCACTTCGAAATCGTCGGTCATGCCCATCGACAGCTCCCGCAGACCGAGATCATCGCGCAACGCGCGCAGGGTGCGGAAGTAAGGGCGCATGGCCTCGGCCTCGCCGGCGGGCGGAATGGCCATGAGGCCGGCTAGATGCAGCGACGGAAGTTCTGCGATGCGGCGCACGATGCCGGGAACGTCCGCAATCTCCGCGCCGCTCTTCTGCGTCTCCTCGCCGACGTTGACCTGCACCAGCACTTCCTGCCGCTTTCCTTCTGCCTCGGCGAAGCGCGCGACGCGCTCCGCGAGCTCGAACGAGTCGATGGACTGAATGACGTCGAACAACCGTACCGCGTCCTTCGCCTTGTTCGACTGCAGATGGCCGATCAGATGCCAGCGCGCGGAGGCGGCGACGGAAGGCTTCTTGTCGCGCGCCTCCTGCACCTTGTTCTCGCCGACGTCGGTCATCCCCGCGGCGATCGCGTGGTCGACGTCGGACGCGGGAAAGGTCTTCGTCACCGCGACGAGCTTCACGTCCGTGCGAGTACGTCCCGCGCGAGCACACGCGGCGGCGATGCGCGCTTCGAGCGCGCTCGTGTTCGCGAGGATCTCGTCAGCTCTCAACGGGCTTCCGCTCCAGAACGCGTCCGTCCGCGCGATCGACGGCGACGTTCGCGAGGCGGTCGGCGTCTTTGTTCCCGGCCCGGAGCGTATGACGAATGGAGAAGCGCGTGAAACGGCGCGCCATCGCCTTCGCCTTCGTGTAGAGCGGGACGAGGTTCGGATGGCGGACCTTGTACTGGCCGAGCATCTGTTTCACGAGGAGCTCGGAGTCGGAGACGATCTCGACGTCTGTCGCGCCTTCGTCGTGCGCGACCGCGAGAGCGTCGAGGAGGCCCGAGTACTCGGCGACGTTGTTGGTCGTCGGGCCGAGGTAGCCGCTGACCTCGATGATCTCGCCGCTGCCGGTCTTCATGTACACGCCGTAACCCGCCGGCCCGGGATTGCCGCGGGCGGCGCCGTCGATGAATGCGATGACTTTCAGGATGTCGACCTTTCGAGATAGAGGATGCGGTGGCAGCCCTCGCAGTGAACGAGCTCGCCGCGTTTGAGTTGCTGCGCGACCTGCGGCCGCACACGCGTGCGGCACGCCGAACAGGAATCGTTGTTGACGCGCGCGACGGCGATCTGCAGGCGCTGCCGGTAGATCTTCTGGAACTCGGTGCGGAGACGCTCGGGGATGGTGGCCTCGATCTGCGCGGCGCGCGCGCGCAGCTTGTCGGCCTCGGCGCGCAGATCGCCGAGGGAGTGCTGCCACTCGGAATGCGCTTCGTCGTAGCGCGCCTGCAGCGCGTCGTGACTGCCTTTGCGCTCGTCGAGCTGCTGCTGGAAACCCTCGGCCTCGGTCATGTTCTTGAGCACCGACTCCTCGAGCTCCTTCACGCTTTTGCGCGCGGCGTCGATCTCCTTCCACGCCGCCGCGTACTGCTGCTGATTCTTCACCTGCATGAGCTGGCCCTGGTACTTCTTGAGCAGCTCCTGCTGGTCCGAGAGCTCGCCGTCGACGCGCCGGCGTTCCTTGCCGAGAGTGTCGAGCTGTCCCTGCAGGCGCGTCATCTCTTCATTCGCCGACTGGTACTCGAGGTCGATCGCGGCGAAGGATTCCGGTTTGACGCTCATCTGTTTCTCGCGCTCGTTCAGCGCGGTGAAGACGGTCTGCAGCTCCCATAATTTGTCGACTTCGTTCAACGAATCCTCCAGAAACAGAAAAGGCGTTCCCTGGTCGGAACGCCTGTGCGGAAGCCATCTCCGGCACGATTGGGACAGCGGACAATAGTGTGGACTTCTCTCAGCATCGTGCGTCTGGTGGGTCCACCAGGATTCGAACCTGGGACCTGCCGGTTATGAGCCGGTAGCTCTAACCGCTGAGCTATGGACCCGGACGCGCGATTCTACAGTATCGCGCGCCGCGTTACGCTACGAGCCTGCGCGGCAGAGTCAGCCTCGGAGCGACCGCACGTGCCCAAGGCTAGGCCAACCAGCGCAGCCGGCCGTGCCGGCTACCGCAGCTCGACGCGATCCCCGATGAACATCTCGCGGCGAGCGTGAAGGACGATCGCCGTTGCGGTCCGGGCCTCGGTGGTGAGCACGCCGATCTGTCCGAGCATCATTGGCGGCTGATCGCGGCGCTCGCTGGGACGCGTCACGGACAGGAAGTCGCCGGGCTGGATCCCTTCGTCGCGGCCGAGATCGATCTGCACGAGGTTTCCCTCGACGAGGCCGAGATCCCACCCACGCGAATCGACGATGTAGCCCGCGGCCTTGCCGCTCGCCGGATCACACCACTGCGCCGGTTCCGGCACGCGCGCGATCGGGATCGGAAGCTGCGGGATCGGCTTCAGACGGGCGCCGATCGGGATCTCGCGGCAAGCCTGTGTGACGATCGCGCGCGAACGTCCGTCCTCGATGCAGAGGATGCGTATTTGGCCGATGTAGTCGTACTGGCGTCCGAGGCTGCGCCCCGACACCGGATGGACAACCGTTTTCGTCGGCAGGACGAGGAGATAGCTTTCGCCAGCCACGAGTCCCGTTTCGACGCCGCCGGTCACGTAGACCAGGTCCCCGACCGTCGCGTTCGCCGGATCCGGCGGATTGGCCCGCGGCACGTACTTCACGTCGACGTTCTCGTGCGAGGAGATGACGTTCGGCATCGGCTCGTTGGGATCGCCGATGTAGCCGTAGCAGTAGATGTCGGACTCGGTGCCGAGAGCGAGGGGACGGCTCTCGGTGGTGATGCGGGCGACGGCGATGCCGCCTTCCTGCGCTGTCGCGAAGACGTTCGTCGCCTCGCCGGTGCCGGCGGCGCGCGGAGTGACCGCGGTCAGCGCGCCGGACTCCGTGCCGGATTCCGCGACGGGAACCGCGCCTTCGCCTTCGACGAGGAGGACGTCGCCGGGATAGATCCAGTGGGCGTCGGTGATCCAGGTGTTCGCTTCCCAGAGCTGCGGCCAGAGGTAGGCGTTGTTGTAGTACTGCTGCGCGAGATCCCACAGCGTGTCGCCGGGCTTGATCTCGTGCGTCCGCGCGCCCGCGGGATAGCTGGACGGATCGGGAGGGTTGTACGGCGTCCAGTGATCGCCAACGCGATGAAGCTCACGCGGCGGCTGCGACGACTGGGCAAATGTGCCGGTCGCAGCAATCACGAGCAGGAGAACGGGAGCCACCCTACGCACACCACTAACCATTGTCCCCTCCGGTTCCCGGCAAAGTTAGCGCGAATGAGGGGGTTAGGTCAAACGGAAGAGGGCGCCGGGGCTGTAAATTACCGCACCGTCAACGTGCCATCGACCTCGAGGATCGACCCGCCCACCTGCTCCTTGTTGTACTTCTCGAGCCGTTTGGTGTGCCGGTCGTAGTTCTTCATGACCTTCTTCACGTACTGGCGCGTCTCGCGGAACGGCGGGACGCCGCGGTAGCGCATGACGTTTCCCTCGCCTCCGTTGTACGCGGCGATGGTCTTCTTGAGGTCCCCGTTGAAGCGCTTGTTGAGATACTTGATGTACTTCACGCCCGCGTCGACGTTCTGCTCGGGATCGTAGAGATCGCGCGCGCCCATCCAGCGGCCGGTGCGCGGCATGAGCTGCATGAGACCGCGGGCGCCGACGTGCGACTTCGCGCGCGGACGAAAGCGCGACTCCTGCTCGATCACCGCGGCCACGAGTGCCGGATCGACGTCGTACTTCTTCGCTTTCTCGTAAATGAGCGCGCCGTACGGGATCTCTTCGGTGAAGAACTCCGCGCGGACAGCGTCGCTGATGCGATGCATCTCTTCGAAGAAGACATCGCGCTTGCCTCGCGGCGTTTCGCTGGACGTCCACTCGTCGGTGGCGATCCATTTCTGATCGAACAGCGCGAGCTCGCGCGAAACGTAGCGATCCGGGAGGACCTGCGCCAGCTTGAAGACGGTATTGCCCGTGAAGTTGCCCTCGAGATCCGCCACCACCTTCGCCTCGTCGCCCTTCACCCGCAGCACGCGCACGGCATCGAGGTCCTTCTGCACCAGGAACTGCATGCTCCCCATTGTCTCGGCGATGCCGCCGATCGAGAGGGCCGTTCCGAGGAGGAGGGCGGCGGCGCCGCGGCCTCCCATGAAGCGCACGACGCGATGGCGCTCCGCGGATTTCGTCAGTCGCGCGAAACGCAGTGAGAGGGTCTCCGTGACGGGGGCTTTCCTGGGCATTCACGCTCCTGTTATTTGATGATTACTACCGGAACGCGCCTCAAAACGCCCTCTTCGCGACGGAATATTGCCCGCTGAAGCAAACACTGCAGGTAAGTCGCATCTATTCAGCGAGTTGCTCGCTGAAAACTTCTGCAGAAAAGCGCTCGATCCGACAGTCCGGATGGCGCCAGGAGTCCTGCGGAAGACCCGCTTTCACGCACGTCTGGGCGAGGAATTTCTCCAGGTCCCATCCGTACTCGGTCGCGACCTGCGGAAGAAGCAGGCCCGCGCGCCCTCCGCGGCTGATGATCAGACCATCGCGGCCGACCTCGATCGTCTCGACTTCGACGACGACTTCGATCGGACTCATGACCGAGACCTCGATGTGAAGGTCGGCCAATTCTTCGCGGCTGACGGGGAAAAATCGCGGGTCGCGGAACGCGGCATTGACGGCGCTCGAGGAGACCGCATGACAGAGCGGCGCGACCGGATGGATCGAGCCGATGCAGCCGCGCAGATCGCCGTCTTTCGTGTGCAGCGAGACGAACGCGCCGCTGGGACGCGTCAGCTCCTCGTCGAGCGCGGACGCGTCCACCTCCGGACGCCGTCCGTCGAGCACGGCCTCAATCGAGGTCCGGGCGATCGTGAGCAGGCGGGCTCGTTGACTCGGGGTGAGCACGGTGACGATAGATCAGCATCAGGTTGCGGACATATACGATCAGGCCCGCACTCTGGCCGATGATGAACACGGGGTCGCGGCGGTGAATTGCGTAGAGCGCCGTGACGATGCCGCCGGAGAGCGAGAGGTACCAGAAGACGATCGGGATGTGGCTGGTCTTCTTCCGCTCCGAGGAGATCCACTGCACGATGAAACGCGAGCCGAAGAGGAGCTGACCGGCGAGACCGAACGCGACCCAGAAATCCCACGACCGCGGATCGAGCGTCATGGCTGCCGTTCCTCGCTGACGTTGTAGTTGAGCATTCTCTTCCCCATCCACCGCACCGCGAAGCAGTCCGCGAGCCCGCGGAAGGCGCGGTTCATCGCACCGTACTTCGACTGACCGAACTGGCGCGGGCGGTGGTTGACCGGCATCTCGACCACCTTGTAGCCGGCGTAGCGGACAAGCGTCGGGAGAAAACGGTGCATGCCGGTGAAGAGGCTCACGCGGTCGACCGCTTCCTTCCGGACGAGCTTCAGCGAGCAGCCGGTGTCGGTGATGTGGTCGCCGGTGATCCAGTTGCGCACGCCGTTGCCGATCTTCGACTGCATCTTGCGGCTCCAGGTGTCGGCGCGGTTCACGCGCACGCCGATGACCATGTCGGACTTCGTCTCCTCGAGCTTGCGCATCATGGCCGGGATGTCCGCGGGATCGTTCTGCAGGTCCGCGTCGAGCGACACGACGAAACGCCCGCGCGCCCCACGCCACGCCGCATCGAGCGCCGCGGTCTGGCCGCTGTTTTTCTCCAGCGCGAGCACGCGCAGCATCGGATACTCCGCCTGCATCTCGTGCAGCACCGCGCGGCTGCGATCGGTCGAGCCGTCATCGACGGCGACGATCTCGTACGTCCACTTTCCTTCCACGGCAGACTGGATCTCGCGGAGGAGCAAGGGGATGTTTTCTTCCTCGTTATAGACGGGGAAAACTATGGACAGGTCTGTCATTCGTTTTAAGAGTTTATCCCGCGCGCAGACGCGGGATAAACTAAACGGAGCGAGATAAACTGACAGAAAACACGCGCTCGAAATTCGACGTGGTCACCTCCGCCACCCGCTCCACCGGCACCGCCCACAACTTCGCCAGCAGCTCCGCGATTTTCACCACGTACGCGGGCTCGTTGTCGCGGCCGCGGTACGGGACGGGCGCGAGGTACGGCGTATCCGTTTCGATCAGCACCGCGTCGTGCGGCAGCGCGCGCGCAACCTCGCGCAAAGCATCTGCGCTGCGGAACGTGACGATGCCGGAGAACGAGATCACGAATCCGAGGTCGATCAGCTTTTTCGCGACGTCGAGCGATTCGGTGTACGAGTGCAGAATCCCCCGCGCGCCGCTGCGCGACAGCACCTCGACCATGTCCTCGGTCGACTCGCGGTTGTGGACGATGATCGGCTTGTCGAGCTCCTTCGCCAGCGCAATATGACGCTCGAACACCTCGCGTTGCGTGTCGCGCTCGGAGTGCATGTAGTGGTAGTCGAGCCCGATCTCGCCGATTGCGACGACACGCTCCTCGCGCGCCAGCCGCGCGATCTCCGCAAACGCGGCGTCGTCGTAATGCTTCGCGTCGTGCGGATGAAAGCCGACCGCACTCCATACGTCCGGATTGTCCCGCGCGATCTGCACCGCCTGCGGCGCGTCTTTCAGGTTCGTCCCCGGCACGACGAACCCGCGCACACCCGTCTCCCGCGCCGCCCGCAGATTCGCCTCGGCGTTCGACATCGTGAGATGGCAGTGCGAGTCGGTGAAGATCATCAGCGGCGCAAGACTCTCGTGCGCGGCGGATCCATCGGAGCCAGAAAAACGCGCGCGATGCCACTGTAGGGCGGCTCGAGCATGTAGCGTGTATATGCCGCGAAGAGCCGTCTGCCATTGATGGAAAAAGGAATCGCCGTTACCTGCGGGGAGGACGCGCGCGCGGGAGCGATGGAGATCGTATCGACCCAATCGATCGACGGAGTCTCGTCATCCGTCACGACGATCTGGCGAATGATCGGGGTCCCGTTGTGGACCGCTTGTTCGAGAAACGTGCAGGTCAGTCCATTGCAAATGCCGTCGCCCAGCGAGCTTGCAAACGAAGCGATGTACGGCAGCCATTCGCCCGCCTTCACGCGCGTGCCATTGGAGGCTTCCCGATGGATGCGATACCGGGCCTGGAAAGTACGCTCGCGCTCCAGGATCGAATACGAGGCACCGTTCCACCAAACCAGCACTGTCTGAGGTGGGTTCGCGGGCGCCGGGTCGCGTGTGATCATCGGGTCGAGCCGATTCCCGTCGGCGTCGACGCGAATGGTCTTGCCGTCCCACGCAATCAAGTAGTCGGCGCCGTTCGACGCGCCTTCGAACCCATCCGACGCGGTTCCGAGCTCGAGACGCACGGCGTCGAGCACTTCTCCTGTTGCGCTCACGCGTTTCGCGAAGACGGCATATCGGCCCGATTCGTAGTTGCCCCAAACGACGAGATACGCCGTCCCGTTCGAGATCACGTTCACGCCTCCCTGACACGGGAGTTGTTGCGGTGGCAGACCGACGCGCGTTCTCTGTGAGACGACACCGTCCGCATCAACACGCGCGATCATCACGCCCTGCGCCGTCCGCCAGGCCGCGAGAAAACTGTCTCCGGCGCTGGCAACCGACGCACCCAGGCAAGCGTCGACACCGACGATCAGAGACTGCGGATCGCGAACCAGGCCGCTCGCATCGACGCGAGTCGCGTAAATCCAACCGGGTCCGCCTGGCGCAGGCCGCTCCGCCCACGAAACGAGAGTTTGCGTCGCGCTCGACGCCGCTCCGGATGCGGTTTGTGCGAAGGCTCCTCGTTCGAGCTCGCGTGTCGCAGACGCCGCGAGCTCCGCGACGCTGCTTCCCCGGCGCACTTTCAGAATCGGTCCCCAGATGGGCTCGAGCGGCATGTAGAACATGAAGTTCGTACCGGCGGCTGAGACGCTGGACACTTCATCGAGCCAGTCGGTGTTGTTGTCGAAGTACGTGGTGACCAGCGCGTCTTCGAGCACGACACCCTCGCGCGAGAGTCGTGTGTCGTACAACTCGCGCGTCGGGTTCGTGCCCGTGACGTAGAAAAAGTGGAACGCGGAGCCATCCCACGACAACGTGGGTCCTTCGCCCCCGGCTTTCGATGAGCGGCCGATCGTGTAGAAGCTCTGCTCGACCGCGAGATCGTGATCGATGTGGTACGTGGTGTAGAAGGCCGTCTGCGCGGTGGAGCTCTTTCGCGCCATCACGCGATATCCATCGCGGTCGCCGGTCGTCCCGACTGCGATCGGCGTGTTGATCAGGATGGCCTTGCTGCGTTGGATCGCACCGTCGCGATCGAGAATGTTCGCGCGCAACTGCATCGACTCCCCGGAGCGCCGATAGAGAAGAAGCGCGGCCTGCCCATCCCACACGAGATGCGCGGCCGAGCTCACGTCGTGTTCTTTGATCGATCTCAACTGCATCTGTGCGTCGTACGTCGCGATGAACAGCGTGTTCGGAAATGTCGGTTCCAGAACGGTCCTCACGACGATGAGCGATGTCCCCGTCCACGCCGCCGCTGAAACGAAGCCGTTCGGCAAACCAAGCGACCGCGGCTCATGATCGAGCAATCTTCCATCCGCGTCGATCCGCACCCACCCCTCACCGATGACGATCCACTCATCGCCGTTCCAGAACGAGTACTTCGGCCGGAAGGGCAAGCCCGTCACGGCACTCACCGGCTCGCCGGTGCGGTCGAGGAGCATCGCCTGACCGTCGCGATCCGCAGACACCCAGGTGATGAGAAACCGTTCGCCGTTGAATGCGCCTCCGGCGGCGATCCTCGCGGTGGTCGAAGAGCGACCAGAGCGGACCTCAGAAGTGATCGGCCGCTCGAGCGTCGTCGCGCGGACGACGATCGGACAGACGAAAAGCGCGAGGAGGAAAATCGAGGAGACGCGCATTTCAGTGCCTCACCGTGCGCGTCCGACCCACGACGAAGGGACTGAGGAAGACGCGTGAGATCCCCGCGTACGGCGGAGCGAGCTCACGCCGCGTATAAGCGGCGAGCAAAGGGCCACCGGCCACTTGCAGCGGAGCGATCCCCATCATCTCTTCGCCCTGCTGCTGCGAGGACGGAACGTCGACGGCTGCGCGGACGCGGTACGACACATTCGTTCCATCGTCGTCGACACGAAGGTGGCTCAACAGGAAACGTCCATCTTCAATCGTGCCGAATGTCGTCGAGCAACCCTTCGCATCACATGCCGGATCGGAGGTGACGCCCCACTTCGGGAGCTGAGGCCGCGCGAATGGACCCGCAGTACCGAGGAACACACCATTGGCATCGAACCGGGTGATCGAATCCGTGGTTGCGTCGCCGTGCAGAACCGAATACGACGCGCCGTTCCACCACACCGCCGAAACGCGATCGCCGGAGATGTCCGTTTCGTTCAGCGCGACGGCATTGTCGACGAACGACGCGCGCCCGCCCGAGGCGAGCAGATATCCCGCTCCATTCGACGCGCCATGAAGCTCCGCGACGTCTTCGCCGTCCGCGTACGGCGCTGATGGCGAATGGATGTCGACCGTCGACGACGAAAGGTATCGCTTGCCGCCGAAAGACCAGAACACCGAATACTCTTTGCCGCGAACCACGATCGTCGGTTTCCCTCGAAGGACTCCGCCGACGCCCGACGGCGCGCGTCCGATGCGCCAGAATTTCGTTCGAGCTCCGTTCGCGTCGTACAACATCACGTACACGTCGTTGAACGAGTAGGCAGTCGAATACCAAGCGATCATGAACGTCTCGCCGTTGCTGGCGATCGCCGGCTCGCAGACGCTGCAGATGCCTTGCGCAATGCGGATTGCCGTGGCATCGAGAATCGAGCCGTCGCGCGCGACTCGAGCTCCGCGGATTTGAAAGACCTGCCGCTCGATGCGCTCCCGCCAGATCACGAGTGACATCGTGTCGTTTGACGCAGCAGCGACGCCTTCCTGCGATGTTGCGCCGATTTCGAGTGCGATCTCTTCGACGTCTTCGAATTGATTGGCCTCGTGCGCTGCGCGCATGTGAAGAGCCACGTCGGATCGAGGACCAGCGACGAACTTCCCGTAGAGAATCAACGTCGTGCCGGCGGCGGACACCCCATAGAAGCCCGCATCGATGTCAATGTCATCGACGTCGGCCTTCATGAACATGTTGTTCGCGATCCATTGGCCGTCGCGATCGATCCGCACGGCGCGGATCTCCTCGTCCGCCGCGTAGAAGAACGACAACTCGTTTCCATCCCACGAGAGCGTTGGCGCATGAATGTGGTCAGCCCACTCCACATGCACGCGATGCAATGAACTGCTGGACGTGCGGATGTCGAACGGTCTGCTGACGAAGCACTTGCCAACACAGCCGTCTCCAATCTGCTCATACACAGCAACGTAGTTCCGACCTTCCGATCCGAGCGCCGCCAGCTTGCGGAAGGTCTGGTGCTCGGTCGATTTCATGAACACGCCATCCGCATCGAAGATCGAGGTGGTCTCGTATTTCGTGTCGTTCATGATGATCACGACCGATCTGCCGTCCGTCGCCACGCGGATGGTGATCGGGTCGTGCGCGACCCTGCTGAGCGTCCGCGTGCCCGTGACCTTCATGTCTGCGTCGAGCGAAACTGCGGTCAGCACCGAGCTCTCATGCGTTGCGAGCACGAGCGCGCGGCCGGTCCACGCGCCGCCGATGATTCGTGCGAGTGGCTGCGGAAAAAGGCGCGGCCGGCGATCGAGCAACGCTCCGTCGCGATCGAGTCGCACCCATCCCTCGTTCCCGACGACGAACCACAAGTCGTCTTTGCGGAACACGAAACGAGGGGCGAACGGAAGTCCGATGGACGTTGCGTCGACGCGACCCATGAGATCGACGCGCATCGCCTGACCGCCGCGCTCCTTCGACGTCCATGCAACGAGGAACCCCTCGGCGCTGCCCGCGCCGACCATCGAACGCAATTCCATCGTGCCGACGACGCCGATGCGGACGTCGGAGATCGGACGCTCCGCACTACCGAACAACGGATACACAAGGAGCAGGGAGAGAAAAAGGACGATGTGTCGGACCATGGCGGGGGTGATTATCGCTCAACGAGCAAGAGCCAACTACGCAACTCTCCCCTCTAAGAGGGCCACGACCATCTCCTCATACGTGGTGACCGCGGCCAAAAGGTCGCGCTTCGCGATCTTCTCGTTCGCGCCGTGCGCGTCGAGGATCGAGCCGGGACCGAACAGCAACGGTTTGCCGAGGTTCGTCAGCCACGGCACGTCTGTATTGAAGGAAACCACCACCGACTCCTGCCCCTCGGGCACGACCATGAACTGCGGCGCGTTGCCGCGCGCAAGAGTGACGCGACCGTGATAGCGCGCCACGATCTTCTCGAGCTTCGCCTGCACGTCTTCGGGCGTGGTGACGAGGCGGAAGATCATTTCGCATTCCGCTTCGGCGGGAACGATGTTCGGCTTCTGCCCGCCGCGCACGACGCCGACGTTCACGGTCGCGTCGCCGAGGACGTCGTGCCGGCCCCAGTCGGTCGCGTTGATCTCCGCGATCGCCTCGACCATGCGGTTGATCGCCGACTCGCCGAGCTGCGGGTACGCCGAGTGCGCGGCCACACCTTCGAAGCGGACCGTGCACGTGAGCGCGCCTTTCGACGCGCGCGCGAACACCGATCCGGTCGGCTCGCCGACGACGACGTATTCCGAGCCGAGGTTCGCGAAGGCGACGTTCGCGGTCTTCGCGCCGATCGAGTCCGTCTCCTCGCCGACGACGAAGAGGAACGCGAAGTCGTCGATGCCGCGCGCGCGCAGCCGCTCGCCGGCTGCGATCATCGCCGCGATGACGCCCTTCGTGTCGCAGGCGCCGCGCCCGTAGATGTAATCAGCGTCCTGCAAAGACGCGAACCACGGTGGAACGGTGTCGATGTGGGAGTTGAGGACGACGCGCGGCGCGCCGCCGGCGCTCGCGAAGAGGTTGAACCGCGTGTCGCTGACGTCGTGCCGCGTGGTTGCGTAGCCGAGGCGAATCAGCTCGAGCTCCAGGAGCTCGGCGATGGCGAGCTCGCTGTCGCTCGGCGACGGCACGTCGATGAGCCGACAGGCAAAGGCGATGGGATCGATCATCGGGCGCGCGATTGTATCCAGAAAAACCAAAGGGGCGCCGGCCTCTGGGCCGGCGCCCTTCATCGTCCGCATACCTCTCTCTTCTTACTGAACCGTGAGGACGATGTACTTGAACGGCTTGTTGGGGCTGCCGGTGGCGACGAACGATCCGTTCGAGACCGACACGACTCCGAGTGCGTTACCGTTCGAGACGTCGACGTAGGTCAGGAGGACGAAGCTGTTGGGCGTCACTACGCCGTCGTAGATCGTGATCGTGCCGCCCGGGGGGAAGGTGTACGGGCCGCCGACGCTGCCGAGCACGCCCGGGTTGCCGGTGTCACCCTTGTCGCCCTTGGGACCCCGCGGACCTTGAGGACCCTGCGGTCCGACCTGACCCTGCGCGCCGGCTTGACCGTTGTCGCCTTTGTCGCCCTTCAGACCTTGCGCGCCGGTGTCACCCTTGTCACCTTTGTCGCCCTTCAGACCCTGCGCGCCCTGCGCTCCGGCGTCGCCCTTGTCCCCTTTCTCACCCTCGAGACCCTGCGCGCCCTGCGCTCCGGCGTCGCCCTTGTCGCCCTTCTCACCCTGGAGACCCTGCGCGCCCGGCGCTCCGGCGTCGCCCTTGTCACCCTTCTCACCCTGGAGACCCTGCGCGCCCTGCGCTCCGGCGTCGCCCTTGTCACCCTTCTCGCCCTGGAGACCTTGCGCGCCCTGCGCTCCGGTGTCGCCCTCGTCGCCCTTCTCGCCCTGGAGACCCTGGTAACCCTGTGCACCTGCTTCGCCGCGATCGCCCTTGTCACCCTGGTCGCCCTTGTCGCCCTTCGCGCCGTAGCCGTTCGGGTCCTTCTTGAAGTAACCGATGATGTCGATGGTGAGGTGCGTGGTCTGATCGACCATCAGCGTGAAGCCGTCGTTGCGCAGGACGACCGTCGCCTCGCGCATCTCGTTCTGCCCGCCGGCGAACCACATCGCCGGGATGTTCTGCGTGCGGTACGTCGACGCCGGCGCCAGATACACCGAGCCTGCGCCGGGCGCTTCATACGACATCAGCCGCAGCGCGACGCCGACCGAATCCGACGGCACCTGCTCGGAGCAAGGGTTTTCCCATCCGTTGCTCGAGAGCAGGATCCCCTTCGGGTAGTACGTGCGGCTCTCCATCATCTGGAACTCTTTGCCGCCCCACGGATCGTCGTACGCGTCCTTCGCCAGCGTGCTCACGAACCGGCACGGGATGATCTCCTGGAACACGAGCGGACCGATGTCCTCGCCTTGCGCGCCCGGCGTGTCCGGCAGCAGGTGCGATCGGATCTGCATCCCTAGGACGGTGTACGGATTGTGCTTCTCGCGCTCACCCGCCACCGCCAGGATCGGGATGAACACGGCGATCAGGATGATCGCGACGTAAGAACGAAGGTAGTTGTTGGTGCCCTTGCCGTTGCTGTTCATGATTCTCTCCTCTGTATGTCGGCAATCTGCGCTCAGAGGGGAAAGCCGGAAAGGACGGTTAGACCGAGCAGTGGTGGAAGATGAACCGAAGGTTTGTGACGGGTGTCACAAATGGTTACGGGTTGCACGCTCGCAACTCGCAACCCGCAACTAGAGATCCAGCAGATCTTCGAGATCCGACTTCTTGTGCAGCGTCATCGACGAGCGCCGCACCGTCAGGATCTTCTTCTCCCGGAAGTTCTTCAGCAGGCGCGTGACCGTCTCGCGCGACGTGCCGATGAGTTGCGAGATCTCCTCGTGCGTCATCGCCACCGGGAAGCGCAAGCCGCTCGCGGAGGGCTGTCCCGAATCCTGGCACCACTGCAACAGAAGTTGCGCGAGGCGTTCCGCCGCCGAGTTGGCGAGTCCGAGGGCGCGGATCTGGTTCGCGTCCGACTCGCATTCCTCGATGAGTTGCCGCGCGATGTTGAACGAGATATCGCGATGCTCCTCGGAGAACTTCAGGAAGTCTTCGCGCTTGACGAACTTCAGCTGCGACGGTGCTGCAGTCTCAGCGGTCTGCCGGTACGGCTTGCCTGACAACACGCTCGAGAGGCCGAGGACTTCGCCGGCAGGGACCATGCGTGTGATGAGCGTCTTGCCGCTTCCGGACGAAATGCTGAGCTTCACCTGGCCCGTGCAGACGATGAACAGGCCCCTGGGTGGCTCGTTCTCCGCGTAAAGCACCGTCCCCGCGGGATAAATATTGGCGTAGCTGATCGTGTCGAACTGCGTCAGCACCTTGGGGTCGAACTGGCAGAAATAGCTGTCCGACCTCCACTTGCACTCGAGGCAGTGATCGTTGATCTCGATCCCGTAGCGGGCATTCCGGTTCTGCGTGATGCGTCATTATAGGCCCGCCGTCCCATGCAACGGACGAATCGTCCGCTCGCGAGGCCAAATCACAGAAGAGAAATAGCTTATGGCCGCGCGCTCGTTTCGAACGATGTGCGCAACCTCGTGTTTCTCGCGCTGATCTTCGCGGCCTCCGCCGCACGGTCGAGCGTCACCTTTCTCTCGCCTCTGCAAGGCGCGCAGGCGATCGGGCCGCAGGCCATCGAGATTACGACGGACGCCCCATCGGTCGACCGGGTCGACTTCTCCGTCGACGGCGTCCTCGCGGGGGTCGCGCGCAAGCCGCCGTTCCGGATCGCGTACGACTTCGGGACGTCGCTCGCGGCACGGACGATCACCGCAAAGGTCTGGTCGAACGGATTCAAGACCAGCGAGTCCGCGTTCATCACGACGGCGTCGTTCACCGCAAACGACACGCTCGACGTCGACATCGTGGAAGTCGCGCTGCGCGTGCGTTCCTCGCGCACGCTCGAGGCATCCGACCTTCGCGTGCGGGAGAACGGAGTCGCGCAGACCGTACGCGACGTGAAGCCAGAGCGTCCGCCCGCGCACTTCGCGTTCATCGTCGATCGCTCGCTGAGCATGGGCGACGGCAAGCTCGACGCGGCGCTACGCGCGGTGCAAAACGCGCAGAAGCTGCTCCGTCCCGGCGATTCGGCCTCGCTCGTGCTGTTCAACCATCACGTGGCGAAACCGCGCAGCGTCATCCGCATCGATGCAACTCCCTCGGGCGGCACGTCCCTTCGGGACGCGGTCGCATCGGTCGCGTCGAAGGAGCGGACCTACGCGATCGTGATCACCGACGGCGGGGATCGCAACAGCGTGCTCTCCGATGAAGAGGCGTTACGCAAGATCAGCGGCACGAAGACGATCGTGAGCGCGCTCGTCCTCGGCGGCTCGCACGCGCGTTTCCTCGATCGCGCCGCCAGCAATACCGGCGGCAGCGTAGTCTCCGCGACAAAGGACACGATCGAGCGCGAGCTGCGCAACGTCCTCGCCGACATCAACAGCCGTTATCTCCTCGTCTACCAGAGCCGCGGCACGAAGCGCGGCTGGCGAAGCATCGAGGTGACTTCGTCGCGCTTGCAGATTCTCGGCGCGAGGAAGGGGTACTTCGCGGAATGAGCGCCCTGCTCCTCGTCCTGATCCTCGCGCAAGCGCGGCTGGCCTCCGACTTCGAGATCGCTCAGATGGAAAACCAGCTCTCGCGCTCGCGCGAATTCGAGGCCCAGCTCTCCGGCCGCCTGAACCTCGGCGACGTGCGCGCGGCGCGCAACGAACTTTCGCTTGCGCGCGCGGAGTATGTGAAAGCTGCCGATCTCGCGGAGCGCGAGCGTCTCGACGCGCGCCGCGACTCGAGCCTCACCCGCTACGCCAACGCGACTGCCTACGCCGCACTCGCGCAGGCAAAGCTCGGCCGCGAGGCGCGTGCGTTCGAGTTGCTCGAGGAAGCGGCGCGGTACGTGAGCGACGACGCCGAGACCTGGAATCTCTACGCCTCCGCGATGCGCATCCTCGGACATCCGCGCAAGGCGATCAGCGCCGCGCGGAACGCCGTGGCGGTGGCGGAGAAGCCGCTCGATCTCGCCGTGTACCAGCACGCGCTGGCGACCGCGTTGATCGAGACGGGCAACACGACCGAAGCGGAGCGGCTGCTCGTCACAGTGACGGAGGCGCTGCGCTCGGCGAAGTTCGCGCTGCTGCGCGGACAAGCCGAACGGCAGGAGTCATTCCAGATCTACAGCTCCGCGCGCGGCGACGTCGCCGCGTACGTGTCGCTGCTCAATCGCGCGCAGTTGCGCCTCGCGGCGCTGTACGAAACGCGCGGCGCTCTCGACGCAGCGCGCACGCAGTACACGCGCGTGCTCGATGGACGCAGCGACGACGTGACCGCCCTTGCGGCGCTGGCGCGCCTCGCGCCCAACGAAACAGAGAGCGCGCGTCTCTACGCGGATGCGTTCCAGGCGAATCCGTTCTCGATGGCGCTGATCCGCGAGTACCGCAAGAATCCCGTGACTCCGGGGACGGACATGCAGCGCGCGCTCGTGCACCTCGATCGCGGCGAGCTCCGCGCCGCCCGCGTGATCTTCGATGCACTGCTGGAGAAGTTTCCCGCGAATGAGACCTTGCGCGCGCTGCGTCACGAGGCGGAGCCAAGCAATGCGTTCAAGCTGCCGTCCGCCACGCCGACCGCGAGCGAGCTGCGCGCGCTCCTCGATGCCTTCGAGCGCCTCACGGCCGAACAGCGCACCGCTCTCGACCAGGCGACGTTCACGAGCGTCGTCACGTTCGACGGCGAGGAGGGATCAACGTTCGCGTCCGGCACGATCGACGGTGTCCCGTTCCGATTCACCGAGCCCACGATCTTCGACGGCACGTTCGACACAACCGCGCGGCTGACGTACCGGATCCTTGGAGTCGGCGAAAACGACGCGCTCTTGCTCGAGCCGCTCGGTCTGGAGAACGTACGATGAAGCGGCTCGTCTTCATCGCGCTCCTCGCGCTCCCGATCTTCGCGCAAGTGCTCACCGACACTCCCCGAGGCGTCGTCGTCGCGCACGACCATCGCATCGAGCTCGTGAACGGTTGGAACGTCGCCGGCGTCGAGCACGCGACGTTCATCACCGCAAACGAAGATCGCGTGACCGTGCTCGATGCGCTGAACAACCAGGCCGCGATCGTCGACCTCGCGTCCGCCCGCGTCACACGGGTCCGCACCGCCGAGACGCCGATCGCCGCGATCTTCGTGAAACGCGACCTCTACATCCTCGCCCGCGACGCGCGCGTGCTCCAGCGCGTCGGAGGAACAGACATCCCGCTCGCTGCCGATCCATCGCATCTCGCTCAGGCGAACGGCAAGGTTTACGTCTACTCGCGCGCGTCCGGAGTCCTGCAGGAGATCGGCGGCGCGCGATACGAGGTGCCGCCGTTTGCCTCGGATTTCGAGATCGCGGGGGAGAGTTTTTATCTCGCTTATCCGCGAGAGGGGAAGATTCGGACAGGACAAATTGGACGGATGGGACCTATAGGACCTATCTCCGAAGTGGCCGTCGGCGCCGTTCCTGTCGATCTCGCCTTCGCGGGCGGCGGCACCGCACTGACCGCACGCATCCTCGCGGTTGCCGATCCGTCCGCCAAGCGCGTCTGGCTCACCGAGTCGACGCAATCAACCGCGAAGGCCGTCGCGCGCGGCTTCCTCCGCGGGTTCCTCGGACTCGGCCTCTTCGGCGGACGCGCGTCGCAGTTCCCCACCGGCATCGATCGCGTTCAAACGCGCGGACGGACGTGGATCGCCTACGACTCCAGCAGTCGCACGCTGTACCACTTCACGCGCAGGGAGAGCACGGTCCTCGCTCGCGGAGTCGCGCCGCACGCATTCGCACTCACCGCAAACGGCGTCGCCTGGTGGAACGGTACGTCGGTTGCAGAAAAGCGGCTTCGATGACTGACCGTAGCCGCTGCATCCGCTGCGAGCGCGCGATCGACGCCTGGGCCGGCATCTGCCCGTTCTGCAACTGGAACCAGGCCCAGCCGCTGCCCGCTCCCGGCACGACCGCTCCTCGCATAGCGGCCGTGCAGTACACGCCGCCGCAACCGATGGACGTGAAGAGACTGATCGCGATCGCCTCGGGCGTCGTGATCAGCCTCGTGCTGGCGTTCCTCGTCGGCATGGTGATCAACCGCGACGGCGCACCGAAACGCGCGCCTGATGTGCTCGAAGAACAGGCCCAGGAGCACAACACGGAGAACCTGAAACCGAAACGTGCGGACACGCCGCTCGTACCGGCCGGACAGGGAGGGATCGAGAACGAGCCGATCACCAGCGCGCCGATCGTGATGCCCGCGGGTCAGGTGCCCAACGAATACCAGCGCACCGACGCCACCGCCGTCTCCGCCGACGAGTACACGCTGATGGCGAAGCGCGCGCAGGCCGAGAGGAAGACGAAAAACGTGGCCGTGCTCGTCGATCCGCGTTCGATCAGCGGAGCGGCGTACGCGCAGGGACAGTCCGCGCTCCCACAACGTCCGCGGCAAACGGCGGAACCGTCTGTCCGAAAAATCAGCCGCACGCGGCCCATCGCGGAGTACCAGCCGATTCCGCCCACGCGGGGCCGCGGGACGGCGCGCTTCACACTGATCGTCGGAGCGGACGGGCGCGTGAAAAGCATCAACGTCGAGCAGATGCTCCGCGGCGGCAACAACCCCGCGCTGGTCCGCGCGATCCAGTCGTGGCGGTTCAAGCCGGCGACGGAAAACGGAGAGCCGGTCGCGGCTCCATACAGCGTTGAAATATCATTCGACCGTGAGTAGCGGAGTTTGTGCAGCGTGCAGCCGCTCGATCGACGCGGCCGCGAAGCTCTGTCCCTTCTGCGGCGCCGATCCCGTCAGCGGCCAGCGCGTCGATACGCAGGCGCTCCTGCAGGAGATGTTTCAGGCCCGCGAGCTCTCGACCTCGGAGAGCGTGATCGAGTTCGCGCGGCAGCGCCAGGGCATCGTGATCGCCGCGAGCATCTTCGTCGCGCTCCTCGCTCTCGCCGGACTGCATCAGTTCGTGACGATGCGCAACGCACGCGCCGTGACCGATTCGCCCGCGGTGCCGCTCACCGAGATCACCGACGTCGCGAATGAGAAGAGCGAAGTGGTGCCCACAAAGATGCCCGAGCTCGATTTCCCGTACGACGGGAACCCGCACGCGATGCGGACGTTCATCGTCGAGCGCGGCGCGGTCGCGCCGGCACAACCAGCACCATCACCGGCACCTTCAACTCCCGCACGATGAACGTCACGTTCTGGGCCCTCCTGATCGCAATTGCGCTGATCGGCTGGCTCGTCGCGTACATGATCGCGCAGAAGCCGATCTCGAACGTGCAGCAGCTCATCGCCCAGCGACGCTTTGAGGATGCAGTGAGGGAGGCCGATCGCACGAACGATCCCTTTCATCGCGCCGAGGCGCTGAAGCTTCTGGGCCGGCTCGAGGAAGCGATCGAGTCGTACAAGCAGTCCAACGATCCGGCCGCGCGCGAAGGCATCGCCCTCTGCCTCGCCCACCTCGGGCGCGATCTCGATCAGGCGCGCGCGATGATGGAGACGCAGATCGCGCAGCATCCGCAGATCATGGAGTTCCAGTCGCTCGTGCTTGCGTACATCCTCCTGCGCGCCGGCGACCGCGAGGGCGCGCTGCGCCTCTATCGCGACAACGTGGAACTGCTCGAGACGCGCTTCCGCGACGACTACACCGATCCCGACCCGATGCTCGCCGAGACGCTGTTCCTCTTCAGCGAGCTCGCCAAGGCGAACGGCGAGGAAGCACGCGCCGACTCGCTACGAAAACAAGCGGCGGAGTGGGGATGGAAAACGTAGCGCATGGAACTCGCCCCGAATCCGCTGCATCGCGATCGGCGCCGCGCACGGATGCACGCGGTTCGTCAGCAAAACGTAGATCCGACCTTCATCCACCCACACCGACGTTCCCGTGAACCCCGAGTGCCCGAACGACCGCGGCGATAAACCCGGTCCTCCGATCTGCCACGCGAGACCGCGATCCTCCGCGTGTGCGCGCGTCGCTTCTTCGACCAGCTCGCGCGGCACGAGCTCCCCGCGCACGAACGCCTGCGCGATGCGGAACACGTCCCGCGCCGTCGCGAAGAGTCCCGCGTTTCCGAGCGTTCCCCCGGCGTGATACGAGTTCCCGTCATTTACCTCGCCCCACATCAGACCCTGACGAAAGCCCGCGTAGGTCACCGAGAACGCCCGCGGCTCGAAGCGCTGTCCCCACTCGGTCGCCGCGATGCGGGGCTTGAGCGCCGCCGCCGGATCGAACCACGAGTCGCGCAAGCCCAGCGGCGCAAAGATCCGCTCGCGCGCGGCCCTTCGGTAGTCCCCGAGGATCTCGTTCAGCGCAAAGTAAAGAAGGTAGAAATTCAGGTCCGAGTAGGTGACCCGCGTGCCGCGCGGATGCTCGGGCCCGTCGCGCTCGATCGCTTCCAGCACCGAGGGGTACGTGAACGTCGGCAGCCACGCCTTCAACCCGGAGGTGTGCGTCAGGAGCTCCCGAAAGGTGTAGCCGCGGAACTCGTCCTCGAGCGAGATCCGCCCTTCCGCCACCGCCTGCAGGATCAGCGTCCCGGTGATTAGCGGCTTGGTGATCGACGCGCAGTCGTAAATCGTGTCGGTCGTCGCCTCGAGCCGCAGCGGCACCGCGACGGCGTGGCCGAGGGCGTTTTCGCGCTCGATCCCCTCGGCGGTCCCGACCGCGTACGAGGCGCTGGGGAACGATCCGACATCGATTTCGCGCCGCAGAAAGGCATCGGGCTCCATGCTTGTTCGGATCATTGCACAAGAACCGCTGCCACCATGGCCGGGACGCGATGTTACGATCCCGCCGCAAATCGGCTCACACAGGAAGAAATGTTCCGTCTCGAACAACTCGAAATTCACGGCTTCAAGTCCTTCTACGACCCCGCAAAACTGACCTTCCCCTCGGCTCTGACGGCCGTGGTCGGTCCGAACGGCTGCGGGAAGTCGAACATCTGCGACGCCCTGATCTGGGTCCTCGGTGAGAACCGCGCCTCCCACATCCGCGGCGAAACGATGGAAGACGTCATCTTCCAGGGCTCCGCGCGCCGCCGCGCGCTGTCGATGGGTGAGGTCACACTCACCCTCGGCACGTTGAACGGCGACAGCAACCACCCCATGGTCGACGATGGCAAGATCACGATCAACCGCCGCGTCTTCCGCGACGGCCAGTCGGAGTTCCGCCTCAACGGCAAGCGCGTGCGGATGAAGGACATCTCCGACATCCTCATGGACACCGGTCTGGGCATCCGGAACTACTCCGTGATGGAGCAGGGAAAGATCGACCTGATCCTGTCGAACAAGCCGCAGGACCGCCGCAAGCTCATCGAAGAAGCGGCCGGCATCACCAAGTACAAGACCAAGCGCCGCGCCGCGGAGCTCAAGCTCGAAGAGACGCAGCAGAACCTGCTGCGCATCGACGACACGCTCTCCGAGGTCACGCGCAACCTGAACTCGCTCAAGCGCCAGGCATCGAAGGCGCGGCGCCACAAAGAACTGGCGGACCAGCTCTCGCTCGCCAAGCGCGCGCTCTACAAAGGCCGCATCGTCGTTGCGCAGATCGAAGAGGGAGCGGCGAACGCCGGACTCGCCGACGCACAGAACCGCGAGAGCGAGCTCGCCGCGCAGCTCGGCACCGATGAAGCCGAGCTCGCGGAGACGCGCACGGTCCACACCGACCGTTCGCACCGCGCATCGAAGGTCCGCGAAGAGATGGCCGGCCTCACCGGCGAAGTCGAGCGCCTCCGCTCGTTCCTGCAGCAGTCGGAGACGAACCTCGGCGACTTGATGCAGCGCATCGAGAGCGGCCGCACGCAGATCGCAACATTCGAGTCCGAAGCGAGCGAGCAGCAGACGGCACTCGACGAGAAAACGCAGCAATTCGAAGACGCGCGCGCGGAGCGCAACCGCCTCCGCGACATCGCCGATCAGGTCGAGCGCGACCGCCAGGAAAAAGGCGACGCCGTGCGGCAGAACGAGAAGGCCCTCGCCGAGTCGCGCGAGTCGCTCATGCGCACGATCGCCAAGATCTCCGAGGCGCGCAACCAGGTGCACCAGATCGAGATCGCTGTCGAGAAGTGCGAGTTCTATCTCTCCAAGCTGACCGAGAGCGCGCGCAAGGCGGCCGTGAGCCGTGACGGCGCGCTGACGCAGATGTACGAGTGGGAGCAGTCGGTGCGCGACGCCGAGCAAAATCTCGCTACCACCCAGCAGACGCTGCGCGAAGCGATCGCGCGCCGCGACGAGCTCACCGCGAAACGCGAAGCCGCGCGCGAATCCCTCTCCTCCGCGCGGGACACGATCTCGCAGACGACGTACAAGGTCGACTCGCTGCGTGCGCTGCTCGTTTCTCTTGAAGCGCAGGATGAGGACGTCCGCCGCGCGGTGATGGAGCTGATCCCGAACGCCGTCGCCGCCGCGGAAGGCGTGCGTGCGGCTCAGGGCTTTGAAGCGGCGCTCGACACGCTGCTGCGCGACATCTCAAAAGCGGTCGTCGTCGACTCCAGCGCCACGGCGAACGAAGCGATCCGGCGTCTGCGCGAGCGCGGCGCGGGCCGCGGCGCGTTCATCACGCTCGACTACATCCCGCGCGGCGAAGGCTCGCGACGCGGCGACGCGGGACACTCAGTCCTCGGCGAGGGCCCCGTCGCCGACGCGATCCGTCACGCGATTCCCGAGGCTTACATCGTCGGCTCGCTCTCCGAGGCGTTCGATCGCGCGCAGCAGCGCCCGAGCGCGACCTTCGTCACGCTCGAAGGTGACATCGTGCGCGGTCCGCTCGTCATCGGCGGGAAGACCGAAGGCGCGACGCCCGGCGTCTTCTCGCTCAAGCGCGAGATCGCCGACCTCGAAGCGCTCCTCGGCAGCGAAGAAACGCGCGCGAGCGGCATCGCCGCGGAGTTGCAGACCCTCGAGGAAGAGCTGCGCATCGCCGACGACGCGCGGATCATCGCCGACGAGCGTGCGCGCACGGCCGAGCAGGAGCTGCGCGAACGGAAGAGCCAGCGCGAGCGCGCCGGCGCGGAACTGCAGCGCTACGAGAAGGACCTCGCCGTCGCCTCGGAAGAGCAGACGCTGTACGTCGAGGAGAAAGAACAGCTCCTCGGGCGCAAGCACGCGGCGATCGCTGAACTGGAGACGCTGCAGGCTCGCGAGACGGAACTGCACGAACAGATTCGCACGTACGAAGATCAGCTGTCCGAATCGCGCGTGTCGTTCGAACAGGTGACCGAGGTTGCGTCGAAGGCGCGCGTCGACGTCGAGAGCTCTTCCGGGAACGTGAACGCCATCCAGCGCGAGCACGAAAACCTCACGCGCATCGTCATCTCCCTCGGCGCGCGCGCCACACAGCTCCAGCAGGAGATCGAGACTCTCGTCCGCCGCCAGCAGGAAACGGACGTCGCAGTCGAGCAGGCGCGCGGACAGCTCGATGTTTCCCTCGGCAAGCTGCACGAGCTCTCGGAGATGCGCGTCTCGCTCGAAGCGGAGGTCGCGGACCTCGACGTGCGCGTGCAGGAGTTGCAATCGCGAGCAGTCGTTTCGAGGGAAACGTGGAACACCGCCAAGGACGCGCTGTTCGAGTCCGAGCGGCGAGTCGACCGCGCGCAGTCCGCGTTTGCGTTGCTGCGCGAGCAGATCTCCCTCGACCTGCACGCGGGTATCGACGCGCTCGCCGAAGTCGAGCCGCCCGCAGACGACGAAGCGCGCGCGGCGCTCGACGCCGAGGTCGCGAAGCTGAGCGATCAGATCGAGAAGATCGGTCCCGTGAACGTGCTCGCGATCGAAGAGCACCAGGAGCTCGAGACGCGCGAGTCGTTCCTGCGCACGCAGCGCGACGACCTCGTGCAGTCGATCGAGTCGTTGCGCCAGACCATCCGCAAGATCAACCTCACCTCGCGCGAGCTGTTCCGCGAGGCGTTCAACGCCACGAACGCCAACTTCGGCGAGATCTTCGCGTCGCTCTTCGGCGGCGGCACCGCGCGCATGCAGCTACTCGACGAGGAAGATGTCCTCGAGTCGGGCATCGAGCTCGTGGCCCAGCCTCCCGGCAAGAAGAACCAGTCGATCGCACTGCTGTCGGGCGGCGAGCGCGCGCTCACCGCGATCGCGCTGCTCTTCGCGATCTTCAAGTACAAGCCCTCCCCGTTCTGCATCCTCGACGAGGTCGATGCGCCGCTCGATGAAGTGAACACGGAGCGCTTCGTGCGCCTGGTGCGCGACTTCTCGCGCGATACGCAGTTCATCGTGATCACGCACTCGCGGAGAACGATGGAAGCCGCGGATGTGCTGTACGGCGTGACGATGGAGGAGGCGGGCTGCTCGCGCCTCGTGTCCGTCAACTTCGCGGAGATGGAAGGGTGATCCCACTCTTCAGTTTATCCCGCGCATAGACGCGGGATCTCTAGTTGTACCAGCAGCGCACATTGCCACAGGCATCGCGGTAGCACCCAGAGATCCCGCGTCTACGCGCGGGATAAACTGAGAACCACGATGGAGGCCGCGAACGTACTGTACGGCGTGACTATGGAGGAGGCAGGCTGCTCGCGCCTCGTGTCGGTGAACTTCGCGGAGATGGAAGAATGAGCCGTCTCTTCAGTTTATCCCGCGCATAGACGCGGGATCTTTGGTTGTACCGGCAGCGCACATTGCCACAGGCATCGCGGTGGCACCCAGAGATCCCGCGTCTACGCGCGGGATAAACTGAGAACCACGATGGAGGCCGCGAACGT
>DASYGV010000103.1:0-1557 GCA_035999335.1 Thermoanaerobaculia bacterium | reverse complement strand
GCCGGTGGTGAGCGCAACGCGCCGCCACCGGGAACGCGGGCCGTGAGAGATCCGCCCTGGAAGGGCGATAGAGGTTTCTCTGCCACCCCTTCGGGGCGGGAATGTTGTGCGCGACGTCCTCACCGGTGGCGGCGCATTTTGCGCTCGCCACCGGCTACCCTCTGGAGCGCCGCCGGCGCATGCCTGAAGCCGCGCCCTACGTTGCTTTTCGTTCCAGCGATGCGCGATCCCACTTGCCGAGACTCGCCGCGGCGTCGTAGGTCGAGTGGGAGAAGTCGAGCAGCGTCTTTTCGGGATCGTCCGAGCGGCGGACATCGTCGTAAGGCAGATAGAAACCACCGAGCGCGGCGTTGTAGTAAGTCGACGACGGCAACACCGCGCTGTCGCGATACCCTTCCGGCTCCGGCGCCGCGTAGCTGTAGAACGAAGACTGCTCGAGCCGGCCGCTGTCGCCCGGCCACCAGCCGACGCTGCTGACCTCGTGCGAATACGCCTCGCGGTTCATCGCGTCCGCGTCCGGCCTGGCGGGAGCGCGGCGGCCGGAGAAGCGTGTCACCGCCAGATCGAAACCGCCCCAGAAGAAATGCACCGGACTGCACTTGCCGATGAACTCCGCGCGGAACTTCGTCAGCGTCGCATCGGCCAGAGCGAGGATGCGCCAGAACCGTTCCACCGCATCGCGGTCGTAGGAGCGATGGTGACGATCCTGATCGAGCGGGATCACGTTCTCCACGATCTCCACAGGCATCGGCCAGATGCGGCAGTCGATGCGCAAGGACTTGAGCACTGAGAAGATTTCCTGATGCAGATCGGCGACGCTGCGCGGGCCGAGCGGCACATCGTGCTCCGCGCCGTCGCTGGCGCGGACGCGCAGCACGTGCGCCACGAAGTCGAACTCCATGTCGAACCAGCGGTCGCCGTACGGAATCATCGACGTCGTGAGCCCGCGCCCGGAGACGTACAGCGGCACGTTCCACCAGTGATTCACCAGCGGCGTCAGAGCGAGTCGGATCTTGCCGACGACCTGCGTCCAACGGTGCAGCGTGTTCTTCGTGTCGAGCCAGTCCGAGAGAGGAAGTTCAGGCCAATCGCTCATGGACACACAATAGCCCCCGGCTTCAGCCGGAGGAAAGAGGGCGTATCCTATTTTCTCTCGACGATGGGCAGCGACAGCGTGCGTGCGGTCGGATCTTCAGGTCTCGGGCCCGGAACGGTGCTCGACGGCAAGTACGAGATCCTTACGCGCATCGGCGCGGGAGGCATGGGCGAGGTCTTCAAGGCCCGCCACCTCCACCTCAATGCCTTCCGCTGCATCAAGGTGATGAAACAGGAGCTGATGGCGGACGACGTCTTCCGCTCACGCTTCCTGCGCGAGGCGCGTCTGGCGACGCAGATCCATCACCCGAACATTGCCGTCGTCCACGACTTCTTCGTCGGCGAGAGCGGCAACTACATGGTCGTCGAGTTCATCGACGGGCGAACGGTGCGTCAGTGGAGCAACGCGCATGGACCGTTCCCTCTCGCTCTCGCCGCGGACTTCGCGTCGCAGGTGCTGGC
>DASYGV010000056.1:0-58216 GCA_035999335.1 Thermoanaerobaculia bacterium | reverse complement strand
GCGAACGTCCTTCGCCGTCCGCCCGATCACGATCGCGAGCTCGCCCTCGAAATCGACGCGCTGCGACGCGCTCGGACGCACGATCGTGCCGCCCGGAGAAAGCAACGCGCTCGGCGCCTTCAAAAACAGAATCGGCTCGCTCGGCGCTTCGTTGCCCAGCTCCTTCGCGTGGTCCGCATAATTGCGGCCGACACAGACGATCTTCGACGGCGTGACCGGCGGGAGGAGCGTCGCGTCCGCGGGAAGGTCGTGCGATTCAGCGACGCGGCCGTGGTGGAAAAATCGGTAAGTCTTCACGACTGCCGATCATAAATGAGCCACAGCCCCGAAAACCCCCTCAACAGCCGGAACCGCGATCGATACAACTGATGCAGGATCTTGCGGTTCGCGTAGTACACCGCCTCCTGCAGGAAATCGCCGAACTGCTCGTCGAGCTCTTTCGCGAGATCGAGGCTCTTCTTCGCGCGCGTGAGCAACTCCGCCTCGGGACGCACGCCCGCGGCCATCGCTGTAGCCAGGATCGTCGCCTCTTCATCGACCTTCAGCCGCAGCGCCGCGGCGCGCAGGTAGAGCGACCACAACTCTTCGTTGTCCTCCTCGGCCTCGGCCGACCGGCGGTCGAACATCTTCTGATACGCCGCCGCCTCCCACGGCTCGAGACGGAGCTCGCGCGCGCACGGCAGCTGCACCACCTCGTCGGGCTCGACGCTCGTGTCGACGAGGCCGATCGCCGAGGCGATGCGCGTCAGGAAATCGAGCAGCGGCTCGGCGCGGCCGAAGCGCTCCTTGACCAGCTCGGTCTGCTGCGCCTCGTCGAAGAACGACGCAGGGATCTGCGGCGCGTCTTCGTCTTCCGCGATCCCGCGATCGAGCTGCGCGAGGATCGTGTTCATGCTCGCCTTCAGCCGCGCCACCACGTCCGACTTCACGTTCGATTCCGCGCGCGAGACGTCGAAGCGCTCCTTGTACTGGCGGAAGCGCGCGATCTCGTCCATCAGCTCCGGGTTCGTGTTCCCGAAGTTCCGCTCCAGCGCGGCGCCGTGCTCGACGAGCTTCTCCGTCTCCTCGATCAGCCGCTCTTCTTCCGGCGCGTAGAGACGCAGGTAGCGGTTCTTGGCCTCGACGTTCAACTCGATCACGGCGAGGAGAACGTCCGGGTGGAAGTAGAGATCGCCGACGCGGTGCTTAAACGCGCGCGAGTTGCGCACGAGGTTGCGCTCGACGAGATCGTCGAACCGCTCCGCGCATGCGATCTCCTCGCGCATCGAGCGCACCGCGCGGATGAGGCGGATCACCTCGTCGGCCGGAGGCTCCGCGATCCGCAGTAGCGACACCAGGGCGATCACGTTCTGCCGCAACTGCAGCGCCTCGCGCACCACGTACTCGCCGCGCGACGCGATGAAGTCCGCGCTGAGGCGCGTGAAGAGGAAGTCCAGCTTGTCGCGGCGGTCCGCCTCCACCGCATCCGAGTACAGATAGAACTTGATGAGGAACTGAATGATGTTGTCGTCCTGCCGTTTGAGACGCTCGAAGAAGCGGCGGAGGACGGACGCGGCGATGCGATCGTCGGCGTCGAGGAGCGTTTGCGAAGCGCGGCCGAGCGAGACGTCGGAGCGGTCCAGCGCCTGCGCCGCGGCGGTCGTCTGCGCCGCGTTGAGGATCGTCGAGACCTGCTTGAGCGCCTCGAAGATCTTGTTGAAATCGATCTCGTAGGGCACGCTCGCGCCGAGGAGATTGCGGAACGCGCCGGAGGCGAACTGGTGGTACGTCCAGATCGCTTTGAAGCGATCGGAGGCGCGAACGTAACGCGCGTGCAACGGTCCCAGCTCCAAGACGGTCACGTCAACCTCGGATGCTATGATTCTGGCACGAATGGCACAGACGACGTTAATCAGCAAAGATCAGATCGATCAGCGCGTCGCCGAGATGGCGAACGAGATCAGCGCCGAATTCACGGGCTCGGACCTCATCGCGCTCTGCGTCCTCAAAGGGGCGATGTTCTTCTGCGCGGACCTGGTCCGGCGGATGACGATGGACGTTGCGCTCGACTTCATCCAGATCTCCAGCTACGGCAATCAGAAGTACTCTTCGGGCGTGGTGACGATCCTCAAGGAGCCGCAGCTCGACATGCGCGGCAAGAACGTCCTCATCGTCGAAGACATCATCGACAGCGGCCTCTCGATCCGCGAAGTAACGACCTACATCGAGAGCCGAGGCGCCTCGAAAGTGAAGACCGCATCGTTCCTCGACAAGCCCAAAGCGCGCAAGGTGCCGTTCACGCCCGACTACGTCGGATTCTCGATCGACCCGCAGTTCGTGATCGGCTACGGGCTGGACTTCGCCGAGAAGTACCGGAACATCCCCGAGGTGCAGGTGCTCTCCGACTGACGTTCACGCCCAGTTCTCGAGCTTCAATCCGCGGATTCTCTGGAAGTGCTTCACGTTGTTCGTGACCAGCGCAATGTCGAGAGCCATCGCGTGCGCGGCGATCATCACGTCGAGCTGTCCGATGGGCGCGCCGCGCTTTTCCAGATCGGCGGCAATGTCGCCGTAGTGGTGTGCGCAAAACTCATCGAATGCGACCACCGCGACACCTCCCGTAAACGAGTCGATGAGGTTATGCAGCCTCTTCGAATTGCGTCGGGCGGCGCCATACCGTAGCTCGGAAACCGTGATCGCACTGACGCACAATTCGGAAGGAGGATGTTCAAGGATCTTCGTTACGACGCCTTCGTGACCCCGAAGGGCGTAGCTGACGGTATCCGTATCGAGCATGTACTGCAACGTCATTCGAACGGATCCCTGAGTTTCGTGATCGGCCGCTGCGGTGGTCGTTCGATTTCATCCTTCCACGCGCCGAGAGCCGCGAGAAATTCTTCGCTCCACTCGTCCGCCGGTTCGAGAATGACGCGCCGCCCTTCACGACGAACGATGACTTCCCGCTGACCTTCGGGAAACCGAACTGATTTCGGCAAACGCACCGCCTGACTGCCGCCGTTGGTGAAGATCTTCGCTCGTGCCATCGGACAAAGTATAGACGTACGTCTATACAAGCGTCAACGCGCGATCTAGGAGTGCGGCGATCAGCTTCGCCCACTCCCAATACTGCCTCCCCGAAGGGTGCAGTCCGTCCCCTGCGACGAGCCCGGGATCGCTTCCGCGCGAGATGCCCGTGATGTCCACCCACCGCACACCCGCCCTCTCGGCCTCTTCGCGATTGATGGCATTGAACTGATCGATCTCGCGGGCGATCTTCGCGCGGTCGCGGCCTTCCGCGAACGGCGTCACGCCCCAGTCGGGGATCGACACCACGATCACCTTCGACACGTCGCCGCCGGCGAATCCGATCGCGCGATTCAGGAGGCCGACGAACTGCGTGCGGTATTCATCCGCGCTTCGGCCGCGGTACTGATTGTTCACGCCGATGAGCAACGTCACGAGATCGAACGGGCCCTTGGGATCCGCGGCGTCAATCGCGGCGTTCAGCTCGTCCGTCGTCCATCCCGTTTTCGCGATGACCTGCGTCTCGCCGATGCGCAGCTCGCGCGCCAGCTGCTCCGGAAAGCGTTCCGACGGAGCCACACTCTCGCCGATCGTGTACGAATCCCCGAGGGCCAGATATCGGGAAGGCCTGTTGTTCGGCATCGACGTGCATGATGACAGCAACATCACCGCGAGCAGAGCGCCGAGAACGTAACGGTAGTAGATGAACACGTGCGTCGTATGCGTCCGCAGATAGCGTAGCAGGAAGAAGATCGACGCCCATCCGGAGATGAACGCGGTCACGATCGCCACCAGGATCGGCGTCGTGCCGATACGCGCCAGCTCCTCCTTCGCGTCGAACATCTGAAACACGCCCGCCGCGGTGATCGCCGGGATGCTCATCAAGAACGAAAACCGCGCCGCGTAGTCGTGCGTTACGCGACGGAAGAGCGCGGTCATGATCGTCGTGCCGCTGCGCGACGAGCCGGGGATCAAAGCGATGCATTGCCCCAGGCCCATCGCCCAAGCATCCTTCGCGTTGAAGTCCTCGCGCGTGCGGAAGCCTCTCCGCTTCGCGTACGCCTCCGCGAGATGCATCAGCACGGCGATGAAGATCAACTGGAACGCGATCACCCACGTGCTACGGAACACGCCCTCGATCAAATCCTCCAGCAGAACGCCGAGGATGACGATTGGGATCGTCGCGAAGATGACGTACCAGGCCTCGCGCGAGTCGTCATCCGCGAACGGCCTGCGCGTGACTAGCCCGCGAAAGAAGCCGACCGTCAGCCGCACGATGTCGCGAAAGAAATAGATGACGACCGCGAGAATCGTCCCGAACTGAATCACCGCCGACGCCGCCGCGCCGGGATCGCCCCAGCCGAGGAGCTCGGGGACGATCTTGAGATGGCCGGTGGAGGAGATGGGGATGAACTCGGTCAGACCCTGGACCAGGCCGAGGACAATCGCTTCGAGAATCGACATAGTGCTGAGTGCTGAGTGCTGGGTGCTGAGTGCTGAGCGGGGGCGGGACCCAGCACTCAGCACCCAGCACTCAGCACTCGACCTCCCTACATTTCCCAGATCACCGGAAGGATCATCGGCCTTGCGCCCATGCTCTTCCGGAAGTAGCGTTTCAGGCGCGCGCGCATCTTCTCCTGCAGCAGGTCCGAGTCGCGCAACTCGTCCGCGGGACTCTCATCGAACATGCCAACGATCAGTTGCCGCACCTCGGCCAGGATGTCCTGGCTCGCGTCGACGTGCACGAGTCCGCGCGTGATGATCTCCGGATCGCGGACGAGCTTCCCGTCCGAATCCGCAGCGACGACGACGATCACGAACCCGTCCTCGGCAAGATGCTGGCGGTCGCGGACCACCACCTCCGGCACTTCCTCCGCTTCCGCATCGATGAAGACCTTGCCCTGCGGTACGCGGTCTTCGAGGACGCGGACCTCGTCGCCGCCGATCACCGCCACCTGTCCGTTCGTGATCACGACGGTATGCGGCACGCCGACTTCCTTCGCCAGCCGCGCGTGGTGGATCAGGTGCCGCAGCGTCCCGTGCATCGGGATGAAGAACTTCGGCCGCGTGATGTTGAGCATCAGCTTCAGCTCTTCCTGGCACGCGTGGCCGGAGACGTGGATGTCGGCCTGTTCGTGATGCACGACCTCGGCGCCGCGGCGATAGAGGTTGTCGATCACGTGTGCGACCGCGCGCTCGTTGCCGGGGATCGTGCGCGCGGAGATGATCACGATGTCGTCCTGCTCGATCGTGACCTGCTTGTGCTCGCCGATCGACATCCGCGTGAGCGCCGACGACGGCTCGCCCTGCGTGCCGGTGCTGAGAATCACGAGCTTGCGCGCCTCGATGTCCGTGCCGTTCGCGCGCGCCTCGCGCGGGAACTTCAGATACCCGAGCCTCTCCGCGGTCTCGACGTTGTCGACGAGCGAGCGCCCCATGAGAAACACGCGGCGTCCGTGCTTGAGCGCGAGGTTGATGATCTGCTGCACGCGGTGGATGTGCGACGCGAACGTCGTGACGATGATCCGCGACTTTGCGTCGACGAACACGCGGTCTAGGCCAATCGAGACGGTGCGCTCGGAGGGACAGTGTCCCGGCACGAGCGCGTTTGTCGAGTCGCTGACGAGCAGCGTCACGCCTTCTTCGCCGTAATGCGTGAAACGCGCGAGATCGGTCGGCTTCGAGTCGACGGGCGTGTGATCGATCTTGAAGTCGCCGGTGTGGATGATCGTGCCGGCGGGCGTCGTGATCGCGAACGCAAGCGCGTCGACGATCGAATGCGTCACGCGGATGGCCTCGACGCGGAACACCCCAACTTCCACGACGTCGCGAGGCATGATCGCGCGCAGCTCGATGTCGTCGATGCCGAATTCCTCGAACTTGTCGGCGACGAAGCCAAGCGCCAGCGGCATGCCGTAAATCGGAAGCGGGGCCTTCTCGACGAGAAACGGCACGGCACCGATGTGGTCCTCGTGGCCGTGCGTCAGGAAGAGCGCCTTGAACTTCGCGGCGTTCTCGAAGATGTAGGTCATGTCCGGGACGATGACGTCGACGCCGAGAGTGGCGGCGTCGGGGAACATCATCCCGCAGTCGACGAGGATGGCTTCGTCGCCGCACTCGTAGACCATGAGGTTCATCCCGATCTCGCCGAGCCCGCCGAGGGGGATCACGCGCAGCGTCGTATCAGCCATCACGGATAGATGCGGTTGATCATTCTCGGGTACGGAATCGTCTCGCGAAGATGTGGCACGCCGGTCACCCATGCCACGCAACGCTCAATTCCCATGCCGAAACCGGAATGAGGGAACGTGCCGTAGCGCCGAACGTCGAGATACCACTGAAACGCGTCCATCGGCAGGTTGTGCTCCTGGATGCGCTGCACGAGCAGATCGTGGTCGTCGATGCGCTGCGATCCGCCGATGATCTCGCCGTAGCCCTCGGGCGCGATCATGTCCATCGCCAAGGCCACCTCGGGATCGTTCGGATCGGGCTTCATGTAGAACGCTTTGATGCCGACCGGGTAGCGCGTGATGATCACCGGCCGATCGAAGGAGTTCGCGATCACGGTCTCTTCGTCGCCGCCGATGTCGTCGCCGAAGTTCGCGGGCATGCCCTTCGACTTCAGGAGCTCGATTGCGTCGCGATAGCTGATGCGCGGGAACGGGCGCTTCACGTTTTCGAGCTTCGTGACGTCGCGCTCGAGCTGCTTGAGCGCCTCGGGACATCGTTCGAGGACGCGTCCGACGATGTACTCGATGAACTCCTCGGCGAGCTGCTGAAGGCCATCGAACTCGAGGAACGCGACCTCGGGCTCGACCATCCAGAACTCGGTGAGGTGGCGGCGCGTCTTCGATTTCTCGGCGCGGAACGTCGGGCCGAAGCAGTAGACCTTCCCGAACGCCGCGGCCGCGGGCTCGAGATAGAGCTGTCCCGATTGCGAGAGGTACGCCTTTTCGCCGAAGTAGTCGGTCTCGAAGAGCGTCGACGTCCCCTCGGCCGCATTCGCGGTGAGGATCGGCGAGTCGATGAGGACGAAGTCGCGATCGTAGAAGAAGTCGCGGATGGCCTTCTCCACTTCGTTGCGGACGAGGAGCACGTAGTGCTGCTTCATCGAGCGAAGCCAGAGGTGGCGATGGTTCATGAGGAAGTCGGTGCCGTGCTCTTTGGGCGAGATCGGATACGGCTCGGCCAGGCCAACGACTTTGAATTCCTTGACGTGCATCTCCACGCCGCCCGGCGCACGCGGCTCAGCCACGACGTTCCCGGTGACGCTGACGGTCGACTCCTGCGTCGCGCGATCGGAGTCGTTCCACGACTCGTCTGTTACTTCTTTTTTGGAGACGACACACTGCACGAAGCCGCTGCCGTCGCGGATGATCGGAAACTGCAGCTTCCCCGAGGTGCGCTTGTTGTACAGCCAGCCGTTGACGGTCACCGTCTCGCCAACGTGCTTAGCCAAATCCCTGATCCGAACCATGGTCCCCATAAGGCGGCGGATTATACAAGTGGAGCGCCGGCGTCCCGCCGGCTGGCCCGGCGGCGTCCTCGCCGCCGCGTCACCCCACCCACGGCCAGTTCACCAAACCTGCTTTCGCCGGATTGTTCCGAATGTACGCCCGCGTCTCATTGAAGTGCTCCGGCGACCGAATAACGCGGTCGAAGTACTCCCGCTGCCAGATCACCCCACGATCGATCGCATGAGCCGTGTACGACTTCCATGAATGAAGAACTTTCTCGAGGTCGCTGCCGCGCTCGAGATAGAACATCGCGTGCACGTGATTCGGCATGACGCACCAGGCATGCAGTTCGTACCGTTCGCCATCGAAGTGCCGCAACGTCTGCGCCATGACATCTCCATGCTGTCTTAGGATGCACGAGCCATGGCCTTCATCGAGGAAGTGATCGAGACGAAGGGCGAACGCGGCATCGAGCCGAGCTCGTTCCACATCCGTCGTAACCGTCCGTAGCATGTGTGCTCGCTCGAGCATGAGCGAGCGCGCGATTTCGCGCGGGAGCGAATCGCGGAGCCGGAAGGTGACGAAATAGGTCGCGTTGTCGACTTGCCAGTGTGGCAATCGTCCGCGGGAATGGATTTCTACGTTGGGGATGAAATTGTCGTGGCGCATGGGCCACGAGGAGGCAAACGCGTGAAGCGTTGTGTGGAACGCGGGGATGCTATCACGACGGCGGCGAGGACGCCGCCGGGCCAGCCGGCGGGACGCCGGCGTTCCGGAGGATCTCGTTTGCCTCGGCTTCGATCTTCGTGAGTTTTTCCGCGAACCGTTCCACCTTTTCCGACTCCGACGCGTAGAAGCGCTGATACGGTTCGAAGGCGCTGGTGATGCCGCGGAGCATGCGGTCGATCTCGGTGACGGACTCGCGGTCGAGCGACTCCTGCAACTGCACGCGCATTTCTTCAATGCGGCGTTTGAACTCTTCCTTTGCTTTCGTGCGCTTGTACGGGAGGATGAGGAAGCTCGTGACGAGAAGCATGGTCGCGGCGGTGAGGCCGGTGACGTCGACGGCGGTGCTGCTGACGGCCGTCGTCAGCAGGTAGCCGAGGCCGAGGGCGCCGACGCCGAGGCCGAAGGAGTGGAGGACCGCGCGCATGGCGTTGTCGATGATCCGGCGGCTCTCCACGTTCACGTCGTACGCGGATAGGCGCTGCTCGGCGTCGCGGCGCATGCGCGAGTAGACCTCCTCGCGGTTGTACGCGAACTCGCGGCCCACGCGGCCGATCACGTCGTCGTGCTTCGCGTCCGCCTCGGCGCGCCGATGGAACGCGTCGACCGTGCCGTTCCAGAGCTTCATGTTCTCCTTCACCAGCCAGTCCACCGCTTCCTGGATCGTCGAGTCGATGTTCCCCTTCCAGCCCTGGAACACCTGGCGCTCGAACTCCTCGCGGAAGCGCGACGCGTCACGCAGCATCATCACGTGCTGGATGCGGACGTAGCGGTCGAGGAAGTCGAGCCCGCGCCGCTCGAGGTCCATCAAGAGGTTGTCGATGCGCACGACGAACTGGCTGAAGTTCCCGACCAGGTCGGCGCGCGCCCGCTCGAGCTGATCGGTGATCGCGTCGATGCGCGCCTTGTCCGTCGCCAGCAGTTCCCTACGGGAATCGATCATCCGGAACTGCATCTTCGAAAGGCTGAGGATCGTTTCCAGCGGCGCGGTGAGCTTGATGCGGATGCGCTCCTTCTCCGACAGCACGCGGAAGATGTAGTCCTCCAGCGCGTCGAAGCGGGCGAGCGTCTTCGTCGAGATCGGGAGGATCACCGCGTCGAATCCGAAGATCGCGCGAACGTTCGTCTTCAGGTATTCGACGACCTGCGCGATCTCTTCATCGGTCTTCGTGTCGATCTTGTTCAGCACAAAGACGACCTTCTTCCCCCACTCGCGGATGTACTCGAGGAACTTGCGCTCCGACTCCGACAGCGGCCGGTCGATCGACGTCACGAACAACACGAGGTCCGCACGCGGGATGTAGTCCTCGGTGATCTCCTGATGCCGTTGCACGATCGAGTTCGTGCCGGGCGTGTCGACGAGGGTGATGTTGCGCAGGAGCTCGATCGGATAGAACTGTTCCACCACGAAATCCGACAAGCGCCGCTGCGATGCCTCCTCGCCGTAGCGAAGGATCGAGATGACGTCGTCGACGGGGATCGGGCCTTCGACGCGCAGCTTTTCGCCGAAGAGCGCGTTGATGAGCGACGACTTGCCGGCGTTGAACTCGCCGACGATGACGATCGTGAAGAGATCCTCGAGCGTCGCCAGGAGCTCGTCGACGCGTCGGCGCTCGTCGACCTGTTCGCGCTCGAGCGTCTCGCGCAGCTCGACGAGCAGGCGCTGCTCGCGCCGCAGAAGAGCCTGCACGTTCGCGTCGACGACGGTGTCGAAGATGCCGGGCATTGTTTTGGTTCTCTAGTTTATCCCGCGCGTAGACGCGGGATCTCCGGTGCCCTCACGCGACACGTCCGAGGAGCGATTTACGTGAGGGCACCAAAGATCCCGCGTCTACGCGCGGGATAAACTGAAAAAACTAACGCGGCACCCGCACCACCACGCTTTGCGGCACCGCCGTGATCACGAGCGGTGTGTTCAGCGTGAACACCTCGCCGTCCACGCCCACCTTCAGATGCGAGCGGGACGACTGCGCGCGCAGGCGCAGCGTGCGGAACGAGCGGAAGCCGGGGATCGTGCGCACGCGGCCGGCGAGGTAGCGCGCGACGAAGCGCGTCAGCCGCCATCGCGACGTGTGCGGCAGCCAGTACACCGACAAACGCCCTTCCGTCAGCGACGCGCGCGGCGCCTCGATGCCGATGCGCTCGAGGTCGTACGGGTTGTTCGAGATGATGAACACGTGTGTGCGGACCACCTCGTGACGATGCTCCGCCTCCAGCGCCAGCGTGACGTGCGGGAACTTCCGCAGCGTCGCGTAGAGCGCGGCCAGGCGGGCCTTCCAGCGTGGGTAGTCGCGGCCGCGCGCCTCGCGACGTAGCACGAGCTCGGGATAGAGACCGATCGAAACGTTGTTCAGGAAGAACCGCTCGTTGACGCGGCCCGAGTCGATCTGGCGAGAGCTGCCGCCCAACGCGACCTCGAATGCCGCGCGCCAATTCATCGGGATGCCGAGGTCGCGGGCGAAGTGGTTGTACGTTCCGAGAGGAAGGACCGCGAGCGTGGCCTCGCTGTTCACCACCGCCTGCAGCACGTGATTCACCGTGCCGTCGCCGCCCGCGGCGATAAACAGTTTCAGGCCGCGGTCGAGGCGCTCGCGGACTTCGTGCGTGCAGTCGAGCTCGGAAGTGATCTCGACGATCTCGACGTCCGCCGACACCGCGGCCGCCCGAATCGCATCGAGCTCGCTCGGTGGCAGCTTCGCGCCGGCGTTACGGTTCAGGAAAAGCGTGCCTCGGGCTGGCAATTTCGGCCGTACGTGAGGCGTTTCAACACGCCGTCAAATGATCCAGGTTATGCGAACACTCCTGCTCGCCTTCTTTCTGCTGGCTTTCCTGCAAGTTCCCGCCCAGGCGGCCGAATGTACGCTGTGCGTCGGCGTCGTCGGGAGCGTCGGAGCGGCCGTCCCGGCGTTCACCCGCCTCAATGAGCAGGAATTCCCCTACTTCACTCCCATCAACGCCGAGAACGTCTCGGTCCTCATCGAATACGAGGCCGCGGACGTCAACACCGTCGAAGAGAAAACGAAGCAGATCCTCGAGTGGGCGCGCAGCCGCGGCCCGCTCGACTCGATCGGCGTCTCCGTGCGCGGTGCCGACGCGACGATAGCCGCCTACGCGATCAAGCGCCTCGCCGTCTCCGTCCAGGGCGAGGGAATCGCGAAGCGCATCCTCATCGCGAACGATGCGTTGCTGCCCGCGCTCGTCGACGCCGGCGCGAACGCGTACTTCGACGCCGTCGTCACGGACGCGAAGGACGTCGAGCAGACCTTCGCGTTCTTCGCCGAGCGCGATCCGTCGAAGAAGATCTTCGCGGTCGTTCCAATCGAGTCGCCGAATCCGCTGTTCGATCTGGCGTCGGCGTTCGCGAAGGGCGCCGTGCGCGCGTATGCGGATGGCGCCGTGAACACCGTGTCCCTCATGCAGTTCAATCGAACCGTCACCAGCGACTGGGCGTACGACTCGACGGCGAAGGTGCCGGTGCTCGACGCCAAAGGCGCAACGGTCGAGATGCCGGTGCTGACCTTCGTACGCGGCGAAGACCTGCGGACGATGCTCATCGCCCGCGGCGATGCCGCCGTATCGTCGATCCTCTCGCTCCCCGCCGATCGCTACACCAAACCGCGCCGCATCGACGCCGCCGGCGAGCGCGCGATCACCGACACCGGTACGCGCAACGGACGCCTGCTCGTCGGCACGCCACCCGCGAAGGACGCCTACGCGGTGATCGTCGACTACACCGAGAAGCCCGATCGCACCGCGGTGAAGGAGACGGTCAACGTCGCCACCGAGCGCGGGATCACGGTCGAAGAGATCATCCGCAATCACCAGGCCTACGACGCCTACCAGGAAACGATTCAGCCGCGCTACATCGCGCGCAACACGACCAAACTGCGCTTCGAGATCGGCGGCGGCGCCGAGGCCCTCGAAGCCGCGATCGCCGGCGACTACTTCTCCGATCCGGCCGGCAAAGCGGACTGGGTCTGGTCCGAGTTCTTCATCAACGGCGTGAAGTGGAAGTACGGGAAAATGCCCGAGCTGCCGCTGATTCAGCCGGAGAAGGTCACGCAGCTTCCGCTCGACATCCACCTGACGAACGAATACCGCTACGAGCTCGTGCGCGCGACGGACCTCGACGGCTATCGCGTGTATGAAGTCCGCTTCGAGCCACCGCCGAACGCGCCGGCCGAGCTGCCGCTGTATCGCGGCACGGTCTTCATCGACGCGCGGACGTGGGCGCGCGTGCGCATCGCGATGGTGCAGCTGAATCTCAAGGGAGAGATTTTGTCGAACGAGGAGAGCGTCGAGTTCGTGCCGTTCTCACGCGCGACGAAGTCGGCGCTGACCGTCGCCGAAGCGGCGCAGATCGATCCGCGCGAGCTGGTGTGGCTGCCGATCGAAGTCGATGCGCAGCAGGTCTTCTCGGCCGCGGGCCGCGCGAACGTCGTGCAGCGCTCGACCACGTTCACGAACTTCCGCGTCGATCCGGAGGAGTTCCAGGCGCTGCTGGCGAGCGCCTCGGCGTCCGACGCGCGCATGGTGCGCGAGACCGAGGTGGGCATGCGCTACCTCGAGAAGCGCGGGGACGAGCGCGTGGTGAAAGAGGGCTTCGACACCTCGCAGCTCTTCATGCTCGGCGGCGTGCATCACGACGCCGGTCTCGAGTACCCGGTGGTCCCCCTCGGCGGGATCAACTATTTCAACTTCAACCTCTTCAAGAAGGGCATTCAGACCAACGTGTTCTTCGCGGGCGTGGTCGTCGCGGCGAATGCGACGCATCCGAACGTCGCAAACACGCGCACGAACGTCGGCCTCGAGTTTTTCGGCATCGGCGTGCCGGTGTCGAACACGATGTATCGAGACGGCGCAGAACGACTCGAGGAGACGGTCAAGAACGTCCCCCTCGGACTCACGCTGCGCGCGGGACATCCGATCTTCCGGTTCGGTAAGATCGACGTCTCCCTCGCCGTCGCGCACTCGACGTTCCAGCGCGCCGAAGACACGGCGGCGGACTTCGTCGTGCCGTCGGATACGTTCACGCTCAGCCCTTCGGTGAGCTTCACGTATGCGCGGCACGGCTACACACTGACGTCGTTCTACGACTATGCGCGGCGCACGGAGTGGGAGCCGTGGGGCAATCTCGCGGAGTACGACCCGGAACAGAAGTCGTACGTGCGCTACGGCGGCTCGATCGGCAAGAGCTTCTTCCTCCCGAAGTTCCAGCGCATCGGCGTGGACCTGAACTACCTCTCCGGCGAACGACTCGACCGCTTCGCGAAGTACGAGCTCGGCTTCTTCGGCTCGCAACGCGTGCACGGAATCAAGTCAGGATCGGTCCGCGCGGAGAAGGCCATCCTCGGACATCTCTCGTACGGGTTCGTGTTCTCCCAGCAGTTCCGCCTGGAGGCGTTCTACGATCACGCGTTGATCGACGACGCGAGCGCGGGCTTCGCGCGCGAGCCGTTCCAGGGCCTGGGCATCGCGGGACAAACGGTGGGCCCGTACGGAACATTGGTGCGGTTGGACATCGGCAAGTCGATCGGACGCAACGCCCAAGACGGCTTCGTCGCAAACGTGGTGTTCCTGAAGTTGTTCTGATGTGGAGTGCGGAGGCATGGCCTCCGCTTTCGAATTCGCGCGAATAGAAAAGCGGAGGCGCTGCCTCCGCACTCCAAAAAACAAAAAGGCCGGCGATACGCCGGCCTTTTCGTTCTGCAACGCGGGGATGTTCAGGGTTGGGGGTTGTTGTTCACCACGTAGAAGTCGACCGAGCCGATCTCCCAGCGATGGCCGCCGCTGTTGACCACGCGCACCGTCAGACGGTGCAGCGAGTTCGACAACTTGCGGGTGTCCATCGTGAAGATCCAACCGGAGTTGCGCGCGCGCACGGAGAACTGCGGGTACTGGTCTTCCACGTCCGGACGCGGGAAGCCGTACTGCGCCTGGCCGACGAACGTGCCGTCGATGAGCACTTCCACCGCCGCGACGCTGCTGTTGTCCGCAAGCGCCCAGCCGCGGATCACGACGTCACCGCTCAGGTAGTCGAACGTCGTCGGGTACTCGACGAAACCGTAGCCCGAGAAGTTGAAGTCATCCTGCACGCACTGGAACCAGACCGGGATGCCATCGCGGCTCGGCAGCTCGGCGAACGTCTGCTCGACGTCGCCGACGCGCACATGCAGGTTGTGACTGCCCTGGGGGATGCCGAGCTCGAGCAGCGCACCGACGTCGAGCGTGAAGATGAAGCCCGCGCGCGGTGCGTCGGGGAAGCCCGGGTAGTACTTCGCGACGTCATAACGCGGCACGCCGTAGCAATTCGAGAAGCGCCCACCCACCACGCCGCACATGCCCGTGTGGAGCCAGCGCACGCCATCGATCAGCAGCTCCGCGTATCCGACTCGGCCGACACCGCCGCGCGTGCCGAGGTCGAGAGCCCAGCCGCGAACGGCCGTGAGGTGCTCCTCGGGGCGGATCGGCGGCGAGATCGGCGGCACTTGCTGTTCGCCGAAGCAGCCGGTCCCGAAGAGGACCGCGTCGCGCTGCGGCTCATCGAGATAGCCGAACGGTTTGAGGAAGCCGTCGTTGTTGATGATCTGGATCGTGCGGTGACCGATCGTGTTCTCGATGCCCTGCTTGTCGGTCGCGCGGACGGTCAGCGTGTGAATACCGTTCGCGTAGCGCGTCGAGTCGATGTTCGACACCCAGCCGCTGAACGTCGCGCCGCTGAAGTCGGGGAACGTCTGGCCGACGTCCGGACGCGGATCGCCGTGGTTCGCCCCCTGGACGATCCCGTTGTCGATCAGCACTTCGATCTTCTGGATCCCGTCCGTGTCGGCCGCCCAGCCGGAAACCGGGAACGCTCCGGAGACGTTGTACACGCCTGCGCCGTCCGGGATGTCGGTGAAGCCGAAGGGTGGCTGATTGATCGTGTTGTTGATATTGATCGTCCGGCGCCCGATCTCGTGCACCTGGCCGTCCGCGGCGCGCACCCGGATCTCGACCGTGTGCGGACCGTTCGGGAAGCGGCTGGCGAGGAAGCCCGTGATGAAACCGGGGCGGGCGTTGTGAATGCCGGGCCAGTCAGGGTAGCCCTGCTCGACGTCGATTCGAGGCAGGAACATGATGGCCTTGTGTTGGAATTGATCGTCGACGTAGAGCTCGATGCTGTTGATCGTGGTGGGATTGAGCGCCCATCCTTTCACCAGCACCAGCCCCGATTGATCGCGCGTCGGATCCGGAGCGTCCACGTCGCCGTGAAAGCTGAACGTCTGCGCAACCATCGCGGACGCGCACAGCGCGACAACGGTGAGAACCAGGCCGCGGGTAACCCATCGCCACATAACCCCAACCTCCAACCCGAGTGTCCTTGGTAAGTTGTATCAGAAAATCAAATAATCGACGCGAGTTTATACTAGCCCGGGTGAGTTCGCCAAACACCAACACCAGAATCGACTTAGCCGACGTCCGTTCCGCCGCGGAACGGAACCGCCCCTGGGTCCACCGGACCCCCCTCTTTTCGAGCCGTTCCCTCTCGGAGCGAATCGGCGTCGAGGTGCGTCTGAAGTGCGAAAACCTGCAGCGAGCGGGGTCGTTCAAGTTCCGCGGAGCGATGAACGCGCTCCTCCAGTTCGACGACGACCAGCGCCGCCGCGGCGTGGTCGCCTTCTCCTCGGGGAACCACGCTCAGGGCGTCGCCCTCGCGGCGAAGCTCCTCGGCATCCCGGCCACCATCGTCATGCCGGAGAACTCCGTGCAGTCGAAGGTCGAGGCGACCTGGGCATACGGCGCCGCGGTCGTGAACGCCGGAGTCACTGCCGCGACGCGCGATACGGTCGCGCTCGAGATCGCCGAGAAGACCGGTGCCGCGGTCGTCCCGCCGTTCGATGATTCGAGGATCATTGCCGGCGCAGGGACGGCCGCGCTCGAGATCGTGGAGGAATGGCCCGAAGCAACGACGATTGTCACGCCTCTCGGCGGCGGCGGGCTCCTCTCCGGAACCGCGATCGCTGCGCAGGGCCGCGATGTCTACGGCGTCGAGCCCGCGGCCGGCAACGACGGCGAACAGTCGTTCCACAGCGGGGCGATCGTCGCCATCGATCTGCCGAACACGATCGCCGACGGTGCGCGAACGTTGGCTATCGGTGTTCGCAACTTCGCGATCATCCGCGAGCTCGTGCGCGACGTCGTCAGCGTCGATGACGACGTGCTCCTCGAGACCGTGAAGTGGGTGATGTACCGAACCAAGCTCGTCATCGAGCCAACCGGCGCCCTCGGCCTGGCCGCGCTCATCACTGGAAAGGTGAAACCGCGAGGGCCGGTGGCGGTGGTGGTGTCGGGCGGGAATCTGGATTTCTCGTTGTTGGGGTAGTTTATCCCGCGCGCAGACGCGGGATCTCCGGTAACACCGGCAGACCGCCGCCCACAGGCGCAAGACTGTCATCCTGAAGCCGCGCAGACGGCGAAGGACCCCCTCCGGATGACGCTCAGTGCGGGATCACCAGAGATCCCGCGTCTACGCGCGGGATAAACTGCTGAGAGACCGACATGACCGGCTCCCTCTTCAACGACGACGATTTCCCACCACCGTCCGCGGCGAACAACGCCGACACGCCGCTAGCGGAACGTCTACGTCCGAAGACGCTCGATGACGTCGTCGGCCTCGAAGACCTCCTCGGCGAGAAGCGATTCCTGCGCAACGCCATCGAGACCGACCGCATCCCGTCGATGATCTTCTGGGGGCCGCCGGGATCGGGCAAGACCACGGTCGCGCGCATCATCGCCAAGACCACGCGCGCGCGATTCGTCCAGTTCTCCGCGACCTCGAGCTCCATCAAAGACATCAAGACGCTGATGGAAGAGGCGCGGCGCGCGCGGCAGACGCGCGGCTCGAAGACGATCGTCTTCATCGACGAGATCCATCGCTTCAACAAAGCGCAGCAGGACGCGTTTCTCCCGTACGTCGAAGCGGGCGACATCATCCTCATCGGAGCGACGACGGAGAACCCGTCGTTCGAGGTCAACTCGGCGCTGCTCTCGCGGTCGAAGGTCGTCGTGATCCCCGCGCTCGAGCGCGAGCAGGTGATGACGATTCTGCGGCGCGCCGTCGCGGATCCGAGCGTGGAGAAGTACGGCATCGCTCTCGATGACGCCGCACTCGACTTCATGGCGGCGACGTCCGCGGGCGACGCGCGACAGGCGCTCACGAGTCTGCAGCTCGTCGTGGAGACCGCGTCGCACGACGACAGTCCGGTCAGCGTCGAGAAGGTGAAGGAGATCCTCCAGCGCCGCTCGCTGATGTACGACAAGTCGGGCGACGAGCACTACAACATCATCTCCGCGCTCCATAAGTCGATCCGCAACGGCGATGCCGACGCGGCGGTGTACTGGCTCGTGCGGATGCTGGAGGGCGGCGAAGATCCGATGTACATCGCGCGACGCCTCGTGCGCGCCGCGTCCGAGGACATCGGCAACGCCGATCCGCAGGCGCTGGTGTTCGCGATCGCAGTGCAGCAGACCGTGCACTTCATCGGCATGCCCGAGGGCGGAGTCGCGCTCGCGCAACTGGTGACGTATCTCGCCGCGTCGCCGAAATCCAATGCCGCGTACATTGGCTACGGTGAGGCGGTGCGCGAAGTGCGTCAAGGCGACAACCCCGGCGTCCCCCTCCACATCCGCAACGCCCCCACCCGCCTAATGAAAGACCTCGGCTACGGCCGCGGCTATCAATACGCGCACGATTTCCAGGACCAGACCGCGGCGATGGAATGTCTGCCCGAGGCGCTTCTCGGAAGGCGGTTCTATGAGCCGAAGGACGTTGGAGTCGAGAGCGAGATTCGCGAGCGTTTGGAGAAAATGAGGAAGGCTCGGAAAACGTAAGTCAAAGGAGACGTGTATGGCGAAGACGAGCGGACCGCTCTATATCGGACTTGGCGGCCATGTGCTGGCGATCGATCGCGCAACGGGCGCAGAGATCTGGCGATGCAAGTTGCGTTCGTCGAGCTTCGTCACGATTGCCGTTGAACCGGATGCGATCTACGCCGGCGCAAACGGCGAGTTGTTCTGCATCGATCCCGCGACCGGCAGCATTCGATGGCATAACAAGTTGAAGGGACTGGGGATCTCGGTCGTTGCATTCAGCGGTGGCGGAACAACGTCTGCCGCGGCGGCAATCCGCGCCGCGCAAGCGGCGGCCGCGACGTAGCGGACCGCCGCCGTCACGGCGGCTGAGGTGGCGGCGTCCCTTTTGTACCGGGGAGATGGTGGACGAATGGACCGGGAACATAGTGGACACCCGTGCGCCTATCGTAACAGCTCAACTGCGGTTCACACCCCCGCACGCTCGTCGCGGCCCCGACCTCGAAACGCGCCGCCCGCCCTCGCGCGCCGAACTCACGAATGCATGCCGGGACACGCCGGCTGCACATCGCTTTCGCCCGCAGGCCCTTGGGCGCGGCAACCGCCGCGTCACAGGGGAGCGTGATGGCGGCGCGCTCATTCGGCGCACTCACACCCGGCCGCCGCCGCTCCCAGGCAGTCCGTCGCGCGTGCAACTTCTCATCCGACCCAGGCCGACCGACAACATTAGCGGGTAGGGATCGAGCCATTCACGAACTCTCCTATCATGGAGGTCAGCAGTGCTCAGACGTTGCTCGTCGTCATCGTTCTTGTCTTCATCGCTCCAACCGCGATCGCAAAGCTGCGCCACGGAATTCGCATCGCTGCCTCTCGACGTCTTGGCTGTCCGTACTGCGGTCGACATTGACGTCGGGCCACACGGCACAACTACCCGCAGCCTTCGCACCGATTAGTGCTCGAATCAGTTTTATCCGTTAGCCAACCATCCTGGGAATTCATTAGGAAACGCATATTTCACGGTTCTGATATTGACATGCCGCGCCGGACTCAATTGAGTCAATGACATTCGGTAACAGGGCATTCCGATCAACCGAACTAATCGAAAGAGGCAATGTATGAGCATCTGGACCGCTCTTCGCAGAATATTTGCCGAACATTTTCTTTACCACATGGCTATACCACTGTTCATAGGCGCGCTCGTCGAGGTGTACCGCGTAACGACGATTGAGGAACGCACCGTACACGTCGCTGTCGAGGGGCTCCTCAACCTTGCACACATTGTGCCGATAGCCGTAGTGGTTGTTACCTATTTTGTTGTGATGTTATTCATTGTAACGCATGACACAGCACCGCCGTTCGAAACTGCTAATTACTCAATAGTCGATCAGCAACTGCAGCATGCAACACGTTACTTCGCCTTCTGCGGCATCCCATTTCGCGAGTGGTTCGGGCCAGGTCCGTTCAAATACTTTGCTCTTCTTGCTGCGAAGAAACATCACTGCACGACATCGTTTCGTTATGACCGAGTCATTGTATTTGCGACAAATCGACAAAAGCTCAACGCTGAATCAACTATCTTAGATCGGTACCATGCCGAGTCCCTAGCCACTGCACACAAGGAACTAGATATCCCAATGGGGTGGCTAGGGCCAAAAGAACTCCGCCAAGCGGCTCATAGCTGCAAGAAGCCAGAACGTCTTAAGCTCCAGAGAATACCCCGTGCACTGTCGTGGCTGCCGGTGCGCCTGCTATCAATGCGTCTCTGGCCGCTACAACTGGATTTTGCGGTGATAGAGCACGAGGGGAGCACGAAACGCATTGTGCTTATTGTACCATTCAAGAAAGCCGAAACGATCGTTCTTAAAGACGACGATGCAAGTCCTTATTTAACCCTCGCCGACGCGATCGAGCAGATTGTATTTGAGAAGGGCAAGGTCAGAAAAGATCACAATTTCCTTGCGTTATTGGGTCCAGATTGAAGATCGAATCGACGTCGTCGCTGCAAGTCGCAAGGGGCAATGCCAATGAAGTATCATGCGCACGGTGACATGTACGATGTCATTGTTATCGGAGTGGGTGGCATGGGTAGCGCGGCGCTTTATCATGTCGCTAGCCGCGGAAGATCGGTTCTGGGTTTGGAACGGTTTGACATCCCGCATGAATTTGGCTCTTCGCACGGGATGAGCCGAATTATCCGTCTTGCGTATGCCGAAGGTTGGTTCTACGTTCCCCTGCTTCGGCGCGCGTACGAACTATGGCGCGAGTTGGAAGCACACGCAGCTGAAAAGTTACTTGTCAACACCGGCGGCATCGATGCCGGCGCCGAGAACAGTCAAACTGTTAGAGGTGTTTTGGAGTCGTGCGCGCGGTATCGTCTGCAGCATGAGATGCTACGCCAAGGCGCGGTGAACGAACGCTTTCCCGGATATCATTTGCCCAAAAGAATGGTTGCCGTGTTTCAAGAGGAGTCGGGCTTTCTGGTGCCAGAGAGGTGCATCGTCTCATATGTGCGAGCCGCTCAGGAACTCGGCGCGGAGGTCCACAGGCGCGAACGCGTCGTTGAGTGCAGGGTAGCAAAGGGTGGTGTACAGGTCGTCACCGAGCAACGGGCCTACCGCGCCAAGAAAGTCATCGTTACAGCTGGACCGTGGGTCGCGTCTATCTTCCCGGCATTGGCTACCGTTGCCGTGCCGCAGCGGCAGGTGGTCATCTGGACGCAGCCTCGACGTCATCCGGAACACTTTACAGTCGGTGTCTTTCCAGTCTTCAATCTCGAGGCGCCCGAAGGGAGATTCTACGGCTTTCCCGTCTATTCCGTTCCAGGATTCAAGATCGGCAAGTACTACCATCGCAGACAACGCGTAAATCCTGACGAGATCGACCGTGATGGCCATCGTGAGGATGAGAAGGTTCTTCGTGAAGGAATCAGAAAATACTTTCCAGATGCTAACGGATCGACGATAGCAATGCAAACATGCATGTTCACGAATTCTCCTGACAAGCACTTCATTCTCGATCTACATCCTGCACATCCAGAGATTGCTATTGCTGCGGGTTTTTCAGGTCATGGCTTCAAGTTCTGCAGCGTTGTGGGTGAAATCATGGCGCAGCTCGTTCTCGATGGGCGAACGCGGCATGACATTCGCGCGTTCGCATTGGACCGGCCGCGCCTTCGCAACGAGATCAGCAAGACGGCTTATGGCAAGACAATCAAAACCTAATGTAGCCGTTTGCATTGCAACGGTGGCTTAATGTGACGCGACCCCCCCCCGCGCGCGTCGCTAGCCATCGCTTCCCGTGCGATGCTCGATGCACCAATACTCTCGGTGTGGCGATCCCTCTGGCTTATCAGCTCCGGCCGCTATCAGCGCGACGCCGATGGCTACCCCGGCTTTCCAGGCGGTGGAGCTCTCCGCCGCGCATCCGTGGAAAGCCAGTCCGCCACGGATTCCGATCACATACCCATACGCGCCGCGAACGTTGCCATTTCCCTGCGCAAGACGCTCCATGAGAGATCCGAATATGTGGCGAACTTCTTCTTCTTATGAGGCGGCATCTCGTCGACATAGTCGAACTGATCCCGTGTGCGGGGCTTCGGAGCTGCTCGGAGCAAAGGCAGTTCGTCTTTGTTCAGATAGACATGGAAAGTCGCCGCGAAGTTCCCTTCCGACATCGGGCAGAAGACCTTGTGCACCGGAAACCGTGTGTCCGATAGCCATGCACATTGGCCAGCCGTAAGCGTCAGGAGCCCAACCTTGTCAGCATCCCAGGCCAAAGAGCGATAGAGCATTACGTCAATCTGACCCGCCAGGCAGTAAATGATGCCGGTCGTATCGCCATGGGAGTGAATTGGCGAATAGTTTTGCCCCGGCCAAATCTCGAGCACGACCGGAGAACCAAAATCGCCCGGATGATCTTCGTTCTGCGCCGCTAATTGATCCTTGGGCAACAAATGATCGTAGTCGCCCTTCCCCGTGCAAGCGACGCGAATATATGCAGGATGCGACGGATCCTTGGCATTCTTATCGATCAGAATCTTACTGAGAATGCCCTCGCGGAGACTCGCCCGAATCGCTTCATTTTCCCACGTGGAGAAATGGATGCTCGACGCCTTACGGGCGAGCTCCATCACCGTGGACGGGATCATCAACTGCTGCACGAAATCGTCGAATGATCCTGCTAGCGCGATCGCCGGTGAAGGGACGAGCTGATTCGCGCGAATGCGCAGATTCACATCCTCCTCGTGCGTAATGTAGAACGGCGGCAAAAGAGTCTGGGGCGATTCGCTCATTCGTTCTCCTACGCGCGAGCAACGCGCGTGACATGGCGCTACTCTTCAATCGCGGGTGAGAGCGTGACTTGAATCTCCGTGTTGCGGCCAGCTGTGATCGCGATGTTCGGGTAATCGACGGTGGAAAAACCTTCCAACTGCGCTCGCAAGTCATACGTGCCGGCTGGAAGTTCCATGAATCTGAAGCGGCCCTCAGCGTCCGTGACCTGTATCTGAGGCGGCGCGTCAGCACCAGTCAATGTAACGGTCACGCCTGGCAACGCCGATCCCTGATCGTCCACGACCGTTCCAAACAGATTTCCGCTGTTCACGGGTTGACCTCCTCGCTCGTTCAACGGGATGAACGGCAGGATAGCAGTTTCTGTAACGGGGGCACGCGCGGCGCGCGTGCCCCCGGGAAATTCAGCAAACAACCACTACCACGAGCATGTCGGACTCTGACTGCATCCAAGCTCGGTGATGCCGTACCACGTGTAGTCGAGGGCCCAGGCGCGCAGCACCTTCCCTTGCGACGATCCCGGAAGCTGCAGGGTAAATCGGTGCGCGGTGCCGCTGCCGCACTGCGCGGCATACGCCGAGCCGCTGTACTCGTTCGCGGTCGCGGTGGCGACGTACGTCGCACCGTTGTCGGCATAGAAGTCGACGAGCGTGCGGCCCGTGGTCATGTCTCGATCGCATGCCCAGCCCGTGGCGACGCCGGTCGGGCTGACCCCGTCGACCCAGCCCGACGGGTTGTATGCATCGCCGGGCATCCACGTGCGCGCGGGATTCGACACGTACCAGGCAAAGCTCTGGATTGCGTAAGTCTCGAAACGCCCGTACGAGAAGTGCTCCGTGTCGGTCTTCACGCTATTGACCCAGTCCCACTGATCGCTGAGGTCGAAAAAGCCCAGGTTGAGGTCCTCGGAGGTGTAGTTGCCCGTGGGCGTGTCGCCGATGCGCGTGTCGTAGAACGCCCTGAGCTCCATCATGTCCGGATGGTAGCCGTCGCCGCAGTCGGCGGCGGGATACGTGATGACGCCGTTCGTGTCGAGGCGCCGGATGCAGTCGTTCGTCTTGTAGTTGCGCGTGGCCGGGTCGAAGTGGCGCGACACTTCCTCCATGAGCGCGCGGGCGATTCTCTTCTCCTCGGTGTAGAAGTAAAACGAGCTGCCCGCCACTTCGAGACCCAGCTTCGCCGAGGCAACGCTGGTCATGAGGCCGAAGCCGTAGTGGAGCTTCTGCCGCCCGTGGTTGACGGTGAACGTCTCGGCGGTGTTCAGCGCCAGCTCGCTGTCCGTGCCGGTGCAGAGCGGGGTGAAGCTGCCCGAGGTCACGGTCTTGTCGCGGAGGCAGATGCCATTCGTCGGCTCCGCCGCCGACACCGGCTTGAGCGCCTTGTGCAGATACTGCTCGGCCAGTGCGATCTTCGCGTTGACCTGGGTCGTCGTCCAGCGGTTCGGGCGCTGCTTCATGTACGCAGCCATCCACGCGTATCCGGACGCGGTGCCGACGAGGTCGTCCATGCAGGTGTTCCAGTTGTCGCCGCCGCAGGTACCCGAGGGCTCGGTGGCGTTGTGCTGAAAGCGGCCCTCCAGCTCGTAGAGCTGGTTGTCGAGGTCCTGGTTCGCCCAGCCGTTGGCGCCGATGCGCATTGCCGCGCCGTAGATCTCGGCGACGAGGAAGCCGTCGAGCCATTGCTGGAAGGTCGTGGAGCTCGCGTCGAGATGGTTGTCCAGCTTTTCCGTGAGCGAATACATCGCAGCCTGAGCGCAGTTCGGGTCATCAGCGTCGTGATGGATGCGCCCGTAATCGTTCAGGTCGTAATTTGGGTCGTTCTTGAACGTGGTGTTGAACGCCTGTTGAAAGGTGATGCAGGCGGACGCTTCCTGCGCCACCACTACCGAGAGAACCACTGCTGCTGCTAGAGAGAGAACAGATTTTTTCATAAGCTCCTGGGGAGACGCGACGCTGGAAGACTACGGCGCCGCGAACGAGTGGCGGAGGCGGAATGGATCAGCTTACGGAAACGCCTCCGTACATCATGAAGGAAGTATTACTAGCACAATAACAATACGTGTCCGTCAGGATTCCTCTGGCGGCGATCGCTTCAAACGACCGGGACGGCGCTGCGCGCCCGCTATCTGAGCCGCTTCAACGCACTTTTGCGTCATTCTCACGCGTATTGCACACTTCGATTTTCGCGTGTGATTTTTCGATGGAGTGACGTGAAGGTGGCCACCGCCCACCCAGGTGGCGGCGCGGGACGCCGCCACATCAGCCGGCGAGGACGCCGGCGCTCCTTCAGAACTTGTTCTTTTGGTGGATGGGCGCTTTCTTGCGGTCGGGGCCGAGGTTCACATAGACCACCTGCGCCTCAGTCACAGTCACGCGCTCGGCGGGATCGCCGGCGCGGATGGCCTCGACCACGACTTTGGTCGTGATCGAGGTCGTTCCGATGCGCAGCGTCTCGGTCCAGAAGCTCACCAGGTCGCCGACGAAGACCGGCTCGTGGAACACGACCTTGTCCATCGACACGGTGACCATGAACTGCAACCCCTGGCGGCGCGCTTCGATCGCGCCGGCCTGGTCGATGTACGAGAGGATCACGCCGCCGAAGATCGTGCCGTGCGCGTTCGTATCGCGCGGCATCATGAGCACGCGGATCGCGGGCTCATCCCACTTCGGCGAGATCTGGTGCTGTTCCGGCAACTACACTCCCGCCGGCGGCGGGACCGGCGTCGTCGTCGGACGCGTGATCGTGTCGTTGATCTGCACGTCCGCGGTCTTGCGGAGCCGATCGACGAGTACCGTACGAAGCTGACGCGCCTGTTGCTCGCGAAGACGACCCGCGAACGTCTCGCGGTTCTTCTGCAGCTCGTCCGACGTCACTCGCTTCTGGTCGGTCACCTGGAACGCGACAGCGCCGTCGCCGACGATGACCGGTCCGTTCAACTGACCGATGTTGGCCTTGAGCGCCGCGTCGACGAACTTCGACGTGTCGCCGGTGAGGCCGGCGATGTTGCCCTGGCGGTCGACGGTCACTTCGGACGCCGTGCGCCCGACCTTCTGCGCGACCGCGTCGATGTTCGGCGAGCCGAGGAGCATCTGCGCGAGTTGCGCGCTCGCGGCTTCGCGCGCCTTCTGGCGCTTCGCTTCCTGCTCGACGCGCTCCCGCACCTCGGCGAGGCTCGACACGCCGGCACCGCGAAGCTCTTCCACGAACGCGATGGCGATGCCTTGCGAGGTACCGATCGGATCACCGACGTCGCCCTGCTTCGCGGCGAAGATCCACTGCGAGAGCGGCTGGTTGTTTCCGAGGCCGCCCACGGCCTCGTTCTTGCCGATCCAGCCGCTGTCGTTCGACGTCAGACGGCCCGTGGCGAGGGCAGCGAACGCCTGCGCGTTTGCGGGCTTGCTCTGCTTGATGGCGGCGTTCACGCGGTTGATCTCCGCGCGGGCGATGTCCTTCGCCATGTCGTTCGCGGACTTGGCGGCCAACGCCGGACGCGCTTCCTCGAATGCCTGCAGGGTCTGGTCGCGGCGGTCGACGACTTTGATGATGTGATAGCCGTACTCCTGCGTGCGGATCGGATCGCTGATCGTGTTCAGAGGAATGGAGAACATCGCGCGCTCGAACGGCTCGACGGTCTTGCCCATGTCCATCCAACCCAGGTCGCCGCCGTTCCCCGACGTCATCGTGTCCTCGGAGCTCTGACGCACGACCGTCGCGAAATCGGCGCCGCCGCGAAGCTGCGCGACGATGCCTTCGGCCTTCGCCTTCGCAGCCGCGTCGGCCTGAGGCGTCGTGCCGGGCTCCGATTTGATGAGGATCTGGAACACGTGCGCTGAGGCGGGACGGCGGTAGTTGTCCTTGGTCTGCTCGTAGAGCTTGCGGAGCTCCGCGTCGGTCGGCTTCACCTGGTCGCGGATCTTCGCGTAGTCGGCGAGGATGTACCGGACCTTCCGCTGTTCGCCGTGCGTGAACTCGGACTGGTGCGATTTGAAATACGCGTCGACTTCCGCGGGCGTGACGGTGATCGTCGTGGCCTGCCCGGCCTGCATGAGGACGTAACGGACCTTCGCGTTCTCGTTGGCGCGGCGGTACTCCGCGTCGATGGCCTTCGGCGAGAGGACCACGGAATGCTGCAGCGCGCTCTCGATCTTCGAGAGTGCGATCTCGCGCCCGAGGTCTTCCTCGAACTCCGCGGCGCTCGAATAGCCGAGCGGGCCGGTGATGTAGCGGTTGTAGAGCTCCATGCCGATGAACTTCCCGTTCTCGGTGAAGGTCGGGATGGTGAGGAGCTTCTTGCGGACTTCCTCGGGGCTGGCGTCGAGGCTCAGACGCTCCGCTTCCTGGGTGAGGAGGCGCTGATCCACCAGCATGTTGATGACCTGGCTCGGCAGATTCATCATCTGCGACATCTCGGGCGTGAACTGCTGCCCGAACTGTTGCTGATACATCCCTTCGACGTTCTTCAGCGCGCGCTGATAGTCGTTGAAGGTGATGGTCTCGCCGTTGACGCGCGCGGCGAACTGCAGGTCATCCTGCGCTCCGCCGAATCCGCCCCCTCCCATCCCCATGTCGATGAACACGAAGCCGAAGACGAACGCCGCGACGACGGCGATGAGCACCCACTTGAGGTGATGGAAACTGTCGCGCATTACTTTGAGCATGGAAAACGACCTTTCGAGGACGGATGGGATGCACCCCGGATCTGAATCCGGTCAGGGCTCCACAAAAAGCGGCGCAGTTTACCTATTCCCGCGCGGCGCGCCAACTGCTATAACTCATGCCGTTCGTTTCAGATGGCTAAACGATGGCAGCCGGGCGCGGATATCGACTGGTATCTGATCTCGATCGATCGGCTCAAGCAGATCGGTCTGGTTCTCCTTCTGCTCGGGCTCGGCGGGGCGGGATGGTGGTTCTGGTACAACCAGAAGACCAACCCGAAGACGAAGGCGGAGTCCGCCATGAGCGACGCGCGGCAGGCACTCAACGCGCTCGCCGGCTCGGCCGACTTCAGCTCCCATCGCTCGGAGTTCAACCGGGCGCAGCAGAAACTCGATGAAGCAGGCACGCACTTCAGAGCGTCGCATTTCGAGCAGGCCTATGACGTCGCGGTGGAGTCGCAGACGATCAGCCGCGCGGCCGTGAGCGGCGGCGGCGATCAAACGAGCGACGCGCAGTTCCTCACCGTCGAAGGCGACGTGCAGTACCAGAAGGGAGCGGCGGGCGAGTGGAAGGATGCCGACGGCCGCACGGCGCTCGTCAACGGCGACTGGGTGAAGACGGGGAGCAACGCGTCGGCGGAGCTGATCTTCTCGAGTGGAACGCTGTACACCGTCGGCGCAAACGCGCTCCTCGAGATCTACTCGGCCGTGAACCCCGCGACCAGCCGGAAAACGAACGCGGTGCAGATGCGCGTCGGCTCGGTCGAGATCGCGACGACCACCGACCAGTCCACCATCCGCACACCCGGAACACAGGTGGTCGTCGAGTCGCGGTCGACGACGCAGGTGGGCGTCGATCGCTCGTCGCAGACGTCGATCGTCAGTACGCGCGGCGCTACCTCGGTCGCCCCGGAGAAGGGCGGCGCCGCGATCCAGGTCACCTCGGGCGAGATGATCAGCGCCACGCCGGCCGGCGAGATCTCTCCCGTGAAGAAGCTGGCCATGCCGCCGCCACTGATGTCACCCGGCGACAACCAGGTCTTCCAGCTCACTCCCGGGCTGAAGGTGCAGATGCTGTGGCAGCCGCAGACCGGCGCCAGCGCGTACGTCCTGCAGGTGTCACGCTCGCGTCTGTTCTCGACTCAGGAGATCAACAAGCGGATGACGAAGACCGCGGCGACGGCGGAGGTCACCGAAGAAGGCTCGTTCTACTGGCGTGTCGCGTCGGTGGGACCGGACGGCGACATCGGTCCGTTCTCGCCGTTCCGGCGGTTCCGCGTGAGCGGCGGCAGCAAGAGCGCGGGCACTCAGGACCGAACGCCGCCGATGCTGCGGATGAAGGCGCCTTTCCACGTGGGCGGTCAGTTCTACACGATCGCCGGTGCGACGGAGCCGGGAGCGACGGTGTTCATCAACGACGAGGAAGTGGACGTGGAATCGGGCGGTGCGTTCCAGAAGCTGGTGGCGTTCGATAGGGTGGGGCGCAACGTCGTCGTCGTCAAGGCTGTCGATCCGGCGGGCAATCAGAAGGTAGAATCGCAGATCGTAATCGTCGAAGAGTAGTTCTCCCTCCCGCCAATGGTTCTCCTTTTGCACGGGCGGATCCCTCAAACGCCGGCGGAAACTCAAGCAAGGAAAAGACAAACGGAATGGCTGTGAAATCGCTCCTCTCGATGTTCTCGAACGATCTCGCGATCGATCTCGGGACAGCGAACACGCTCGTCTACGCGAAGAACAAAGGCATCGTCGTCCGCGAGCCTTCGATCGTCGCGGTCAACAAGATCAACAACAACGTCGAAGCGGTCGGCAAGGAAGCGAAGGAAATGCTCGGCCGCACGCCCGGCAACATCGTCGCCATCCGGCCGATGAAGGACGGCGTCATCGCCGACTTCGAAGTCACGGAGAAGATGATCAAGTACTTCATCGAGAAGGCGCACGGGCGCCGCTTCCTGGTGAAGCCGCGCATCGTCATCTCGGTGCCGTCGGAGATCACGCAGGTCGAGAAACGCGCGGTCAAGGACTCCGCGTTGCGCGCGGGCGCGACCGAGGTGTACCTCATCGAGCAGGCCATGGCCGCGGCCATCGGCGCCGGACTTCCGATCACCGATCCGACCGGCAACATGATCGTCGACATCGGCGGCGGCACGACGGACGTCGCGGTGATCTCGCTGGCCGGCATCGTCTACTCGCGCTCCGTGCGCGTGGCCGGCAACGAGATGGACGACGCGATCATTCAGTACATCAAGCGCAAGTACAACCTCCTCATCGGCGAGCGCACGGCCGAGGCGATCAAGATCGAGATCGGCTCCGCCTTCCCGCTCGACGAGGAGATGACGATGGAGATCAAAGGCCGCGACCTCGTCGAAGGCGTGCCCAAGACGCTAGTCGTCAGCGACGAGGAGATCCGCGAGGCGCTCTCGGAGACGGTGGCGACGATCGTCGAAGCCGTGCGCGTCGCACTCGAGCGCACTCCGCCCGAGCTCTCCGCCGACATCATGGACAAGGGCATCATCATCGCCGGCGGCGGCTCGATGCTGAAGAACCTCGACCGGCGCCTGCGCGAAGAGACCGGCCTGCCGGTCACGCTCGCCGAGGATCCGCTCGCGTGCGTGGCGCTGGGGACCGGGCAGATGCTGACCGACTTCAATTTGCTGCGTAAGATCTCGATCGAATAGGACCGATAGGACGAATGGGACGAATAGGACCTATAGGTCGTATGAGTCCTATTCGTCTTCGTCCAGTGGCCTAAAACCTGCTCCTAGAAGCTGGCGAAACGTATGGCAGTACCCACTGACGTCATCCCGCGGCGCCCGACGCTCCTGTTCATCCTCGTGCTTTCGCTGTTGTTCGTTCTGATGAGCTTCAGCAACCAGACCCGCTACGTCGGCGAGACGCGGACGATGTTCGAGCGGGCGGTGATGACGATCTTCTCGCCCGTCCCGAAGTTCGTGAACTGGATCGGCGGCGCCGTGCAGGACATGCACTACGGGTATCTCGACATGCGGCGCGCAGTGAACGAGAACGTCGAGCTGCGGCGGAAGGTCGGGGCGCTCACCACCGAAAACCTCAAGCTCCGCCAGTCCGGCAGCGACATGCGCCGGCTGCGCAGCCTCCTCGCTTACTCCGAGCAGTTCGAGTTCGAGACCTCGATGGCCCAGACGATCATGCTCGACACGGCCGGCCGCTTCAAATCGATCATCATCGACCGCGGCTCGGAGGATGGCGTGGAAGTGAACGACGTCATCGCCAACGCCAACGGCCTGATCGGCCGGGTGGTGCTGACGACGGACGATCTCGCCAAGGTGCAGCTCGTGACGGACAACAACTGTTCGGTGGGCGCGCTCGTCGAGCGCACGCGCCGCCAGGGCGTCGTGCGCGGCAGCGGCGGCACGATCGTGCAGATGTTCGACATCCCCTCGCTCTCCGACGTCCAGCCCGGCGACCGAGTGCTCACCGCGGGCATCGACGGCATCTTCCCGAAAGGCATCCCGATCGGGAACGTGGTCCGTGCCGAGCCGGGCCAATCGCTCTTCAAGACAGTCACGGTACGGCCGGCGGTCGACTTCGGCACGATCGAGGAAGTAATCGTGATTCACACGCGGAAGATCCCGCCGGGGGTGGTGAGGTACGCGCCTTGAGATGGCTCCGGTTCGCGATCGGCCTGCTCATCGCCCTGACCCTTCACTCCCTCCTCGACAGCTTCTACCCAAACGCGCTGGCCTTCTTCAATCCGTACGTGATCCTGGTCATCTACTACTCCATGGGCGGCAACATCCTCGGCGCGATCGCAGCGGGCGTGCTGGCGGGATTCGTCCAGGACGCGTTCTCGAACGCGATGTTCGGCCTGCACGCATTCTCGCTGACGGTCTGCGGGTACGTGGTGTCGTCGATCAACGCGCGCCTCGCGCTTCGCGGCTCGCTCGCCTTCGGCGCCTGCCTCGCCGGCGCGATCATCGTCAACGAGCTCGTGATCTACATCCTCGTGAACATTCTGCTGAAGCAGAAGATCGAGATGTTCGAACAGGCGCTGCTCATGAAGACGATCTTCACCGTATTGTTCGGAATGCTGGTGTATCAACTGCTCACACTGTTTCTGCGCGAGGAACCGATCGAGGCGACCAAGAAGGCAGCCTGGTGAATTGGACGAATAGGACTTATAGGACGAATAAGACGAATAGAGTCCTATAGGTCCTATTCGTCCTATAAGTCCTATACGAGACACGACATGCGCGTCTATCGCGACGACCAGAAGTTTCTTCAGTTCCGAATCAACGCGGTGCTCTGGGGCATCGTGGCGACGTTCGTGTTTCTTGCAGGCTCGTTCTGGTTCGTGCAGGGCGTCCAGGCCGACAAATACCGCGGACTCTCCGAGCGCAATGCGCTGCGCGAGATCGAGATCCCGCCGAAGCGTGGGCTCATCATGGATCGCGACGGCAAGATCCTCGCGGACAACCAGCCCGCGTATTCGCTGCAGGTCGATCGCGTGGTGATGAAGCCGCTTCTCAAGGCGGACAAGCAGCGCCGCGAGAAGCTGACCGCGTTTCTCGCTTTGATCCTGCAGCGCCCGCCGGAAGAAGTGCGTGCGCGGTGGGAAAAGGAATCGAAAGGCAAGGCCTTCACGCAGCCGTTCACCATCGCCGAGGACCTCACCATGTCGCAGGTGGCCTCGGTGCAGGCGCAATCGATTGCGTTCCCCGAGGTCCAGGTCGTGCCGGTGCAGCGCCGCAACTATCCGTACGGCACGATGTCCGCGCACGTCCTTGGATTCATCGGCGAAGTCGGCGACAAGGACATCAAGCAGAACGCCGATCTCGAGCAGGGCGACCTGATCGGCAAGCGCGGCGTCGAGCTGATGTACGACCAATACCTGCGCGGCCGCGGCGGCGCGGAGTACTGGGAGTACGACGCGGATGGACGCCGCCTCAGCGAATACGTCCCCGCGCGCAAGCAGCCCGTGCCGGGCGACAACATCTATCTCACCATCGACTTCGAGCTGCAGCGCCGCGCGGAGCAGTACTTCGCCGAGAACGAGATGGTCGGCGCGGCGGTCGTGCTCGATCCTCGCAACGGCGAAGTGCTGGCGATGGTGTCGTCGCCCGCGTTCAATCCGAACGTCTACTCCAAGCGTTTCACGCCCGACGTCTGGAAGACGATCACCAGCAACCCGTTCAAGATCGAGCTCAATCGCGCGATCCAGGGACTCTACTCGCCGGGCTCGGTCTTCAAGATCGTCATGGCCATGGCCGGACTCTCCGAAGGCGCGATCGGACCCGACACGAACTTCAACTGCGGCGGCAGCGGACACTTCTTCGGCAGACGCTTCCGCTGCTGGAAGAAGGAAGGGCACGGCGGCGTGGACGTCGAGCGCGCGCTGAAGGTGTCATGCGACATCTACTTCTACAACACCGGCGGCCGCCTCGGCATCGACAAGATCCACGACTACGCGCGCAAGCTGACCTTCGGCGAGATCTCGCACATCGACCTCGACGGCGAGCGCGCGGGCATCGTGCCGTCCACGCAGTGGGCGCGAGAGAAACAGAACCGCAAATGGTATCCATCCGAGACGATCTCCGTCTCGATCGGACAGGGACCGATCATCGTGACGCCGCTGCAGATCGCGAACATGACCGCGGCCGTGGCGAACGGCGGCAAGGTGTTCCAGCCGCACGTCGTCCGGTACGTGGATCGCGTGCAGAAGGATGGCTCGTACAAACGCTTCAGCGTACCGAAGCGCGTACTGCATGAAGTGAAGCTCGCGCCCGCAGCGCTCAAGTCCGTGCGGGACGGCCTCTGGCAGGTCGTGAACGAGCCGGGCGGCACCGGCAGCAACGCGCGCGTGGACGGACTGAACATCGCCGGCAAGACCGGTTCCGTGCAGGTCATCGCGTACTCCGGCTGGATCAAGGCAACGTCGCTTCCGTTCAAGTTCCGCGACCACGCGTGGTTCGCGTCGTTCGCGCCGGCGACCGATCCCCAGATCGTGGCGGTCGTGTTCGTCGAGCATGGCGGCGCCGGCGGCGCGGACGCGGCCCCGCTCGCGAAGCTTTTGTACGAGTCGGCGTTCCGCGATCGGGTCGCGGGCGCGCGTCTCGACCTGCGCAATCCCGAGACCCTCGAGCAGATCAGAGAAGGAGAGCTTCCGCTCCCCACGCCACGATGATTTTTCGCGACACCGGAAAACCGACCATCGACTGGAACTTCCTCGGCACGGCCGTGGTGCTGGCCTGCATCGGCGTGCTGCTCGTCTACAGCGCGACGTACTACAGCGATCCAACGCTGACGTTCACGAAGAAGCAGATTCTGTGGGTGCTCATCGGACTCGGTCTGATGATCGCGTTCATGGTCGTCGACTATCACGTGCTCTTCGACATCGCGCCGATCCTCTACGGAATCGGGATCGCGCTGCTGCTCTACCTGATGTTGTTCGGAAGGCTCACCGCCAACGTCCGGTCGTGGATCCACATCGCCGGCTTTCAGTTTCAGCCGTCGGAGTTCGTAAAGATCTTCACGGCGCTGATGGTGGCGCGCTTCTTCGACTCCAACGATCGCGCATATCTCGACATGCGCTCGTTCATGATCGTCATGGGCATCATCGGTCTGCCGGTGGGACTGATCATCATCCAACCGGACTTCGGCACCGCGGCGTCGTTCTTCCCGCTCATCGCCGTGGCGATGTTTTTCGGAGGCATTCGCGCAAAGGTGTGGGTGGCGATGATCCTCGTGACTGCGATCGCGCTGCCGATCGGCTGGTTCGCGTTCCTCAAGCCGTATCAGAAAGAGCGCGTGATGATCTTCCTCAACCCGGAGCGCGATCCGCTGGGCTCCGGCTACCAGGTCACGCAGGCAAAGATCGCCATCGGTTCGGGCGGCATCAACGGCAAGGGCTTCCGCCACGGGACGCAGGCGAAGCTCGAGTTCCTTCCGGCGCGGCACACCGACTTCATCTTCGCCGTTCTCGGCGAGGAGTGGGGCTTTATCGGCGTGATCATCGTCCTCGGGTTGTATCTATTCCTGGTGGTGCAGGCATTAACGTTCGCGAAGCACGCGCGAGATCGAGGTGGGACGTTCCTCATCATCTGTCTGATCTCGTTCATCATCTTCCACGTGCTGATCAACGTGTCGATGCAGATCGGCATCCTGCCGACGACGGGAATTCCTCTGCCGCTGATCTCGTACGGCGGCTCGTCCACGATGATGTTCTTCATCGCCATCGGGCTGATCCTGAACGTGGACATGCGGCGCTTCGTCAACGCCCCTTGAGGACACATCGGACCGCCGGCGTCCTCGCCGGCTGTCGTGGCGGCGTCCCGCGCCGCCACCCTCGGGCGGCGAGACGCCGCCCGATCAGCCGCCGGGACGGCGGCGGTCCGCTAGTCTCTCGATGTCGCGGCGATCTTTCTTCGTGGGCCGTCCGGCGCCGCGCTCGCGGGTCACCGTCATCTCCACCTTTTGCCGCGCGGGAGTCTCGTCGATGTACATCGTGCGCGCGACTTCCTTCGACACGTTCGTCGTCGGGATCGCCTGCACGACGACGCGGCGGTAGTGGTCGCCGCCGTCGTAGAACTCGACCATGTCGCCGACCTTCACGGCGGCGGCCGGTTTCGCTCGGTGGTCGTTGATCTTGACCTTCCCGCCCTTGCACGCTTCGGTCGCATCCGCGCGGTGCTTGAAGAGGCAGACGAGCTTGAGCCAGGTGTCGATGCGTGGACGTTCCATGGGCGTCGCGTGCAACTTTTGTATAATCAGCGCCTTCGGAGGAGACATGATCAAGGCGGACATCGTCAACAAAGTCGCGGAGACATCGGAAATTTCCCGCGTCAAGGCGGCCCAGGCGGTCGATACCGTGATCGAAGGGCTCCGCAACGCGCTCGCGCGCGGGCAGCGCATCGAGCTTCGCGGTTTCGGCGTCTTCCAGGTCAAGCAGCGCAAGAAAGGGATCGGCCGCAACCCGAAAACGGGAGTCGAGGTCAAGATCCCGCCCGGCAACACGATCCGCTTCAAACCGGGCAAAGAGCTCCGCAATCTGCTGTGAACAACCGGCAACCGTCGCGTGGGAGAGCGCAACATCGAGGCCGCGGGGTCGTCATACATAGTGACGAACGAACGAGCACACCGCATCACGAGCGACCCCCGATGATGCACCCTCCCACCTCCAAGGCCCTCCGGGCCGCCGCGCACAGGCAAGCGCAGGCGGCCCCTCCCTCCCTCGAATAGAATGCGGCGGTGCAGCCAGAGCAGACCGTCCTCGTACTCGATTTCGGCTCCCAATACACACAACTGATCGCCCGGCGGATTCGCGACAACAGCGTGTTCTCCGTCGTCCATCCGTTCGACTACCCGATCGAAAAGATCCGCGCGCTCGCGCCGAAAGCGATCGTACTGTCCGGCGGTCCGCAGTCGGTTTACGCGGAAACGGCGCCGTATTGCTCGCGCGAAGTCTTCGAGCTCGGCATCCCGATCCTCGGCATCTGCTACGGCATGCAGCTCACCGCCTACCTGCTTCAGGGAAGAGTGGAAGCGGCGCCGGAGCGAGAGTACGGACGCGCGGAGATCGAAGTGACGGCGGAATCGCCGCTCTTCAAAGACACGCCGAAGCATCAACAGGTCTGGGCCAGCCACGGCGATCGCATCCTCGAGGGACCTCCCGGCTTCCACACCACCGCCTCCTCGCCGAACGCGCCCCTCGCCGCCTTCGAGAATCGCGAGCGTCGCTGCTTCTGCATCCAGTTCCACCCCGAAGTCACGCACACCGAGGCGGGAGCGCAGATCATCCGCAACTTCCTGTTCGACATCGCGGAGTGCAAGCCATCGTGGGACCTCGGCGACTTCCGTCGGCGCAAGGTCGAAGAGATCCGGCAGCAGGTCGGCGATCGCAAGACCATCGTCGCCGTGAGCGGCGGGGTCGATTCCACCGTCGCGGCGTTGCTCGTCGCCGAGGCCATCGGCGATCAGCTCACCGCGGTCTTCGTCGACAACGGCGTGCTCCGCAAACACGAGGCGCTGCAGGTCGGCGCACGCCTCAGCGATCGCCTCGGACTGCACTTCGTGCAGGTCGACGCACGGCAGCGTTTCTACGAAAAGCTCGCCGGCATCGAAGATCCCGAGGTCAAACGCAAGCGCATCGGCAACGAGTTCATCGCCATCTTCGAAGAAGAAGCGAAGCGCATCGCCGGCGTCGAGTTCCTCGTGCAGGGGACGCTGTATCCCGACGTCATCGAGTCGGTCTCCATCAAAGGTCCGTCAGCGGTGATCAAGACCCATCACAACGTCGGCGGACTGCCGGAGAAGATGGGCCTGAAGCTCATCGAGCCGGTGCGCGAGTTGTTCAAGGACGAAGTGCGACGCCTCGGACTCGAGCTCGGACTCGAGGAAGAATTCGTCTGGCGCCATCCCTTCCCCGGCCCCGGCCTCGCCGTGCGCATCCTCGGCGAGGTGAACGCGGAGCGCGTGGAGATCCTGCAGAACGCGGACGAGATCGTGATCGAGGAGATCCGCGCGGCCGGTCTCTATCGAGAGATCGCGCAGGCGTTCGTGGTGTTGCTGCCGGTGAAGAGCGTCGGCGTGATGGGGGACGAGCGCACGTACGAAAACGTGTGCGCCATCCGCGCCGTCACCACCACCGACTTCATGACCGCGGACTGGTACCGCATGCCGCACGACTTGCTGGACCGCATGGCGCGCCGGATCGTCAACGAAGTGCGCGGCATCAACCGCGTCGTCTACGACATCTCGTCGAAGCCTCCGGGCACGATCGAATGGGAGTGAGCGGCGAGACCGGTTACATCCGATGCAACAAAACTGTCAGCTCGTTACCAAAATCGTAGGTGTTTGTAGGCGAAAACTCGTGCGCGCGCGGTGGCAACCCGAGTATAGTGACTCATCCGCGTCTCAGCCCGATAAATTGCGCAGGCCCCCACGCGAGTGGGTATCAGGTTCGTCGGCGTAACCGACGGTGAACCTGTATCGACGATTTAAGGAGGAAGACATGATTCAACGGTTTCCCAGGATCCGCTTATTCACGTTTCTGTTGATCGTAGCGATGCCAATCGCCGCGTTTGCCGCCGATTCAGTGGGCCGCCTCAGTGGCGGTGGATCGGTGATGGACTGGCAGCTCAACGCCCTCAATTACGACAGCATCACGCTCCGGGTCGTCTCCCCGAGCGGCGAGGTGTTCGCGAAGGAGTTCAAGAGCGGCAAAGCCGTCCAGCTCCGCCTCTCCGACCTCGGCGAGCTCGAAGAGGGAAGTTACACGTACGAGCTCTCCGTCAGTCCGACGGTCTCGGGTGACGTGAAGAGCAAGCTCGCGAAAGCCCGCGCGGCCGGTGACGACTCCGCCGCGAGGAAGATCATGAAGGACGCCGGCCTGAGCTTCGTCTCGCAGACGGGTACGGTCACAGTCGCAAACCGCGCGTTCGTCTTCAGCGGCCTCGTCGAGAGCGACTCCAATGACATCTCGACGTCCGCACGCAAAGGACCGATCACGGTCAACGACCAGGTCATTCCGGACGACCTGATCGTGCAGGGCAGCGCGTGCGTCGGCCTCGACTGCGTGAACAACGAGAACTTCGGCTTCGACACGATCCGCCTGAAGGAGAACAACCTCCGCATCCACTTCGACGACACGTCGACGCAGGCGGGATTCCCAGCCAATGACTGGCGCCTCGTCGCGAACGACTCCGCCAGCGGCGGCTCCAGCAAGTTCTCGATTGAAGACAGCACCAGCAACAAGACCCCGTTCACGATCACGGCCGGTGCCGCCACGAACTCGATCTTCGCCGACAGCACGGGCCGCATCGGCCTCCGCACTTCGACCCCGGTCCTCGACCTCCATATCAACACGAGCAACACGCCGGCGATCCGCCTCGAGCAGAACAACAGCGGCGGCTTCACGGCCCAGACCTGGGACATCGGCGCCAACGAGGCGAACTTCTTCGTGCGCGACGTGACCGGCGGCTCGCTGCTGCCGTTCCGTATCCGCCCGGGCGCCCCGACCTCCTCCCTCGACGTCTCCTCTGACGGCGATGTCGGCCTCGGAACGGGCTCACCGGGAACGAACCTCCACGTTTTCTCCACAGCGACCACCGACGCCCAGGTCGGCCTCGGGCCGAGCCCGCACCTCGCCACCGGCCCGGGATTCTTCTTCTCGTACTCGGGCGCCGGTATCGCACGCGGTGTGGCAGTTCTCGACACGCGTCCCGATGCGAGCGCAGTCGCTCCGAATCCGTCGATTCGTATCCTCACCGCTGACGTACAGGCCATGATCATCGACAACCAGCAATTCATCGGCCTTGGTACGACTACCAATCCTGACGCGCCGATTCACTACACGAACGGCGCAAACCAGGCGAGACTCACCACGGCCGGCGCTTGGCAGGACGCTTCTTCTCGCGAAGCGAAGGAGAACATCTACGACCTCGAAGCCGAAGAGGCCCTCAAGACTCTCCGCGAGCTGAAGCCGGTTCACTTCGTCTACAAGGTTCTTCCGACCGATGGGAAGGTCGGCTTCATCGCCGAGGACGTTCCGGAGATGGTAGCGACCCCCGAGCGCCAGAACCTCAGCGCGCTGGACATCGTCGCCGTCGTCACGAAGGTCGTCCAGGAGCAGCAGAAGACCATCGACCAGCTCAATCAGCGCATCGCGCAGCTCGAGCAGGAACGGCAGCAGTAATCTCAATCGATCCCCAATGACAAACGGCCGGCGGAAACGCCGGCCGTTCTTTTTGGAGTGCGAAGGCAGCGCCTCCGCTTTTGTATGCGGATGCCACACCGCGTCATGCGTGCGAATACGAACGCGAAGGCCCTGCTTCCGCACTCCAAAAAAAACGGGGCGTGGTCGGAAGAACCACGCCCCGTCAGGAGCAGCGATCCCGGGGCCCTCTCCCCAGGATCTCTCGGCGCACATGAGGGGTGCGCCTGCCAGGGACGAACCCCGGCGCGAACGTACTCAGTCGTCAGTCGCTCAAGTTGCGGATTACCGTCGGAATATCGAGGTCATTGCCGAAATCGCTCGACGCCATCGGTCCGAATCCTCCGGAACCGTCGGCGCGGGTGAAGCCTCTGCGAAAAAACGGGGGATCATAGATCTCGCCTTCGGCGCCCACCTGCGGCTGCTGGGCCGGCTCCTCGTGCTGCGCGGCGATCTCTTTTTCCCGCTCCTTGCCTGGTGCAAATGGTCGATACGGATTGGCCGGTGTCTGCGCGTTGCGCGGGCCGCCGGGCTGTGACGACAGCGACTCGCCGCGCGCGTTGAGCAGGCCTTTGGTCGCGGCGTCGAATCCCGTCGCGATCACCGTCACCTTCACTTCGTCCTTCATGCGCGGATCGATGACCGTGCCGAAGATGATGTTCGCTTCCTCGTCGGCGGCCGACTGAATGACCGACGCCGCCTCGTGGACTTCGAACAGGGTCATGTCCGGTCCGCCGGTGACGTTGATCAGCACGCCCTTCGCGCCCTCGATCGACGCCTCTTCGAGCAGCGGCGACGAGATCGCGCGCTGCGCCGCTTCGACCGCGCGATGCTCGCCCTGCGACACGCCCGTGCCCATGAGCGCCATGCCCATGCCGTGCATGATCGTCTTCACGTCCGCGAAGTCGAGGTTGATCTCGCCCGGGACGGTGATGAGGTCGGAAATGCCCTGCACCGCCTGACGCAGGATGTCGTCCGCGATCTTGAACGCATCGCTGAGCGACGTGCCGCGCTCGACGAAGTTCAAAAGGCGCTCGTTCGGAATGGTGATGAGCGTGTCGACCGTGTCGCGCAGCGCGCGAATGCCTTGCTCTGCCTGCACGCGCCGCCGCTTCCCTTCGAAGCCGAACGGCTTCGTCACGACCGCCACCGTGAGCGCTCCGAGCTCCGCGGCCAGCGACGCGATGATCGGCGCGGCCCCGGTTCCGGTGCCGCCGCCCATACCGGTGGTGATGAAGATCATGTCGGCGCCGCTGAGCGCCTCCAGGATCCGGTCGGTGTCTTCCAGCGCGGCCTGCTTGCCGACTTCGGGATTCGCGCCGGCGCCGAGGCCTTTGGTGAGCTTCGTGCCGATCTGGATCTTCGTCGGCGCGAGCGACGTCCGCATGGCCTGCAGATCGGTGTTGGTGACCAGGAACTCGATGCCTTTGATCCCGGCCTGAATCATCCGGTTGACGGCGTTCCCACCACCCCCACCAACCCCAATGACCTTGATTTTTGCTCCGAGATGCTCCCCATCGAGTGTGACCGTGAGGGCTCCGTCGCCAGGTCTCTCGTCAAACGTGATCATTTAACCGTTCTCCGGATGGTAAAAGTTTCGATGTGTAATATCAATCCAATTTTCATGCGTCTCATGTCCAGGCGAACCACTGCTTGAACGAGTCCGCCACTTTCGCGAGACCCTTCCGCGGGCGCTTGCGGATCCGCGACTGGTCGCGCAGTCCCCACAGCAGAAGGCCGCACGCGGCCGCCCACTCCGGCCCACTCACCGTGTCGGAGAGTCCGCCCAGTCCCCGCGGCACACCCTTGCGCGCCTGCTGGTCGAACACCTGCTCGACCATCTCCACGATGCCGTCCATCTCCGCGCCCCCGCCCACGACGACGACGCCGGATCGGATCTCCTTCTCCAGTCCGACCTTCTCCAGATCGCGATACACGAGCTTCGCGATCTCCGCGGCGCGCGGCTCGAGGATGCCGGTCAGCTCCTGGCGGCTGAGGATCTTCGGCGCGCGCCCACCCACGGTCGGCACTTCGATCGGATCGTCCTCCGTCACGAGCGACGAGAGAGCGCAGCCGTAGCGTTTCTTGATCCGCTCCGCGTCTTCCATCGGCGTGCGCAGCACGACCGAGATGTCGCTCGTGAAGTGGCCGGCGCCGACGGGCAGCACGTTCGTGTGCACGACGTTGCCTTCGAGGAACACGGCGTAGTCGGTCGTGCCGCCGCCGAGGTCCATCAGCAGGACACCCATCTCGCGCTCGTCCTGCGTCAGCACTGCTTCCGCCGCCGCGAGCTGTTCGAGCACGAGCTCCTGCACCGCGATGCCCGCCTTGTTCACGCACGTCAGCACGTTCTGGTTGTGCGTGCGCGCGCCTGTGACGATGTGCACGTTCGCCTCGAGGCGCGTGGCGGTCATGCCGAGCGGATCGTGGATCCCGTCCTGTCCGTCGACGACGAACTCGCGCGGAATCACGTGCAGCAGCTCGAGCTCGGCCGGAACGTTGATCGATTTCGATTTCTCGATCACGCGCTCGATGTCTTCCTGGGCGATCTCTTTGTGCTTCCCGTTCACCGACACGACGCCGCGCGAGTTGACCGAGCGGATGTGATCGCCCGCAAGGCCGACGTACACGGACTCGATCTGCAGCCCCGCCATCACCTCGGCCTCGTCGACGGCCTTCTTCACGGCGTCGATGGCCTGATCGAGGTTGATGATGTTGCCGCGGCGCGTCCCCTTCATCGGAGAAGTGCCCTTGCCGATGACCTCGAGCTGCCCGCGGTCGCTGATCTCTCCGACCAGCGCGCAGACTTTGGATGTGCCGATGTCGAGGGCGACGATGTACTTGTCTTCAGTTCTGGACATTGTTTGTCTCCAGCCCCTTCACGATGACTCTGTCCGCGAACCGCAAGTCCGCGTATTGGATCTTCGGGTTGTTCTCCGCGCGCAGCACCGCGTACAGGTTTCGGTACTTCGTGGAGATGTCTTCGGCGTTCACGTAGACGACGGCGTTGAGCTCGCGATCGAAGAGTGCGAAGCCGTGCGGTGGGATCGGCCACACCTCGGAAATGCGCGAGTAGAGCTCGCGATCGCGCTGCTCGAGCGCGGTCAGGAGCTGCACGCTGCGTGTGAGCTCCGGTCCGTGCGCGTCGGCGATGAGCGGCAGGTCGTTGTCGCCGACTCTCGGCGAGAGCTCGGCGAATGCCGCGCCCTCGGCGTCGACGTAGAGCAGGCGCTCGTTCCTGCGCACGAGCGCGACCGGCGTCCGCTCGGTGATCTTGATGCGCAGCGCGTCCGGCAGCTTCTTCTCGATGTCGATGCGGTCCACCCATCCGCGTCCGCCGAGGTCGCGCTGCACGCGATCGATGTCGATCTGGAAGAGATTCGCGCCGACGTAACGCTGTGTCGCGCGGTCGAGCACTTCCTTCGGCGTGTGCTTCGCGCCGACGACTTCGATCGTCTGCACGGCGAACGCGCTCGATTGGATGTATCGCCACGCCCAGGCGACGCCGATGAAGGCGACCGCCGCTAGCGCGCAGTTGCGCAGAATCACCAGCAGCCGGTGCACCTGAATCCGCCGCTGATTGCGGCGCAGGCGATGGAGGTCGGTCGGCCGAAGGAATCGCGATGCGGTCGTATCGAAAGACATACTCACACTCCCTCTCCACCCTGAGCAACGCGAAGGGTCAATGGAGCCCTCACGCAGCCCGTGCGATGCACGCTTCGCGAGAGGGCTCCGCTGATTCCACGCTTCGCTCGGAATTGAGTCATGAAGCTCCTCCCCTCACGAGCTCCTCGGCGATCTCGTGGACGTCGCCGGCTCCCATGGTGATGAAGATGTCGCGCGGCCGCAGACGGCGGCGCATCTCGTTGACGATCTCGGCATTGCTGCGGTCGAGGAACTCGATGCCCGGCACGGAGTCGGAGATGATCCGCGCGGACACGCCGTCGACCGGCTCCTCGCGCGCCGCGTAAATCGGCGCGACGATCGGCACATCGGCGACGCGCAGCGACTCGCCGAACTCGCGCGCGAAATCCCGCGTGCGCGAGAAGAGATGCGGTTGGAACAATGCGACGATGCGCCGCTCGGGATAGCCGCTGCGCGCGGCGTTGAGCGTCGCGCGGATCTCGGTTGGGTGATGCGCGTAGTCGTCGACCACGAGCGCGCCGAGGTAGTCGCCGAGGATCTGGAAACGGCGGTCGACGCCGAGGAACTTCGCCAGCGCGGCGGCGATCGTTTCGTAAGGAATGTCGAAATAGCGCGCGACGGCGATCGCCGCGAGCGCATTGCGCACGTTGTGCTCGCCCGGCAGGAACAGCTTGAAGAAGCCGAGGCCGGGGACTTCGAACGAAGTGCCGCGCTCGTGGAACTGGAGGTTCACCGCGCGAAGATCGGCGCCGTCCGAGAGCCCGTAGGTCAAGGTGGGGCGCCGGGCTTTCGGCCCGGCGGGCAGGATGCCCGCGCCCCCATCGAGAAGCCTTACGACGTTCGGATCGTCGATGCACGCGACGATCAATCCACCAGGCTTCACGTTCTCCAGGAAAAGGCGGAATGCTTCGACGATGGCCTCGAAGGAACCGTAGTACTCGAGATGGTCCGCCTCGACGTTCGTCACCACGGCGACCTCGGGGTGGAGTGAGTGGAACGTGCGCGCGTATTCGTCGGCCTCGACCACGAGGACGTCGCCGCCGCCGCTCTTCGCGTTCGTCTCGAAGTTGCGGACCATGCCACCGACGAGCACCGTCGGATCGAGACCCGCTTCCTGCAGGACGACCGCGATCATCGCCGAGGTGGTGGTCTTGCCATGCGTGCCGGAGACGCCGACCGCGCGCTTCTGATTGACGATCGCGCCCAGAGCCTCGGCGCGCTTCATGATGCGGATGCCGCGGCGGCGCGCCGCATCCATCTCAGCGTGCTCCCCTTTCACGGCCGCCGTGACGACCACGAGATCGACGCCGTCGAGGTGCGCGGGGTCGTGTCCGATGTCGACACGGACGCCGCGGCGCCGCAGAAGGTCCGTGGCCGCGGAGCGTTTCGCGTCGCATCCGGAGACGGAGAATCCAGCGTGAGAGAGGATCTCCGCGATGCCACTCATCCCGATTCCGCCGATGCCGACGAAATGGATGTTTTTTATGTCACCAAAATTCATTACGGTTGTGGCGTCTTAATCAGAAATTTTAAGTTTACGGATGGACCGAAGCAATTAGTTTCTCTGAATCGTTTCTATCAAATCGACGATGGTTTTGGTAGCTGCCGGCCTGGCCAGCGTCTTCGCCGCCGCGCCCATGCGCGTCGTGCGTTCCGGATTACTCACGATGTCGGTGATCGCCGCGGCCAGTTTCTCCGGCGAGAGCTCGGCCTCGGTGATGACGACGGCGCCTCCAGCGCGCTCGACGACGCGCGCGTTCAGCTCCTGATGGTTGTTCGTCGCCGCGGCAAACGGCACGAGGATCGCCGCGCGCCCGATCGCGGAAAGCTCGCTGACGGTCATCGCGCCGGCGCGGCTGACGACGAGATCGGCCGCGGCCATCTCGTCGACGATCGGATCGAGGTACGGGACGACGGCCGCGTTTGCGAACGCGGAGTCGTGATACGCCTTCCGCACCTTCTCGAGATCGTTCGGTCCGGTCTGGTGAACGATCGCGAGCGAGTCCTTGAGGCGTGAGAGGAAGAGCAGCGCGCCGGACATGGTCTCGTTGAGGATGCGCGAGCCTTGCGAGCCGCCGAAGATCAGGAGGCGTTGCTTCTGGTTGGCGGTTGGCGGTTGGCGGTTGGCGGTGAAGAACTCCACGCGAATCGGATTCCCCGTCACGACTCCGTCCGAGCGCTTGAGTCGGGGGAGGGCTTCTTCGAAGGCGACGGCGACCGCCGTCACGAAGCGCGCGACGGCGCGGTTCGCGAGGCCGGGGAAGGCGTTTGCCTCATGAATGATCGTGGGGACGCCGCGCAGTTTCGCGGCGAGCAGCACCGGTCCCGAGGAGTAGCCGCCGACGCCGAGAACGACGCTCGGCTTGTGCCTGCCGACGAGACGGTACGCCTGCGCGAGTCCTTTCGGAACGCGCAGCACGTTGCGGACGAGATCGAGTCCGCCTTTGCCTTTCAGGCCGCCGACGTCGATGAGCTCGAGCGGGAAGCCGGCCTTCGGGACGATCGTCTTCTCGAGCCCCTTCTCCGTTCCGACGAAGACGACGCGGCGCTGGGGATCGCGCGCGAGGTATTCGCGTGCGATGGCGATGGCGGGATAGATGTGCCCTCCCGTCCCGCCGCCTGCAATCATCATCACGCCCTTCACGCCCATCACATCCTCACCCGGATTGCTGCGAGAAATTCAACAACAGTCCCACGGCCATGAGGCTGGCCAGCAGCGACGAGCCTCCATAACTCACCAGCGGCAGAGGGATTCCCTTGGTCGGCAAAAGACACAACGCGACGCTGACGTTGATCAGCGCCTGAATGACGATCATCAGCGTGCAGCCGAGGGCCGCGTAGAACACGAAGCGGCTTTGCGTGTAGCGCGCGATCCGAAAGCCGCGCCACGCGAGCAGCGCGAACGCTGCCAGCAACAGGACTGCGCCGAGGAAGCCGAGCTCCTCGCCGATGATCGAAAAGATGAAGTCCGTGTGCGGCTCGGGGAGAAAGAAGAGCTTCTGCCGGCCGTTGCCGATCCCGAGGCCTTCGAAGCCGCCCGTGCCGAGCGCGATCAGCGACTGCATCGGCTGGAACCCCGCGCCCTGCGCATCGCGCTCGGGATTGAGGAACGTCAGCAGTCGCTCGCGGCGATACGCGGCGCTCACTGCGAAGTACGCGGCGGCGGGAACGAGCGCCAGTGAGAGCAGCGCGATGTAGCGCCACGACAAGCCCGCCGCGAAGATCATCCCCGCGGCAACGAGCATCAGCGTCGCAGCGGTGCCGAAGTCGCGGCCGAGCAGAATCAGACCCGCGAAGAGCGAGAGGATGAAGCCGACCGGCAGCAACGTGCCGGTGAGGTCGTTGATCCGCTCTTCGCGCCGCGCAAGGAACGACGCGAGGAAGAGGATGATCGCCGGCTTCGCGATCTCGGAAGGCTGCAGGTTGAACCACGGCAGCTCGATCCAGCGATGCGTGCCGTTGATCGGCGACTGGAAAAGCGCGACGATCAGCCCGAGGGCCACCAGCGCGAGCGCGCCGTGCTGCACGCGGCGGTCCTGCAGGATCGCCGGATTCACGTGCATGAGGAACATCACCGTCGCCGCGCCGGCGCACAGGAACAGGAGCTGGCGCGTGAGGAAGTAGTACGGCCCATGGCCGAAGCGCTGCGTCGCGATCATCGCCGACGCGCTGTAGATCATGACCATCCCGACGACGACGATGAGCGTCGCGACGGTGAAGAGCCAAGTGTCGAAAGTGAGTTTGCGACTCATAGCCCGCGCACCAGCTCCTCGAAGTGCTCCCCTCGATGCTCGAAGTTCCTGTACTGATCGAAGCTCGCGCACGCGGGCGAGAGGAGCACGGTATCTCCCTCCTTCGCGTTCGCGCGCGCCCACTCGATCGCGTGCTGCATGTCACCCGCGGGGACGATCTCCGTCGCGCCTTCCAGCGCGGACGTGACGCGGTCCGCGGCCGATCCGATGGTCAACACCGTGCGCGCTTTCGCGGTGACGAGATCGCGCATCCGCTCGAACTCGCCGGCCTTGTCCTTGCCGCCGAGGATGAGGATCACCCGGCCGCCGTCGAAGCCTTCCAGCGACGCGAGCGTCGCGTCGACGTTCGTCCCCTTCGAGTCGTTCACCCAGCGCACGCCCTCGAGCTCGCGCACGAGGACCATGCGATGCGGCAGTCCGGCGAACGTGCCGAAGGCGATCTGCACGTCCATGTCGTTCACGCCCACGGCGCGCGCGGCGAGCCACGCCGCGAGCGCGTTCTCGACGTTCGCCTGTCCCTGCAATTTCAGCGAGGCACGCGGGATGCGCCGCTCTTCGCCGCCGACGTTCGTGACCATCTGATCGCCGTCGAGCCACGCGCCGTGCGCGACGGGCTTGGTCGCGGAGAAGCGCCACTGACGGATGCGCGAGTCGCGCGAGGTCTCCCGGCGGTCGTTCGCGTTGACGATCGCGGTGTCGCCCGACTCCTGGTTGCGGAAGACGCGGTACTTCGCCGCGGCGTAGGCGTCGAAAGTCGGATAGCGATCCATGTGATCGGGCGTGATGTTCAGGAGTAGCGCGACGTTCGCGTGAAACGTGTCGACGGCTTCGAGTTGAAACGACGAAAGCTCCAGGACGTACGTGCGCGGGCGATCCGCGTCGAGCGCGGCGATGAGCGGCTCGCCGATGTTGCCGGCAACGATCGGCTGACGGCCCGCGACCTGGAGGATCTCGCCGATGAGCGACGTCGTCGTCGACTTGCCGTTCGATCCGGTGATCGCGATGACCGTGCCCTTCAGAAAGCGATACGCGAGCTCGATCTCGCCGGTGATCCGCAACCCGCGCGCAGACGCCTCCTGCAGCAGCGGAATCGTCATCGGCACGCCGGGGCTGAGCACGATCTCGGTCACGCCATCGAGCAACGCCGAGTCGTCGCGTCCGAACGCACGCTCCACTCGCGAGTCCAGCTCGTACGGCAGCACCGGCTCCGCGTTCTTGTCCGCGAGCACGACGGAGTGCTCGCGCGCGGCGAGAAAGTTCGCCGAGGCGACTCCGGATTTCGCGGCTCCGAGGACGAGAATGCGAGTCATCTCAATTTCAGCGTCGCCAGCGCGATCATCGCGAAGATCACCGCGATGATCCAGAAGCGGACGACGACCTTGGTCTCCTTCCACCCCGACAACTCGAAGTGGTGATGCAGCGGCGACATCTTGAAGATGCGCCGTCCCGTGATCTTGAACGAGGCCACCTGCAGGATCACCGACAGCGCCTCGAGCACGAACAGGCCTCCGACGAGGACGAGCAGCAGCTCCTGCTTGATCATCACCGCGAGGCAACCGATCGCGCCGCCGAGGGCCAGCGATCCGACGTCGCCCATGAAGATCTCGGCCGGATGGGCGTTGAACCAGAGAAAGCCGAGCGACGCGCCGACCATCGCGCCGCAGAACACCGCGAGCTCGCCCGTCTGCGGCACCCACGCGATGCGCAGGTAGTCCGCGATGCGCGCGTGGCCGGCGGCGTAAGTCAGCACGGTGTACGTGACCGCGGCGATCAGCGACGAGCCGATGGCCAGTCCGTCGAGGCCGTCGGTGAGGTTCACCGAGTTCGACGCACCGACGAGCACGACCATCACGAAGGGGATGTAGAGCAGGCCGAGGTTCAGCGCGACGTCCTTGAGGAACGGGAAGGTGATCGACGTCGAGTAGTTGTTCTTCAGCATCGGCAGGTACGCGATCGCCAGCGCTGCCAGCGCGGCCACCGCGAACTGCGCGCCGAACTTCTCCGCCGCGGTAAGTCCGAGGTTGCGCTTCTTCGCGAGCTTGCGGTAGTCGTCGACGAAGCCGATCGCGGCGTAAGCCGCGGTCACGAACAACACGATCCAGATGTACGGGTTGAAGATGTCGGCCCAGAGAATCGTCGGGATGATGATCGCGACGGTGATGAGGATGCCGCCCATCGTCGGCGTCCCCGCCTTCACGTGGTGCGACTTCGGTCCCTCTTCGCGGATGAACTGTCCGGCCTTGAGGTGGCGCATCCGCTCGATCAGCCATGGGCCGAGGATCAACGAGATGAGGAGCGCCGTGAGCGCCGCGAACGCCGTCCGGAACGTGATGTAGCGGAAGACGCCGAAGCCGACGAAGACGTCGCGCAGTTGGTAGAGGAGGTGATACAGCATCAGGCACCCTCCCGGTTGGCGGTTTCCAGAATTGCGACCGTTTTATCGAGACCGACTCCGCGACTGCCTTTGATCAGCACGAGATCGCCTTCGCGGATCTCGTTCACGAGGAACTCTCCCACCTCGACAGCGCTGTCGAAGTGATGCAGCGCGGCCTCCATGAATCCAGCTTCGCTCGCCCCTTCGAGAAGCACGCGCGTGCGCTTGCCGACGCCGACCACGACGTCGATCGACTTCGGGATCGCGCGTCCGGCGTCGCGGTGGAACTGCAGCTCCTGCTCGCCGAGCTCCAGCATGTCGCCGATCACCGCAATCCGTCGCTTCGCCTCGGCCTGCGCCATGAGTTCGAGCGTGCGCTTCAGCGCATACGGGTTCGAGTTGTAGCTGTCGTCGTAGATCGTGGCGCTTTGATCGTTGATATGCAGCGAAATGATCACGCCGCGGTGATACGCCGGCTTCACTTCACGGACGCCGCGCTCGATGCCGTCCCATGAGATGCCAACCGCGCGCGCGGTGGCGATGGCCGCGAGGAGGTTGTCGAGGTTGTGGCGTCCGGGAAGCACGAGCTCGAGCTCACGCCGAGTCTCTTCAGCCACGAGCGTGAAGCGCGTGCCGAGGAGACCGCGCTCGCGGATGTGCGTCGCGCGGTAGTCGGCGTCGTGCTCGACGCCGTACGTGACCTTGCGGCCCCCGTAAACGCGACTGTAGTCGCTGCTGATGCGGACGACGTGCTCGTTGTCGTTGTTCACGATCACGGTTCCGTTGGGAGCGAGGTTCTCGAGGAGCTCGCGCTTCGCGGCGGCGATCTTCTCGATCGTGCCGAAGAACTCGATGTGCACCGGCGCGATGTTCGTGTAGACGCCGATGTTCGGGCGCATCAGCCCGGCGATCTCGGCGATCTCGCCGGCGTGGTTCATCCCCATCTCGCTGACGACGACTTCCGCCTCGTCCGGCACGTTGTCGAGGCACAGCGGCGCGCCGATCTGGTTGTTGAAGTTGCCCCACGACTTGAACGTGCGGCGCTCCGTGCCGATCAGCGTCGCGATCATCTCCTTCGTCGTGGTCTTCCCGGCCGAGCCGGTGACGCCGATGAGGAGGAAGTCGTAACGCTCGCGAATCGACTTCGCAAGCTGCTGCAGCGCGACCGTGGTGTCTTTGACCTGCACGATGGCTTTGTCCGTTTCGGGAACGCGTGAGACGACCGCCCCACGCGCGGTCTGCAATGCCTGCGGGAGAAAGTCATGCCCGTCGAGACGCTCGCCCCGGATCGCGAAGAAGACGGAGTCCGGCTTGACCTCGCGCGAATCGATGACGACGGAGGAGGTCTCGACGTCGCCGCCCTGGACGAGCGTGCCGCCGACCATTTGGGCGAGCTGGGAGAAGGTCAGCGTGGGCATCGCCACCCTCCCAGCCACCGTGCTGAGTGCTGAGTGCTGAGTGCTGAGTGGCTTTCGGCGGGTGTGGGACTCAGCACCCAGCACTCAGCACTCAGCACTCGAAGCGATGCCACCGCCCGGCTCCGCCGCGTCTCGTCGCCATTGCTCGTCCCCTTCCCCGAGAACTGCCTGGCGAACCCCAACCGTCCACCCTCGCCGAAACCGACCGACGGAGCCGAGTCTGAATAGTACGTGAATTCCATGTTGAATATCAAGATGATTTTGTATACCTCTTTTTCAGAGCGAATTCTGCTTCTTCGCGGTCGTCGAAATGCACGACTTGGTCGCCGATGACCTGGTAGGTCTCGTGTCCCTTGCCGGCGATGACGATCACGTCGTCGTCCCCCGCCTCGGCGATCGTCTTCTCGATCGCCTCGCGGCGGTCGCGAATCTCGAGCACGTCGTCCCTGCCGGCGATTCCCTTCGCAATCTCTTCGATGATCGCCTGCGGGTCTTCGCTGCGCGGGTTGTCGCTGGTGACGACGACGTGGTCGGCGAGGCGCGCGGCGATCTCGCCCATCTGCGGGCGCTTGCCGCGGTCGCGATCGCCGCCGCAGCCGAACACGATCGCGATGCGGCGCTCGCCGGCGATATCGCGCACGGCGTGCAGGAGCTTCTCCAGCGCGTCCGGCTTGTGAGCGTAGTCGACGATCACCGTCGGCTTCGCGTCGCCGACTCTTTCGAAACGCCCGCGCACTGACTCGAGGTCGCGGATGCCCGCCTCGATCTCGTTCACCGGAATGCCGACCACCAGCGCCGCGCCGATGGCGCCGAGCCAGTTGTAAAGGTTCGGCAATCCAAGGAGCTTCGACTCGACGCGGACGTCGCCGTACGGTGTGTGGACGGTGCCGCGCATGCCTTCGACGTCGATCTTCAAGTCGGCGGCGGCTCGGATGTCGCCTTGTTTTCCGAACGTGAGCGCATTCGCGCCGAGCTCGTTCGCGAGACGGCGACCGTATTCGTCGTCGACGTTCACCACCGCGGTTTGCCGCGTGCGGTCGATCTGATCGAAGAGGATGCGTTTCGCGGTGAAGTAGTCCTCGAAGTCCTTGTGAAAGTCGAAGTGTTCGCGCGAGAGGTTCGTGAAGACGGCGGCCGCGAAGCGCACGCCGTGCGTCCGCTTCAGCACGAGCGCGTGGGACGAGACCTCCATCACCGCATGCTTCACGCCGGCCGCGACCATCTTCGCGAACCACTCCTGCAGCACGACCGCGTCGGGCGTCGTGCGATCGGCGTTCAGGCGCTCGTCGCCGGCGCGGTATTCGATCGTGCCGATGAGGCCGACCGGACTTCCACTCGCGTCGAAGATCGACTCGATCATGCGCGTCGTTGTCGTCTTGCCCGAGGTGCCGGTGACGCCGACGAGCGAGAGCTGATCGGCGGGGCGGCCGTAGAAGTTCGCGGCGATGAGAGAGAGTGCGCCGCGGGCGTCGTCGACCAGAACATTGGCGTTCCCACTCTCAGCCACGATCGCCGCCGCGCCCTTCTCGATTGCCTGCGGGATGAACTGCGTTCCGTCCTTCGCGGTACCAGGGATCGCGACGAAGAGCGCGCCCTTCGTCACGAGACGCGAGTCGGGCGTGACGCTGGTGATGTCGACGTTCGTGTCGCCCCTCATGTCGCTATGGACTTCGCGCACGGGGACGCCGCGGAGGAGGTCGGCGAATTTCATCCGCGCGCCTCCAGCCGCAGGGTCACGTGTCGGTTCTGGGGTAAAGCTCCGCCGGGTTCAGGGTCCTGTGAAGTCACCACGCCGCTTCCGATGGTCCGGACGACGAGTCCGCTCGACACCGCGCGTGCGATCGCGGCGCGTGCGTCGAGCCCTCGCAGATCAGGAACTCCTGACGCCGGACCGGCCGCAGTTCCCGGTTGCGAAAACGCGGCCAGCAGCGGCTCGCGGACGCCGATCGAGCGCGACGGCAATGACGGCGCGACTCCGAGGTAGCGCAGCGTTGCTTCGGCGATTTCGCGGAATGCTGGCGCCGCCACGGTGCCGCCGTAGTGCTCGACGCGAGGCTCGTCGATGACGACGAGGATCGCCAGCCGGGGCCGGTCCGCGGGAACGTAGCCGACGAACGAGCCCACGTAGCGTCCGTCGACGTAACCGCCGCGGCTCGCCTTCTGCGCCGTCCCTGTCTTTCCGGCGACGACGTGGTCGGAGAGCGCGGCGTTCTCGCCGGTGCCGCGCGTGACGACGTTCTTGAGGATCTCGTTCAGCACGGCCGCGGTCTTCTCCGACATCACGCGAACCGGCTTGTGCGGTTGCGGCTCGTACACGTTGTTGCCTTCGTCGTCGACGACGCGCTTCACGATGCGCGGCTCGACCATCTCGCCGCCTGTCGCGACCGCGCTCACCGCGCGGATGATCTGCAGCGGCGTCACCCCGATCTCCTGCCCGATCGAGATGCTCGCGGGCGAGACCTGCGTCCATCGTTGCGTGCGACGCAGGAACCCCGGCGACTCGCCGGGCAGCGGCAGACCGGTCTTGTCGCCGAACCCGAAGCGGCGAATCCACTGATGAAAACGATCCCGCCCAAGCGCGAGGCCGACGCGCACCGTGCCGACGTTGGACGAGTTCACGATCACGTCCTCGAACGTCAGCATCTGATAGCGGTGGCCGTCGTGCTCGCGGATGGTGATGTTGGCGATCGTGATCTCGCCGTCGCCGCAGTCGAGAACCTGCGACGGGGTCACCAGGCGCTCTTCGAGTCCCGCCGCCGCTGTAATGACCTTGAATGTCGATCCCGGCTCGTAGAAGTCCTGCACGGTGCGGTTCTTCCATGCCGCCGGCGAGAAGTCGCGAAAGCGATTCGGATCGAAGGTCGGCGCCGAGGCCATCGCGAGGATGTCGCCCGTGTTCGGGTCCATCACGATCACGGAGCCGCCGACGGCGCGGTGTTTCTCGACCGCGCTCTTCAGCGCGCGCTCGGCGATGAATTGAATGACGGAGTCGATGGTCAGCACGACGTGCTGTCCGTCGCGCGGGCGATTCGCGCCGTCTCCACCGACGAGGTACACGCCCTTGCGAGCGTCCTTGAGCAGTGTGACCTTCCCGGGCGTTCCCTTCACGTAGTCGTCGAACGAATGTTCGATCCCTCCGAGACCGTCGCCGTCGACGCCGACGTAACCGATCACGTTCGCGCCGAGCATCGAGCGCGGGTACGTGCGCCGGTGCGCTTCCAGGAAGTAGATGCCGGGCAGCCGGAGCTTTCTGACTTCGGACGTGACTTCGAGCGGGAGCTGTCGCGCGATCCAGGCGAAGCTGTTGTCGCCGCGCAGTTTTGCCTCGAGCTCGCGCGCGGTGAGGCCGATGCCGGGAACTTTCGCAAGCGACTTCGCGACCGCACGCTTGTTCGTGATGGCCTGCGGATCGGCGTAGATCGATTCGGCGGCAATGCTCTCCGCGAGCACGCGGCCGCGCGTATCGAGGATCGAGCCGCGCACGGGATTGAGCGCGAGGGTTCGCTCCTGTTGACGTTGCGCTTTCGCGACGTAGTGATCGTGCCGCACGAGCTGCACCTGCACGAGCCGCGCAACGACGACGACGCCCCATGCGGCCAGCAGGGCGAAAACTTGGAGGAGACGGCGGTGCGTGAGAGACATCACCGCGCTCCGGGGTTGGCGGTTGGCGGTTGGCGGCCTGCCCTGAGCGAAGCCGAAGGGTTGGCAGGGGGCTCGACGATGACGATTGCTTTGGAGTCCGTCGTTTCGAAGCCAAGAGCTTCGGCTTTCTGCTCCACCGCATCGAAGGAAGTCATCCGATCGAGCTCGGCCTGCAACGCTTTGTGTTGGGCTTCGACGGCCTTCAGGTCCTTCTGCAGCTGGGTTGCTTCGCGGCCGAGGCGGATCACCTCGAGGTTCTGCCAGGTGAAGAGGAGGAGGAACAAACCGATCGGGATGCCGAGGGAGAGGACGGCGAAGAGCTCACGGTTTCGTTGGCGATCCCTCTCGCGAACGATGTGCGTGTTGTCGATCGGCTTCTTCTGCGTGTACATGACCGGGGACGTCCTGCGCGAAATCAACGAACAAGGGTGAAGATCTGCCTACTAGCGCGATCCGAGAAGCCATCCACACACACCCACGCTCCACGCTCCACCCCTCCCGAGCTCCCCACACCACACACACACCCAACCCTTCCCCAACCTTCACCCTTGCTGGTTGACTTCGAGTTGCGGGTTCCGAGTTGCGAGTTGCGAGAGCCTCTGGACAGCCTCGCAACACGCAACCCGCAACTCGCAACTGCTCACACCCTCTCCGCCACCCTCAGCTTCGCGCTGCGGGCGCGCGGATTCCGCGCCTCTTCCTCTTCCGAAGCAGTCAACGGCCTACCGGTCAGCACCTTCACGATCGTCTTCGCGCCGCAGCCGCACACCGGCATGTTCGGCGGACAGGTGCACTCGCCTTCGAGTCTGCGGAACGCGCGCTTGACGATCCGGTCCTCGAGCGAGTGGAACGAGATGATCGCGACGCGCGCGCCGCTCTCGAGGACACTCACCGCGTCGTCGACGAAGCGATCGAGTCCAACGAGCTCCTCGTTCGTCGCGATGCGCAGCGCCTGGAACGTGAGCGTCGACGGGTCGATCTCGCGGAATCGCGGTTTCTTCACCGTGCGAATCACTTCCGAAAGCCGCGACGTCGTTTCGATCGGCGCTTCCACGCGCGCTTCGACGATGGCCCTCGCGATCCTCCGCGCCATCGGCTCTTCGCCGTACTCGCGGATGATCCGCGTCAGCTCGTATTCGTCCAGGTCATTCACGAGGTCCGCCGCGCTTCTCCCCTCCGATCCCATGCGCATGTCGAGCGGACCGTCGAAACGGAACGAGAACCCGCGCGACGCGTCGTCGAGTTGCATCGACGAGACGCCGAGGTCGGCGAGGAAGCCACTGACTGCCTCGATGCCGGACTGCTTCAGGATGTCAATGAGCGATTCATGACGCCCGCGAACGAACGTCACCCGGTCGCCGAAACGGCTCAGCCGCTCCCGTGATCGCGCGAGCGCCTCGGCGTCGCGATCGATCGCGACCAGTCGGACGTCCGGATGTCGCTCCAGGAGCGCTTCCGCATGTCCGCCCAGCCCCACCGTCGCGTCGACCAGAACGCCGTCCGGACGGTTGGGCTCGAGGTACTCGAGAACAGGCTCTAAAAGAACAGGTTCGTGTTTCATCGTCGCGACCTCGCGACGCAACTCACACGCCGTGGAGCTCCAGCTCCTTGAAATCCTCTGCCGTGAGCGGCGTATCCGCCAGCCGCTTCTGGATCTTCGGTTCGTTCCAGACGATCAGATGGTCCTCGTTGCCGAGGACGACCACGTCGTCGCTGATCCCCGCGACTTCGCGGAGGACCGCCGGGACGAGCACGCGCCCCTGCGCGTCGATCGTTCCCACCTGGCCGAAGTAGTTCACGCGCTCGAGCAGCTTCTGCTTCGCCTGCGACGACGACGGCACCTTCGCGAGCCGGGACTGGTAGTCGAACCAGACCGGCAGCGGGTAGACCATCGCGCGCTCGCCGTCGTTGGAGGTGATGAAGCAGTCCTGGCCGAAACGCTCTTCAATGATCTTGCGGAAATGCGCCGGGATCTTGAGGCGACCCTTTTCGTCGATCTTCGCGGGGCTATGCCCCATTAAGACAGTCAGTTCCACGGCCTGTAGAGCCTCTTCGACGCTTTCCGTTGTTGATTCGGAGCCTTTTGTACCACTCTCGACCACTAGAGTCCACAACTATCCACCAGCTGAAGAAAAAAAGGCGCGGCCGAATGGCCGCGCCTGCCAGGGTCGGTTGGGTCCGAGCTCACTTCATCATCTTCTTGAATTTGCCGAGGATGTCGCCGCCGACGAGTTTTTCCGCCGCCTGGAGCACGTTGCGGATCGTGGCGAGAACGTCTTCGCGGCCGCTCCAGTGTTCGCGCAGGATCGCGACGTCGGTGTCGGTGAGCATCTTGTTCAGCAGATACGTGGCGAACACGAGATCGTCGATGTACCCCAGCGGTCCGATCAGCCCCTCGGGCATGATGTCGAGCGGGAAGAGGTAATACGCCAGGCCGCTGCCGAGCATCACCTTGTTCTTCGCGCTCACGCGGCTGTCGTTGATGAGACGCCACAGCAACACGAACACGTCCGGCGCGAGCATCAGGTACTCGCCCGTTTTCTCCGCGACCGATCCCTTTCCGTCGAGGTAGCGACGGATGCTGTCGCGCATCCGGTCGTAAAAGCGATTCGCGCGCTCGCGCGACACCGGTCCCGTGGCCTCGGTGCTCTCCCGCATCGTCTCTTCGAAGTCGTGCTCAGACATGCAAACCTCCCGTGGAAGGACCGGCGTCAAGATCGGCGCCGCCTCTTCCGAGCGTAACGGCGAGACCGCCGTCGATGATCCAGATCTTCTGGATGTCGGCACTCACGAACGGTGGCAAGAAGCGGTCCAGCGACACCACCAGCGTCGCGGGATCTTCGTAGCGCACGAGCTCTTTCGGGAACTTGTCGCGCACGAGACCGACCAGCAGCGTCGGCACGGGAATCGGTCCCGCGGAGATCCGCGCGAGCGGCACGCGCACGGTCATTCCCTGCGCCTGAATCTCGGTGATGTCGACGGTGAATGGGACGCTGATGAACTTCCGCACCGACCCTTCCACGCGCAGCAAACCGTTCGAGAATTTCAGCTCCAGCCGCTCGATCGTCGGGTCCTTCGCGACCATCTGAAGCGCCATGGCATTCAGCTTCGCGCCGTCGATCCGAACATCGATGCTGTCCCACTCGATAAAGCGCTTCAAGTCCTGAGTCCTCAGTCCTGAGTCCTGAGTTGGGAGGGCGGGACTCAGCACTCAGAACTCAGCACTCAGCACTGATTCCAGACTGTATCATTCGCCTCCGATGCCCAAGCGGTCCGACCTCAAAAGCATTCTCATCATCGGCTCCGGCCCCATCGTCATCGGCCAGGCCGTCGAATTCGACTACTCCGGGACGCAGGCCTGCAAAGCGCTGCGGGACGAGGGCTATCGGATCATCCTGGTGAACTCCAATCCGGCGACGATCATGACCGATCCGGAGTTCGCCGATCGGACGTACATCGAGCCGCTGACGCCCGAATCGCTCGAGCGCATCATCGAACGCGAGAAGCCGGACGCGATCCTGCCGACCGTCGGCGGCCAGACCGGGATCAACCTCGCGATGGCGCTCTACGAGAACGGCGCGCTGGAACGGCACGGCGTGGAACTGATCGGCGCGAACTACGAAGCGATCAAGACCGCCGAGGACCGGCAACTGTTCAAAGAAAAGATGGTGAGCATCGGTGTCGACGTGCCGCAGTCGGCGTACGCGGCGTCGGTCGACGACGCGGAGCACTTCGCGACGAGCATCGGCTACCCGCTCGTCATTCGACCATCGTTCACCCTCGGAGGATCGGGCGGCGGCATCGCGTACAACGTCGAAGAGCTGCGCACGATCGTCACGCGCGGACTCGACCTCTCGCCCGTGCACCGCGTCCTCGTCGAAGAGTCGGTGATCGGCTGGAAAGAGTTCGAGCTCGAGGTCATGCGCGACCGCGCGGACAACGTGATCATCGTCTGTTCGATCGAGAACTTCGATCCGATGGGCGTGCACACGGGCGACTCCATCACCGTCGCGCCGCAACAGACGCTCACCAACGACGAGTATCAGTCGATGCGCGACGAGGCGAAGCGGATCATCCGCGCCATCGGCGTCGAGACCGGCGGGTCGAACATCCAGTTCGCCGTGGACCCGAAGACCGGCCGCCGCATCTGCATCGAGATGAACCCGCGCGTGTCGCGCTCTTCCGCGCTCGCATCGAAGGCGACAGGCTTTCCGATCGCGAAGTTCGCCGCGCTGCTCGCCGCCGGCTACACGCTCGACGAGATCCCGAACGACATCACCAAGAAGACACCGGCGTCGTTCGAGCCGTCGATCGACTATGTGGTCGTGAAGCTCCCGCGGTTCTCGTTCGAGAAGTTCCCAAACACGCCGCAGCTCCTCAGCTTCTCGATGCAGAGCGTCGGCGAGGCGATGGCCATCGGCCGCACGTTCAACGAGGCGTTGCAGAAGGGACTGCGCTCGCTCGAGATCGGCGTCGCCGGCCTCGAAACGCACGGCCACACGCGCGAAAAGCTCCCCGAGCTCCTGCGCACGCCAACGCCCGAACGGATCTTCGCCGTCGGCGATGCGTTACGCGCCGGGATGTCGGTGGAGGAGATCTACGCGCTCTCGCACATCGATCCGTGGTTCCTGCGCGAGATCCGCAAGATCGTGGAGTTGGAGTCGTCGAGTCGTCGAGTCGTCGAGTCGTCAAGCGAAAATCCGACCTCTCGACGACTCGA
>DASYGV010000017.1:0-32012 GCA_035999335.1 Thermoanaerobaculia bacterium | reverse complement strand
CGTACATGGGTGAAAACGCGTTCATCGCGTTCGGGCTCGCGGCGTTCGGCATCACCTGGCAGCAGCGCCTCGGCGCGGTGTTCGTCAGCGGCGTGATCTTCGTCGTGATCACGCTCGTCGGCCTGCGGACGTGGCTCGCGGACTCGATCTCGCCGTCGATGAAGCACAGCTTCGCCGCGGGCATCGGCCTGTTCCTCACGTTCATCGGACTCTTCGAAGCGGGCATCGTGAAAAGCTCGCAGGCGGTGCCGGTGCAACTGGGCGACATTCGCAGCACGCCGGTGCTGCTGGCGGTGTTCGGCTTCATCGTCATCGGCGTGCTGATGGTGCGTCGCGTTCCCGGCGCGATCCTGATCGGCATCGTCGTCACCGCGATCGCGGGCTCGCTCCTCGGCGCGGGCAAACTGCCCACGCGCGTCTTCGCGTTGCCGTTCACCGGCGCGTATGACCTCGGCGCGATCGCGTTCCAGCTCGATGTTGTCTCGATCCTTCGCATCGCGTTCCTCCCGATCCTGCTGACGCTTTTCCTGATGGCGCTCTTCGACACCCTCGGCACGCTGGTCGCGCTCGATCCGAACGGCGATCTGAAGAAGCCGATGCTCGTCGACGCGCTGTCGTGCACGTTCAGCGGGTTGATCGGCACGTCGACCAGCGGCGCGTACATCGAATCGTCGACGGGGATCCGCGAAGGCGCGCGCACGGGACTCGCGTCCGTCGTCACCGCGGGTTTGTTCGCGCTGTCGTTGTTCTTCATCCCGCTCTTCGAGCCGATGCAATCGCTGCAGTACGCGTACGCGCCGGCGCTGCTGATCGTCGGGATGTTGATGCTGCGCGCCGTGACGAAGATCGACTTCGACGACCTCACTGAGCTCGTCCCCGCGTTCACGACCGTGATCGTGATGGTCTTCACGTTCAACATCGCAAACGGACTGACCGCCGGACTGGTGATCTATCCGGTGATGAAAGTGCTCGCCGGACGCGCGCGCGAGCTGCGCGCCGGGACGCTGGCGCTGGCGGGGTTGTGCGTTTTGTACTACGTGTTCGGATTGCCACACTGACCGGGCTGAAACCTCTCGTATAGTCCCGCCGTACAAGTCGAAACACCACTCGGGCGTGCCGCTCCAGGTGCGTCCATTTCCAGGAGGCAATCGCATGAAGATGTCCCGCAACATCGTCGGAGCGGCTCTCGCGGCATTCCTGCTCGCACCCGCTCTCGGGGCTCAGCAGAAGGCCGCGCCGAAACCGGCGCCCGTACCGCAGATCGACATCCCCTACACGAAGTTCGTCCTGAAGAACGGACTGACGGTTCTTCATCACGAAGACCGCAAGGCTCCGATCGTCGCCGTGAACCTCTGGTACCACGTCGGCTCGAAGAACGAGCCGCAGGGCCGCAGCGGGTTCGCGCATCTGTTCGAGCACCTGATGTTCAACGGCAGCGAGAACTTCAATCAGGACTACTTCAAAGCGCTCGAGCGCGTCGGCGCGACGGACCTCAACGGCACGACCAACGAGGACCGGACGAACTACTTCCAGAACGTCCCCAAGTCCGCGCTGGACATGGTGCTCTGGCTCGAGTCCGACCGCATGGGCCATCTCCTCGGCTCCGTCGATCAGGCCAAGCTCGACGAGCAGCGCGGCGTCGTGCAGAACGAGAAGCGGCAGTACGACAACGAGCCGTACTCGATCTCCGAGGAGCTGATTACCAAGGCGGTGTGGCCGGCGAATCATCCGTACTCGCACACCGTCATCGGCTCGATGGACGACCTCAACGCCGCGAAGCTCGACGACGTGAAGGAATGGTTCAAGACCTACTACGGTCCTTCGAACGCCGTCATCGTCATCGCCGGTGACATCGATGCGGAGAGCGCCAAGCAGAAGGCCGAGCATTACTTCGGCGACATCCCTCCGGGGCCGCCGGTCGCGCACTTCGACCAATGGATCGCCAAGCGCACCGGCTCGCAGCGCCAGGTCGCGCAGGACCGCGTCCCGCAGGCGCGCGTGTATCGCGTCTGGAACATCCCCGGCTACGGCACCGCCGACGCCGCGTACATGAACCTCGTTTCGCAGATCCTGGTCGGTGACAAGGCTTCGCGTCTCTACAAGCGCCTCGTGTACGACGATCAGATCGCGACGAACGTCGCGTCCTACATCGACTCCCGCGAGATCGCCAGCCTGTTCGTCATCGAGGCCACCGCGCGCCCCGGCGACGACCTCACGAAAGTCAATGCCGCCATCGACGAAGAGCTGCAGAAGCTCCTCGCCTCCGGCCCCACGCAGGATGAGCTGGACCGTATCCGCACGCGCTACTTCTCGAACTTCGTCCGCGGCGCGGAGCGCATCGGCGGCTTCGGCGGCAAGTCGGACATCCTCGCGCAGAGCGCGGTGTACGGCGGCAGCGGCGATGCGTACAAGAAGACGCTGGAGTACGTCGCCAAGTCGACGTCCGGCGACGTCCATCGCGCCGCGAAGCAGTGGCTGTCCGACGGCGAGTACGCGCTTGACATCCTCCCCTTCCCGCAGTTCGCCGCCGCCGCCGCGGGCGCAGATCGCAAGAAGCTGCCGGAGCCTTCCGAGTCGCCGGCGCCGTCGTTCCCGAAACTCGCACGCGCGACGCTCGCGAACGGGATGAACGTCATCGTCGCCGAGCGGCACACGGTTCCGGTCGTGAACTTCAATCTCCACCTCGACGCGGGCTTCGCCGCGGACCAGTTCGCGCAGCCGGGCACTGCCGCGCTGGCGATGAACATGGTCGATGAGGGGACGAAGACGCGCGACGCGCTCACGATCTCCAAAGACCTCTCCCGCCTCGGCGCCACGCTCACCAGCGGCTCGAACCTCGACAGCTCGCTGGTCAACCTGTCGGTGCTGAAGCCGAATCTCGATGAGGCGCTCAACCTCTACTCGGACGTCATCCTGAACCCGGGCTTCCCGCAGGCGGACTTCGATCGCCTGAAGCAGCAGCAGCTGGCGGCCATTCAACGCGAGAAGGCGCAACCGATTCAGATGGCGATCCGCGTGTTCCCGGGTCTGCTGTATGGGGCCGGCCACGCGTACGGCAATCCGCTCACCGGCAGCGGCACCCAGGAGTCGGTGTCGAAGCTGACGCGCGCGGACATGGAAAAGTTCCACCAGACCTGGTTCAAGCCGAACAACGCGACCCTGGTGGTCGTGGGCGATACGACGCTGGCCGAGATCCAGCCGAAGCTGGAGAAGCTCTTCGCGAACTGGAAGCGCGGCGACGTGCCGCAGAAGAACATCGGCACGGTGGCCGTCGCGCAGAAGCCGGCGGTGTACATCATCGACAAACCGGGCGCCGCGCAGTCGGTGATCCTGACCGGCGTGATCGCGCCGCCGAAGTCCAACCCGCAGGAGATCGCCATCGAGACCATGAACACCATCCTCGGCGGCGCCTTCATCTCGCGCCTGAACATGAACCTCCGCGAGGACAAGCACTGGTCTTACGGCGCGAGCTCGCTGCTTCCGGCGTCGCGCGGACAGCGGATGTTCATCGCCTTCGCGCCCGTACAGACCGACAAGACCAAGGAGTCGATGGTCGAAGTGGCGAAAGAGCTGAAGGACGTCACGAAGGACCGTCTGATCACGGCGGACGAGCTGGCGATGGCGAAGAGCAATCTCACGCTCGCGCTGCCGGGATCGTGGGAGACCGCAAACGCCGTCGGCAACGCCATCGGCGACATGGTGCGCTTCAACCTCCCGGTCGACTACTACGAGACGTACGCCGGCAAGGTAAAGTCGACGACGCTGAACGACATGAACCAGGCGGCGATGGAAGTGGTGCGCCCCGACAACCTGATCTGGGTCATCGTGGGCGACCGGTCGAAGATCGAGAAGGGCATCCGCGAGCTCGGCTACGGCGAGATCCGCTTCATGGACGCGGACGGAAAGCCGGTGGAGTAGCCGGCACGGCCGGCTGCGCTGGTTGGCCTAGCCTTGGGCACGTGCGGTCGCTCCGAGGCCAACTTCTCGCGCAGGATCCTAGGAGTGCGGCGGCAAAGCCGCCGCTCTGGTAGCGGAGGCGTCGAGCCTCCGCCGGCTCTCGGCAGACGCATGCCGAGAGCCCCGCGGCAGCTCCGCTGCCGCATACCAGAGCGGTAGCTGCGCTACCGCACTCCTAGATACTTCAAGGCGCTGCTCGCGGCGCAATATCCGCACATGCCGTGCACTCCCGCGCCTGGGCGGCGTGGAGCTCGAGCAGATGTAGATCCGGCGATTCGGCGTCGCGTAGGGATCGAGACGCGGGAACGGGCGCGTCAGAAACTGCAACATCGTGTTCGCGCCGCCGGCGATGTCGCCGCCGATCATGTTCGGGTTGTGCTCCTCGTACTGCGCGGTGTTGATCGTGTGCGTTCCGAGGATGCGGTCGCGGAAGCCGGGGGCAAAGCGCTCGATCTGACGCTCGATCAGCTCCGTCACGTCCTGCGTCGATCCGTGCGGCACGTGGCAGTACGCCCAGCCGGTGTGCTTGTCCTCAGGCGCGCGCGTCGCGTCGAACATGCTCTGTTGCGCGCAGAGGACGAACGGTTTCTCCGTCATCCGTCCGTGGAACGCCGCGCGCTCGTGCGCGGCGATCTCCTCGAGCGTGCCGCCGACATGCACCGTCGCGCTGCGCGCGCAGTCCGCGTTCTTCCACGGAATCGGACCGTCGAGTGCCCAATCGACTTTGAAAACGCCGGGGCCGTAGCGGAAGCGACGGAGCTTCTTCACGTAACTCGACGGTAGCGCGTCCGCGGCGATGCTTGCGAGCTGGCGCGGCGTGACGTCGAAGAGCACCGCGCGCGATTCGGGGACGTCGCGCATCGAGCTCACGAAATGACCGGTGCGGATCTCGCCGCCGAGGGAGCGGAGATAGCTCGCCATCGCGGCGACGATTGCGACCGAGCCGCCTTTCGCCGCGGGCCAACCCGTCGCGTGACCGGCGATCATCAGCGCGAGGCCGAACGACGCGGAGCCGGTGTGATCGAGCGGCAGAAACGAATGTGCGGCCGCACCTGCGAAAAGCGCGCGCGCGTGCGTCGTCCTGAACCGACGCGCAAGACGTGCGGCGGACTGAAGTCCGAGGAGCCCGAAGCGAGCGAGCGTGATCGGATGCTTCGGCGGCGGAAGCGCCGCGATCGGGCGGAGGATGTCCTCGAACACCTTCCCCGCGGCTTCGGCGAAGGGCTTCATCAGCTTGCGGTACCCGTGTCCATCCGTGCCGAGACGATCGGCGGTCGCGTCGACGGAGACTTCCAGCATCGCGGCGCTGCCATCGTCGAGCGGATGGGCGATCGCCGCCGGCGACCACGCCCACTCCAGACCATGCTCCGAGAGCGGCAGCGCGCGGAGGAACGGTGAGACGACGCTCATCGGATGGATCGCCGAGCAGAGGTCGTGATGGAAGCCCGGCAGCGTCACCTGCTCCGTGCGGGCACCGCCTCCGATCGTGGCTTTGCCTTCGAGCACGAGAACGGAGAAGCCTTCGCGCGCGAGCGTAATCGCCGCGGAGAGGCCGTTGGGGCCGGAGCCGACGATGACGGCGTCGTATTTCACGCGCTCGAGAGCGGGAAAATCAGGATCGCTAAGCCACTGATTCGGGGCTGCTTACGGCGACGCGAAAAAATTTACGAAATTCAGGGTAGGGATTCGCTCGCCCCAGTCACTCCTCAATCGGAGCAGTATTTCAATGCGCCTCATGCCACCAACCAAGGAAAGACGAACCGGCTCGCCGAACGAGCTGGAGACGATCGCCCTCTCCGGAAAGCACCTCGACTATCTCGGGCAGATCGCCCTCGAGATGAATCCCGATATGCCGGCGTCGTTCGGCCTGCCGCACCTGATCCGCGCGATCCTCGATCGCGTGGAAGAAAGCGGCATCGACCTCACGGACGCATGCAGTGAAGAAGACATTGCCCGTCTGGCCGCGGGGCGGCTTCGCGGGAAATCGTCGACAGCCCGTCGGCGAGCTCCGAGACCTAACGAGCGGCTTTTTTCTTCGTCGTCAGCAGCTCGACGATCTGGTCGATCGAGTCTGCCTGGGACAGATCAACACCACTCTGGAACGACGCCTCGATCAGGCCGCGGATGATCTCCGCGCGGCTGATCGCCTTGCCGTGTTTGAGTCGGATGTCGATGGCCAGTCGGTCGAGGTAGGCGACATGACGGTCGAGCAGAACGACCGTGATCTTCGCCCAGGGCTCGGTGTGGACAATAGGACGACCGCGATTGCTCTTAGCAGGACTCACACGAACTCCTTAGTTGTTGGGTTGTTTCGGCCGAAGTGACCCGCGGAGTGTAATCGGTTCCCCGGCCGAAGTCTATCTTTCCGTACCTGCCTAAAGCCACCCCGTAATTCGGGGGCGAACCTCGGACAGGGTTCCCTCCACACGTCAATTGGTATTGCTGTTCCCGGACCTTTGGGGCGGATGGGCGTAAATGCACGTCCGCGGCAACATATTACCCGGTCGCGCGCCAAGGGCAACAGTAAATATGGCCGGGCCGGCACGGCCGGCGGCGCTGGTTGGCCAAGCCTTGGGCACGTGCGGCTCCTCCGAGGCAGACTTCCCGCGAAGGCCCCTAGCTGCCAAACTCCGCGGCCACGGCGTCACGGATCCGAGCCTGAATGGCCGGCGCTTCGCGTCCGGCATCGCCGTAGAGCGACACCCATACCGCGGGGCGGCACTGATCGCGTCCGGGCTCGATCTCGATCGTCAGAAAGCCACCGCCGAGATTCTCGAGCGGGCCGGAGAAGTTGATCGGCGGCTTCACGACTTTCGCGATGCCCTCGAACAGCGGCCCGCTGAAACGCGCGCCTTCCTCGACGAGCGTCACGCCGAGCGCCGCGAGCATGCGTGGGAAGACTTCCGCGCGCGTGAGCGGCACAATGGGATGGCGGAACGAGGCCATCGTTCGCGGCTGGCCGCGATGGCGCTCGAGGTAGTGCTTCATGTTCTGCGCGAACATGCGCCATCCCGCGTTCAGCGTTTCGATCTCGTCCTCCCACGCGTCAGCCGCGAATCCGGAGTGCACGATCCGCAACACGGTCTCTCCGCCTTGCGACTCGATGAAGTAGTCGACGGCCATCTTGCTCGGCGGCGGATCGACGGTGCGCAGGTGTCGCTTCGGCTCCCAGATCTCGATCGGCGCCTCCCACTCGGCGCCTTCGCCCCAGGACAGCCACACCCCACCGCCCGCGCCCGGCGTCACGCGCGCCTCAGGCGAGAACCAGCGCGAGATCTCCTCCCCCTCGGACAACGCGCGCCACACGGCGTCGGCATCGGCGTCGATCGAGACTTCGGCAATGACTCTCTTTTCGTCGGACATTTCTTATGCCTCTCCCTTGCGCGCCGGATACGCGCCGATGATGAATCGGGTCGCGCGCCCGCCGGGCGTTTCGTCGTCGTGATATTTCGCCACGAGCTTCGCGACCGCGTTCGCCAGATCCTCGGTGAACTGCTTCCGCGCTTCGGCCGTGGCGAAGCGAACGTCGGTCTGCAACGCGAACGTCGGCACGCGCTTTTTCGCCTTCACCGCGCGCTGTTGCAGCGCCGCGATGTCGCGGATCGCGCCGGCGGCCAGGGCGATGAGGTATGCGCTGGACACGCGGTCCTCGACGGAACCACCATCGGCGGCAAGCCTGCCGAGCATCTCCGGATCGATCAGGTAGTGCGTGGCCTTCGCGCGGACGATGCGCTCGATGCAGTTCCCCGCGCGGCGCTGTTCGACCTCCTCGAGGAAGCCGGCCTTCTCGAGCTCGCGCAGGTGATAGTTCACCTTCTGCCGCGCGAGGCCGAGCCGCCTTGCGACCGTGCTCGCGGAACCCGGCTCGCGGAGCGCGTCGAGGATGCGCAACCGCATCGGATGCAGCATGGTCGCGGCGTGGCGCGACTCTTTGACGAGCTCCATCGGCATGGAGGAAATGTAATGCCGACAAGATTTCTTGTCAAGACTGATTATCGCTTCGGTAGCCGCACCGTGAACACCGCCCCCCGCTCCCCGTTTGCGGCGCTAATGCTGCCGCCGTAGGCGTCGACGATCGCCTTCACGATCGCCAGGCCGAGACCCGTGTGGCCGGCGCGGTTGGAGTCGGGACGGTGGGTGAAGAAGCGGTCGAAGATCCGCGCGAGGTTCGCCTCGGGGATCCCGGGACCGTTGTCCGCGACGCGCGTGACCACGTCGCCTTCCTCCGGCGCGCAGCTCACCGTCACCGTGCCGCCGGGCGGCGAGAAGCTGAGCGCGTTGTCGAGGATGTTCTCGAACACCTGGATGAGCCGATCCTCGGAAGCATCGACAGTCAAAGCGGCGTCGGCGAGTTGGAGGTCGACGCGCACGCGGTCGCCCGCGCGCAGGCGGAACCCTTCGACGATCTGCGCCAGCAGCCCGCCGAGGTCGACGACCTGCGATGACTCGCGCACGAGCTGCGCGTCGATCATCGAGATCTCGCGCACGCCCGACAGCAAGCGCTCCATGCGCGCGACTTCCTGATCGATCACGGCGACGAAGCGGCGGCGATCGGCGGCGTCGCGGACGTCGGCGACCATCTCGTTCGCATTGCGGATCGACGCGAGCGGGTTCTTCAGCTCGTGCACGACGTCGGACGCGAAGCGCTCCATGAAGCCGACGTGCGCGTCGAGACGGCGCATGATGCGCTCCAGCGCGCGGGAGAGCTCGCCGATCTCGTCCAGCCGCTTCGAGCCTTTGAAGTGCGCGGCATTCAACCGTCCCCGCCGATCGAGCACCGCCCGCGCGTCGAGCCGCAACTGCCGCAGCGGACCGACGATGGTCGTGGCGAAAAAGATCGTGACCATGATCGCGACGACGATCGACGCGAAGAAGATGCGCATCACCCGCAGGCGGACGACGTAGAGGTCCTGCAGGATCTGGAACGTGCTCTTCGACGCCACGACCGCGCCGACGGTCCATCCGCCGACGACCACGGGCGCCATGCGATACAGCGTCACCGACCGTTGCTGCTGCGCGATCTTCTTCTCGAATCCTTCGAGTCCGCGAAGCACGGACGCGATCTCCGGCCCGCTGAGCCGCGTCGCGTTTTCGTAGAAGTCCACCTCCAGCGGCTCCTCCGGCGGCCGAACGTACCGCACCACCGGACCGGCGACCGAAGCGCCGATGCGGTACAGCAGGTTCTTGCGGTCGGTGCGCGGTGGACGCTGCGGCGCGGGCGCGACGATCTCGCGCGAGTCGGCGACGACCTGACCGCGCGAGTCGATGAGTCGCACCCGGAGATCGTCGATCTTCGCGCGGCGGATGACGTCCTCGAACGCGTCCGCGTCGAGCGTCCCCTGCCGCGCGATCGCCGCGGCGATCAGTCGCGAGCGGTGCGTGAGGTCGCGGATCTCCGCCGTCTCGAGGGTCTCTTCATACTGGCCGAGGAACAACACGCCCGCCATCGGAAGAAAGATGAGGACGACGTTGAACGCGAGCAGACGAACGGCGAGGCGCGCGAGGGAGCGGAGCTTCATGAGAGGCAAGTGCTGAGTGCTGAGTGCTGAGTGCTGAGCCCCACCCGTCACTCCTTCCAGCGATAGCCGAGGCCGTACATTGTCTCGACGCGATCGAACGTGGCGTCGACTTCCTCGAACTTGCGGCGGACGCGCTTGATGTGGCTGTCGATGGTGCGATCGCTCACGTACGCGTCGTGCGGGTAGCCGTCCTGGTGGAGTTGCTTGCGCGTCTTCACGTGGCCGGGATAGCGAACGAGCGCGTGCAACATCATGAACTCGGTGACGGTGAGGTTCACGGCCGTGCCCTTCCAGCGGACGGAGTAGCGCTGCAGGTCGAGCTCGAGATCGCCGTGGCGCAGCGGCGCGTCGGCGGCGGGACGCGAAGTCGCGCTCTGATCGATGGCCGCGCGGCGGAAGAGCACTTTCACGCGCGCGAGGAGCTCGCGCATCGAGAACGGCTTGCAGAGGTAGTCGTCCGCGCCGATCTCGAGTCCGAGGACGCGGTCGAGCTCTTCGTCGCGCGAGGTGAGGAAGATGATCGGCGTCGTTTCCGACACTCCGCGGATGCGCCGGCAGAGCTCGAGGCCGTCCATCTCCGGCATCATGATGTCGAGGATCACGAGGCCGGGCAGCTTCTGCTGAAACGCTCGCCACGCCTCGAGACCGGTGGAGTAGAGCTCGACCGGATAGCCCTCGCGGCGCAACGCGAAGCCGACGGTCTCGCGGATGTTGTCTTCATCGTCGACGACGGCGACGACGCTGTTGGCTGGACGCACGCGACGATTGTAGTTGGCAGTTGGCAGTTTGCAGTAGGCAGGAGTTGGCAGACGACGTCTTGCAGGTGGCAGCGCCGCTGAACGAGTAAACTAGACGCGCCGCACTGCTGAAACGCTTCACGGTAACGAGATGACATACTCGTGGACAAAATTCGTCATCGGCCTCGTGCTCGGTATGGTCGCTATAGGGTTGCTATCTGCGAAGCCATCCTATCTGTTCGTGGCCGTGCTGCTTCTGTTCGCATCCATGGCCCTCATGACGCAGGGATCGGAGCGATCTGTTCCGGCGGAACCGATCGCACCGTTCGCGTCAGACATGGACGAGTGGCGTCAGTATGGTCGTGACCTACTCACGGCACTCCCATCTGCGGTTCTGTACGTCGTCGTCGGCGTAGCATTGGTGCTTATCTGGGACGCCAGCATCAGCCGCCATCCCTTCGTCGCACAGATTCCGCGAGACGTCTTCATGCTACTGGTGCTCACGGTGGTGTGGTTGCCGGTCGTGGTCGCTGCCTTTCGCAGCGGCAGGCGTCGTTCGCGCCATCCTGCTAGTTAACTCGCAGCGAGCGGCTCCCCTGTCAACTGCCAACTGCCTACTGTTTCTTGCACTCTCCGTTTGCGCACAGATACGCAATCGCCATCTCTTCGTTCGGCACGAGTGCACCCGTGAACGGCAGCGCGCGGACGACTTTGTCGCGCGCGGCGCCTTTGGCGGGGAGGAAGATCAGCGCGCGCATCGGCTCGGGCTTCTGCGCGTACGACAAGAGGAGCTCGAACGTCTGCTTCTTCCGCGGGTCGCCGGTGACGACGACGATCTTCGGCGCGATGCGCGCGAGCTCCATCGAGTGCGCCATCTGCGCCTGCTCCGCGCCTGCGGTGCGCATGCGGCCGCCGAAGGACTCGAAGATCGTCGTCGGGCGCGTGCGCCAGGTCTCGTTGCCGGTGAGCGCGGCGAGGCGGAGGAGATTCTGCGCGGCCACCGCATTCGCGGACGGCGTCTCGTCGTCGGTCTCGCGGATCAGCACGCGCACCGGCGCGGCCGCGGTCGCGCCGGTCGCGTACGCGCCGGCGCCCGCGTCCCAGAAGAGCTGGTCCTGACGCTGCTGCAGCGCGATCGCGAGCTCGAGCCAGCGCACGTCGTAGCTGGCGTCGAAGAGGTCGAGGAAGCCCTGCACGAGCATCGCGTAATCCTCGGCCAACGCATCGACGCCGGGCGAGCGAAGGAGGGTCTTCGACCTCGCGTTCCAGTGCGTCGTGGCGATCGAGCTCGCCGCGCTCATCGCCGCGTCGATGTACGTGCGATCGCCGAGGACCGCGCCGGCGCGGGCGAGCGCGGAGATCATCAGCCCGTTCCATCCGGCGATGACGTTGAACTCGCGCGAAGGTTCGGGGCGTTTCTGCCTCACGTCGAGCATCTTCGCGAGCGGCGCCTGCAACTCAGCATTGGTCTCAACATGGGTCTCGCCCAGGAAACGCCACTCCGCGAGCGCGGGAAGATTCAGGACCCCGTCTTTCAGATCGTAGATCTTGAACACCTTCGCCGCGGCCTCGGGACCCACGAGGCGCAGGATCTCGTCCTTGTTCCAGAGATAGAACTTCGCGTTGATCAGCTCCGGCCCCTGCATCGGGACGAAGTTGTACGCGTCCTGCGACGCGTCGAACGCGCCCTTCCCGCCGCCGCGGAGATCGCGCAGGGCGTAGTCGAGCGTCGTGCGCGCGACGTAGCGCAGCTCTTCCTCCCCCGTCGCGTGCCACGCGTCGAGGTACGCCATCGCGAGGAGCGCCTGATCGGGAAGCATCTTCTCGAAGTACGGCTGCCGCCATGCGACGTCCTGCGTGGCGCGATGAAAGCCGCCGCCGAGCTGGTCGCGCACGGGCGCGATGGCGAGTTTTTTCAGCGTGTCGATCGCGACGCTGCGGATGCCCTCGTGCTTCGCACGAGCCGCGTAACGCAGGAGGAACGAGATCGTCATCGGTTGCGGATGGCGCGGCCCCGTAGTCCCGAACCCGAAGCCCCCGTTCGTCGCGTCGTAAGTCTTCGCGATCGCATCGACGACGTTTTCGACGTCCGGCGGTGCCGCGGGCTTCAACCTTGCGTCGATCACGAAGGGAGCCGCCCCTTCCCTGTATTTGTTCGCGTTGATGACGAGAAACCGCGCGAGCTCGTCGGACTTCATGAACCCGGCCGCGGCGAACGGCTCGAGCCTCGCGTTGAGCACCAGATTCACGGGCGATCCGTCGACGCTGACCGCCGTCCGCGCGGCAGCCTCGTACGCCTCCGCAACCTCGGGATGCTCGACGCGATCGAGCAGCACGGGCACGAATTGCACGTTCAGAGTCTCGGCGTTCTCGCCGCTGAGGAAGGCCTCGCGGTGCATGCGGTAGCACTCGTCCGAGGATGCGAAACCGATCGAGAGGAAGATCGGCCGCCCTTCTTTCTTCGCGCGCGCGAAGGCCGCGTCGCCCCAGGCCTGCCACTGCACCGGCGCGCCGGCGCGGTCGGCGAAGTAGCGGCTCGCGCCGGAGGCGGGCAACGCGAGGAGCAGTAGTGCGAGAATGCGGACCATGCGCGAGGGCCAACAATGAAGGCGGGTGAACGCTTCCTGCCGGCACGGCCGGCTGCGCTGGTTGGCCAAGCCTTCGCCACGGTTGTCGCCTGAGGATTGTTCAACCATGAATGCCCACGAACGCTTCATCTCCCTCGGGCCGCGGGACGTCGCGGAACGATGGCTTCGCGACCTCGAGGCGCGCTACTCCGAGCCGCACCGGCACTATCACACGCTCGCACACATCGAGCACATGCTGGAGCTGCTTCCCCACGCCGATGAGACGGTCGTCGCGGCGGTCTGGTTCCACGACGCGATCTACGTCGGCAACGCGAACGAGGAGCGAAGCGCCGTGCTAGCGCGCGAGGCGCTGCAGGAGCTCGGGTTCGCGGAGGAGAAGATCGCACTCGTGGAACGGATGATCCTCGCGACGAAGAAGCATGAGCCGGCTGATCTGCCGGAGCCCGGTTTGGCGTTCCTCGACGCGGACCTGGCGATCCTCGGCAGCGAGCGCACGCGCTACGACGAGTACGTACTTCAGATACGCGAAGAGTACGCGCACGTTCCGGACGACGCGTTTCGCATCGGGCGCGACGCGATTCTGCGCAGGTTTCTGGCGCGGCCTCGGTTGTACTTCACGGATGGGTTCTACGCGCGATTCGAGGAAAAGGCTCGGGAGAACATCGAGCGCGAGATTGCGGACCGTTAGCTGGGCGTTTCTCTTGCACTTTCTCCCGGCATGTACAAACGCAACACATCTCTCGCAGCAGTCGCGCTTGCTGCGCTTCTGGCCATCAGTTGTGGCTCGAGCGGCGGTGGAGCGGGCGACTTCAATCTCATTTCCATCGAAGAAGAGTGGCAGCTCGGGCAGCAACTGTCGCAGGACGTCGCGCGGCAGGTGCGGTTGAGCAATGACTCGACCCTCAACTCCTACGTCTCGAACATGGGACAGCGGATCGTCGCGCAGACGCCGGCGCCGTTCAATCAGCTTCCGTGGCACTTTCACGTCGTCGACGATCCGGCCATCAACGCGTTCGCGATCCCGGGCGGGCACATTTACGTGCACACCGGCCTGATCGCCAACGCCGACAACGCGGCGGAGCTCGCGGGCGTCATGGCGCACGAGATCAGCCACGTCACGGCACGGCATACGACCGAGCAGATCACGCGGCAATACGGACTCAGCGTCCTCGCCGGCCTGGTTCTCGGACAGGACCCCGGCGCGCTTGCACAAATCGCGGCGCAGATCGTCGCCGGCGGCGCGCTTGCGCGGTTCAGCCGCGCGGCCGAGGAGGAGGCCGACGAGCTGGGGATCCGCGCGATGGCCGCCGCGGGCTACAACCCGATCGGCATGGCGACGATGTTCGAGGAGTTGCTCGAGCATCGGCAGGGACAGCCCGGCCGCGTCGAACAGTTCTTTTCCACGCATCCGCTGACGGAAGAACGGGCCCGCAACGCGCGGCAACGCGCGGAGCAGATCGGAGATCGCGGAACGCTCGACGAGCCGGGGTTCCAGGCGGCACGAGCGCGGGTGACGTAGGGGTCACCCGTCCGTGCGATCCATCGGCGCCTCCATTACATATTCACCCGTGAAGTCGTCCGGCTTCTCGGGCGTGCCTTGCTCGAGGAGGCGCCGCAGGAGCGGCGGAGTGATGAACGTCGTGAGCATCACCATCAACGCGACGGCGCTGTAGAGGCCGGCGTTGAGAAGCTTCGTCGACAGGCCGATCTGCGCGAAGATCAGGCCGACCTCGCCGCGCGGGATCATGCCGACGCCGATGACCGTGCGGCGCAGTCCTTTCTTCCAGACGACGTAGCCGGCGGCGAGCTTGCCGAGGATGCCGACGACCGTCAGCGCGAGGCCGATCAAGAGATATTCACCCGTGAGGCTCCGGACATCGACGGCCGCGCCGACGACGACGAAGAAGATCGGGATGAAGAACTGACCGACGTCGTGCACCTCGCGCTCGATCTCTTTTCCGTGATGCGTCCGCGCGAGGACGAGCCCCGCCGCGAACGAGCCGATGATGATCGCCGAGCCGACTTGGTGCGCGATGTACGCGAGCAGCAGCGCGAACACGAGCGAGGAAAAGAACAGTCCGCGCTGCATCTCGATCCTGTCGATCGCGCGGATCAACAGCGGCGCGAGCTGCGAGCCGATGACGATGGCGAGGATGACGAACCCGAACGCGACCAGCACGATCCGGCCGACGCCGACGAATGTCAGGTCGCCGCCCGCGGCGAGCGTGCCGACGAGCGTCAGCAGCACGAGGCCGATGATGTCGTCCACGACCGCGGCGCCGAGGATCACCTGCGACTCGTCGTCTTTCAGATGGCCGAGGTCGGAGAGCACGCGCGCGGTGATGCCCACGGACGTCGCCGTAAGTGCCGCGCCGAGGAACACGGAGACCATGATGCGGAACCCGAGGAACTGCCCGATCGCGATGCCGCCCGCGAGCGGCAACAACACGCCGACGAGCGCCACCGCCGTCGCCGAACCGCCGACCTGGATCAGTTTCTTGAGATCGGTCTCGAGTCCGATGAGGAAAAGCAAGAGGATGACGCCAAGCTCGGAGAGCAGATGAATGGTCACGTCGTGCGGATCGACGAGACGAAGTCCGGAGACGCCGACGAGCACGCCGCCGACGAGCTCCCCGAGGACCGCGGGCTGCCCGAGCCGCTCCGCGATCTGGCCGAACGCTTTCGCGGCGACGAAGATCGCGATGAGCGCGAGAAGGAACTGGCCGATATCCATGACGGCGAGGATATGTGGAGTGCGGTGGCAAGGCCACCGCTTTCGAAAGCGCTCAGGGACGTTCCGGGAACATCCCCTCGGCTGCGATGTGGAAGCTCAGCGCGAGGTGCGTTTTCGTTTGCGCGTTGGCGTCGAAGTCGCGGGCATCGGCCGTGGTTCCGAGGTCGTCCCTCGTGGGCGGATGCACGGGCACGCGGCCGTCGAGGTTCGGGACCCAGAAGATGTCGTTTCGGTGATCGCGAGCGTACTTGTTTCCGAGAAGGGCGTAGAGCGGCGTGTTTTCGAAGATCTTCAACGGGCGGCCGTCGCACGGGATCCAACCGCGCGTCGCGTTACTGCCGGCGAAGATGCGGATCTCGCCGATGAACGGCTCGCCTTCGCCCATGCGCTGCAAGTTCTTCGTCAGGATGATGTAGTTGACGTGGACCTTCGCGGGCACCTGAGACGAGCGCTGAGACGCATCGATCGGGATGGTGCGTTGGTTGCCGAGTTTCATGTCGTTGCCGTTGTGCATCGCGGCGCGTCCGCGCAGATCCGGCAAGGCGACCGTCTCCTGGCCGTCGCCGCCAAAGGTCTTTCCGATCCGGGACGCCAGCTCGGCATGTTGGCGGGCGTTCAGCGTTTGGCCTTCGCAGAATTCCCACCCGACGGGCGCGAAGCTCGCGGCAAAGAGACGGATCTCACCGATGGGCATGTGCGCTCCTAAGGTCTGTAAGGAAAGGTGCCTTTGTACGAGATGCAGTAATTGAGGGCCATCGCCGGCTGTGCGGCGGAATCGCCCGGCAGAAACGCGAACGCGCGGCCCGCGGGAAGGTTGTCGTGCGCGCCCACGGGGACGCGTCCGCGGAGGTCGGGCAGCGCGAAGGTCGTGCGGCCGTCACCGCCGTAGGTGGTCTCGAGGAGAGCGTAGAGAACCTGGAACTGTGCGATCGGCATCATGCGCCCGTCGCACGGAAGCCATCCCTCGGGCACATCGGCGTAGGGGAACAGACGGATCTCCGAGATGAACGGCTCCATTCGGACGCTCCTTATGTTGTTGCTTGCGGGTGACCCGGGGGAAGCTTACAGCGCACAAGACTAGCTGTCATCCTGAAGCCGCGCAGACGGCGAAGGACCTCTCCCGACAGCGCGAGCCTCGTGCATCCGCAGGGGGTCCTTCGCCCTCTGCGGGGCTTCAGGATGACAGGCCCTACAGCGCGGCCCTCACCGCGTTCAACTTCTCCACGAACCGCGACGGCTCGTAGTCGTCGCGGTTGGCGATCTCGTCGAAGAGCGCGTCGATCGACTTCGTGAGCGCTCCGCGCAGCAGGCGCGGGTTGGGGCGGGTGAGGGCGCTGTTGAGGCTCTGCAGCGCGAGCGCGTGCTGTTCGGCGGCGTGGACGTCCGAGGCGAGAAGGAACTCGCGGTCATTCGTGATCGCGGTCATCAGGGCGCGCACTTCCGCGTCGCTCCAGCGGACCGCGTCCACCTTCGGGATGAGCGCCTCGGCGACGGTCCGCGCGCGATCGGCGGTCGAGGCGACACCGGCGGGATCGTTCATGCGCGACACGCCGCGCGCGAGCTGGCGGACGAGTGGATCGAGCTCGTCGCGCGACTGCGGGGAGACGCGGCCGATGAGGAGACGGAGCATGGCCCAGTGCTGCGGGGACCAGGTCGGCAGTCCCGCGCGATCGGGCCAGCCACGCTGCTGGCGCCACTCGCTCCCCTTCAGGTCGTGGTGGCAGTTGTAGCAGCTCATGTCGGAGAACTCGGGCCACTCGTCGCCGCGCGCGTGGCGCGCGAGGTTGCGCATCGAGTCGCGGAACTTCATCACCTGTCCGACCGCCCAGGCGCGGACACCGTGCGTGTCACGGCCAGGTGTCCAGTGCGGCGGTATCCGTTCGGTGTAGTTGTCGAGCTCGAACGCGAGGATCGGATGTCCCGAGGCGATCAGCTCGTGGTCGACTTCCTTCTCCGCGCTGCCGAGATGGCAGCGGAGACAGGTATGAGCTCGTACTGAAAGGTCGCGCAGGTCGATCATGCCGCGCGCGACGCTCTGTTCGTGCGTCCATCCTTCTTCGGTGTGCTCGGCGCGCCAGCCGCCCGCGGGGCCGTGGCAGACCTCGCACTGCACGCCGTCTTCGAGATCGATGGTTCCCGCGATCTGCTGCGCGGGGATGTTCGAGGTGTGGCAGTCGAGGCAGGCTTTTTCTTCGTAGGCGCGCTTGCGGAGGCGCATGTTCTTCGCGATACGCGCGGATTGCGCGTTGAAGAGGACGTCGTAGGCCAGCGCGTGACCGGAGTTGAGCCAAGTGTAGTACTCGTTCTGCAACACCTTCGTGCCGTCGAGCGGCTCGGTGGAGCCGTGGCAGCCGGAGCTCGAGCAGTCGGCCGCGCCGAGATACTGACCCGGTGCTGAGTGCTGGGTGCTGGGTGCTGGGTCCGGAGCTGTCGTCGTCGTTGGTTGTTGGGCGACGAGCGTGGCTGCGACAAGGACGATGACTGCTGCGAGGCGCTTCATTTCTTCACCTCACTGACGGTGTAGAGCTTTCCGTTTCGCATGTAGAGGCGCCTCATTTCGTCGAGGGTCATCGGTCTGGCGCCGATGCGGTTGAAGATCGAGACCTGGTTGCCGCTCTCGTCGGCCGCGCGGTCGCGGTCGAGGCCTTTTGAGATCGCGAGCGCCGGACCGTGGGTGTGTCGTTTGGCAATGAGCCTGGGCGCGGGACGCGGGCTGAAGCCGGCGTATCCGGGCGTCCAATCGGGCGACGTGAGCTGGATGACTTTCAATCCGTGCTCGCCGTCGGCGACGTACGCGAACGCGCTGGCGTTGGTCGACGCGACTTTCACGTCGTGGACGTCGTGGAGGTCGTCGTGAAAGACCTGATCGACGAACGGCTTCTCGGGCTTCTCGACGTCGACGATGATCAGCCCTTCCTCCCCGCCGGCGACGTACGCGTAGGTGCGCGCGACGTAGACGTTGCGCGCGTCCTTGATCGGGACCGTGGCGGCGAGTCGCGGACTCGCGGGATCGGTGATGTCGACCGTGTGTAGACCCTTCGCGTCGGTGATGAACGCGTAGCGGAACTGGACGGCGACGGCGGTGGGCTTGTCGATGCCGTCGAGCGTGGCGAGGACGCGCGGCTCGAGCGGTTTGTCGATGTCGACGATGACGAGTTGGTCGTCGGTGCCGATCAGCACCCAGCGCCCGGCCACGGTGATCGCGTTCGCACCTTCGAGGATGTGATCGGGATTGAACGTCAATGCTCGCGTGAAGAAGTTGTTGCTCGGGTTGCCGTCGGTCAGCGTCGTGACGTCGACGACGACGAGTCCCTCTTCGCGATCGGCGATGTACGCGTAGCGATAGAGCGGATGGATCGGCTGCTCTTCGTTCTCGGGGAGGAACTGGGTCTTGCGCAGCGGGTCCATCGGCATGGTCGTCGGCAGCGCAACCGCGGCGGCGAACTTCGTCTTCACGAACGTGCGCTGGCCGAACGGCGACACCGGCGCGCTGACCAGGCGCTCGGAGAAGTCCTTGTTGTCGACGTTCGCGACGTCGTAGACCTCGAAACCTTCCTCGCCGTTGGCGACGAAAAGGTACTCACCGCGCAGGTGGAGGTTGCGTGCGTGCGCGTGATGGTGATGGGCGACTTCGAGTTCCTTCTCTTTTGCGAGGTGTTTCGCGTAGTAGTCGGGATAGACGACTTTGTGCAGCGACGAGCCGATCACGGCCTGCGGCTCGTCCCACTCCGTGACGGCGACGGCTTCGAAGCCGTCCTCTCCCGTCGCGACGTAGGCGAAGCGGCCGATGAAGTTGACGAAGTTCGTCCCCTGCAGGAGCAACTGCGCCATCCAGGCGTTGTTGTCGTTCTCCTGCGTCACGTGGCAACTGCCGCAGCTCTGCGTCTCGCGGCTGCGCACGGTGTGCGGCACGTGCGGGTTGAAGGCCTGGCTGCTGTAGCCCGATGAAGCGATGGGCGGCTGTTGGATGTAGATGCGCTGGCGCTGCTGGTTGGTCGAGCTGATGACCAGCGCGCTCGACGAGCGCACGGGCGCGAGCTTCGCGCCCTTGATCTTCGAGTTCACGCCGAGCATGAAGGCGTCCGTGCGGATGACCTGAGGGTTGTACGACGCGTAGTTGCGCGTGCTCGTCCCCTCGTAATGCTGCGTTGCGCTGACGACGTTCTGTTCCTGCGGAAGGTGGCAGCCGGAGCACGACGTCATCCACGACGTGTGGCAGGCGTAGCAGGTCATGGTCGTGTTGTGAGACTGGATCGCTTTCGCGGCGTGGGAGCGCTCGTTGTAGTTCGGATGGCCGGCGGTGAGGGTGTCCTTCACCTGAACGACCTCCCATTCCATGCCGGGATTCACCATCGAGCGCTGCATGAGCTTCCCGGTCGGGAGCCAGGCGAAGCGGCGTCGCCCGAAGGGCGTGGCGCCGAGGCGGAGGTCGGTGCCGCCCGGCGGAGCCGCGGGGCCGGACGTGCGGAGGTTCGTGTACGCGTTCGCGGATCCGTGGCAGTCCTGACACTCGATCTCGATGTTGTTGCCGTACTCGCCGTAGATCTGGCCGTTGCCGTGCTCGTCCTGCGAGAAGTGGCAATCGGCGCAGTGCATGCCGCGCTCGAGGTGGATGTCCTTGAGGTGTACGGCCTTCTTGAATTTCTCCGGATCGTCGAAGGACACGACGTCGTCATTGGCGTCGAGGAGGTTGCCCTTGCGATCGCGCTTGTAGACGGCCATGAAGTTCCAGCCGTGGCCGTGGTAGTCGGCGAACTGCGTGTGCTTCGCCTGCGGATTGAGGCTCGTCACGCGCTCGAGGAAATCAATGTTCGTCCAGAGTCCGCGCGGCGCGGCGCCTTCCGGATTGTGGTCGAGGCTCGCGCGTTTTTCCGTTTCGGTCGGATAGCGCTGCTCCTTCGGCCAAAGCAGCTCGGCGTCGGACTCGTAGTCCCACATGATGTAGCCGAGGTAGGTGTTCACGAACGAGTTGGGCTGGTGCATGTGACAGGACATGCACTGGCTCGTGGGCACCGCGCGCGTGAGCTGGTGGCGGATCGGATGGCCCTTCTCGTTTTTCGGGATCGACTTGTCCGCGGACTGCGAGAGTCCCGTGTGTCCCGCGGCCGCCCACGGTCCGCTGTGCAGCGGCTCGCGGTCGTTCGCGTAGACGACGTGACAGGCCGTACATCCTGACGATCGATAGTCGCCGGGATGCTCGTTCGTACCGAGGAACGAGAGGTGCGGATCGTTGAGGCGCGTCTTGTGGAGGTTGATCAGACCCGGGGAGATGCGCGAGCCGGTGCCGCGTCCGCGGTTGCCGAGCTTGATGTCGGGCTTACCGGCTTCCTCGAGCGGATTCGGATTGCCGATCTCCGGCGGGAAGGTGTTGTTGGCGATGCCGCCGCGCTCGAAGGCGCGGTAGTACTCGCCGGGCTGGAAGATTTCCCAGCGCGGAAGGGGCACGAGCTGCGGCAGCGCGCCGCGCGCGATCTGGTACGAGGTCGGTGGCTGCGCCGGGAGAAGCACTTGCGGCTTTCCGTCGCGGTTGTAGGACTCGCCGAGGAACGCGCGCTTCTGGCTCGTGAGTCCGTTCGCGTAGCTCACGGCGGCCCAGAAAACGGAGCTCGTGGTCATCGTGCTGCGCGGGACGGCGGCGGTCTGCTGCTGATGGCACGTGCCGCAGGTCTCGCGCGCGACGCGGAGGTCGCCGGGATTCATGAAGCGGATGAACTCGGGAGATTCGTCGAGGAGCGCGGTGTAGGTGCGCGTAGGGTTCGCGCTGGTTTTGAAGAGGTCTTTGTTTTTCGGTTGGACGTGCGCTTCTTCTTTGACGCTTGCGGTCGCGTTACCGCCGTGGCAGTCGGTGCAGCCGAGTTTGACCGCGGGAGAGGCGTGCATCGGCTCGATGCCGGTGTGGCAGGTGAGGCAGCCGGTGGACTTCGTGTCGGCTTGCGACTGCGTCTGTTTGAGGAGTGCTGAGTGCTGAGTGCTGAGTGCTGAGTCACGCCCTCCCGTCTGCGCAAGGAGGGTCGCGCCTGCGATGATCGATACGAGTGTCAGCGTTTTTCGCATGGCTCAGAACTGCAGGATCACATTCATGAACGCGTGGTAGAGCGGATCTTTGGTTTCGTAGATGTCCTTGAAGGCCTGGCCGGGAATTAATGTTGCCAAGCCGCCGACGATGGTGATGTTGTTGCTGAGGAACGGGCGATAGCGCAGACCCGCGCTGAGGTCCGTGCCGAGGTCGTGGCTGATGTTGCCCTGGAAGAGCACTTCCTCGAGCGGCTCGACGGCATCGAAGCGAATGTAGTTGCCGGTGAAGATTGCCTTGAGCCGCGGCGTGACGTCGACGTCGAGGCCGATGGTCGCGAGTTGGAGTCCGGGATTCACGTAGTTCGGTTGCCCTTCGTCCTTGCTGCTGCGCAGCGACGGCAGGAGGCTGCCGCGCTCGACGAGCGCGACACCGGTCTGCGAAAGGCGGATGCCGAGCCGGTTGAAGAACGAAAAGCCGCCGCCGGCGAACGCGGGTGCGTCGAAGATCGCGTCGAAGCCTCTCGCGGTCCGATCGCGCGGATTGCGATCGCCGGTCGCATAGAAGAACCCGATGCGCGGGCGGAGCCAGTCGCGGTCGTACGAAACTTCCAACGCGGCCATGCCCGCGCGGATCTTGACGCTGTCCCCTTCGCGCAGGAGCGGATCGGGACCCGCGATCGGATTCATCGAGTCGAGGCCGAAGACGAAGTACAGCGCGTGATCGACGTTGAAGCGGCCGAAGTGTCCGAGTCCCGCGGCGCCGAGGTAGGTCGCCTGGATGTCGTGCGGCTTCGCTTCTCCGATCGGCGCCGGACGCACGAGGTTCCCGTTGCGGTCGTACTTGACCGAATCGTCGTCGCGCATGTGATGGATCGAGAACTGCTGCGTGTAGCCTTTGCGATAGAAGTCCTGCCAGTAGAAATTCGCCACCGCCACGCGCTGCTCGCGGAACTCGGAGATGATGTTGAGGCCGGAGTTGGTGTCCTTCTCCAGCCGCTTGAAGAGCGCGAGGTTGTACTGGAAGCGGTTCGCGGCGTAGTTGCCGAAGACGCGGACGCCGAGGTTCGTGTCGGAGAAGACGAAGCCGCGGAAGTCGCTCTGGAACGGCTGCACTCCGCCGCGGATGGAGAGGAAGTCGTAGTTCGGCGTGAGGTCGCGGAGCTTGCGTTCGTAGAAGATCTCCTGGATCACCACGTGCGCGTCGGTGCGCTCCGTGCCGCGGCGCACGTCCGGCTTCACGATCGCGTTCTCCTCGACGCGCACGTGATTCAGGTTCGCGACGATCGTCGCCTTGAAGCGCTGGCGCACTGGCTGGAAGGTGGTGAGACCCTCGAAGACGTCGCCGGAGACGATGATGTTCTGCACGAACACGCCCTGCGCATCGCGGCCGAAGAAGCGGAAGCTTCCGGGGCGCGCGGCGCTCGGACCGGACGGCGTCGGGAGCGTGCGCGACTCGACGAGCGAGTCGCTGATCCCCGTGAGCACGAAGAACGAGTCGTCCGTTCCTCGGATTGGTAGATCGCCCTTGAGCACGTTCTGGTTGTAGGGATCGAAGCGGTGCTTCGACTGCTCGTCGAGCTCGTACGGCGGCGGGACGATGCGCCAGCGATCGGTCATCTCCTGCAGCGACGGCTCGGGCGGCAGCGGATCGGCGTAGCGCGGCACGGTCTCGAAGCCGGGCTGGCGCACGACGTTGCCGGGGAGCTGCACGCGCAGGAGCTGCGTCGCCTGCTCGCCGTTGATCTCGAGGTTGATGTCGTACGTCCCGGTCTTCAGCGGCGCGGTCCAGAGCAACGCGAACGTGTAGTCCTCGGCGACGATCGTTTCGCCGTTTGCACCGTTGATGCTGATCCGCACGCGAGTGCCGGGAGCGGCGTCGGTGGTGCCGCTGATGGTGAACGGGACGGACTCGGTGAAGAGAACGGGATCGCCGTTGATGGTGAGGGAGAGGAGGAGCGCGAGGAGGAAGTTCATCGCGGCACCTTCGTGGGGGGCCGGCGCCTCGCCGGCCGTAACGCCGGCGCCCTCGCCGGCCGGGGGGCCAGCGGGACGGCCGCCGAGGCGGCGGCCCCCCATAACGCCGTCTGTACCATCACTCGTCCACCCCTTCTGGGTGCCGAGGGAACTTGAACATCGGCAGGCGTACGCCGTCGATCACAACCCGGTCGGCCCAGATGTCCTGCTGCGGGAGAAATTCGCCGGCGCCGAAGTAGGTGACGTAGTCGTCCTGCTCGATGCCGTCGCCGCTGACGCCGAGGCCTCCGATGAGAGTGCTGCCGCGGTAGAGGGGCGATGAGCCGGCGAAGAAGACGACGCCGTTCTGATTCGGGTTCGACGCCTGATCGCCCTGCGTGCAGACGTTGCTCAGGTCATTCACGAAGAGCGACCGGTACCACGGCCCTTCCCGCGGATCCAACACATCGGAATCGATCCCCGAGGGGAAAAACGGCTGGCCGCCGAAGGCAATGGTTCGGTTGGTGATCGCCGTGTTCGCGGGGACATCGCTGAAGATGCCGCGGTTGCTGAAGTAGACGACGTTGCGCGACTTGGCCACGGCCACGTCGACGGAGAAGACCGTCGCGTCCGGCATGCGGTAGAGGGCGAGGATCGTGCCGTCGGTGTCGGCGACGGCGATGACCATGCGCGCGAAGCGGTTCTGCGGCAGGCGGATCGCAGCGCGCGTTCGTCGCGCGGTGTCGATGGCGCGCTGCACGATCGCATCGACTTGCGCGGCGGTGAGATTCGAGCCGGCGTTCGGGCCGACGAGATATTCGTCCGCGGCGCAACCTCCATTCAAGGGCGCGAGCACGAACGCGCCGTCGTCGGCACCGGCGGTGATGCCTTCGAGACGTACGCCGTTCGGCAGGCCCGACGATGCGAATGTGAGACGGATGTCGGGGCCGAGGAACGGAAGGCGGATGCCGTCGATGAAGACGTTGCCGGGAGGCGGGAGCGGATAGAACGGCACGGGGACGATGCCGGACGCGAGACCGCCGAATGCGCCGGTCGCCGCCGCGTACTCAGCGCGCTGCGAATCGCCGCTCACGCCGACCACGCCGATGGCGCCGAGGAGCTTGCCGTCCGAGGCGCGCGCGCCGTTGGCGGTGACGCGGTAGAGCGGGAGACCGCCCGCGTTCACGCTCGAAGGATCGGAATCCGCGGGAAAGACCTTGCCGGTGACGATGCCGGTTCCGCAGCCGGTCGTGTCGGCGGGATCGCAGCGGATGCCGGTGAACGCGCGCGCGCGCGGAATGCACTTGCCCGCGTTGAACGTCACGTTGAAGTCGCAGCCGCGGTTCGTGTTCTCGATGCCGTACAACGCGGCGCTCGGCGTGTTGGTGATGCCGGGAGGAAAGTGGATACCGCTGATGAAGCGCACGGTGCGCGAGGAGAGCGGCGCCTGGTTGTGGCTGAAGAACGCGGCCGTGCGCGCGACGCCGACGGCGAGGTCGCGATTGGCCACGTTCGCGCCGCTCTTTTCGTACAGCGCGAGCACGCGTCCCGCGCGATCGACGACCGCGATCGTCATCGTCGCATCGGGCACCGCCTTAGCGGCGGCGCGCACGATCGCGTCGACTTCACCGCTCGCGAGCGACGTCCCGCCATCCGAGCAGGCGATCGGCGCGACGGGCGTCATCGCGCAAACGGGCGGCTCGAGAACGGTGACGATCGGTTTGGGAGGAGGGTTCGAAGGCGAGCGCACCGCGCGCACGCGGGCCGCGTCCGTCTCGATCGCGAGGACGAGGACGAGGACGAGGACGGCTCTCCTCATACTTGATAGACAAATGTCGCCGCGTTGTCTCCGAGGACCAGCGTGTCTCCGCGCTTGAGCTGCACTTCCGCGATTTTCTGACCGCTAATGAACGTGCCGTTGGTCGAGCTCTGATCGATGGCCCACACCTTCCCGTCGCGCGGGACGATGCGCAGATGGCGTTTCGAGACGCGCGTGTCGGGGACCACGACCTTCGACAGCACCGGATCGCGTCCGATGTAGAAGCCCTCCTCCTCGATGATGAACCGCTGCCCTTCGATCGGACCGGCGGTGCAGTTGAGGAGGCCGTACCACTGCATCATCTCCGTGCCCGAGGGAGCATCGCTCTCGGTTTCGGGGATGCGCGTGCGATCCGACGGCGGCGCCGTGGGCGCAGCGGACGGAGTGAGGTCGGGTGGCGGCGGCGGAGGCGGCTCGGCCGGCTGGCGATTCACCTTATCCGTCGGCACCTCGCCGATGACCATGCGCTGCATCTTCGTGGTCGGCAGGTTCTGAATGGGAGGCGGCGGCGCGGCTTTCTCACGGGGCGGCGCGGACGCGCGCTCCGGGCGCAGCCGCTGGAACAGCGCGATCCCCACCGGGATCAGCACCACCAGCAACAGGATCACGATGACCGCAAGCAGGATCCCCTGAAGCATTCGCCCATCACCTCCGCTCAAAGATGATACCTGTGACAGGTCCGACATGTACTGGCCGTCTGCGCCCCGCCCTCATTCTTCGCGTGACAACTGGTGCAGTTCGCGAGCTCCGGCAGGAGCACGTCGACGGTGTCACTGCTCAGGCGCGCGCCTTCGTGGCACTTCTCGCAGTCGATCATGCGGTGGCGGTCGTGCCTGAAATTCGGCGCGTGCGTCAGCCAGATCGTCGGGATCACCGGCGGCGTCACGGCGAGGCGATCGCCGCGCGGTTTGACCTCGTGGCACTTGCGGCAGCGGATGTTGAAAGTATTCTGGCCGCGCAAGAGGGCGCGCTCGTCGACGTTCACGCGCTTGCGCGCGGTGAGGATGCGCCGCTGTTCGGCGGGGGGCTTGCCGATGATGTCGCGGTCGCCCGCGTAGTACGCGGCGATGGCGCCGAAGACGTTCATGCTGTCGCCGCCGTGTGGGACCTCCTCGCCGGGGAAGTCGCTGTCGAACCCGAGGGGATGGCAGGAATGACAGTTCTGCTCGTACGTGATCGGCTTCGGATCGGCCACGCCGGTGGTGTCGTGGCAGTCCGCGCATTTCAGGACAGTCAGCCTGCCTTTTCGCGAAACGTCGATAACACCCTTCGGCGAGAGGTGGAGCTCGTGATTGAAGCGAAGGGTGTTCGCGTCATTCGGATACGAAAACTCGGGATGCTTCGACGCACCGAAGGTGCTGATGCGCGCGATATCCTCGAAGGAATAGCGGCCGTTCGCGAATTGCAGCGACGCGAGCTGCGCGCGCGGGAGCGCCATGCGCGGCTCGAGGTTTGTGTGGCAGGCCACGCAGGTCGCGGACGGGATGTCGGCGAGCTTCATGGCGCCGCGATGCTCGGCGTGGCAACTGACGCAGTCCGGTCCGTCCTTCGCATGCTTCGCGTGCGGCGACGCCTGCGGCTTGTGGCAATCGCTGCACTTCGCGGCCGAGACGCCGCGCCACGGGTGGTGGCACGACGCGCAGTCGTCGGCGACGAAGCCGCCTTTCCGCGCATGCGGAGCAAGCGCGTGGCTGGAGGATAGTCCGCCGGGCATGAAGTACTTCTGCCCCTCCGGACGGGCCACCACTTCTCCGATGATGGCGAGCGTCACGATGAGCAGCAGCGCCGTGACCGTCAGCTTCGTCAGCCATGGGCGACGGAGCTTGTACGCGCCGGCGTAGTCGAACTTGCGCGACTTGACGACCTTCACGCCGGGAGCTGCCGCGGCGACGGCGGCGGACGCTGCCTCCTCCTCATCCTCTTCGACCAGGACGACGTTCGGACGCTCGACGGTGATGCGGAGGAAGAGCGGCTTGGCGGGATCGGCGAGCTGCACGTCGAGGCGCAGATCGCCGACTTCGATGACGTCGCCTTTGCTGAGGCGCGAGGTCTCGACGGGCTTGCGATTGACGTACGTGCCGGTGATCGAGCCTTTGTCGGTGATGAGATATCCCGCTGCGTCGCCTTCGATGATCGCGTGCTCGAGCGCGACCGCGGGGTTCTCGGAACGAAGCTCCTGGTTCGTGCCGCGGCCGATGCGCAGCACGGCCACGTTGACGGACGTGAGCGTGAGGCTCCGGGCGGCGGCGCGCTGGATGAGGAAGCTCATGCGCCCCCTCTCACCCGGTTGCGAGTTGCGAGTTGCGAGTTGCGAGAGCGGCCTCGCGAGAAGGCGCCCGGAACTCGCAACCCGCAACTCTCAACTACCACGGCATCCTCCCGTAATAGAACACCCCGACCACGTGCACCACCGCCATCACCAGGAGCGCGATCGTGAACGGCACGTGGATGTAGAGCCACGCTTCGAGCACGTTCTTGTAGCGCTGTTGGTAGATGAGGCGGATGAGGAGCTCCTTGCGCTGACGGGAGAGGACGAGCATCTGGCGGAGGTCTTCCTGCTCGTCCTTCGGCACGATGGCGATGAGGCGCGCCCAGTCGGTGGCCTCCTGTTTCCGTCTGCGTCCGCGCGACACCAGCAGGCGCCATCCGGCGAGCCCGCGGGGCATGGTCTGCTTCGTGAGCTCGTCGTGGATGCGCTGGAACGCGGCACTGCGTCCGGACGCGATGCGCGCCATCGCGCGCGCGAGCTGATTGAGCTGGTCGGACATGTCCTCGATGGTGAGGTTGCTCTCGACCTCCGTCAGCAGCCGCGGAACAGTGACGTAGAGGATTGCGCCGAAGACGCCGCTGGCGACGACGATGATGACGAGGATCAGCGTCGTCACGGCGACCTTGTCGTTGAAGCGCATGCCGGTGTGGAAGAAGAGGATCACCAGCACGAGGATGCCGAGGTAGATGTGCGACTGCAGCCACTGCTCGAGCGTGCCGAAGTTCGAGCGATACCAGCGCTTGCGGATGCCGAAAAACGCGAGCAACAGAATCAGCGCGGTGCCGGCGATGCCGTATCCGAGTCCCCAGTTCGAGCCGCCGTGCGTGAACTCGCGTTTGTCGTAGAAGTAGTAGCTCGCCGAAACGGCGATGAGGAGGATGAAGAAGATTGGTCGCCAGATGCGACCGCTGCGCGCGATGGCCATGAGTCTAGGAGTGCGGTGGCGAGGGCGGTGTGAGGCGGGAGCCGCCGCTCTGGTATCGCGACGACGTACCAGAGCGGTGGCTCCCGGCCCCCGCGCCTCCTCGCCACCGCACTCCTAGACTCATCGTTCCCCTCTCGAGATCACCAGTTCCTCCAACGTCTCCCGATACTGTTCCGGCGTCAGGCGGATTGCCGCGCCGGTGGGACATCCGCGGACGCAAGCGGGGCCGCCGCTGATGCCGCGGCAGAGATCGCACTTCACGGCGACGGTCTGCTCGACGTCCGACTTCTCCTTCTTGAACAGCGCCGTCACCCACGAGAAGAGCGTCTTCTTCGGTTCCTTGTGGACCATGAAGATGTTGCCGTAGGGGCAGTTGCGCTCGCAGTTGCCGCAGCCGATGCAGTTGCTCTTGATGTACACCTCGCCGCGCGGATCGCGGGCGATGGCGTCGGGCGGGCAGTCGAGCATGCAGAGCGGGTTCTCGCACTGCCAGCACGAATTCGGCGCGAGGAGGTTGTAGAGCTTGATCCCCGTCAGCGAGAGTCGCGCCTGTCCGTCGTCGTGAACGCCTTCACATGCGGCGATGCAGTTGCCGCAGCGGATGCAGCGATGCTCGTCGATCATGAGCGTCTGTGTGCCCATGACCACTTCCTCGCGGATGAGGTCTCCGAGGATGTTCCCCGACCCCGGCGTCGCCTCGGCGATGAGTCCCGCGATGCGGCGCTCTTCGAGCTTGCGCAGCGGCGCCTCGCGGAGATCGGGATGCGCGGCGAGGAAGTTATCGAAGTCGCGCTTGGAGAGCTTGATCAGATCGGACGGGAAGATCGTCGTGACCGTTGCGGTGCGCGCGGCATCGGAGAAGAGCGCGGCCTCGCCGAAGAAGTTTCCGGCGACGAGGTACGAGAGCACGACGTCCTTGTCGCCCGACTTCTTCGAGATTTTCACCATCCCGTTGCGGATCAGATAGAACGCTTCGGCGATGTCGCCCTGCTTGAAGACCACGGCGTCCTTGCCGAGAGTCTGCACGACCGCGCGGTCGACGAGCTCGCCCAGCAATGCCTCGGGCACGCCGGGGAAGAGATAGCCGCCGAACGCGCGGAGCATGAACGCCTGATCGACGAGGTTCTTCGCGCGCGGCGCGTTCGCGAGCAGTTTGAGGATCGACTTGCGCGGGATCTCGATGATGCGCGTGGGACCGACCGCGAGCGCGGTCGCGGTGCGACGCCGTCCGGAGATGAGACTCATCTCGCCGAAGAAGTTTCCGGCAGTGAGCTCGGCGATCTTCGCCTCGCTGGCCGTTGCCTGCTCGGGCTTGCGGCGGAGCTCCACGCGTCCGGCATCGACGACGAGGAAGTCGTTGGTGTAGTCGTTCTGGCGGATGATCGCTTCGCCGTTCGCGTACTCGCGGACTTTCGTCGCGAGGAACGTCTCGCGCAGTTGCTGCTCGTCCGCGGCGGCGAGCAGCGGCACGCGGCTGCGGATCGCCTGGATGCGCTCGCGCACGGAGCCATCCCAGTACGGCAACCGCTCCTTGAGCACCGCTTCGTCCGCGGGCTCGACCTCGTGGCCCATGAGGTGCTCGATCACTTCCCAGCCCTGGTTCATCCCCAGCTTGATGAGATCGCGCCCGCTCGCGGCGCCGATGAGGAAGAGACCGGGAACGTTCGACTCGTGCACGGGCGAGAGCAGCGGACGCGCGTCCGCGCCGTCGCCGCTGTAACGGATGCCGACGGACTCGAAGAACTTGCGGGGCGCGTCGGCGCCGAGCTTGAGGAACAGGAGCTCCGCGGGGACGCGGGTGACGTCGCCGCGGACGTTGAGATCGGCGTAACCATCAAAGACTTCTTTGACGGTGGTGTTGAAGTAGACGGTCATCCGCCCCGAGGCCTGGCGGGAGAGGATCTCGCGCGTGAGGATCTCGTTCGCGCGCGTGATCTCCGGTCCGCGGACGATGAGGCCGACGCGATTCTCCTCGGAGAGCGCGATCGCGATCTCGAGCGCGGAATCGCCGGCGCCGACGACGAGGATGTCCTGCTCCTGATGTTCGGCGGGATCGTTGAGGCGATAGAGGACCTGCGGCAGGTTCTCGCCGGGGCAGCCGAGCTTGCGCGGGTTACCCTGCGTGCCCATCGCCAGCACGACCTTGCCCGCGTCGTACTCCGCGCCGGCAGCGGTCTTGATGAAGAAGCGGCCGCCCTCGCGCTTGACCGACTTCACCTCGGCGCCGAACTCGATGTTGAGCGCGCGATCGGCGACGTACTGCTGCCATGCGTCGAGGATGGATTCGCGCGAGCCGGCTGCGAAGGGGATGTCGCCTCGCGCGGGAATCATCACCGGCTCGGCCATGACGAACTTGCGAGCTTGGTAGGCGTAGATGGTGTCGGAGAGATGGTCGGTGCGCTCGAGAAGGACGTAGGAAAGGCCGTTGGCCTGCGCGTGCGAGGCGGTGGCGAGTCCCGCGGGTCCGGAGCCGACAATGGCGAGGTCGTATCTCATGGGTCAACTATTTGGTGGACTTCCTTGCGCAAGCTTCATCTCGGGCTGGGTGGTCTCGCCTGCTTTGGTCTCGCGGGCGACGTTGAACGTCATGATGACTTTGCCGAGGCGAATGAGATCGCCGTCGGACAGCTTACGTTGTCCTTCGACGATCCGCTCGCCGTTGACGAACGTACCGTTGCGGCTCTGCAGGTCCTCGATGACGAAGCCGTCGTCCGTCCGCACGATGCGCGCGTGCTTCGACGACACGCTGCCGTCCGGCACGGTGAGGCCGTTCTCGGGCGCGCGGCCGATGACGCATTCGGCATCGAGCAGCGGATACACGGAGTCGGGCCGCTCGTCCGGCGTGAGCGAGCCGACGATCGTCCGCTTGCGCAGGGTCGTCTTCCGCTGCGGCGCGGTGAGCTCGACTTGCGGCGGCTCCTCGCGGATGGCCTTCAGAAGTCCGTGCGTCTCGAGCTTCTTCAGCCGCTCGGCGAGCTCCTTGCGCGGCAGGCCGATGTCGATGACAAGTTCGCGGAACGTGCGGCCGTTGGAGAGGCGGAAGAGGATCTTGAACTCCTCGCCGCTGAGACTGACCTGTTGCTGGGTCGGATCGTCGACGAGGCGGAAGACCGTGTCGTCGGGATAGAGCGAGCCCGCCTCGGCGCGCTTCGACGCGGCGTCGAGGAGCGTCTGCAGTGGGATCGATTCACGCTTCGCGTTTTCGGGAACGTCCGCGGAGTCGAGGAGTGTGAACGTGCCCGACATCCACTCGAATGCGTCGAGCACGGCCTCGGAAGCGTCTTCGAATTTGTTCGACTCAGCCCGGAGGATCGTGTCGTCTTCGAACACGATGCGCGTCTTGCGGCCGGTGGTCTCGAGATCGAGCGTACCGCCTTGGCCACGACGACAGAGAAACGTCAACAACTCAGCGGCATGGAAGTGCCGCAAGCTTCCCTGGAGGACGACCTGCATGATTGCGGTAAGTGTAATCTAGGAGTGCGGTGGCGAGGGGGTA
>DASYGV010000011.1:0-23518 GCA_035999335.1 Thermoanaerobaculia bacterium | reverse complement strand
GGCCGGCGCGCCTCGTTACACGTCGTTCAGTTCGTAGGTGTGATCTGCGAGCGAAAGTGATCGATGGCCTGCTCGGCGTCGTAGATCGACGACTTTACGCGCTCGCCTTCGCTATGTACGCTCTGTGCGACGGCGGTCTGTTTCACGCTCGCCTGCCCGGTGGGAGTCAGGTCGTTGCCGATCACTTTGTGGATGTCGTTGACGTCGCGAAGGAACGCCTCGAAGCTGCCGGCCGCCGATGTCAGAGTGGCGCGCATGCTCTCCATGGACCGTGCGGTCTGGTCGCGGCGCTGTTCTGCGATCGCGCGCAGTTCGGGATCCGAAACGTCCGACGCGTCGCGCTGCCACTGCTTGAGATAGGTGTTGCCGTTGCTCCGGAGGTCCCGGTCATTCTCCCGAATCGCGTCTGCGTACTCGTTCATCTTCTTTACGTCTCTGTCGTAGCGGTCGTACGTTTCGCGAAGACGCTCGGCAGGGGCTTCGAGCAGCGCGTCGAGCGACGACAGCACGGAATCGATCTGAGCCCGGGCCTTCGAACTGTTCTGCTGCATGACGTCGAGTGACGACGCCGCCTTGGCCGCCCGATCCGGTGCGCTCGTCGCACACGCGACGAACAGGAGGAGAATTGCCGCCGCTGGTAGTGCTCTTTTCATGAATGCTCCAATCATTGTGGGAGGGGTCTGGTGGACCCGTGCGGATTGGAATTGCACGATGCCGGCCACCTCGGAGCACGCCGTTACGGCTCGAGCGTTGCGCGCAAGGTCGTCGTGCTCGTGGCCACCGCCGCCATCGACGGCACGTGCGCCACCCGCCCGTCCGCCATTTGCGCGCTCGGATCGTCCACGCGCGACGTCGTCGAGCCGATCCACCACTCGATTTGCTGAGGCGTCAGGTCCGGCCGTTGCGCGAGCATGCGCGCGGCGATGCCCGATACGATCGGCGCGGCGAACGACGTGCCGCTGCGGAGGTTCGGACGGCGTCCGCGGTAATGATCCGTCGCGGTGATCGTCGCGCTGAAAATGCCCTGCGCAGGCGCGAGCACTTCCACGCCGCCGCGGCAGGTGCCGCTCCACGAATGATTGTCCGCGGTCATCCCGCCGACCGTGATCACGCCCTCGATCTTCGTGCCGAGGGTCGCAGGGAAACGGTCGATCGTGCCGGCGGGGCCGCAGCCGCCGTCGACGTTGTTCGCCGCGACGACGAAGAGGAATCGCTTGCCGTTCACATCAGGAACGCCGTTCGCGTCGACGCCCGCGATCATCTCGCGGATCTTCTTCTCCACCGCCGCGTACGTCACGATCGGCTTCGCGGCCGTCACGCCGTTCAGTTTCTCGAGCACCCAGCCGCTGATGTTGACGATCGACGTGCGCGTGTTCTGCGATGCCGGGTCCCACGCGTGACGGACGATCGCGTCGAGTCCTTCGAGATACGTGCGCGTCGTCGCCAGCCCGCGTTCATTCATCACCCGCACGCTGACGATCGCCGCCTCGGGTGCAACGCCGACGTTGCGGCCGGCCGCGATCGACGCGACGCTGGTGCCGTGTGAAGCCGCCGCGAGCTCGTCGACGATCTCGTAGCACGGCGCGGTCGCCTTGTTGTCGCTCGTACAACGCGAGCGGCCGAGGTCGACGGAGCCGGTGGTGTCGAATCCGGCGATCACGCGCGTACCGTTCGCCGAGGTGAACTCGCCGTGTGAGGCCATCACGCCCGTGTCCATCACATAGATGACGCTGCCGGCGCCGCTATTGCGGCGATCGAAGTGCCCGTCGAGCGCGGAGTCGACCTGATCGATTCGATCGAGGTGCCAGAGCAATGGCGCCGAGAGGTCTTCTCCGCAACGATCGAGGCGCGCGACGGACAAGGCGGGGTCGAGCGAGACTTCCGATTCCGCGCAGTTCGTAGACGAAACCTGAGCGAGGGCCGACGAGGCACACAACGCGAACGCAGCAATCAGCGCGAACCGCACGATGGACCGTGGCAAACGGGTTTCCCTGACCTTCCGTCTGGACTTGTCCCTTGGACCGGGGACGACGTCAATTACGCGGGAAACGGATCAGGAAGGCAAGAAAATTCTTATTTGAGACTCAGCAGGTAGATGTTCACAAAATCCGTCGCCGGCGGAGTCGCGCCGACTTGCCGCAGCATCGTCGTGAGCTGGCCGCGGTGGTAGGTCGCGTGATTGACCACGTGCGTCATCAAGTCTCCGAGGCGGTTCGTGAATGGATCGCCGGCCATGTTGCGATACGCGATGTCGCGCTGGAGGTCGTCGTCGGTGAGCGTCATGAGCAGGTCCGTGCGTTCCTGCTCGACCTGATGGAGGTGCATCTCGAGCATGTCGAGCGACGCCTCCTTCGTCCACTCCGGCCGCCCGGTCGGATTTTCGCCTTTCCATCGGCGCAACCACAGCCACTCCGCAAAGACCATGTGCGCGAGCGTGTCGCGGATCGTCGGAAAGCTGGACGGGATGTGCCGCGTGAACTGCTCGTCGGAGAGGGGTCGCACGCAATCGAGGAAGCGCGCATTGGCCCATTCGGTGTATGAGAACAAACGACAGATATATTCGACCGTCATGTTTACAGCATAGTGCTGGGTGCTGGGTGCTGGGTGCTGAGTCCCACCCACCGTTCTCAGCACTCAGCACTCAGCACTCAGCACTTCGTCGATGAATCACCTCGCACATCTGTTTCTCGCCGGCGATTCCGCCGAATCGTTGATCGGCAATCTCGCCGGCGATTTCGTGAAGGGTCCGCTCGGCGATCGCTTTCCGCGCGCCATTCACGAGGGAATCATGCAGCATCGGCGCATCGATGCGTTCACCGATTCGCATCCCGCCGTCGCCGCGTTCCGCCGCGTGCTGACGCCCGAGCACGGCCACTATTCGCGAGTGATCGCGGACATGTTCTTCGATCACTTCCTCGCCTGCCGCTTCGACGAGTACGGCGGCGAGTCGCTGGAATCGTTTCTTGCGCGGACGTTCGCGACGATCGATCCGCACGTCGACTCCCTGCCGGGAATGCTGCGCGTGGTCTATCCGCGGATCCGCGACGAGGAGTGGCTGCAGTCGTATCGTGAGATAGAAGGAATCCACTTCGCGCTGACGAACATCTCCCGCCGGTTCTCGCGCAGACCGCGGCTCGAGACCGCCGCGCGGCATCTGACGGATTCCCGCGAGGAGCTCGAGCGCAGGTTCGAAGAGTTCTTCCCGGACGTGATGCGCTTTGCGGAGGTACGATCGCGCGCATGAAGAGTCTGCAGGAAACCTACGCTCCGAACAATGCCTGCTTCGGCTGCGGTCCCGCGAACCCGCAGGGATTGCGCATCCGCAGCTTCGTTGACAACGGGGGCGACGGCGAGCTCGTGTGCGACTGGAAGCCACAGCCGCACCACGTGGCGTTCGAAGGAATCGTGAACGGCGGCATCATCGGCGCCATCCTCGACTGCCACAGCAACTGGACCGCGGCCGTGCATCTGATGAAGAAAAACGCGCTCGACGAACTGCCCGCGACCGTGACGTCGGACTTTCACGTGACGTTGAAGCGTCCGACGCGGATCGACGCGACGCTGCACCTGCGCGCGCACGTGGTGGAGTCGACGGAGGATCGCGCGGTCGTCGAAGCGACGGTCGAGGCGAACGGAAAAGTGACGGCGACTTGCCGCGGCACGTTCGTCGCGGTGAAGGAAGGACACCCGGCGTATTTCCGGTGGTGAGACGGCGTTGCCCGTTACCCGTTACCCGTTACCCGTTACCCGTGACCCGTTACCCGTGACCCGTGACCCGTTGCCTGTTACCCGGGCAGTCTCGCCTGGGCCAACCGCAACGGGCACCGGGCACCGGACGCCCTCGCGAAGCCGGTCCGGAGGGGACCGGCCTTTCGTTTCCAAGGTTGCCGAAATCGGAGTCGAGCTCGATATCGGTGAGACTCGCGGTCGAGTCCCGCGAACTCGAGCTCGATATCGATCAGACTCGCGGTCGAGTCCCGCGGACTCGAGCTCGATATCGGTGGGAGTCGACGTCGAGTCGCCAGTCGCGAGGCCGGTCAAGACGGACGTGCCTTGGATTGCATGAGCCGGAAGCGTCGTTACCCGCGATGTCCCGCCCAAGGTCTTCGCCGCGACGGGCAACGGGCAACTCCTCTACAGCTTCATCAAAACCACCGCCCGGTCGATTTCGCGCGCGCACCAGTCGAGCTTCTCCTGAATCTTCTCAGGCACGTTGACCGCCTCGATCCGACGAAATCCCGCCGCCTCGTAGAGCGTCTCGAGATCGGCGAAGGGGATGCAGTAAACATCGCGGCCGCCCGCGCGGCGGATCAGCTCTTCGACGATCGCGTGCGCGATGCCGCGGCCGCGATATGCGTCGGCGACGAACATCCCGCCGAGCTCGCAGGCACCCTCCCCCGCCGGCACGAGCCGTCCGATGCCAACACGCTCCCCATCGACCTCGGCCACGACAATCGTGTCGCGCGCCAGGTCGGACGGGATGAAATGCACCTTTTCGTATTGATCGTGAATCCAGCCGGCATCTTCCGACATCGCGGTGCGCAAGAGCATCACGTCATTCTAAGATTCGCCGTCATGGATTCTCGAGCCATCATCGAATCGCTCTTCGGAGTCCCCCGCGCCCTGATCGGCGTGATCCACGTTCAGGCGCTGCCGGGAACGCCCGCGAGTCGGCTGGGCGTCGACGCGATCGCGCAGATTGCGGCCGACGAAGCGCGCGTCTACGCCGATGCCGGGTTTCATGGCCTGATGATCGAGAACACGCACGACCGACCGTATCTCAAGGGCACGGCTGGTCCGGAGATCACCGCGGCGATGAGCGTCATCGGTGCTGCTGTGCGAGCCGCAACAGCACTGCCCCTCGGCATGCAGATTCTGGCCGGCGCCAACCGCTCGTCGGTCGCCGCGGCGCATGCGTGCGGCGCGTCGTTCGTGCGCGTGGAGGGCTTCGTGTTCGCGCATGTCGCGGACGAAGGCATCTTCGAATCGAGCGCCGGAGATCTGCTGCGTTACCGCCGCGCGATCGGAGCGGACGCGGTGCGCGTCTTCGCCGACATCAAGAAGAAACACTCGGCGCACGCGATCACCGCGGACGTCGACATCGCCGAGACCGCGAAAGCAGCCGAGTTCTTCTCCGTGGATGGAGTCATCGTGACGGGAACGGCCACGGGAACGCCCGCCGACGCGGACGAAGTGCGGACCGTGAGCCGCGCCGTCGGCGTTCCGACGATCATCGGCTCCGGGATCACGCCGGAGAACCTCGCACAGTACCGCGACGCGGATGCATTCATCGTCGGCTCCTCGGTCAAGAGCGACGGAGTTTGGTCGAGCGCTCTGAACGCGGAACGCACGCGCGCGGTCGTGCGCGCGTTCAGAAATACGTTCTGAGCCCGCACTGATCGCACCGCCGCTTCGGAAGCAACGACCAGATCGGCACCACGACAACGATCGCGAGGGTGAACCACAGCGGAATCGCCTGCAACCGCCAGTAGTGAATGCGAAAGACATCCGACGATCCGCATCGTCGACAGCGCCTCTCGGTCATGTCCGAAGCGGAAGGTGGAGGCGCATCTCTCTCCGGTTCGGGCGATTCACGTGCGTTCCACTTCTCGCCGCAGCTCGTGCATCGGTGCGACGGCACGAACGAGACGATCAACGCCAGCGAGACCATGAGAGCCAGCGTGAGACCGGGCTGGCTGATCGCAACGCCAACACCGAACACGACCAGCGCGAGAGCGGCGAGAATCTTCAGCCGCGGGATGCGCGCGAGCTTCGTGTTTCCGCACGCGGGACAAATCACAGGCTGATCGTCGGATTGCGGTGGTCTCGACTCCGTAACCTCGTCATCGGCGGCAGGTTCTTTGGACGGCGTCGACAAGACTTCAAACGCACGCTCCAGATCATCGCGCCGCACGATCAACTTCACGCCGCCGACGGCATTCGAATAAAGCCAGTTGACCGACACGATGTTTTCGTCGCCGACATCGACGTCGACTCCCGCGGCGTCGAGCGCTGAGCGCGCGCTCTGCGCTTCTCCGATCGTGCTGTATCGCGCGACGACGGCCGGATTCACAGCGTCTCCCTTTGAAGACGACGCTTCATCCGTTCGCCTGCAGCTCGAACAGGATCTCGTCGATCGCGTCCGCCGCTTTCTCCAGCGGCAGGATGCACGTTCCCGCGCCGCGGTGTCCGCCGCCGCCGTAGCGCGACATCAACTCCCCCACCGACGTCTTACACGTGCGATTGAAGATGCTGTGTCCCACCGCGGCGACGACCGTATCCGTGCGCGGGCCCCAGTGCACGCGCAGCGACACGTTCGCGTCGGGGAAGAGCGAGTAGACGAGAAAGCGATTCCCCGCGGGGAGTTGCTGGACCTCGCGCAGGTCCGTGACCACCACGTTGTTGATCTGGAAGCTGTTCCGCGACAGCAGGCTCTTGAACTTCGCGGCCTCGCCCTTGATGCGCTCCACGCGCTCCCGCACCTCGGGCTGCTGCAGCACGTCGCGGATCGGCATCGTCTTCAGCCAGTCCGCGAGCTTGCGGAAGTAGTCGTCGAACGAGCCCAGGCCCGTGCGGCTGTCGATCGTGTATCCGAGGAGGATGTAGTCGCGCGGGTTCTCGACATCGTCGGGCGTGAGCAGCGCGGCGTCGAGGCGATCGGTCTCGTCGACGAGCCGCTCGAAACGCAGCAGGTCCGGATCGTCGGGATGCAGTTCCAGGTAGTACTCGAACACCAGCCGCGCCGCGGATGCCGCGATGCGATAGCGGCCCTTGAAGTGCGCGGGAGGCTTCTCGTTGCTGTCGGTGAGGATGTGGTGATCGAACCACATGCCGCAGCGCGGGTCGTACGGCACGTTGACGAGGATGTCGTCCGCGCCGATCTCGACGCGCTTGTCGGTGATGTCCTGCGGGTGCACGAGCAGCAGATCGTCGATCTGCTCCTTCATCGTGATGATGACGGCACTCGTCAGGCCATCGAGGTCACCGCGGGTGACCAAACGCATCTCAATCCTCCGAGAGATGCTCTTTTACCTCGCGCGCCTCGCGGTGCGCAAGCGTTCAGCGCCGCTTCTTCTTTTTCGCCGCAGGCGCGGGCGAGGCCGTGCCCGGGTCGCGGAAGATCCACCAGAGCGCAAACGCGATCGCGTACATCAGCACGAGACGGTAGAAGTGGTTGATCACGCCCCAGACGTTCCGCTCGAAATCGGTGTAGTGGACCGTGCTCCACATCCCGAGTTTCGCCACGTAGATCGACATGACCTCGGCCACGGTGCCGAAGACATGCGTCACCGCGAGGCACACGACCGCCAGGACGAACCCGCCCATGTTGCGGTCGGAGAACATCCGCTTCGATGCCGCGAAGAGCGCGGTGAGCAGGGCGATGTTGAACGTGAGGTCCCGGATCGGAATCGCGGGACGCTGCGTGGAACGGCGGTCGAAGTCCGCGCGGTCGACGGTGACGTAGTTGTCTTCCTTCGGGCGAAGCTCCGTCACCGGCGGGCTCTCGAACGCGCGCATGACCTTCTCCGCCGACGCCGCGATGAGCCGGTCGTACATCGGCGTCAGGAATGCCCAGATCGCGAGGCCGACCAGGAAGCCGGCGAAGCCTTTAAGCGCGACTCGCCAATCGATTCGGGGCAACGCGTGCGCTCCAGATCAGGAAGAAGGCGATGGCCGACAGGATGATGAGGATCTGCCAGACCGCGGTGTGGAACATGTCGAACAGACGTGGCTGATACGCGCCGAGGAGGTAGAGCGTGACGATGCGGATGGCGTTGAGGAACTGGACCGCGAGCGCGCCGAGGACCAGCCCCGCCGCGCGGGCCTTCATCGACGCGGGGAACGCGACGATCGACGCGAGCAGGATCAGCATCGCCTCGACGCCGTTGCAGCCGTTGTTGATGTTCACGCCGAACTTCGGCGAGCTGATGATCGTGCCGCTGGTGGTGACTTTCTGCCCGATCAGGTTGAGAAGCGCGCCCGAGACCTGCGCGACGCCTTTGGTGAAGGGAACGATGACGTTGTCGTTCACCGGATTCCACGCGATCAGCAGGTACGCGGCGATGAGGATGGCGAAAAACTTGACGAGAAACAGGACCTGGGTTCGCTGCATTGAACGGCGCGGATGGTAGCACGGGGTGCTTCTCAAAACAGCCGAGCGATGAGCGCGGTCACCGCGGTCTCCACACGGAGCACGCGCTGGCCGAGCGACACCGCTTCGAACCCGATGCGTTGGAACGACTCGACTTCCTGCGCGATGAACCCGCCCTCGGGGCCGATGGCGAGCGTCACCGGTTGGGTCACGGCGCGCGGGCACTCGCGCGACGCGATCGGATGGGCGACGAGCGGCAGCGAGTCGCGTGCGATCGCCGGAAGCTCGTTCTCCACGAACGGGCGGAACAGGCGTCGGAGCTCGATCGTCGGAAGCAGCGTGTCCCTCGCCTGCTCCAACCCAAGGACGCGCTGGAGCAGGAGGTTCTCATCCGACAGGCGCGGCGATTTCCAGTAGCTCTTCTCCACACGCCACGCGTTGATCAGAAAAATCCGCTTCACGCCGAGCGACGTTGCGGACGCGATCACGCGGTTCAGCACCTTCGGCCGCGGCAGCGCGAGCACGAGCGTCAGCGGAAGTGGCGCCGGCGGCTCGCGATAGAGCGTCACGTGCAACTCGAGCACTTCATCGAGACGCGCGACGACGCCCGTGCCGATGCGGCCTCCCGCGACGCCGACGGTGAGCGAGTCGCCGACCACAGCGCGATGCACGCTCGTCACATGCGCGAGTCGGCGCCCGCGCAACTGCGCGACGCCGGGAGAAACGAAGTCTTCCTCGAACAGAACAATGAGATTCATGGCAGCGCGCTAAGTTTGACGCAGTGCGACGCTTGCGAGCGGAACGCCGGCGTCCTCGCCGGCTGGCGCGCAGGCGTCCCGCGCCTGCGTTCTGCCGCGGCGGCGAGGACGCCGCCTGGCCAGCCGCCGAGACGGCAGCGTTCCGCTCTCGACAGATTCATGGCAGCGCGATCACGAACGCCGGCTTGTCATACCAGATCCGGCCGCCGTGCAGCTCGACGAGCTGCTTCGCGATGGCGAGTCCGAGGCCCGCCCCGCCCGTCGACCGCGAGCGTGATTCGTCGACGCGATAGAAGCGATCGAAGATCCGTTCGACGTGCTCCGGCGGGACGCCCGGGCCGTCGTCCGCGACGCGAATCTCCACGCCGTCGCCGACACGTGCGGCACTCACTTCCACGCGACTCTCCGCATGCACGAGCGCGTTGTTCACGAGGTTCCGCACCACCTGCACCATTCTCCGCGCGTCGGCGCGGACGACGAGGTCTTGCGGCACATTGCACACGACGGTGGGAGTCACCGCGCGCTCGACGATCTCCGCAACGCGCACCTCGGCCAGCTCCAACCGCAACTGCCCCGCCTCGGCCAGGGAGAGTTGTTGCAGATCGTCGACGAGACGCGCGAGCGTCGCGGCCTCTTCTTCGATCGAGCCGAGAAACTTCGCGTCCGCGGCGACGACACCGTCCTGCGCCGCCTCGATGTGCACGCGGATGTTCGTCAGCGGCGTGCGCAGCTCGTGCGCGACGTCGCTGACCATGTTCCGCCGCGCACGCTCGTTCCGTTCCAGCGCCTCGGCCATCGAATTGAACGCGCGCCCGAGCTCCGCGACCTCGTCTTCGCCGCGGACAGGCACGCGCGCGTCCAGCCGGCCGTGCGCCAGCGCGCGCGCGCCCACGGTGAGCGCTTCGACCGGCGCGAAGACGCGGCGGAAGATCGTCAGCATCACCAGCACCGCCAGCACCGCCGCGGCGCCGAGACCGATCACGAGCCAGCGGTTCGGAAACAATCGCAACCGCTTCACCCGTGGATCGCTCGGCGGCAGGAAATAGACGGTGCCGACACCATCGATTCGATGCGGCTGCGTCTTCAGAACGATCGCTTCCAGCCGGGGGCCGTTTTGACGACGGAGCTCCAGCCCGTCCGGCAGGACCTTCAGTCGATATTCGTCGAGCTCCCGCGGATACCGCGTTGTATCACCGTCGGGACTGATGACGATCGAACGCGTGCCGTCGCGAGCGTGCACACGTTCGAGTGCACCTCGAAGGTCGCCGCCCGCGCGGATGATGTCGAGCGCGCCGCCGGCGGCAGACCGCCGCTGTTCGACCATGATCTTGTCCAGCTCGCGCCGGTACGTGAAGGTCGAGAACACACCGGCGGCCGAGATCGCAGCCGCGATGATCAGCACCATCGGCACGACCAGGCGCCAGCGCAATGAACGGATGATCATTTCGCGAACTTGTACCCGACGCCGAAGACCGTGACGACCGCCTTGCCGGCGTCGCCGAGTTTCTTCCGCAGGTTCATGACGTGCACGTCGACCGTGCGATCGAGTCCGTCGTAATCCTCGCCGAACGCGCGCTCGACGAGCTCCTGCCGCGTGAACGTGCGTCCCGGAGCGTTCGCAAGCGCGTCGAGCAAACGGTACTCGGTCGGCGTCACCGGCACCTCCGCGTTGCCAACGCGCACCTCCCGCCGCACGCGATCGATCGTGATCCCTGCGATCTCGACGACGTCCTCCTCGCCCGCGCGGCGCAGCACCGCGCGCACACGCGCCATCAGCTCGCGCGGGCTGAACGGCTTGGTGACGTAATCGTCCGCGCCGAGGTCGAGTCCCGTGAGCTTGTCCTCCTCTGTCGTGCGCGCGGTGACCATGATGATTCCAGGCGCGGCGGGCGACTGACGCAACGCGCGGCAGACGGCGAGACCGTCCATGCGCGGCAGCATCAGATCGAGCACGACCAGGTGCGGCTCGCGCTCTTTCGCCACCTCCAGCGCACGCACACCGTCCTCGGCCGTAGCCACGTCGTAGCCTTCGCGCTGGAGGTAAAGCGCGACCATCTCGCGGGTCTTCGGATCGTCTTCGACAAGGAGGATGCGGCGGCGCACGCCTTCATCGTAGCGGGAGATGTGAAGATCGGATGAAGCGAGTCGACGAGTCTACGAGTCGTCGAGTCGCCGAGGAGGCTCATAGGCTTAGTCTCATAGGAGATCCTATGAGACTGTGAGACTCGACGACTCGACGAGACTTGGTATGATCCCGCGCCAATGGACATCACCACACGCAAAATCGGAGACGTGACGGTCGTCGATTTCAAAGGTCGCCTCGCCATCGGCGTGAGCGATTCAGTACTGCCGAAAGTCATCGGCGAAATCCTCAACGACGGGACGAAGAAGATCCTCCTCAACCTCTCGGACATGGATTACATCGACAGCAACGGCCTCGGCGAGCTCGTGCAGGTCTTCCGCGAATCGAAGCGGGGCGGCGCGTCGCTGCGCCTGCTCAAGCCGCACGATCGCGTGGCCAAGACCCTGCGGCTCACCAACCTCCTCCCGATGTTCAAGGTCTATGACACCGAGGAGGATGCGTTGAAGGCCTTCGCGACCTGATGGTCACGCGGTGGGACGCCTTCGCCGCGCGCGAGCCGTACTTCGCCGTCCTCACCGAGCCCCGTTTCCTGCGCGCCCGCTTCGATGCCGCGGCCGAGGCCGACTTCTTCCAGAGCGGCGACGAGTACGTTTCGGATCTCTATGGAACGGTCCTCGCGAGCGTGGCCCAGCACTTCGCGCCGCTGACGGTGCTCGAGTATGGATGCGGCGTCGGACGACTGCTCATTCCGTTCGGCCGGCGCGCGGAGAAAGTCACCGGCGTCGACATCTCGCCGGCAATGCTCGATGCGGCGCGACATCACATCGAGCGGGCGGGCGTGCGCAACGTCGAATTGCTGACCACTGATCAGTTCGAGACCGATGGGCGCACGTTCGATCTCGTGAACTGTTTTCTCGTCTTCCAGCGTCTTCGCCGCGCGGATGGACTGGAGTTGCTGCGCAAGCTCGTGCGCCGTGTGCGCGAGGGTGGTGTGGGCGTGTTTCATCTGCCGTATCGCGCGCATGTCTCGCCGCTCGTGCGCGTCGCACGGGAAACACGCGCGCGTGTGCCTGGCGTAAATGCCGTCGCGAATGTCCTGCGACGCAAACCGGCGTCGACCCCGCTGATCGAGAGCAACACCTACGACCTCAACGACGTGCTCGCGGTGCTGCAGGAGCATCACTTCGATGCACCACATCTCGTGTTCACGCGGCACGGAGAGCTCGACGGCGTGATCGTGCACGCGCTCCGCAAATGGAGCGCAGCGCCTCCGCCGCCAGAGCTCGTCGAAGAAGATGTGAAGCCCACCGCTCCACAGGACGAATTCATCGACGTGCGCAAGCTCGTCGCGAGCACGTCCATCGAAGCACTCAATCGCACGGCCGAGGCGTATTTCGCGGGGCTCGAGACGTGGGAGCATCACCTCGCGAAGCCGTTCGCGATGCCGACGGATTCGCCGCAGCTCCTGATCAACCTCGGCACGGTGCTGCAGGGACTGCAGCTCGCGCCGGACATGACCGTGCTCGAGTACGGCGCGGGCACGGGATGGCTCGCGCGCTACCTCACGCAGCTCGGCTGCCGGATGATCCTGCTCGACGTCGCACCAACGGCACTCACGATCGCGCGGGAGCTGTACGCGAAGCAGCCGGTCATCGGCGAGCGTCCTGAGCCGCAGTTCCTCGTGTTCGATGGACGCCGCATCGACTTGCCGGATGCGAGCGTCGACCGCATCCTCTGCTTCGACTCGTTCCATCACGCGCCGAACCCCGACGAGGTGCTGCGCGAGTTCGGCCGCGTGCTGAAGCCGCGCGGCATCGCCGCGTTCGCGGAACCGGGGCCGAAGCACTCGATGACGCCGCAGTCGCAGTATGAGATGCGAACGTACGGCGTCGTGGAAGCGGACATCGACATCCACGCGATCTGGGAGTCGGCGAAGCGCCTCGGCTTCGTCGACCTGAAGCTCGCGGCGTTTCACATCCCGCCTTTTCACGTCTCGCTCGCCGAATACGACGACCTGCTCGCGTCAGGCGAAACGCTCGGCCGCTGGGCCGAGGCGACGCAGACGTTCCTCCACGACGCGCGGACGTTTTTCCTCACAAAGGCGGGCAGCGAAGAAGCGGACAGCCGCCGCGCCGAAGGATTGCGCGCCGTGATCGACGCGACTCTCGCGCCGCCGCGCGCCGGCGAGCCGATCTCCATACACGTGACCGTCCGCAACACGGGCAAAGCGAAATGGCTCGATTCGAACGAGCCCCACGGCGGCGTCGCCCTCGGCTGTCATCTGCACAACGCGGAAGGACGGCTCGTCGATCTCGACTACGGCCGCGTCGCCCTCCCCCGCCCGCTCGATCCGGGCGAAGAGGTCACGTTCGACACGACCTTCCCGCCGCTGGAAGCGGGACGCTGGATGCTCGAGCTGGACTGCGTGGCGGAACTGGTCGCGTGGTTCGCTCAGACCGGATCGACGCCGACGCGGATCGAGATCGAAATCTAGCCGGCACGGCCGGCTGCGCTGGTTGGGCGCGCGCGTTCCGGCACGTGCACACGCGACGGATCCTCGTCGGGGCCACGCAGTTTGCGGAACAGCGCCCAGTACACGCTCAGCGATCGCTCCAGCACCCAGACCGGTGCGAGCAGACACGCGCGGAGCGGGAAAAACTTCACGGCTCCGCTGCGTCCGCGCAACGCGAGTGCGACGGAAGCGAACGCGATCATGCTCGCGTATCCGCCCGCGAGCCGCAGGCCGCCGAGAGTGGCGAGGAGCACGAGCAGCGGGACGAGCGAGAAGAAGAACGCCGTCTTCATCGGCAGTGCGAAGTCGTCGCCGGCGAGACGCGGCCTCGACGAAAGCCACTCGCCGAGAGGGCCGGACTGGCGTCGTACGAAAACGTCGGTTGCGGGGTAGACCGTCGTACACGGCGCGCTGCGCCGAAAACCGAACGTCGCGCCGTGATCGGGCTGCGGCTCGATGCCGCGGTGAATGAGGATGCGTCCGGCCTCGATCCCGCCCCACCACGGCATCGGATCGAGGTAGTCCTGCGGCTCGACGACTTCATGCGTGTCGAGCAAATCGCAAATCTTCTCGATCGCTTCCGGCGTGTAACGGATGTCGTCGGCGGCGACGATGACCTTTTCGCAAGTCGCCATCATGGACGCGGCTGGAACGGGATCGACTCGCGACCACATCGCCACGTGACGCCCGACCCACCGAAGCACGCGCCCGTTCAGATCAAATTGAAGCCGCGGCGAGGAATCGAGAATGACGACGTCGCAGCCGGCGACGCCGAGGGTCGAGAGATAGCTCGCGAGGTCGCGGAGATCGGTGAAGGAAGACGCCGCGTTCTGCACCAGCACGACATAACTGCATCTCCGGTCCAGGTCGCGCTTCGTGGTCATCTAGAAACGCGAGGAGAGCGAGCAACGTGCCATCCGAAAACCAGAGTGCTGGGTGCTGCGTGCTGAGTAGCTCTCGCCAAGATTGACTCAGCACTCAGCACCCAGCACTCAGCACAACCTGGCACTTCCCTTGTAGAGACCGTCAACCGCAGTGCACATCTGGCCGGGCAAACCCTACCCCCTGGGCGCAACCTGGGACGGCGTAGGAACGAATTTCTCCGTTTTCTCCGAGGTGGCGTCTCGCGTGGAACTTTGCCTCTTCGATGCGAACGGTACCGAATTGCCGGTCGACCTTCCCGAAACGACCGCGTTCATCTGGCACGGCTATCTGCCCAACATCGGACCGGGGCAGCGCTACGGCTATCGCGTGCACGGGCCGTGGGAGCCCGACGACGGGCATCGCTGCAATCCGAACAAGCTCCTCCTCGATCCATACGGCAAGGCCGTCGAGGGACAAGTGCGGTGGACTGAGGCCGTGTTCCCTTATCACTTCAACGATCCCGAGGGGTCGAGAAACGATGCGAACAGCGCGCCGCACATGCCGAAGTCAGTGGTCATCCATCCCTACTTCGACTGGCAGGACGACCGCCGTCCGAACACCCCCTGGCATCGCACGATCATCTACGAAGTCCACGTGAAGGGCTTCACGATGAAACATCCCGGAGTGCCCGAGAACCTGCGCGGCACGTACGCGGGACTCGCCCATCCCGCGGCGATCCGCCATCTCAAGCAGCTCGGTGTCACCGCGGTGGAGCTCCTTCCGGTCCACCAGTTCATCCACGCCAATCACGTGCTCGAGAAAGGACTCCGCAACTATTGGGGCTACGACTCGATCGCCTTCTTCGCGCCGCACAACGAGTATGCGTGCAGCGGTCAGGCCGGACAGCAAGTGACCGAGTTCAAGCAGATGGTGAAGGCGCTGCACAGCGAGGGCATCGAGGTCATCCTCGACGTCGTCTACAACCACACCGGCGAAGGCAATCACCTCGGACCCGTGCTGTCGATGAAGGGCATCGACAACTGCGCGTACTACCGCACCGTTCCCGGGAAGGAGCGGTACTACATGGACTACACCGGCACGGGCAACAGCCTGAACATGCGTCATCCGCACGTGCTGCAGCTGATCATGGACTCCCTACGCTACTGGCACCTGGAGATGCACGTCGACGGTTTCCGGTTCGATCTCGCGGCAACGCTCGCGCGCGAGCTCCACGACGTCGACCGCCTCTCCGCGTTCTTCGACATCATCCAGCAGGACCCGTTCATCTCGCAGGTGAAGCTGATCGCCGAGCCGTGGGACGTCGGCGAGGGCGGCTATCAGGTCGGCAACTTCCCTTCGCTCTGGTCGGAGTGGAACGGCAAGTACCGCGACGTCGTTCGCGACTACTGGCGCGGCGCGGAGCAGACGCTCGACGATTTCGCGACGCGGCTCACGGGCTCGTCGGATCTCTACGCCGCGAACGGACGTCGTCCCTATGCGAGCATCAACTTCGTCACCGCGCACGACGGGTTCACGCTGCGCGATCTCGTCTCCTACAACCACAAGCACAATGAGGCGAACAAGGAAGGGAATCGCGACGGTGCGGACGACAATCGCTCGTGGAACTGCAGCGTCGAAGGGCCGACGGTCGATCCGCAGGTGAATGCATTGCGCGCGCGGCAGCAGCGCAATCTCATCGCGACGCTCTTCCTCTCGCAGGGCGTTCCCATGCTCCTCGGCGGCGACGAGTTCGGACGCACGCAGCACGGCAACAACAACGCCTACTGCCAGGACAACGAGCTCTCGTGGTTCGACTGGGAGCACATGGACGACGGCCTGCGCGCGTTCACCGCGCGCGTGATCCAGTTCCGCCGCGAGCATCCCGTGTTCCAGCGACGCCGCTGGTTCCACGGACGCCACGTGCGCGGCGTGAGCGACATCGGCTGGTTCAAGCCCGACGGCGAGCCGATGACGGATCAGGACTGGCAAGTCGGCTTCGCCCGCACGGTCGGTGTGTTCCTCAACGGAAAGGCGATTTCCACGCCCGACGACCGCGGCGAGCCGGTCGTCGACGACAGCTTCTATCTCCTCTTCTGTGCACATCACGAGGCGCTGATGTTCACGCTGCCGACGGGCAGGTGGGGCGAGCGCTGGGAACAAGTGATCGACACGAGCGAGTTGGTGCCCGACCTCCGCGAACATCGCGTGTGGAAAGCGGGCGAGAAGGTGGAGGTCGAGGGACATTCCCTGATGGTGCTGCGCCGCGCCGATTGACCTTTGGAGTGCGGCGGCAAGGCCGCCGCTTTCGAATGCATGCAACTCGAGCGGCACGTTCGGCGACACTGACTCGCGTTGAAAGCGGCGGCCTTGCCGCCGCGCTCCACACTTGCGTTACGATCCACCCGTCCGTGCGTCTAAACAAACGTGCAGCCATGAAACGCAACCTCTTCGTTCAGATCGCCATTCTCGTCGTCCTCTCTTCCGCCATCGCGGTCGTAGCGAACGGCTTCGCTTCGCGTACGCGACGGCTCGTCCTCCCCGGCTACTATCCGAACGCGCTGCGCGTGCCTCCGAAAGAACCGGCACGGGTGCCGCCTCCGGCGCGCACGGAAACGGCGGTCGAAGCACCTGTGACGACGATAGTCGTGCCGGTCACAGCAACCATCGCGACGACTTCGACACAGCCCGTTGAAGTGACGACCACGACTGCGACCACCACCGTTCCCCGCGCCCGGCCCGAGAAGCGGGTTGAAGCACGCCCTGCGATCGACCTCGCGAAGTTCCAGCCGCACCCGGACCGCGCCTCGGTCGACATCAGCGGCGAGGAGGCGGCGGCGCTGCACAAAGCCGGCGCGCTTTTCCTCGACGCGCGCCGCACCTCGGTCTACGAGGCCGGTCACATCGCCGGCGCGCGCTCGTTCTCCGTGTGGGAGTCCGATATCGACGACAAGGTGAACGCGCTCTTCGAAGAGCGCCCCGATCCGGCCGACCAGAACAAACCGATCGTCATCTACTGCTCCGGCGGCGCGTGCGAGGACTCGCACATGCTCGCGCAGAAGTTGTGGGGCATCCAGTTCAACAACCTCTACGTCTACAAGGACGGCTTTCCGGACTGGCAGCAGCGCGGCGGCGCGGTGAAGACGGGATCGAATCCTTAGGATCGTGAAGAAGCTCGCGATCGCGCTCGTCCTGTTCCTCGGCGTCCTCTACGTCGTCACGATCATCGTCGTCCCGCCTCGCGTCGACCGCGCGATGAACCGCGTCCTCGGCGCGCCTCCATTCGACCGCGCATCCCCGCGCGCGGAGGCGCTGCACGCGAAGCTGACCATCGCCGACCTCCACGCCGACTCGCTGATCTGGGGACGCGATCTCCTCGAACGCAACGACACCGGACAGGTCGACATCCCGCGCCTGCGCGTCGCGAACGTCGCGATCCAGGTCTTCAGCGTCCCGACGCAGGTACCGAAGACGCGCTCACGCGCCGGCACGCCGCGCGATCAGCTCGATCTCCTCACCGTCGCCGCGTTCTGCAACGCATGGCCGCCGAAGACATGGTGCTTTCGTGACGAACGCGCACAACACGCCTCGGGACTGCTACAGAAATTCGCGGACAAGAGCGATCGCGGGCTGATCCTCGTCCGCACGGGCGATGACCTCGAACGCGCGCTGAAAACCGAGACCCTCGGCGGCGTGCTCGCGCTCGAGGGTCTGCACGCGCTCGAGAACGACATGGACAACGTCGATGTGCTCTTCAATGCCGGCTATCGCATCGCCGGTCTCGTCCATCAGTTCGACAACGAGCTCGGAGGCTCTTCGCAGGGCGTCGAGCGCGGCGGCCTCACGCCGTTCGGACGAGGAGTTGTCGAGCGCATGGAGCAGCGCGGGATGATCATCGACCTCGCCCACGCATCGCCTGCGCTAATCCGCGACGTCGTGAAGATTGCGAAGCGTCCGCTGCTCGTCTCGCACACCGGCGTCCGCGGCACCTGCGACCGCCCGCGCAACCTCAGCGACGAGGAAGTGCGCCTGGTCGCCAGCACCGGCGGCGTAATCGGCATCGGCTTCTGGTCCGGCGCGGTCTGCGGAGGCGACGCGAGTGCGATTGCGAAGTCCATCCGCCACGCGACGAACCTCGTGGGCGTCAACCACGTTGCGTTGGGCTCGGACTTCGACGGCGACAAGATGCCTTTCGACGCGACGGGGCTCGTTCAGATCACCGACGCATTACTCGCGGACGGATTCTCCGAGGCCGAGGTCGAAGCGATCATGGGCGGAAACGTGATCCGGATGTTGAGAGAAGGATTGCCGGCGGGCGGATGACTTACCACCGGTACCACACTCGTACTCGGTTCTCTTCCACGATCCATAGATGTCCGTCCAGTGGTTCCGCGTCGAGGAGCGGCAGGACCACGCGAAAGATGGATAAGACGTGTGCTTTCGATTGACTCCGCACTCGTAGAACGATGATCCCGGCATACTCCTCAGGAGGAAAAGCCGTGATGTCGGAAAAATCGAGGTCGAGCGTTACGATCACCCGGCGCTCGAGCCGGCACGCCGCCGCCACATCGACATCCGGACGACCGTTGAGTGTCTGCTGCCGCGCGGTGCACGCATCGTGACCGTTCTCCGCCAGCAGTGCAACAAGCGCGTCCGGCAGGTTCTCGTCGATCTTGAATTGCATCACGCCGTTCGCGGGATCGGCACCATCCGCTCGTGCGCCAACTCCGCGGCATAGGCGATCGCGGCATGGACGTCCTCAATCGCGAGAGTCGGATAGTCGGCGACAATCTCTTCGGCCGTGAGCCCGGCAGCGAGGTTGTCGAGAATCACTGAAACGAAAATGCGCGTCCCCCGGACGCACACTTTGCCGTGGCAGATCTCAGGGTCCGACGACAACCGGTCTCTCCAACTCATCTTCCGATAGTGTACGCCCGAACCTTCCGTTCCCTCGCGCGTCCGATAAGATGCGCCCCGAATGAAAGACTGGCTCACCCACCCATGGCTGACCGTGCGCGTACAGATCGCGCTCGGCGTGATCTTCGTCGTCGCGGCGTGGCCGAAGATCGTCGACCCACCCTCGTTCGCGCACATGATCTACAACTACCGCATTCTCCCCGCCGGGCTGATCAACATCGGCGCGCTGGTGATGCCGTGGGTCGAGATCGTCGCCGGCCTCTGCCTGATCCTCGGCGTGTGGGTCCGGCCCGCGCGCTGGATCGTCACGCTGATGCTGGTCGTCTTCATGATCGCGATCAGCATCAACCTGGCCCGCGGCAACGCCATCGACTGCGGCTGCTTCGACGTCTCCGCGGCGAATCTCACTCACGAGGAGCGGATCCGGGACATGTGGCTGGTGCTGCTGCGCGACGCGGGGATGCTGCTAATGTGCGCGCAACTCTGGTGGGCGGAGCGGGTCGGGCGGCAAGAAGTCGCAAAGTCGTAAAGTCGCAAAGTCTCAAAGGAAGATAGGCTATTGCCGCCTATGAGACTGTTCCTCACTCTTGTGCTCACCACACTCACTCTCACCGCCGCACCCGTGCAACTCGACACCTTGAAAAAAGGCGACGCGCTCGAGGGCTTCCGCGTCGAGACTCTCTACCTCAACGACGCGGCGAAGCCGATCGGCGGGCGCTTCATTCATGAACGCAGCGGCTTCACCCTCGACTACCTCCAGATCGAGTCCGTCCCGCAAGGCTACACGTGGGTGAACTCCATCCCCGTCGGCGACCAGGGCGAGCCCCACACGCAGGAGCACCTGCTCCTCGGCAAGGGCACGACCGGCCGCGCATTCGCGGGCCTCGACACGATGTGGCTCTCGACCTCGACCGCGTTCACGCAACAGTGGCGCACGAGCTATCACTTCAACACCACCGCCGGCAAAGACGTCTTCTTCGACCTGTTCGCCGCGGAGCTCAACGCGCTCCTGCATCCGAACTACACCGACGAAGAAATCCGCCGCGAGGTCCGCAGCTTCGGCATCGCGGAGAACTCCGACGGCACGCTGCGCCTCGAGGAAAAAGGCTCGGTCTACAACGAGATGACCAGCTCCAGCGCGAACCGCTATCGCGTGCTCTTCCGCGAGATGGGCCATCTCGTCTACGGCAAGAGCCACCCTCTCGCCTACAACTCCGGCGGCGAGCCCTCGGGCATCCGCACGATGAAGCCGGAAGACATCCGCAACTTCCACGCCGCCAACTACTACCTCGCGAACATGGGGACGATGGTCGCGTTCCCGAAGAGCGTTCCGCTCGCCGAGGTGCTCGATCGGACGGATACGATCCTGAACAAGGTCGAGAACACCCCGACGAAACGCGTCTCCACAACGTCGAAGCCCTTCCCTTCGCCGCAGGCCGCACCCGCGGGAGCGATCGTCGTCGGCGAGTGGCCCAACCGCAACGATCAGCAGCCGAGTCCCCTCGCCTTCATCTGGCCGGCAAACCGGACGAGTCTCTCCATCGAGGAGCTGATCCTCTTCGAGCTCTTCGCCGAGACCTTCGCCGGCGACGCGACGACGAATCTCTACAAGCTCTTCGTCGACAGCAAGACGCGCGCGATGGACACCGGCGCAACCGGCGTCTTCTCGAACGTCGAACGCGACCAGGGACATCCGGTCTCGTTCATCCTCGACAATGTCGCCGTCCCGAACTTCACCAACGAGAAGATCGCGGAGATCCGCGCGAAGGTGACCGCGGAGCTCGCGCGCATCGCGGCGTTCCAGGACGACTCGGCGGAGCTGAAGGAATTCAACGAGCGCGTGCTGAGCCGCGTGGCCGAGTCCGAGCGTCAGCTCGCGAACTTCGTCAACACCCCGCCGTCGTGGGGCGGGCGCGGCACGGGCTCGTCCTGGATGGATCAGCTGCTCCTCCTCGAGCGGACGAACGAGTTCAAGAAATCCGTGACGCTCGCGCCGCAGATCGCAGCAGTGCGCAAGCAGCTCACCTCGGGGAAGAACCTCTGGCATGACGCACTGGCGAAATGGCAGCTCACGACCGTGACGCCGTACGCCGCAGCGGCGCGTCCGAGTCCCGCGCTGCTGCAGCGCGAGGAGACCGAGCGTGTCGCGCGCGCCGAGGCCGAGACGCAGCGCGTCGCGCAGCATTACGCGCTCACCGACGCGCAGGAAGCGCTGAAGCGCCATCGGAAGGAGCAGGACGCCCAGGCCTCGCTCATCGAGGAAGAAGCGAAGAAGCTCACGCCGCCGGCGTTCGTGAAGAACCCTCCGATGACGCTCGACGATGAGCTGCAGTTCAAACAGACCAAACTCGAGTCGGGCGTCCCGATCGTCACGTCGACGATCGACAACATGTCCAGCGCCACGGTCGCCGTCGCGCTGCGCGCCGACTCCATCCAGGGCCAGCAGCTCCGTTATCTCTCGCTGCTCCCCGCGTTGCTCACGCGCGTCGGCGTGATCGAGAACGGCCGGCCGGTCTCGTTCGACGAGATGTCGGAGCGCCTGCGCAAGGAGATCTTCCGCCTCGACGCAAACTTCTCGACGAACCCGCGCACGGGCCGCGTCGAGCTGGTCGTCCGTGGCGCAGGCCTCGGCGCAACGGAAGCGAAGCGCGCGATCGGGTGGATGTCGCTGGTGCTGCATCACCCCGACTGGCGTCCAGAGAACCTGGCGCGCATCCGCGACCTGGTCGACCAGACGCTGAGCGGACTGCGAAACACGATGCAGGGATCCGAGGAGTCTTGGGTCACCAATCCGGCGAACGCTTATCGGTTGCAGGGATCGCCGGCGTACCTCGCGGCGGACTCGTTCCTCACCCGATCGCACAACGCACTGCGTCTGCGTTGGCTGCTGAAGGAAATGCCGGCGGACGATCGCGGTCCGCTCACGCAGTGGTTCACACTGCTCGCGGAGCAGAAGGGCACGCGCGTGGAGTTGAAGGACCACCTCGCGAAGCCGCAGACGGTCGCGGGGCTGTCTGAATCGGCGACGGCGATCGCGAAGGAAGCGGCGAAGGACCTCGACCTCACGCTGATCGAGATCCCTGACAGCAGCCTCGAAGCGGATTGGGCGTACCTCGTCGGCGCGATGCGCGACGACCTCCTGACTCCGCCCGCGGAGGCGCTCGCGGCGATCGATGCGTTGCGGAAGCGACTGCTGAATCGGCAGGACGCGCGCATGTGGCTCGTCGGATCGACGGAACTGCAGAAGGCGATCGCGACGGACGTGGAGTCGCTGTCTGCGTCGATTGAGAATCAGACGGCGGCGGCCCGAGCTTCCAGCCCGGGCCATGTCGATACGCGCCTCCTCGCGCGCGACGCGACGGCGACCGATCCGGTGTACATCGGCCTCATCGCACCGAACATGAAGGGCGGCGTGATCCTCACGTCCGTGCCGAGCGCGCACTTCAGCGACGCAGCCAATCGCGAGAAGCAGCTCGACTACCTCGCCAGCCGGCTGTACGCGGGTTACGGCGCGCACGGCGTCTTCCTCAAAACGCTCGCGGCGGGACTCGCGTACAGCAACGGCCTGCGCGGAAACGTGCAGGGCGGCCGCGTCGGCTACTACGCGGAGCGCACGCCGGAGATCCCGCAGACTGTGAAGTTCGTCGTCGATACGTTGAAGTCCGCGGAGCGCGACCCGCGTCTGGCGGACTACGCGCTCGCGCAGGTCTTCGGTGAGACTCGCGCGGCTTCGACGTACGAAACGCGGGCGGAAGGGATCGCGAACGACCTCGCAGACCAACAGCCGCCCGAGCAGGTGCGCGCCTTCCGCGCATCGATCCTCGAGCTGCGCAAGGACCCGAAGCTCGGCGACACGCTGTTCGACCGCAAGGACGCCGTCTACGGACGCTCGCTGCCCGGCTACAACGTCAAGGGGAAAGGTGTCGCCGAGGCGATCTACTTCACGATCGGTCCGGACAAGCAGCAGGACGCGTGGGAGGGATATCTGAAGAACGCGGAAGGCGCGGCGACGAAGTTGTTCCGCCTGTACCCGCGCGATTTCTGGATGCCGTGATCTAGGAGTGCGGTGGCGAGGAGGTTGGGCGGTAGGAAGCCACCGCTCTGGTAGGGCGGGCGAATGTTACAGCCCCCAGCCCGCCCTACCAGAGCGGCGGCCACGGTGGCCCCGGGGACATTCCTTACAACTGTGTCCGAGGACATGTTTTACACATTTCGGGTAGGGGAGATGGTGTTCGGTTCCAGAGGGTGGGTTGTCGCGATAGCGTCAGCAGCTCCCTCAAGTACCCGAAAGCGTG
>DASYGV010000166.1:0-4907 GCA_035999335.1 Thermoanaerobaculia bacterium | reverse complement strand
TTGCTGGTGGTCTGGCTGCTGCCGGCCGCGCTCCCCGCCCAGAACCGGAACCTCGGTGCTTTCACCGGCGCCGCGGACGTCGGCGCACCGGCGATCACGGGCCTGACGGAATTCACTGCCGCCACCGGTGAATACCGCATGACCGCCGCGGGCGCGAACATGTGGGCGAAACAGGATCAGTTTCAGTTCGCGTGGCGCGAGATGACCGGCAACTTCACGGTCAACGCGACGCTGCGGTTCCTCGGCGAGGGCAACGAGCATCGCAAAGCGGGGATTATGCTCCGGCAGTCCCTGGACACCGACGCTACCTACGGCGACGTGGTCGTCCATGGCAACGGCATGGCGGGCCTGCAGTGGCGGGCGCGCAAGGGCGAAGACACCAACACCTTCAACCTTCCGATCGAGGGTCCTGGGACGTTCACGGTCAGGCTCGTTCGAACTGGTGTCCGGATCTACATGTTCATCGGCCGGAACGGCGGCGCTCTCAAAGAGATCGCCCATACCGAAGTGTCATTTCAGAACCCCGTGCTGGTCGGACTGTTCGTCTGCTCGCACGATGCCGCCAAATCGGACACGGTGATCTTCTCCAACGTGGTGGTGGAGGCGCAGACGCCGGCGCCGCCGAAGGTTCCCTAGCGGCACTCGGGCCTGGGGCGGGCTGCGGTCTGCGGTATGGGAGTCGGCCGATCTGCCGCTAGCTGCTATGATGCGCGGCGATTCCGGCCGGTTGCCCGTGACCACGCCGCCACGTCGGTAGCGGCACAGTGAAGGTCGTCGCGGTGTATCCACAGCTCGAATTCGCGCCGGCGCACGGGGCCGAGAAGGGACTCTCGGAGGCCGGCCAGACCATCGTGCTGCCGCTCCTCGTCGCGCGCGAGTTTCACGCGTTCACGCTCGTGTTCAACGGCGAGCTCGAAAAACCGTTGCACGATCCATCGCGGGAGCTCGCATCCGGATTCGGCTTCGCGTTCGGCCGGTCGTTCACGCGGAAGGTCGCCGCGATGATCGAGCTGCGCACCGAATCGAGCATCGACTTCCAGCGAGATCGGCTCGTGCTGGTGAACGCCGGCATCATCGACGGCGTGCGCAACGTCGTCGTGTACGCGAACATCGGCCATTCGGTGTTCTCCGACGACGGAGGGCATTTCTACGCCGGCGGCGGCTTCAAGGTCGTGATCGGCCGGTAGCCGGGCGTGCTACCCTCGACAGCCGTGGGCCGCGACATCAGGCTCGCGCTCAGGCGGCTCGGCGCGACGCCTCTCTTCACAACCTTCGCGATTCTCTCGCTCGCGGTCGGCGTCGCGATCACGACAGCCGTGTATTCGATCGTCGATGCGGTGTTCCTGCGCGGCCTCGGCATCCACGAGCCCGATCGCGTCGCCGTCATCGTCACCCCGTACAGCGGACGGCTGCTGACCGGCACGGTGTCGGAGCCGGACTTCCGCGATGTGCAGACCGCCCAGACGTCGTTCTCCCACGTCGCCGCGTCCGCCACGTTCGTTCGCCGCCTTGCCCTGCCGTCCGTGACGGAGATGGTCATCGGCGAGTCGGTGAGCGGATCGTACTTCGCCACGCTCGGCGTGGGCGCCAAGCTCGGACGCACGATTCAGCCGAGCGACGATGCCGGCGGCGGACGTGTGGTGATGCTGAGCGATACGCTGTGGCGACGGCGGTTCGCGTCCGATCCGCGGATCGTCGGCGCCACCGTGGCGATCTCCGGAGAACCCTTCGAGATTATCGGCGTGGCGCCGGCCTCGTTCAGCGGTCCTCGCGGATGGCTGGTGGGCACGCAGTTCTGGATTCCACTCGGTACCGAGTCACGGTTGAAGGAGTCCCCCCGGACGGCGGCGCCGCGCGCCACAGCACGAGACGATCGACGGCTCACCGTCTTTGGCCGCCTCGCAACGGAGGTGACGATCGCCGCGGCATCGGCGGAAATGCAGACCATCGCCGAGCGGCTCGACGAGTTTTTTCCGCCGCGATTCCGTGGCAAGGGCGTCGGCGCCACGGATCGCCCGTGGCGCGCAAAGACCATGGCGGCGATCTCCGACGACGAGGACTCCGCCGTGCGCCGGTTCGGGATGACGCTCGTGGCGCTCGTCGGGTTGGTGCTGGTCGTCGCCTGCACGAACCTCGGCAACCTCGTGCTCGCCCGCGGAAGTACACGGCTGCGCGAGCTCGCCGTGCGGCGCGCCCTCGGCGCATCGAGGTGGCGGCTCGTGCGCGAACAGTGTCTCGAGAGCGTGATGCTGGCGGCCGGCGGCGCATTCGCGTCCTACGTCATGTTCGAGCTGTTGCGCGTCGTGATGGACACCGAGTTCAGCCTCGCCATGCCTTTCGGCGGCCGTACCACGCTGTCGTTTCATCCCGCGCTGAACGTGCCGGCGCTGACGATCGCGGTCTCGTCGCTCCTCATCGCGCTCGTCGTCTTCGGCCTCGAGCCGGCGATTCAGCTGACGCGCACGCTCGACGTTCGCGGCGCGCTCGCCGGCGGATCGGCCGCCGGACCGCAGCGCGGCCGGCGCCAGCGGCTTCTCCTGCGGTGGCAGGTCGCCATCGCGGCCGGGTTCTTCATCATCGCCACCATGTTCGTGAAGTACTCGATCGCGGAGGCGCGCCATGATTCCGGCATCGACCTGGATCGAATCGGCGTCGCCGTTCTCAATTTCGACACGCCGGAGTGGAACGAGCCTCGCGCACGGCGCATCTTCGACCGGGTACTCGACGAGCTGCGGCGCCATCCGTCGGTCGAGGCGGCCTCACTGTCGAGTGGATTGCCCTTCGGCGTGCCGAGTACGCTGCGTCTGTCCATCTCACCACTGGAACAGACGAGCGCCGCGCGAATGGACCCGCAGGTGGTGACGACGATCGCCGGGGCCCCCTCGATGTTCCGAACGCTGGGGGTGGAGATCCTTCGTGGACGCGGTTTCGACGATCGCGACGGGCCGGCCGCGCCACGCGTCGTGGTCCTGAGCGAATTCACGGCACGGCAGATGTTCGGTACCGCCGACGTCGTCGGGCGGGAGATGGCGGTCGGCCAGACGCGGTCCCCGACGGCCACGATCGTCGGCGTTGCCGCCGATACGGACGTGGGCAGTATCTTCGCGGATCCGCGGCCACTGGCCTACGTGCCGCTGACGCAGCACTACCAGCCGCTCATCACGGTCGTCGCGCGGGCATCCGGATCGGTGACGAATGCGGTGGGCGCGATGCGCGAGGCCATCCGGCGTGCCGATCCGGACGTGGCGGTCGACACCATCGGGACGGGACGATCGGTGCTCGCCGGACCGTTTCAGGTCCTGCGCGGGCTCGGCATGACGGCGGTCGGCCTCGGCGCGATCACGCTGCTTCTCGCCATGGCGGGCCTCTACGGCATCCAGTCGCATATCATTGCAAACCGCACGCGGGAGATCGGCGTGCGGATGTCGTTGGGGGCCACCGCCGGACAGATCAAGCGCATGGTGCTCGTGGACGGCTATCGTCCTGTCCTCGACGGGCTCATCTTCGGGTTGTCGATTGGCCTCGTCGGCCGGGCGATCGCGCGCGCGTATCTCGAGCTGGACGTCGCCATCGTCGATCCGTGGATGCTGGTGGTGACGCCGATTCCGTTGATCTGTGCCGCGTTCTTTGCCTGCTACTTGCCGGCCCGCAGGGCCGCGGCGGTCGATCCCAACGTAGCGCTCCGCAGCGAATAGCCACGCCGGTAGTTTTCTGCCGTTCGTTTCCTATGAAAACTTACAGCAGACACGACTTTACCCGAGAGGAACGCGCGGCGAGAGCCAAGGTTGCGATCAGCGCGGCGTTTGAGAGCAAAGAGCAAGCCTTTCTCGACTTCGTGCTCTCTCACTACGTCCGTGTTGGCGTGCAGGAACTCGACCAAGAGAAACTGACCCCATTGTTGCGGTTGAAATACAACAACTCAATTGCCGACGCGGTGGCTCACCTGGGCAAGCCTGAGGACATTGGACGAGTCTTCATCGGCTTCCAGAAATATCTGTATCAGCAAGAAGCGCGTTCGGCCGGAACACCGTTGAACCGATAGTTCGATTAGTCGTCGCCGTCTGGGCCGAACGCTCGTTGCCCATGGCAGATCTCAAAGGAGGGCCGAAAACGACCTAGCCCCGCTTTTTGTCGCGCGCGGATAGGCGCTGGAGGGCGACGGTGGGCGAGATCACCGTGTCGGTCGTCGGGTCCAAAAATCCAAACTGGTTCGACACGCATCAGATCCCCAAGAACGCCGCATACGCGATTCCCGACGAGGCTGCCACCCGGCTAATGACGGCTTCTCTGGACGTAACCGACCCAACTGCCGCGACGAGAGTCGTCTCTGACGCTGTCGATCACTTTGGTCGAATCGATGTCCTCGTCAACAACGCGGGCTACGGTCTCATCACTGCGTTTGAGGAAATGTCGCCTGAACAAATCCACCAGCAATTCGCAACCAACGTATACGGCGTGATGAACGTCACTCGCGCTGTGTTGCCAGTCATGCGACGCCAGCGCAGCGGGCACTTGTTTACGATCGCTTCGATGGGTGGTTACCTCGGTGGATCGCGCGGGACAGCGTACGCCGCTTCCAAGTTTGCGGTGGCCGGCTTCACAGAGTCGCTCGCCCTCGAACTCGAGGAGTTCGGCATCACCGCGACAATTGTCGGACCCGGATACTTCCGCACCGATTTTCTAGACAAGTCCTCGGCGATTCTCGAACCGGCGACGCTCATCGAGGACTATCGCGCGTCAAATGCTGCGTTTCGCGCCGCCACGGAGACCGCCAACCATGCCCAACAAGGCGATCCGAACGCTCTCGGCCGCCTGCTTGTTGAAATCGCAGCGGAGAGAAAACCGCCACTTCACCTGCCGGTCGGCGCCGACGCCGTCCAGCTTGTCGAGCAGCATCACAACTCCGT
>DASYGV010000152.1:0-52304 GCA_035999335.1 Thermoanaerobaculia bacterium | reverse complement strand
CCGGATCACGCGCGTTGCTGAAGACGATGCCGTCGGAGCGGATCCAGAACACTTCGACCGTGCCGCGCGACGGACAGATTGCAGCGACACAGCTGCGCGGATCGGCCGAGCCGGCGTTCGGTTCGACGTCGGAGATCGGATTGTTCCAGTTCCCGTTATTGATGCCCGGGTCGCGCGCATTCGTGAGGACCCGGCCATCGCGATGAATCCAGAACACCTCGACCGTACCGGCCGAGGGGCAGACGGCGGCAACGCCCGTGCGCGGATCGGCCGAGCCGGCGTTCGGTTCGACGTCGGAGATCGGATTGTTCCAGTTCCCGTCGTTGATGTTCGGATCGCGTCCATTGGTCAGGACCATGCCGTCGGAGCGCACCCAAAACACCTCGACGATGCCCGGCGTGGGGCTGACTGAAACGATTCCGCTGCGCGTGTCGGCCGATCCCGCGGGCGCGATCGAGGTCGGCGTGTTCCAGTGGGCGTTGTTGATGTCGGGGTCGCGTGTATTGGTGACGACCCTGCTGTCGGGCGCGATCCAGAACACTTCCACGAGATCGGAGATGGGCGAGACGGCGAAGTTTGTTTCGTGAGCCGCTCGCGGAGCGGAGAAACCGCGACCGTGGAGTTGAATGAAATGCCCCACGGAAGGCACGTTGTGACGGTCTAACAGGAACAGCAGATAGGCGCCCGGCGGTGCGATCGACAATCGGGAAGGAGCGGTCACGAGCAGGCGGTCCTCGCCGGTGCGCGTGAACGTTGCCTCGACCCAACGCTGATCGGAATCGAAGGCATGCGTCGTCGATCCCGCCCGCACCAGCGCGACGCGTGTGATGTTGCGCGCCTGCGGCGTGAGCACGTTGAACGTCTCCCCATGACCCACGCGGAATGGCACCGACGTGATCAGCGGACGAGCGTGATTGGAATACCACGGGTCATAGATCTCGATCCGCAGCTCACGAGTGTCGTTTTGATCGGTGCTGTTCACGTGATCGCGGTTCGAGCCGGCGGTCCATACGCGTCCGTCCGGCAGCAGCAGCGCCACGGAGTGGTAATTGCGGACCACTTCCGCTCTCTCGAGCGTTTTCCATTGATCGGTTGCGGGGTCATACATCTCCGCGACCGTCACCGCCGTTTCGTCGCGGAGATTGCCATTGGAGACTCCTCCGGATACGAACACCTCACCGGTCGGCAGGAGAACCGCGTTCAGGTTGAAGCGGCGCGGAGACCCGGCGAGCGTGCGAGCGTGCGTTCGTTGCCACGTCGCGTTGGGTTCATCGGGCTCGATCCGTAGTGCCTCAGTGGAGCCGCACAGAAGAATCCGTGCGCGATATCCCTGCGATGCGAGGAGCGGGAGGAGCACGGAAGTCGTGTTCTGGCCGTTCGCGATTGCCGGACCGAGATAGTCGGGATTGGTGAACGCCTGGCCGACGTACGTTTTCTGCTGTGTCGTTGGGTTATAGCGAAGACTTCGATTTTCAACATCGAGTGGAGTGACACAAAAGACATCGCCACCCGGAAGAACGTGAAGCCTCGGGTATTGAACGGGAACGCCTCCGAAGGATTCGGCACCGAGCGGCGCTTGCACCGACCACTGGTCGCTGGGGACCGTGTAGATCTCCGGCGTGTTGTTCGAATGACGCCGGTCGGTATGGCTGGGATGTCCGCTCATGGCGAGGACATTGCCGTCGGAGAGCGTGACCAGGGTCGGGTACCAGCGCCCGCCTCCTCGTCCTCCTTCGATCCAATCCCGAGGATTGGGCGCCTCGTTCATGCGCGCGATCCTCACCCAGTGACGTGAGGGAAAGTCGTAGATCCATGCGTCCCGAGTTCCGGGCCAGTGTTGCTGATGATGACCGCTTGCGAGGGGATAGTCTTCAGTCCCGCCGGCGACGAGCAGTCGCCCGTTGCTCAGCAGTGCGTGTCCACAGCAGAACAGGTCTGTCGGAGGAGAAGGAACGTGCCGGATGGAGCCGGTCGCCCACTCGTACAGGCGGGTATGGCCGATCTGTCCTCTGTTGTGCTGCTGGTGGTTGTACTCACTGCCGCTGAAATAGACGATGTGGCCGGTCGGCAGCATCGCAGCGTGCACTGCGAGAACCTCGGATCCTCCTACAACAGACCAGCGGCTCACGGCCGTTTCATTATGTCACTCAGGCGCCGCGACTTCGCGGCGCTTCGGTTGTGCGATCCTAGTCAGGTGATCCGGGAGCTGCTGCTGAAGCTGATCGCCTTCCCTGCGGCCGGCTGTCTCGTCGTTTTCGTCGCCTCCTACACGGCCTCGATCACCTCGCCGTCGAAGGCGATCGAGCCCTTCACGCGCCTCGTCCAGCTCGTCTTCCTGATCGGGCTGGGGTCCGGAGCGGTCTGGCTTTCGGCGGCGTGTCTGCGCAGACCGCTCGGCGCGCTGGCCCAGGCGTGGCTCGGCATCCTCGTGGGCCGACCCACCGCTCCGATCCTCGGGAGCCGGACGAGGAACCTGCGGCTCGCCGCGGCCGATGCCGGCGCGTTCGCCGTGTCGCTCGCGCTCGGCCTGTGGCTGTACCGAACAGGCGTGCGCGACGCCAGCCTCCTTCACTCGGTCTCGGGCCTCCTCCTGGCGGGCAGCGGCGTCTTCTTCTGTCTCGGCACCGCGGTGCCGCGGGTCCTCTGGGCGGTGCGCCACCCCGATGGATCCGCGAACGCCTCCGGCGGCGAGCTGGCCTACCAGGTCTCGCACGGCTCGCTCGTCCTCGCCCTCGCGTGCTCCGCGGCCGTGGGTCTCAGCATGGGCCTTGCGGGAGCCATCCCGGAGCACCTCTACCAGGGGAAGGTGCGGCCGCTCGCGTACGGCGAGTGGGCCGAGGGCTGCGCCGACTCGGATGCATCCCCCTACTGCCCCGCGCAGGCGCGTTACGCGCTACTTCCCTCCGAGAGCCGCGCTCTGCGCCTTTCGTGGTGGGGCTCGGGCAACTGCAGGTTGTCGCTCTCTCGGCCCGAGGGAGGTGCGGTCGCGAGCCGGGAAGGAATCGGCCAGCTCCCGAGAGGCGGCGCGCGGCAAGACCTGACGCTCGACGTCGAGCGCGGCGAGGAGGTGCGCATCACGATCGAGGGAACCGACCGGAACGTGTGCTGGCACCACGTCCGTTTCGGGAACACCCGATGACGGAGTCGCTCTCCGCCCTGACCTGCCGAACGTGCGGGGCGCCCGTGCCGCTTCGCGTCGCGGAGGAGGTCCCGTGCCCGCACTGCGGCGACGCCGTCGCGATACCGGAGCGCTGGCGCGCCGCCGCGCAGGCACGCGAGGCGGACGAGCTCGTCCGTCGTGAGGTCGAGCCGCTGTGGGAGAAGCTCACGACGGCGCCTCCCGTCTGGGTGGAGCGCTCCCTGCTCGCCTCGATCGTCGCCCTGCCTCCGGCCGTCACCGTGGCCGCACAGGTCGCGGCGTTCGAGCTGCATCGCTCCCCGCCGTCCAGCCTGTCGACGTTCGTGCTGCTCACGTTGCCGGCGCTCCTGCCCGGCGGCATCGGTTGGATCCGCGTCTGGGCGCTGCGCCAGACTGTGCTCGAGCTGAAGCTCGAGGTCGCCGCGCTGCCTCCGGGGCGCTCGGGCGAACCTCCAAGCTGCCGCCAGTGCGCGGCGCCCCTCGACGCGGCTCCCGACGCCATCTCGGTCACGTGCCGTTACTGCGGAGCTGACAGCGTCGTCGCCGACCTGCCGCCCGCCGCGGAGCTGAAGCGCCGCAGGCGCTCGTCTCTGAAGACGCTCGCGGAGGCATCCGGGGCGCTGAGGCGGCGCCGCCGGCTCCTGACGCTCGGGCTCGCGGGACTTTCGCTCGTGGTGCTCGGCACGTGCCTGCTCCTGGCGATCGCGCTGAAGACTACGGTGTGATCCGCAGCCGGGGAATGGATCCGCTCCTCGAGAAGGTCGTTTCGCGTGGCGCATAATGAGCGCCGAATTGAGACGCTGGAGATGCCCCTCAGGTCGCACTCTGGTCGAGGCGCCGCCAGGCCGGACCACGGGAGTTCCTGGTGGCCCGCTTCTGAAGGACCGGTACTACGTGGTCTGTGGCGATCTGACCCTCGATAGCACCTACGAGGCATGTTCGTACGCGCTGGAAGACGACCTCTATGAGACCGATTACGCGGTGCGAGAAGGGCGTCTCGTCCGCATCGAGAGTGTTACTCACTGGACGGACCCGGCCCGCGAGACGGTTCGGTTCGAGATGAACGACCTTGTCGAGCTGGGGCCCGACCAGCCGCCCACCGAGCGCGATCTCCTGCCCGCGCTGGGAATCTGTCAGACGCCCAAGGACAGGGACTCCGCCACCTGATCTCGGGGCGTGCGCTCTGACGTCGCGCCTGCACCCACGACGAGTGCCACATCGCGTCTCACGTCAATCAGCGCGACAGCTGTTCGAGCAGGTCCTTCAACGTCCCGATGTCGCTGCCGTCGCCGGCCTCCGAGAAGTCGGCATCGACCACCACGACGTTGTCGGCGCTTGCCGGCTTGCCGTGCGCACCGCCGAACTTGCACGCGCGGAACGTTGCGCCACTGAGGTGCGCCCCGGTGAGATCGACATCGCGGAAGTCACAGTGCTCGAACGCGGCACCCTTCATCGAGGGCAGCGGCAGTGGGGTCAGCGGCTTGAAGGAGGCCTCACGGAAGTCACACTCCGTGAACCGGGCACCGTCGAACTGGGCGTTCGAGAACCGTACGGCCATGAACTGCGAGCGATCGACCGTCGCCTGTTTCCACCAGCTCCCGTCGAGACCAGCGCGCACGAACGAGCACGCACTGATCTTCGCGCCGACATAGTTACTCAGGCCGCCCTGTACATTCTCAAAAATGCAATCCGCGAGGGTCGAGCCCGTGAATTGGGCTGATGAGGTCCGAGCGCTCTTGAAGTCGCAGCCGAGCAGCGTGGACTCGCTGAGGTTCGTGTACGTCACGTTCGCGCCCGCGAGCGCCACGCGTTCGAGCCGCGCCCCAATCAGCTCGAGGCCATCGAATCGACCGTCCTTGGCGTCGACTCCGACGACTTCGAGCGCACCCGCGCCTTTGCGTCCGTCGACAAACCACTGCCGGTGCGCTTTGATCGCTTTCGGATCCAGGCTGCCTCGTGTTGCGGACATGGTGGGTTGCGCTGGCCTCGTCGCGCTCAGCGTACAATGGAATTCCAAGGCGCGGCCAACCCGCCGGTGGATTCCCCGGCGAGGATTCAGGCCCGGCTACTAGACCGACCACGTGTCCGCAGGAACGCGATTGAAGGACGCCGAAGCCTGGTTCCAGGACGGGATGAAGCACATCGAGCTGTCCTGGCACGCGGACTATCAGTCCGAGCGCACCGGCGACCTCGAGGACGCCGTCGCCGCCTTCGAGTGCGCGATCTCTCTCAGTCCCGAACACGCCGGGGCCTGGGCCCAGAAGGGCTCCGCGCTGTCGCGGCTGGGACGGTACGAGGACGCCGCGGCGGCGCTCGCGGAGGCCGTCCGCTCGAGCCCGGACGACGCCGGGCTCCGGCTGGAGCGGGGGCACGCGCTCGCCCGCCTGGAACGCCACGACGAGGCGCTCGACTGCTACGACCAGGCGCTCGCACGGAGGCCGGAAGACGCCGACTCGTGGTTCCTGAAGGCCGAGACGCTGGAGGCGCTCGGGCGGAACGCGGAGGCTCTGATCGCCTGGGATCAGTACCTGCGCCGCCACGAGGATGGGAGGCTCTCGTTTTTCGTCGGTCTCGCCTCCGGGCTCAGGGCCGAGCTCCGGAGGGCCGGCGTGCTGGCACGGCTCGGGCGCCGCGACGACGCCCTCACCGCCTATCGAGCGGCGTTCGAGAAGGGAGCGGACCAGCTCGTACATCCCGTAGCGTCGGTCTTCCACGACGCGCTGAGGAACGTGGAGGAGGCGCGCGCCGCGTACGCCGAGCGCCTCGAGTCGCGGCGCGACGATCCGAACACGTGGCGAGGCGCGGGGCAGACTTTCATGTACGCGGAGAGGTCGCAAGAGTCGCTCGAGGCCTACGACACGATGATCCGCCTCGTCCCGAACGAGCCGGATGCGTGGTTCGGCAAAGCCGAGGCGCTGGTGCAGGCCGGTCGCGTCAGCGAGGCCATCGCCGCGTACGAGCAGGCCCTCCGGATCCGGCCCGACCACCAGCCAGCGGCGATCCGCCTGCGCGTCGTCCGCGACCGGGCCGGCATCTCCGTCGAGACCCCCACTCCTGTGCGTCTGTCTCCCGAGCTCTGGAAGAAGATCCGCGCGAACCCACGCGACCGGAAGCTCGGCGACGAGTACGCGTCGCAGCTCGAGCGGGAGGGCGATCCGCAGGGCGAGTTCATCAGGCTTTGCCGCGCTCCGGAGGCGGAGCGCGCGCGCACGAAGGCCCGCCGGCAGGCGCTGCTGACTATGCACGGCCATCGCTGGTACCCGACGCCGCCGGGAGCGGAAGCCTGGTGGAGTGACGTCGCGCACCTCGATGGCACCGGATACCCGGACCATTTGGGGGCCGGTAGCGACGCGCTCACGCGGCTCGCCTTTTGGGTGGATCACTATCCCCTGCGCGTCCTCGGCCTGCAGAGCATCACGGACTGGAGTCCCCTCATCCACGAGCTCGAACGAGGCGGCCACTTCGCGCGGCTGGGCAAGCTCCACATCGCGGAATCGCTGGACGGCACGTTCCGCGCGCTCCGGGACGCCTCGGCGGGGATCGAGTTTCTCAGCCTCTCGACCCTGAACGTCAGGGATCCGCGCTCCCTTTGCTACCTCAGTGAAGGGGCGCTGCTCGAGAACGTGAAGGAGCTCGCGATCGACCTCGACCCCACGCCGCTGGAAGGCGACGTCCTCGGCGGAATCTGGAGGAAGGCTACGCGCCTCGAGGGTTTGAGCCTCGTCCACAAGAAACCCGCCGCCGGGGTGCTGGATGGGCTGGACTGCGTTCGCCGGCTCTCACGGGTGCGGATCCGGGGCGGACTGAACGAGTCTCAAGTCACGGCTCTCTGGCACAAGCTCGATCCTTCCGAGCTGCGAGACTTCACCGTCAACGACGTCGGCCTCACCCGCGGCTTCCTCGACGTCGTCGCGACCAGCACCCCCGGCGGGCTGCGGGCTCTCGAGAGCCTCGACCTCTCTTTCAACTCGATCGACCGTGTCGAGGCGCTCCTGAGGCTGGCGCTGCCGTCCCTCCGCGTCCTGAATCTCGAAGCCAATGAGCTCGGCGAGGCAGCGATCGCCGAGGTCGCGAATCATCCGCTCGTGGCACAGCTGGCCGCGCTCGGCCTCTCGCGGAACGCGGTGATCTCGAGCTACGAACCGATCTACGACATGGGCTTCGAGGCGGGTGCGATTCCGATCCGAATCTCCGTCAGAGAGCTTCGGCAACGCTACCGGTTTCCAGACACGCTGGTCCTCACGTAAGGTCGCTCGACTTCTGATCGGCTCCAGGACGCCATTTGTCGAGGAGGGGGCGTGCTTGCCGTGTCACCAGAAAGCCAAGAAACTGGTCATTGGACAGAAGTCTCACGTGCACGTTGGCTGTGTTCCACCGGAAGACGCATTGGACACGAAGGGCCAATTCGCTCGCTGTGAGAGCTGCCGACAGCGTCGCGGAGGTTACCGGGAACCAGAGAGATGACCAGGATTCTGGCCGGACCGCGGTGTGCGCGGACAAGAGTGAAGGGAGATGCTCACGCGCTGCTTGTGGCGAGAGCATTACCTCGGGAACGGCATTCAGGAGGTCGAGAAGAGATCCCTCCAGGACCACGGCACCATCAGGCACGTATGACATTGTGTGACCTCAGAGCCGATCTTTCGGCTGCATGCGCTGCCGCGCTGCCGCGTAGAGCTGTTTCGCGCGCGTCGCATCGGCGTACCCGGGGGCGTCGCGCAGGATGCGTTCCATCTCGGCTTCAGCCTCGTCGAGGTGGCCGAGCAGACACGACTTCGCGGCGTTTGGGCACATCAGGAGTGACGGAACGCCCTCCATCAGCGGGTCAATCCGGACGCACCGGCCTTATTCTTGACCCGCTCAAGTGGCTGTTTGGCTCAACTTCTCACCATGTACGGGCTCACGCGACGCCTAACTCATTGAAAACACATGACGTGCGACCTGGCGGCATGGTTGCTCTAAGCGGGCCAAACACTACATAGGAGAATCGTCTGCCCATGCGCAAATTCACGTCCTGGTTCACCGCAGTTCTCGTTGGCGCGTTCGCCACGACCCTCATGGCCGCGAACGGTCAATATCGCGGTCACTCCCCGAACATCTCCCGTTCCGATTCCGGCCTGACCGCCCCTTCGAGCGCTGCCGCCGGCGACGTCGTCAAGGGTTACCTCAAAGACAAGCGCACGCTGTCCGTGAAGAAAGTCCACGGCGGCAAGAACGGCGTGAAACATGTCCAGATGGAACAGTCCATCGACGGCCGCTCGGTCTATGGCGCGTACGTCAAAGCCAGCGTCGATTCCAACGGCCGCCTGATGAGCATCATCGACAACACGGTCGATGACAACGCCTCGATCACGCGCACGTCGCTGAGCTCGAACGCTGCGCTCGAGGCCGCGCTCGGTCATCGCTACGGCAACAGCGCCCGTCCGGAGCTCGACCGCGCGCCGATCGTGACGCCGGTGATGATCCCGACCACGGACGGCGGCGTGGAAGAAGGCTTCCTCGTCGAGACGTGGGAAAAGAAGAGCAACGCGCTCTGGCACACGGTCATCGGCGCCTCCGGTGCCGTGTCGTTCGAAGAGTCGCGCACGAACACCGACTCGTACTTCATCTTCCCGATCCACCCCGGCTCGACCTCGCAGACCACCGTCAGCGGTCCGGGCACCGGCAACGCCGAGTCGCCGGCCGGCTGGGTGACGACCAACACGACCATCGGCAACAACGTCGACGCCTATCTCGATCGCGACAACAACAACTCCGCGGATCTGAATAGCCGTCCCATCTCGGCGACGCAGGATTTCATCTTCCCGTTCGACGGCGCTGCGGCTCCTACGACCGCTGGGAACCAGGCCCTGGCCGTCGCCAATCTTTTCTATTCGAACAACGTCGTGCACGACAAGCTCTATCGCCACGGATTCAACGAAGCTGCCGGCAACTTCCAGACGAACAACTTCGGCAACGGCGGCGCCGGCAACGATCCCGTCAATGCCGAGGCCCAGGACGGCGGCGGCACGAACAACGCGAACTTCGCCACGCCCGCGGACGGCAGCCGCCCGCGCATGCAGATGTACCTCTGGAACACCGCCACGCCGAATCGCGACGGCGACATCGACGCCGACGTCGTCTTCCACGAGTACGGACACGGCCTCACCTGGCGCATGATCGGCAGCATGAGCGGCGGTCTGGCCGGCTCCATCGGTGAAGGCATGTCCGACACCGTGGCCTGCTACATCACCGAGAACGACACGGTCGGCGAGTACGTCAAGAACAACACCGTCGGCATCCGCCGCTTCCCGTACACCAACTACCCGAACACCTACGCCGACGCCAACACCACCAGCGTCCACGCCAACGGCGAGATCTACGCGGCCACGATGTGGAAGCTGCGCACGCTCTGGCTGGGCTCGGGCCGCTCGATGGATCAGCTCTGGGATTACGTCATCGACGGCATGAACTTCACGCCGGCCAACCCCGAGTTCGAAGAAATGCGCGACGGCATCCTGGCGGCCATTCCGACTCAGGCAGAGGAATGCGTCGTTTGGGATGCCTTCGCGTCATTCGGCATCGGTGTCAACGCGGTCGGTACCGACTCGGGCTCCATCATCAATATCACCGAGGACTTCACCATTCCGGCCGCGTGCGGCGGCACCCCGCCGGCGTACACGCTCACGGTGACAGGCACCGTCAAGGGCGGTCGTCCGAAGACCACGCTCAACTGGAGTGGTGCCACTGGCGCGAACGTCGACGTCTATCGGAACAGCGTCGTCATCGCCACCACCGCGAACGACGGCACCCACTCCGACCAGCTCGCCAAGAACACGCACGGCACGTTCACGTACAAGGTCTGCAACGCCGGCACCTCGACCTGCTCGAACAACGCCAGCATCACGTACTGATTCTTCTCGCAACGACAAAATGAAGGCGACCGCGCAAGCGGTCGCCTTTTTTGTCAGCGGATGACATCGTGTGACCTCAGAGCCGGATAACGGATGCCGAGCGCCGACCGCAATTGCCAGGTTCGCTAGCGACGATCTTTCGACTGCATGCGCTGCCGCGCTGTCGCGTAGAGCTGTTTCGCGCGCGTCGCATCGGCGTACCCGGGGGCGTCGCGCAGGATGCGTTCCATCTCGGCTTCAGCCTCGTCGAGGCGGCCGAGCAGACCGAGTGCGCGGCCGCGGACGTAGCGGGCATACGGGCTCGCCGGTGCTAGCCGCAACGCTTCGTCGGCGGCTTGCAACGCTTCGTTCGGTTGCTTGCGCGCACACAGCACGTTCACGCGTTCGGTCAATAGGCCCGCGCGCCATCGCGGATCGAGCTCGAGCACGAGCGCGCGCGCGAGCTCGGTGTCGGCTTCGTCGATCCGGTTGAGCCGGACCAGCAGCCTGACCCAACCGTGCCAGAAGATGCCTCCATGCAGCTCGTCTTCGATCGCGGTCTGCAGCAGTGGCACGGCTTCGAGTTGTTCAGCGGTATCGGTGAGCGCGAGCCCGAGCCACCCTCGTGTTGCGGACGTCGTATCGCCGAGCTCGATCGCGCGGCGGAGCAGGGTGACCGCGTGCTCGGGAAATGACATGCGCAGCAGCTCGCGCCCTTTCACCGCATAGGCGATCGGATCATCGGGCGTCATCTCGATCGCGAGATCGAGGATCGCGAGCGCACGGCGAAGCAGGCCGCGTTCCTCGGCATCACGCGCCGCGACGATCGGATCCGCCGGCAAAGTCCCGCAGGCATCTCGCGTGCTCGGATCGATCGGGTCAGACGGTGAGGGAATGACGGGGATCACCGAGCCCATATCGCCGGAGAGCTGCTGACATTTCGGGCACCGCCACCAGGTCATGAACGTCGTGGTCTGGCCGTCGGGAAAAGGGCTCGCACGCACATAGACCGATTCGACTTCGCAGCAGCGCAGCGGTGCGAAAGACATCACGAGAGTGTAGTCGAGCCGCCCAGGTGGCTCAGGTTTCGCGAAACCCGCATTGATCGAGAACCGGATTGATTACGTGACGGAACGCCTCGACCGCACCCGCTTCGCTTTCAATCCTCACGGCGATCCTGCTTGGAGGGTAGATGTAGTCGATGATGGCGATGAAAAACGTCAGTCTTCCGCCCGAAGCTGAATGAATGAGGTTCGTCCCATCCATTCGCCAATAGGTCGACGGAGTGTCGTAGCCGCAACCGGGATCGTAGTTGGCTCCGATGACAAGGTGCGCATCATTCGCATCACCGAGGGTCGCATGCATCGGCTGATCGACGGAACGAGGGCCAGGGCCAACCAGGCGCGCGAACTGCTCTGGACTCACACGCACGCCGTAGGCACTGAGCAGCGGGAGCACAGCGCTCACGTACGGTTCGAGAGCGCAGCCCTGATTCACCTCGCCTTCAACGTGATAGACCACCGTCCCCATCTGTACTCCTCCAGACTTCGCTAATCCTTTATGGACACTTCTGAGGCCTCGAGGATCTCTTCAGCCTGTTCGGGTTTGTTGGAGTGGTAATTGGACAACACCACTCATCCGCCTAGTTGGGCGTCGTCGATCGACTCGCCAGCCTTCGCGATCTTGCAAACCCACCGACAAGCGCGATGCCGATGCTCAGAAGCACGACGAATGAGGCGGAACACCCCGCAACGAAAGCACCCGGAAGGCGGGATCCAGGGATCCTTCCTGGACCGATGACGGCGGAGATGTACCACCCGACAGTGACGTCGAAAAGCGAAACCCAGAAGGTTGCGGTCACCGCATCCCAGTACCTGGTGCGATATGCGAAGAAGCCGATCGCAAAGTAGATGGCCGCCGACACGATCGACAGGGATGCGTACGGAAACTCTAGAGCACGAGAAGCAAACGCTCCTGCCGAGTCGAGCACCGCCACGGCGCAAATGCCAACGGCTACGATTCGAAGATTGTTCACACGTAGGTCTGAGACGCCCAACGGCTTAGCGCTCAGCCGCTGAAATCGCACGCGCTACTGTAACACCCACCATATGTGCGAAGCGGATCACTCCCGTGATGATGCCGTAATGCAGAGTCAAGAGGGCTCACATGCTCTGTGCAGATACCGGTAACCGAGCAAAGCGAAAAGAAAGGTGACGACGAGCAAAGGGAGGAGAAGGAGCTGCCCTCCGGGAAAAATGGCCGACAACAGGAGGAGGAGTAATCCCGTTGCCAAAAGGAAGGCGGGAGGTGCGCGGCGAGAGCGGCGCCACGTCAGGACTGCGGTGATGCCGAACGTGCAACTCCACGCCAGAGCGAAGAGCTGCGCGAGAGGAGAGGTACCGGAAGTCCTCAGCCAGGACACGAGTGCCACCGAGAATACGGCGATCCCGGCAACGCCTGCTGCGAGGAGCGTTGCCGCAAGCAGAATGATTCCAGAGGGCCGCCCGAGCATCTCTACCTCCTCTCCCGCCTAAAGGTACCGTGTTCGGAGCCACCGTTCCTAAGGTCTGGCGATACGAGCCTAAGGGTTGGGCACTGAAGCAACCGCTGTAAGATGTCGGGGCTCTCGGAGTCGACCTCCAACAGCAATTGGTGCTCGGCATACCGAGCATAGGCGAACCGCTCGCTCTCGGGATCGCTGGGCGACCATAACAGGTCGACGTTCGACCGGATCCGAACCTCGGCGCTGCTCCCCGAGAGCCGAGCGAGCCAGTAGTCCCCGCCAAGATACAGACTATGGTGAGATTCGAAGGACACGCCAAGCGCCTCCTCCACGTCTTGGCGATCGTCTTCACTTCCAATCGCAAAGATCAACATGGTCGCTTCCGGCTAACGTTCAAAGGTGAGCGGCTTCGGCCCACGCTGGGAACGTGAGAACAAGCATATCAAGCTGCGGGCCGAGGTCCGCTCCACCGCAAAGTTGGCGGCTTTTGGCCTTGACCTGAACTCACTCTTCTTCCAGTACCACGTCGATGCCCGACTGGTTCAAACAATCGACGGCGGACTCGAAGAGTTCGTCGGCCATTTCGCGGGATGGCGCCTTTCGAAGCAGGCGCTTTACGGGGTTTACGAATACTCGCCACTCGTATTCGCCCGGCTTGTCTTCCGAGCCAGAGCAACAGATTTGATATTCGTCTTCTCCATCGGGAAAGATGAGATACCAGCCCCAATCCTCCTCGCTCGGGTAGCTGCTGGCCACACCGTTCTCCGCGAGCGCTTTTGACAACCAAGTGGCAAGTTCAAACCCGAGGACGTTCGGATTTACTTGTCGATCGTCCGGCAGGAAGGGACGAAAGCGATCCGACTTGAACACTGCCATCTTCACGGTTGCCACCCAACGGACCAGGGTTCAGCCGCGCGGTCCGCGACGGCATGATGGCACAACTTGGATGGCCGGAACGCAGCGGACTGCGTGGGCTGCGCGGAGTTGGGCGGCGGGTAAGCGCGGTCTTTTCTTCACCTGCGTGGGTGGCCATGACGGCCGCTGCGTACGGCACGATGAGGTGTTCGGTTCGAGGGAATCACCCCTGAATGTAGCCGTCGCGCGTTGGATCTGGCCTGACGCGAGTGATTCGGTCTTCTTCTATAAGGACGTGTAAGAAGAAGTCACGGCGGCAGGCTGGACACTCCGCATATCCCTCACCGTCAACGCTGCCACCTTCTGGCCGGCCGCCATTCTGCGGTTCGCGTCGAGATGCCCATGGATACGTCTCGCCGATTGTCAGCTCTTTCATTTCTGACGTGTATCCGAAGCGACACTCGACGACACCGTCGATGATCAGGGCTTGGCACCAGGGACAAATGAGCGACGCTACGCGAATGGAGTTGTAGGTTCCCATACTGTCGCCGCCCAACGTCAGAAGCTCTATCCGCGCTCCGCCAGCCGCGCTGGACGCGGAGATGACAGCATAGTGGCAGGCCGAAGTGTCTGTAGCAACGTCCGGAGATCAGGAGTGCGGATGGAGCTTCTGACGTTCGGCCGCTTCATGGCTTGCCGCAACAGAGTGGCGGAACGAGCGTTTCCCTAATCGCTAGAGCTGTACGTGCGCAGCAATCGGCGTCGCTCTCGCTTGATTGTAAGTTCCACATACCACAGATTTACTCCAAGACCGACGTTCAAAAGCACAGGCAGTGCGACGGCCATGATGCTCGACCAGAAGTTCCATCGCCACGAACACAAGGTCGACCACCATTGAATCATTCCCAGAACCAGCCCGCCGGCACCAATCAAAACGAACGCGCCGAAATAGACGAAGAGCCCTGGTGCGCCCTGACCGACGTACGATGTGTAGAAAGATGGCCCTTCGTGTTTGAGGCCACCGATGGCGCTCTGAATTCCCAGCTCAACTTCGATTAGTCGTAGCCCGATGCGATTGAGAATGCTGTGTCCGATGCCGATGCCAGCAATTACAAGTGCTAGTAGAATCGCGACGCCGATTCCGATGAACTCGTTCCGGCCACCGGTTGCAACAACGTATCCGCCAACGCCCGCGAGCACCAAAGGCAATACCGTATACCCTACAGTCGCATGCTTGTCGAAGGAGTCTGAGAGGCGGTCGTACTCCGCTAGCAGCGCGGTTAACACCTGGGCGTTCATCTCTTGTTCGCGCATCCATTCAACCTAGCCGCTAGCCGGTATTCATCCGCCGTCCAACGTCTCCAGTTGACCGGCTTCGGCTCACGCGGAGAACGTGCGAGCAAGCGTATCAGACGGCGGGCCGAAGTCCGGTCCAACGCCGAGTTAGCCGCGTTTGGCGAACGACACGTCTCCCACGAACGACCGAAAGCGCTCACTTGAGATGAGTGACTCGACCACTTCGACCGTGTCAGCCCGAACATGCACGTCCTTCTCGTGACACAGAGTGATCTCAATCCCGACCGGAAGAGTTACGACGAGATCGGCTTCTCCTGGGCCAACGATCCCCTTCTCGACTGATTCCCTGAGGAACTTATCGAACCATTTCGCGCCCACACTCATGGGCTTGTACCAGAGGTCGGGGTGGATGTTGGAAAGAGCGCCGTACATGACTGTGACGACGACATCTCCGACGGCATCGACGAGGAACTTCGGCAGTTCGCGATAGATGCGCTCGGCGTCATCGGATGACACGTAGGTGGATACGTACTCGGTGGGCATCTTGGTCGAAGCGGCTAACTCCGTCATGAGCCGATTGGACGTACTACTTGAAATCGTCAAAACACGGAACGAGAGATTGCTGCGCTTCGTACCCGCTCAACTGACGGCACGCACTCATCGTACCTCCGGTGAAGGCCAAGATCACGGGGGCTGGTGATAGTGATTGAAATCCGCCTAGCAAGGGCGGACTAGGTGACGGAGAGGGTTCACAAGCTCTCCAGCGGACTTCGGACATCCCTTCCACCGACGGCGTTGAGCACGTGGGTGTAGATCACCGTGGTCTCGACGTCGGCATGGCCGAGAAGCTCCTGAATGGTGGATGTCGTAAATGGCGTTCCGGACTCCGTCGAGTAGTTTCGGCGGCTCTGTCATCCGCCGAGGCTTCCTCGGTCCGACAGAACGCGATCTAGACGACGTGGAATCCACTCGAGAATGCGACCGCACGTGTGGCCGAGAAGGTTCATGTGAATGGTCGGACAGCAACCGGGGTTCGCGGGAGGCTTCAGCTCCCCCGGCGGCACGTGTGCCCGAGGGGGGCGGGCTGAAGCCGCGCCCTACGTCTCATCGCCGGGGTTGCGAAGGAATGCTGAGGCTCGCGGCCGCCGCGGTTGCGGCGGCCGCCGAGGTGAAGACACCGCTACTTCTTGTCCTTCTTCGGTTTCTTCGTCTCTTTCTTCCGGGCGTTGTTGCCTTTAGCCATGGAGAACCTCCTTCGCGATCATGGTAACGCGGCGGACGTGCGCACGCGAGTCTTCGAACGGTAGATCTCCGCACGGAATGAAGAAGTCTCAGAGTCGCAGAGTCGCAAAGTCTCAAAGAGGTAACCCTCGGCTCTTTGAGACTTTGCGACTTTGCGACTCTGCGACTCGTTGTCTACGTCCTGATCGAGACCGCGGTGCGAGGCTGCTGCGAACTACGCTTCGGGCGTGCGACGCAGCCCCCTTCCGAAGATCGAGCCGATCCGCCCTGTCCGGCGCACGACTGTGCCCGTCGGAACGGCGTGGCTGTACGAGCTGAAGCTCGACGGCTTCCGCGGCGTCCTTTCCCTGCAGGACGGCCGCGGCTCTTTCATTTCGAAAATGGCGAAGCCGATGCCGCGGTTTCGGGAGCTCGCTGATTCGGTCGCGCGCGCGCTGACGGTCCAAGACGCGATTCTCGACGGAGAGATCATCGTCATGACCGACGCTGGTCCCGACTTCGACGCGCTCTTCTGGCGGCGAGGCAACCCCGCGTTTGCCGCGTTCGATCTCCTCTGGCTCGATGGCCGCGACTTGCGCGCGCAGCCTTTGTGGCGAAGGAAACGCGCGCTGAAGAAGCTCCTGGAGGCCACGCCGATCCCGTACGTCGAGCCCGTCGACGATCCGTCGCTCTTCACCGCCGCGGCGGAGCACGACCTCGAAGGTATCGTCGCCAAGCGGCGCGGCGATCCTTATGCCTCGACGAGCGAATGGGTGAAGGTCAAGCACGCCGGATACACACGCATCCAGGGGCGTCACGAGCTGTTCGACAAACGCCGCCGCTGACGCGTGATAGATTCGTCGCGCGTTCGATGAGAGAGAGCGACTGGAAGATCGGCATCGTCGGCACGTTCGACGTCCGCAACTACGGTGACCTGCTCTTCCCCTTGATCGCCGAATTCGAGTTGCGCGAGCGCCTTGGCGCAGTCGAGGTCCATCCCTTTTCGTATCACGCGAAGACGACGCCGGACTGGCCCTATGCGGTCACGTCCGTCGCCGACCTGCCGGCGGTCGTCGCCGATCTCGACGCCATGCTGATCGGCGGAGGCTTTCTCATTCGCTTCGACAAGGAAGTCGCGCCGGGATACCAGCCGCCCCGCCCGTCGATCCAGCATCCGACCGGCTACTGGCTCACACCTGCGTTGATCGCGCTGCAGCACGGGATCCCGGTCGTCTGGAACGCGCCGGGGATGCACCTCAACGACGTCCCGCGATGGGCGCGGCCGTTGTTGCGACTCGCACTCGACCTGAGCTCGTACGTCGCGGTGCGCGACGAACCTTCCCGCGCGAAGCTCGCGCACTTCGCGGAAGATGGCCGCGTAACCGTGGTTCCCGACACCGGCTTCGGCATCGCGCGATTGCTCCCGATCGAACCATCCGCGGAGCTCGAGAAGCTGCGGAGCGAGGCGGGGATCACGAAGCCGTACGTTCTCGTGCAGGCCGCGGAGTCGATGTCGTGGTTCCCGCGATGGGTGAGCTCGCACAAACGCGAGCTCGAAGGACTGCAGTTCGTCGCACTGCCGATCGGTCCCGTCCTCGGCGAACACGCCGGGAACCTCCCGGGATTCGTGGAACTGCCCACGTGGCCCGACCCGTTGCTGCTCGCGGAGCTCGTCAAGTACGCGGAGGCCGTGGTCGGCCACAGCTATCACTTCGCAATCACCGCCCTCGCCTCGGGCGTCCCGATGTTCACGTGGATCGACCTTTCCGCCGGAAAGTTCACGGCGCTCCGCGATTTCGAAACGATTCATCCGCTGTCGGCCGTGCGTGAGTCCGGTGCGGAGTGGTTCGCATCGCGCATCGGGAGACGCGAGCCCCTTCCCGCGCTCCAAACGAACCTACGCCTCGTCGCCGATCATTGGGATCGCACCGCGGCCGCGATTCGCGAGGCGACCACCGGGTCGCACACGGCTATCGGCCGCTTCTGGCAGATGCTGCCGCGCATCCTCGAAGACAATGCGCCCAGGGATATCCGAATGATCGATCTCGACCGCATCCAACAGAGCAAATTGAACACGAAGCCCTATCGCTGGGCGCATGTCGATCGGTTATTCAAAACGGCAGACGCCGAGCGTCTGGCGCGCACGTTTCCGTCGGACCACTACAAGTTCGTATCCGGCTACGGCGGCGAGAAGGACTATGAATACGAGGCACGCGAGCTGATCGCGATGGGCGCGGAGACGGTCTCGCACGCATCGGACCTGAGCGACGAGTGGCGAAGTCTCGCGGAAGATTTCCTTTCCCCCGTGTATCGCAATGCGCTGTCGGAGCTGACCGGCTGCGATCTGACAACCGCGCCGCTCGAGGTGAACGTGTTCCATTACGGACCCGGGGCCTCGCTCGGCGCGCACTCGGATCTGCCGGACAAGGTCGTCACGCACGTCCTTTACTTCAATGACTCATGGGATCCGAAAAACGGAGGATGCCTGTCCATCCTCAGCGCGAAAGACCCGAAGGCCGTGTTCGCGGAAGTCCCGCCGATCGTCGGGAGCTCCGCGATCCTGGTGCGATCGGACGATTCGTGGCACGCGGTGTCTCGCGTCGTGAACGACTCCCACATTTCCCGCCGCAGCCTGACGGCGACGTTCTATCGCGAAGGCTCGGTGAGCTCGATGTGGCCGCCGGGAGAAGTGCCGACGATGCACTCGTATCAGCCGGCGGAAGCGCAGTGGAGCGTCTGGTCGCGCATCAAAAGAAGGTTACGGGGATAGGACAAATAGGACGGATGGGACCTACAGGTCGTATTCGTCGTATTCGTCCCATTCGTCCTACGATCTCCCCCGGGGAACGAATCGCGCCGGCCTTCCGTTATCACGCGCCGCCTCGACCGTAACGTTCGTGTCAACGGTCCGTCCAAGTCGAGGCAAGGAAACGATTTCGCATGCCCGAATTCATCCTCCGAGTGGGAACGCCCGAGGGCGACGTTGTCGAGCGGCCGGTGGTCGCGGCTTCGCTGCGCGCGGCGCAGGACGAGATGCGCCGCCAGGGACTGCACGTGTTCGGCTCGCGCCGCGGCTCGTACCGTTTTCGCGACCTCATCCCGCGCTTCGGCCGCGCCGTCAGCACCGAGCGCTTCCTCCTCTTCAATCAGGAGCTGCTCGCGCTCGTCCGCGCCGGCCTGCCGATCATTCAATCGTTCGACATCATGCTCGAGCGTCAGAAGAACCAGCGCTTCCGGGAGATCCTCGCCGAGATCCGAGAGAAGCTCACCAACGGCGTCGCTCTCTCCGACGCCTTCGCCTCTTTTGGCGACCTCTTCCCGCCCATCTACTCGACCTCGCTGCGCGCTGGTGAGCGCTCCGGCGATCTCGAAGGCGTGATCAAACGCTTTCTCCGCTATCAGAAGCTCATCGTCAACCTGCGCAAGCGGGTCGTCGGCGCGTTGGTCTATCCGGCCATCCTCGTCGTGCTCTCGGGTGGGATGATCGTCATCATGATGACCTTCGTCATCCCGAAGTTCGCCGAGTTCTTCGAGGGCTTCGGCTCCGAGCTGCCCTGGTTCACGCAGGTCATGATCGACATCGCCACCTTCCTGCGCCAGAACTTCCTGCTGACGACGATCTTCACCGTCATCGGAACGCTCCTCCTCAAGCGCTGGGTGAAGACCCGCGGCCGTCTGGCGTGGGACCGCGTCAAGCTCCGCATCCCTCTCGTCGGCGGCGTCCTGCATCGTTTCGCGATCATGCAGTTCACGCAGTCCCTCGGAACGCTTCTGTCCGGCGGAACGCCCATGGTGCCGGCGATCGAGATCGCCTCGCAGTCGGTCACGAACGCGCTCGTCTCCTCGAAGATCGCCGGAATCGTGCAGAACGTGCGCGAGGGCGAGCCACTGTGGCGCTCGCTCGACAATACGAAGGTCGTCAGCGACCTCGCCGTCGAGATGATCAAGGTCGGGGAATCGACCGGTGCGCTCACGGAAATGCTTGCCAATGTGAGCGAGTTTTACGACGAGGAAATCGAATCCAGGCTCACGCGTCTGGTTGCGGCGATCGAGCCCTTGATTCTCGTCTTCATGGGCGGGATCATCGCCGTTCTCCTGTACGCCTTTTATCTTCCGCTCTTCCGCCTCTCGCAGGTGGGGATGTAGGTTTCGTCTATTTCGAACATGGTCGCTGATCCGAACCGCACGCTCTACAAGAACGCCGACCCGACCGGGGAGGCCTCACGGGCCCGCCGCCTGGCGGAGCAGTATGGCTTCCCGTACGTCGACCTGGAGCACTTCCAGGGCGATCACCAACTCTTCCGCGACATCCCGCTGGACCTGATGATCCGCTACCAGTTCCTGCCCGAGCACCGCGAGGACGGACACATCGTCGTCGTCGTGGGCGATCCGACGGACGTGCTCAAGCTCGACGAGCTGGAGCTCCTCCTCGGCTCGCCGCTGAAGGTCAAGGTGGCGTCGCCGGCCAGCATCCGCGACAAGCTGCAGAAGTCGGAATCGACGCAGCGCGTCCTCGACGAAGCCACGGAAGGCTTCCGGATGCAGCTCGTGGCGGAGAACGAGGAAGGCGAAGAGACGCTGACGATCGACTCGATCACGGCGCAGGACTCGTCGCCGATCATCAAGCTCGTCGACTCCATCGTCTTCAACGCCATCCAGCGCCGCGCCTCGGACATTCACATCGAGACGCGCGACACCGAGGTGGTGGTCAAGTACCGCATCGACGGCGTGCTCTACGAGGCGCTCGATCCGATCGACAAGCGCCATCACTCCACGATCATCAGCCGCATCAAGATCATGTCGGAGCTCGACATCGCCGAGAAGCGCGTCCCCCAGGACGGCCGCTTCAAGCTCCGCATCACCGGACGCACGATCGATTTCCGCGTCTCGATCGTACCGACTGCACATGGCGAGGACTCGGTCATCCGAATCCTTGACAAGGAGTCGATGTCGAAGGAGTTCAAGAACCTCCGCCTGGACATCCTCGGCTTCGACGACGCGATGCTGGCTCGCTTCCGCAAGTTCATCAAGGAGCCGTACGGCATGGTGCTCGTCACCGGCCCGACCGGCTCGGGCAAGACCACGACGCTCTATGCCGCGCTGTCGGAGATCCAGTCGCCGGAAGACAAGATCATCACGATCGAGGACCCGGTCGAATATCAGCTCCGCGGCATCACCCAGATTCCCGTCAACGAGAAGAAGGGCCTCACCTTCGCGCGCGGACTGCGCTCGATCCTCCGCCACGATCCGGACAAGATCATGGTCGGCGAGATCCGCGACGAGGAGACCGCGCAGATCGCCGTGCAGTCGGCGCTCACCGGCCACCTCGTCTTCACCACCGTCCACGCGAACAACGTCGTCGACGTTCTGGGCCGCTTCCTGAACATGAAGGTCGACCTCTACAACTTCGTCTCCGCGCTGAACTGCGTTCTCGCGCAGCGTCTCGTGCGCAAGATCTGCGAGCACTGCAGGCGCGAAGTGAAGTATTCGAATCAGACTTTGGTCGAGTCGGGCCTCGATCCGGCGGACTTCCGCGGAAAGACGCTCTACGAGGGCGCGGGATGCCTGGAGTGCAACGGAACCGGGTTCCATGGCCGCGCGGCGATTTCGGAACTTCTCGACCTCTCGGATCGTATTCGAACCATGATCCTCGACCGCCGTCCGGCCTCGGAGATCAAGAAGGCCGCGCACGAGGAAGGGATGACCTTCCTACGCGAGTCGGCCCTGCTGAAAGTGATGGAAGGACAGACGACGTTGCGCGAGATCAACAAGGTTACGTTCGTCGAGTAAAGAATGCGATCTTTCCCCCCCGACGTAGTCGTTCTCGACAGTGATTCGCTGGTGCACGCGCGCTTTGGCCGCGGCAAGGCGAATCCGCGCATCGAGAACGCGAAGACCTACCGCCTCGCTCCGGAGACGTTCACCGCGACGCCGGTGACGCCGCAACTCGCCGACGAAGCGGCGCTCGCGGAGACGCTGCGCCGTCTGCGCGCGGAGACGGGCAAGTGGGAGAAGGTCTCGGTCCTCCTCCCCGACTCCTGGTTCCGCATCAACATCATCGATCTGCCGTCGCTCCCGGACCGCGACACCGACGCGATGGACGTCGTGCGCTGGAGTCTGAAGCGCACGCTTCCCATTCCGCCCGAGCAGCTGCGCATCGCGTACAGCGTGTTGACGCGCGTCTCGGACAACGTGAAGGTGCTGGTGCTGAGCGCGCTCGAAGCCACGCTCGGCGCCATCGAGCGCGTGTTCGCCGCGGCCGGATTCGAGGTCGTGCTCCTCGAGCCGGTGGGCCTCAACATCTGGAACGCGATCACGGTGCGCGAGAGCGACACGCACGGCGACCGCCTCTTCTTCTATCTGCGCGGCGCCGATTTCACGACTGCCGTTTTCCGCGGCGCGTTCCCGCTGTTCATCCGCTCGCGCAACCTCAGCCCGGAGCGCACGATCGATCAGGAGATCCGCCTGTCGGCCAGCTACCTGCGCGACTCGCTGAACGTCGAGACGTTCACGAACTGCTATGTGGCCGGCGAGCGCGGTGCGGACATCCACGCGACGCTGGCCGACGAGTTCAATACGCAGGTCCGCACCGTCGTCCTCAAAGACTACGCGGAAGACGTCCCCCCGGGTGTGTTCGGCCTCGACGCGGAGCTGACCGCCTGCACAGGAGTTTTCACCGGGTGAAGCCGATCCATCTCAATCTCGCGGCACGGCCGTATCGCGACTATCGTCCGGTGTACGCCGCGGTCGTCGTGCTCTCGCTGTTGACGGCCTTCCTGATGCTCAACAACATCGAGACGTACTACCGCTACATCCACGAAACGCAGGCCACGCGCGCGAAGATCACGCAGATCGAGGAGCAGGCGCGCGCGGAGAAAGCGAAAGAAGACACCGCCCGTCAGCGGGTCAAAGGACTCGACCTTGCGACGCTCGACCAGCAGACCCGCTTCATCAACGCGAAGCTCGCCGAGCGCGCGTTCTCCTGGAGCCGCCTCCTCGACGAGCTCGAGTCGATCCTCGCCGACGACGTCCGGCTGATCTCCGTGACCCCGCAGTTCTCGGTCGACGGACCGATTCACCTCTCGATGAACTTCGAGGCGAAATCGGGCGACGGAATGATCACCACCATCAATCGCATGAACGCCGATCCGCAGTTCAAGGACGCGTTCCCCAGCAACGAGACCGCGAACGACGACGGCACGTATGTCTTCACGCTCTCGGTGGACTACCTGCCCAACGCTCCGCAGACGGCGGAGGTGCTGCGATGATCTGGCGCGAGAAGCGGGTCCTGCTGCTGGTCCTCGGGGCGCTCCTGCTCGGGAACGTCATCTTCTTCCTCACCTATCGCGTGCAGTATCAGGCTCGCCTCGACGCGCTGGATGACCGTCTCGCGCAGGCGGAGGGACAGCTCGCGAAATCGCGTCAGGGACGCGCGGATGCCGAGCGCCAGTTGCAGGCTTACAAGAAAGTCGAGGCCGAGGTCAGCAACGTCTTCGACGAGCACTGGTCGACGCAGCCGCGGCGCCTGACGCTGCTCATCGCCGAGATCAAGCGCCTCGCCGACGCGAGCAACGCCATCCCGCGCTCCTACTCGTTCTCCACCGGCGAGGCGCGGCTGACGGCGACGCCCGGCACGCGCGGAAAGGCCGGCGCCGTCGTCGGTACGAAGGAAGTGGGCATCGCCTATACCGTCGAGGCGTCATACGATCAGGCCCGCCGGATGATCAACCTGCTCGAGCTCTCGCAGCAGTTCGTGATCATCGACGAGATCTCGCTGAGCTCGGGCGCCGAGAACAAGTTGAACCTCAATCTCCGATTGAAGACTATCTTCCGCGACGAGCCCCTGGCCGCCGCGACGAACCGGCTGTGATGGACTGGATGAACTGGAAGACCTGGACTGCCGCGGCACTGATTCTCATCGCCGTGTTCGCGATCTATACCTTTGCGGCGCCGGACGCGCCGTCGAACGACAACACGCCAGCCGTGGCCGTGAAGACGGCCGCCCCTGGTCCGCGCACGGTCTCGGCCGCGCCGATGGGCGTCGAGCCGGTGCGCCTCGAGCTGCTCGAGGCGGAGAGCGGCAGCTACAGGAGCGAGCGCAATCTCTTCGCGTACAAAGAGCCTCCGCCGCCGCCTCCTCCGCCGCCGCCTCCGCCACCCACGCCGCCACCCGACCAGGACAAGGACGGCGTGCCCGATTTTCGCGACAACTGCGTAAGCGTCGTCAACATCGATCAATCCGACATCGACCGCGACGGCATCGGTACCGCATGCGAGACGGAGGCGGAGACGCCGCCGCCACCGCCGCCGCCCGTGCCGCCGCAGTTCGCGTACAAGTTCATCGGCACATTCGGCAGCGCGCGGAATCCGATCGCGACCTTCGCGCGCGATGGCGAGATCGTCAACGCGCGCATCGGAGAGATCATCGAAGGTAAGTTCATTCTCAAGCGCATCGGGATCGAATCGGCCGAGATCGGCTTCGTCGGATTCCCGCCGGACGTCACGCAGCGCGTGCCGCTCGGACAGTGACGTTTCGAAGACACGACCGTCACAACGTCAGGATTCTCCGCACCACGACTGAGGACTCATGAATCGAATCAAACAACCCGTTGCGACACTGCTGATTGCGCTTCTCCTGTCCTCGTGCGCAAGCTACAACGCGTATAAACAGGCCCAGGCCGCCGAACAGTCGAAGGACTGGGACCGGGCCGTGGCGCAGTACGAGCGCGCCATCGAGATCGATCCCGACAACCGCGACTACCGGCTGTCCCTCGACCGCGCGCGGCGCGAAGCCTCGCGCTCTCATTTCGAGAAGGGCAAAGTCCTGCGCACGGAAGCGTCAAGGGCGACCGGCGCCGACCAGTTCCGTCTCGCACAGCTCGCCGCGACGGAATTGCAGCTCGTGGTCAAGCTCGATCCGACGAACCAGTTCGCAGGCGTCGAGCTCACCAAGGCATACCAGATGATTCAGGACCTGCAGCGCGCGGCTTCCGAGTCGGTCTCGATCGACGAGATCAAAAAGCGCGCGCAGGCGAACATCACCAAAGCCCAGCCGCCGCAGCTGAACCCCACCTCGAACGAGCCGATCTCGCTCACGTTCTCGCGCGACACGCCGATCAAGGACATCTACAAGGCCCTCGGCAATGCGTTCGGCATCAACGTCCTGTTCGACCAGGCCGTGAAGGACGACCGCATCACCATCGAGCTGCGCGACGTCACCGCCCAGCAGGCGCTCGAGCGCGTCATGCAGGCCGGCAATCACTTCTACAAGGTTCTCGACGAGAAGACCATCATCGTCGTCCCCGACAACCCGCAGGCGCGCCGCGATTACGAAGACCTCGTGATTCGCACGTTCTATCTCTCGAACGGCGACGCCGAGCAGGTCACCAACGTCGTGCGCACGATGATCGAGGCCCGCAACGTGTTCCCGCTGAAGGCGCTCAACGCGATCACCATCCGCGACACCGCCGACAAAGTGCGGATCGCCGAAAAGATCATCGAGGCCAACGACAAGGCCAAGGCCGAAGTCGTCGTGCAGGTGGAGCTCGTCCAGCTCGACCTCAACCGCATCCGCGACATCGGCATGGCCATCTCCGGATTCCAGGATTCCGAAGGCAACTCCAGCTCCTCCGCGCAAGCGGCTTTCGCAGGCGGCTTCAACGGCGGCACGCTCGCCAAGATCCAGGAGATGGCGGGCAGCCTCAGCGCGCTGCGCAACAACCTGAACTTCTCGATCCCGACGGCGACGTATTCGCTGCTCAAGACCTACGGCAACAGCGAGCTGCTGGCCAACCCGGAGCTCCGCATTTCCGAGGGTGAGAAGGCCACCCTGCACATCGGCCAGCGCATCCCGGTTCCGGTCACGACGATCTCCGGCTACAACCCAACCACGAGCGGAAACAACCCGAACCTCACCGTTCCGTACACCTCCTTCCAGTACCAGGACGTCGGCATCAAGGTCGGCATGGAGCCGCGCGTGCACCACAACCACGAGGTCACGCTCAAGCTCACCGTCGAAGTCTCGAACCGCGGCGCGGACGTGGAGTTCGGGGGACAGCGGCAACCGACATTCGCCACGCGCACGATCGAGTCGACCATCCGGCTCAAGGACGGCGAGACGAACTTCCTGGCCGGCCTCATTCAGACGAACAAGGTCAAGAGCGCGACCAAGACGCCGATCCTCGGCGACATTCCTCTCATCGGACGTCTCTTCACGAACGAGCACCGCGACGAGACTCGCACGGACCTGGTGCTGACGATGACGCCGCACATCGTGCGCATGCCAAACATCACCGAGGAAGACGTCGCTCCGATGTGGGTCGGCACGGGCAACAACCTCACCTTCCGCGGAGTCTCGCCGCGCATCGAGTCGCAGTCGGGCGCCGATCCGTTCGTCGCCAATCCGATGGCCGGACGCCAGCTCGCCGAGGACGGCGAGCCGGGCAACTACATCGTCCCCGAGGCGACGGAGACGCCGGTACAGCAGCAGCCGACTCCGGGCATGCCGAACGATCCGTTCCGCCGGCAACAAGAGCAGCAACCGCCGCCGAACCCGAACAATCCGCCGGAGATCCAGAACGAAAATCCGCCGCAGTCGAGCGGCTTGACGTCGAGTTTCATGTCGAAGCCCGTGTCGAGTGAGGCTGCTGTCGAGCCGGAGTTGGAGACCGCCGCGCTGCGGCTCTCCCCTCGCATCGCACCGCAACCGTCGACGATCTCCCTCGGCCCGGGCGAGAGCCGGCTCTGGAGCATCGTCGGCATGGACCTCGATGGCCTTCACGCGCCGGAGCTCATGCTGAATTTCAACCCGCTCGCGATGGAGGTCACGGACGTCTCCGTCGGCTCGGCATTGAGAGTCGATCCGGCCCTGCCTCCGGTGATCACGGTCGACCGCACGGCAGGCACGATCCGCGTGAAGTCCTCGGACGGCAAGCCGCTGCAGTTCGTCAGCGGCGGTGACGTGCTCCTGATCCGCGTGCACGGCGGCGTCTCGGGCGAAACGTTTCTGGTGATGAAAGATCCCGAGTTCCGCACCCCGGGCGGCAAGAACGTCGTCGCCGCGGTCGCGGGCGGGAGGGCGAAGGTCCAGTAATGCTGAAGACGCGGAGACAAACGAGCGGCGGCTTCACGATTGCGGAGCTGGTGACGGTGGTCGCGATCATCGCCATCCTGTCGGCGATCGCGTTGCCCGTGGCCCGCTTCGGCATCCGCCGTCAGAAGGAAATCGAGCTGAAAGATCGTCTGCGCAAGATCACCGACGCGATCGACAAGTATCACGATCTGATGATCATGGGCCAGGTCGGGCAGCCGCAGCCGGGCGGGCAGCCGGGCGCGCCTCCGGGCGCGGTGAACATGGTCCGCCCCGCGCAGATGCAGGCCCTCGGGTCGGACGGATATCCGAAGGATTTAGAAGAGCTGCTCAAGGGCGTGAAGATGTCGGACGGGCGGACGATCCGGCTGCTTCGCGAACGCGACCTGATCGATCCCATGACCAACCGCAATGAATGGATCACGCTGTCCACGACCGATGATCCCGATACGTCGATGAGCAACGGAGACAACGTGTTCGAGGTGCACTCCACCTCCACGGCGCTGTCGCTCGACGGAAAGACGCATTACAACGAATGGTAATCACCCAGCGATGAACGATGAGAGATGAACGATGAACACCACCTCCCCGACTCCCATAGATAACGTGCCCGCTCGCAAAGCGGATCATCGCTCATCGCTCATCGCTCATCGCTCGATTCGTCGCGGGTTTTCTCTCATCGAACTGCTCGTGGTCGTGACGATCATCGGCATCCTTGCGTCGATCGCGCTGGTCAATGTCAGGACCGCGCAGCGCAAAGCGCGCGAGTCGGCGTTGCGCGCGAATCTTTACGAGATGCGCAAATCGATCGACAACTTCTACGCCGACAAGCAGCGGTATCCGGCGGACTTGAACGAGCTCGTGCCGCATTACCTCCGCAGCATCCCGAAGGATCCGATCACGATGCAGCAGGACTGGGAGCCGGTCATGGACGATCCGCTCAGCCTCGAAGGCGGGATGACGGAAACCGACCCCGAAGCGATGACTGTGCCCGGCGTGATCGACGTGAGGAGCCGCGCCGAGGGCGCGACCCTGGACAATGTTCCGTACAGCGAACTCTAGAGCGCGGAGCACTGGCGAAGAGGGTTTCACCCTCGCCGCGCTGATCGTGATCTTCACCATCATCGCGATCATCGTCGCCTTCACTGTTCCCTCGCAGTGGTCGCTGATCATGCGCCGCGAGCGCGAGCGGCAGACGATCTTCCTGATGAAGCAGTTCGCGCGCGGAATCGAGAACTGGGAGCGTAAGCACCAGGGTCTGCCGACGAGCCTCGAGCAACTCCAGGAAGCGCGTCAGCCGCGCATGCTTCGCGGCACGGGCAAATGGGCGATGCCGCTGACGGGCAACGAAGACGACTGGATCATGGTCCCGCCGAACGCGATCGAAGCGGTCGGCGGCGGCGGGGCGGTTCCTCCCGGCGGCGCCAACCCGGCACTGCCACAGGCCGGCGCACCTCGCCCACCGAGCAAGCTCAATCCCGAGGCCTCGCCAAAGGACTATGTCGGCCCCTTCGTCGCCATCCGCCCCAACGCCACCGGCAAGAGCCTCATCGCCCTGAACGGCGCCGAGGATTACAGCCAATGGATCTATACGATCCAGGACCTCAAGAACGAACGGCTCATGCAACAGATGGCGTTGAGCGCGAAGTAGGGCGATCCGCCGAGGCGTAGAATTCGGTCATGGCACGCAACGTCGCGGAGATTTTGCTCGAAGCATCAAAGCTCTCGGAATCTGAGCGAGCGGAGCTCGCGGGTCGCCTGCTGGAGACTCTTCATGGCGAGCCCGATGAAAATGTAGAAGCGGCATGGGCCGAAGAAATCGAGCGCCGCGTCCGGCAGATCGATGCCGGCGAAGTGAAGACGATCCCGTGGGAAGAAGTCCGGGCAAAGCTTCACGCCCGTCTGAATGAAAGACGTTAGATTTCATCCGGCGGCAGACGAAGAGCTTCTGGAATCGACCGATTGGTACCTGCGGCGGAGCGCGTCGGCGGCTGATGGTTTCGTTCGGGAGATCGAGCACGCTTTGGCGCGAATCGCCGAGGCACCCGAGCGGTATCCGCTCACGCGATTTGGCCGTCGGCGTTTCGTGTTGCTGAATTACCCGTTCGACCTCGTTTACCGTGTGCTGCCGAATGAGATCGAGATCATCGCGGTCGCACACCATGCGCGGAGGCCGGCGTACTGGCGAGATCGCTAGCGTTATCATTCCTCGCTGATGAGCGTTCGAAGTCACTCCGCGGCGTGGATGCTGCTCATCGCGCTGGCGGTAGTCAGATGCAGCACGTCATCGCCCCTTGCACCGCGGAACGATGCGGCGCCGAGCTTCGTCGGCAATCGCTACACCTTTCACTTCAACTCCGGCCTGCAAGTCGAGGCGTATTACGCCAGCAACAAAGAGCTGCAGTGGAAGGCTCTCTCCGGGCCGAGTGTCGGAACGTCCGGCACTGAGAACATTTACGCGATCACGCTCGCTCCGAATCAGTACTTCATCAGTTGGGTCGAGTCGAATGGCACGACCGTCAGCAACGTCCTGAATCTCTCGACGATGAAGGTCGTCGCGTTCGTCACGTTCCCAAGCGGGGCGAGCCGTCAGGCGATGACCGACGAAGGGACGATTCACGAAATCGCGGCTCGCTGAGTTAACGCTTTGCACTTCGCGTGCATCAACTCTTACATGCGACTCCTCGGCGTAGCACTCTTCCTCGCGCTGGCAACAGCACCGCTCCTGACCGCACATCCCGGCGCGGCAATCGCCGTCGCAGGCGACGGGCGCGTGTACTTCACCGACACCGGCGGCGGGAACTTCGTCATCGAGCGCGACCGGCGGATCGTCCGTCTCGAAGGATCCGCCTTCCACTGGTTCGCGTACGATCCTCAGAACCGCTTTCGAGCCACGCGCTGGCCCTCGATGGCAGATGCCGAGTTTCAATCCGCCGGCACCAATCCCACCCTCGTTCTGTCGAGCGATTTTCCCGTGGCCATCGGCACCGACGGCAGGTTCTACTTTCCGGAACGTTTCAGCGGCGATCGCGTCCGAATCGTCGGCATGCAACCGTCGGGCGCGCGAGCGATCCACGCGACCCTTCCGCCAGTGCAGAGCGGCGGACGCGCGGTCGCATGGCTGAACGGCCTCGCCGCGGGTCCGCGCGGCTCGCTTTACTACACCGAGGATCGCGCCGTGAAGCGGATCGACGCGCAGGGACACGTTTCCGTCGTCGCCGCAAACGTCACCGTGCCGAATTGCACGGCCATCCCCGGAATCGAGGTCGAGCGTCCGTACTTGCGCGGACTCGCCGTCGCCGCCGACGGCTCGGTTTATGTGGCGGCATCCGGCTGCGGCGCGCTGCTGAAGATCGATTCGAAAGGCAAGCCCAACGTGATCCTGAGGACCACCGCTCCGTGGGCGCCCACCGCCGTCGCCGTCGCAAATGGCGAGGTGTACGTGCTGGAGTACTCGCATACCGCGTCCGACAATCGCCGGGAGTGGATGCCGCGTGTTCGAAAGATCTCGCGCGCCGGAGCGGTCACTTCCCTCGGCGGCATCACCAGCCGTTGAGAGGTTGGTATGCGGCGGATCAGAATGGTCCGCCGCTCCTTCAATTCTCATCCGCCGCGCATTGTGGGCAAGCGACCCGCTCGCGGACGATCTCGACACCCGTGCCTCCGGGATCGTTGGGCTTCACCCACTCGCGGCCTTTCCTTACGAGCCGGTTCGCTTCAGAACGGTAGGGGTAAGTGGCGGGCCGTGTCTCTACGACGACTCGACGACTGGGCGTATTCGGGGCAATCAGTTTCTTACAGAGCTCGCATTGATACATCTCGTCAGCAAAGGAGGGAATCCCGGCGGCTTGCTGAAGGCCCGGGTGGAAATGGTTGAGGGGTGCTCCGTTTACACCTCGAACAAGAAAACCGGAGCGGTGGTGGAGGAGCGCGCGAGAAAGATTGGCGACAAACGCCGTTGGTCATCCACGTCGGCCAGAATCGGGAGGAGGCCGCATCCTCATGAAGTGAGCCGCGTGAGGCGGCTGTCGGTGATGCTACGTGGCCGCGACCGCGCGGTCAAGGCGCGTCGCTGACATAGCATTGTCGGCTGATGCACTTGCCGATCGAAACGGAACGCCTTCGACTACGCCGCTTCGAGCCTCGCGATGCCGCGCGGCTCGCGTCGTATCGTTCCGATGAATCCGTCGCGATGTATCAGTCGTGGACGGAGATGACACCCGATGAGGCAAACGCGTTCATCTCCGAACAGCCACGGCACCTGCTCGCGGAGCAGGATCAATGGTTCCAGATCGCGATCGCGGACAAACACACGGATGATCTGATCGGCGACATAGGAATTTGCGCGCACGCCCCGGGCACGAGCGCGGAGATCGGGTTCACGCTCTCGCCGGAAGCACAAGGGCACGGCCTGGCGATCGAAGCGTGCCGCGCGGCAATCGACCTCGCCTTTTCACGCGACGGCGTCGAAGTCGTCGAGGCGATTGTCGACACGCGCAATCTCCCCGCGATCGCGCTCGTGGAACGCCTCGGCATGTCGCTCGACCGCACAGAGAACGCGGAGTTCAAAGGCGCCGTCTGCTCCGAACATCACTTTACCCTGAGGCGCGTCGAATGAACGTCGTGCTCTTCGGCGCAACCGGCATGGTCGGTCAGGGTGTTCTTCGCGAATGCCTGCTCGATCCCGACGTTCAACGCGCCGTCACTGTCGGACGCGCACCGACAGGCCAGCGTCATCCAAAGCTGCAGGAAATCGTGCACGCCGATCTCTTCGACCTCTCCGCGATCGAGCGCGATTTGACCGCACTCGATGCGTGCTTCTTCACCCTCGGAGTCACATCCGCCGGCATGACCGAAGAGCAGTACACGCGCATCACCTACGACCTCACAATGGCTGTTGCCGAGACGCTCGTTCGGCTCAATCCGCGGATGACGTTCGTCTTCGTCTCAGGTGCGGGGACCGACAGCAGCGAGCACGGACGAAGCATGTGGGCGCGCGTCAAAGGCAAGACCGAAAACGCACTCCTGCACATGCCGTTCAAAAGCGCCTACATGTTCCGACCAGGATTCATCCAGCCGATGCACGGGATCCGATCGAGAACGAAGTCCTATCGCGTTTTCTACGCGATCACCGCGCCGCTCTTCCCGATCTTGCGACGCCTGTTTCCCCGGCTGGCGACGACGACGGAGCATTTGGGACGCGCGATGCTCGCCGCGGCCAAGCACGGTGCACCAGAGGTTGTGCTCGACACCGCGGCGATCAACCGCCTCTCCGCTACAATCGCGCCCGCATGAAGCGCCCCTCGAACCCGATCTTCAAAACCGTCCTCCCCTCGGGCCTGACCGTGATCGTGGAGACGCTTCCGTATGTCCGTTCGGTCGCGTTCGGGTATTACCTCCGCACCGGCTCGGCGGTCGAGTCGGAAGAGCATGGCGGCGCTTCGCACTTCCTCGAACATCTCGTGTTCAAAGGGACGCAGCACCGCACGACCGCCGAGATCGCGAAGGTCATCGACATCCTCGGCGGCGACGTCGACGCGTTCACGGGGAAGGAGTACACCTCCTTCTACGCACACGTGCTCGACGAACAGGTCCCGACCGCGCTCGATCTCCTCACCGAGATCGTGACCTCGCCTCGCTTCAACCCCGACGACGTGGAGATGGAGCGCGGCGTGATCCTCGAAGAGATCAAGATGGTCGAGGACACGCCCGACGATCTCGTACACGAGATCTTCGTCACCGCGTTCTGGCCCGACCACCCTCTCGGCCGCCCGATCCTCGGCACCGAGGAGACGATCGCAAGCCTGCAGCGCGCAAAGATCATCGAGCACTATCAGGAAACGTTTCAGCCGTCGAACGTCATCTTCGCGGCGTCCGGTAATGTGAAGCCCGAGGATCTGTTGCCGTTCCTGGAGAAACACTTCCCGGTCATGGATCGCGAGCCGTTCCGGCGCGAGTGGAGCGCGCCGACGCCGCACCAGCACGTGATCATCCGCGAGAAAAAGGAGCTCGAGCAAGTCCATCTCTGTCTCGGCTCGCGCGGCTATCCGCAGCAGGGCCACGAGCGCTACGCCGCCGCTCTGCTGAACGCGGTCCTCGGCAGCGGGATGTCGTCGCGCCTCTTCCAGCGCATTCGCGAGCAGGAAGGGCTGGTGTACTCGATCGCGTCGTACCACAACGGCTACCTGCACGGCGGCTATCAGGCCGTGTACGCCGCGTGCGCGCCGAAGAACGTGCGCCGCGTGCTCGACAGCACCCTCGCGGAGCTTCGCAAGATTCGCAACGAGGGAGCGACGCCCGACGAACTGTCGCGGGCGAAGCTGCATCTCAAGGGATCGATCCTGCTTTCGCTCGAGTCGACGACGAGTCGGATGTCCGGCATCGCGCGGCAGGAGTATTACTTCGGCCGCCAGTATTCGCCGGACGAGATCATCGAGCACATCGACGCGGTCACGCTCGATGATTTGCAGGCCGCCGCGCGGACGGTCGTCGATCCGGAGTCGCTGTCGCTGACGATGCTCGGGAACGTGAAGGACCCGGGCATCACGACGGAATTCCTCCGCGACGCGGTCGCGTAGGACGTATAGGACTCATAGGACGAATAGGACGTATAAGTCCCATGCGTCCTATTCGTCCTATTGCGTCACTTGCCGTGTATCGAGGAACTCGATCGGCACTCCCGGCCGCACGCGGTGCGCGACCTCCGTCGCGTCCCAGTTCGTCAGGCGCACGCAGCCGTGCGACGACGCGTAGCCGATCGAGTCCGGGTCCGACGTCCCGTGCACGCCGAAGTGCGGCTTGCTGAGCGCGATCCACACCAGCCCCACCGGCGAGTTCGGTCCTGGGTGGAGGTTCGCTTCCGGCTCGTCGTCCGGCACCTCGGCGAAGAGCGTCGGCTGGTAGTGGAAGTGCGGGTCGAATACCACCTTCTTCACCTCCACCGCCTCGTTCGGCGATGGGTCGTACTTCGATCCGAGGGTCGTCGGCGCGTGGAAGATCAGGTTGCCGTTCGCGTCGAAGGCGTTGAACGTGTTGCCGCGGATCGACACGACCACGCGCGCGATGTCGAAGCGGTCCTGCTCGAACGCCGGGCGCACGTTCGGCACCCAGATCGTGTCGCCCGCCTGAAGATCCGAGAAGCTCACGCCTTCATTGAGCTGATCGAGGAAATCCATCGACGCGTGGAAGCGCTCCGCGAGCTTTTCCTTGAGCGATTCGTAGCAGAGACAGTCCAATTCCGCCTTCTCGTACATGTCCTCGGGGACGCTGACGAACGGTCCTTTCAGGTCGTCCGCCGTGAGTGAGTACTGGACGAGCGCCGGAACGGCGCCCGCGCCTGCAGCGAGCGTGCGGAACGTCGCTTCGTCGAGCGCGCCGGGCTCGATCGGATTGAGACCGCGGGAGCGCTGGTACCACCAGAGCGCGATCGCGGAGTTGCGTCCCCATCGTCCGTCGAGCGCGCCGACGGAGAAGCCGTGGCGATCGAGATAGACCTGTGTCTTCAGCACCGACGGTCCGGCGACGTCGCCTTTGATCGGAATGACCACGGGCGCGCTGTTGATCACGTTCGGGTCGGTGAAGTTCTTGAACGACTCCGTCCCGTTCGGCACGAACGTGATCTGCACCTCGGACGGCGTTGGGCCTTGGGACGGCTGCACCTGGACGTCCTTGAAGATGCCGCGCCACCCTTCGTCGAAGCGCTCTTTCTCGCGCGCGGCCGGATCGTCCTTGCCGAGCGGCACCGCGACGTCGATCGGGTCGTCGGCTTTTTCCACGACCGTCGTCGTCGCGGTCTTCTCCTGTTTCGAGCACGCAACCGCAACGGCGAGGATCGCGGCCAGCACCACCATTTCTCTCTTCATGAGTCTGTCGATAGCGAGCACCATGCCGAGGTACACTTTTTCGCGTACGAGTGATCACCTATCTCAAAGTCCGCAACCTCGCCATCGTCGAAGAGCTCGCCATCGAGCCCGGACCCGGCTTGAACGTCCTCACGGGAGAGACCGGCGCGGGAAAATCGCTGCTGATCGATTCGCTCGAGTTCCTGCGCGGCGCGCGCGGGTCGACGGAGATGATCCGCGGCGGCAGCGATCGCATGACGGCCGAGGCCGTGTTTCATCTGCCGGCGACCTTGCGGACGCAGCTCGACGAGCTCGGGATCGAATGTGAGGATGGTGAGAACCTCGAGCTCGATACTCTCGAACTAGTCGTGCGCCGCGAGATTGCCGCCGGCGGGCGCGGGCGCGTGCTCATCAACGGCTCGCCGCTCGCGGTGCGCGAGCTCGGCGCCGCGATGGACGCCGTGCTCGAGATCCATGGCCAGCACGACTCGCATTCGCGCGTCGCGGGACAGACCTATCGCGAGCTGGTCGACGAGTATGGCGGCCACGACGCGCTCGTCGACGAGACGCGCAAGAGCTACGGCGAGTGGAAGATCGCGTCGGATCAGCTCCGCGAGATGAGCGACGCGCAACGCGATCGTGCACTGCGGCTCGACCTTCTCAAATATCAGCTCGACGAGATCTCCGCCGCGACGCTCGATCCCGCGGAGAAGGACACGCTTCGCTCCGACAAGGCGATCCTCAGCCACGCGCGCGAGATGATCGAGGCGACCTCCGGCGCGTATCAACTCATCGACGAGGACGAAAGCTCGGCGATCGTCCAGCTCGGCCGCGCGCTGCATCTGCTGCAGCCTCTGTCGAAGCAGATCGACGAGATCCGCCGCATCGCCGACGACCTGCAGGACGCGCTCTATCGCGTGCAGGACCTCGGCCGCACGCTCAGCAACCTCAGCGAGAACACTCGGCACGACCCCGCGCGCCTCGAGCAGATCGAAGATCGCCTCGTCATCATCGAGCGTCTGGAGAAGAAGTACGGCGGCTCGATCGAAGGGGTGCTCGATCACCTCGGCCGGATTCAGGATGAATACGAGCGCCTCGTCGATTACGAGTCGAGTCTCGAGAAACTGCAGCACGCGGAACAGACGCGGCTCGCCGCATATCGCAAGAGCGCCGACAAGCTCTCCGCCGCGCGCAAGAAGGCGGGACGCGCGTTCGAGCAGGCGATTCAGAAAGAGCTGAACGATCTGGCGATGGAGCGGACGACGGTGCGCGTGCTCGTTGAAAGAAACGCTGAGCGCGAAGAGACCGCGCGCGAACACGGCCTCGATCGCATCGACATCCTGATCGCGCCGAATCGCGGCGAAGAGCCGAAGCCGATGCAGCGCATCGCCTCGGGCGGCGAGCTCTCGCGCATCCAGCTTGCCATCGCCGCGGCGCTGTTCAAGGCTTCCACGCGCGCGGCTGCGGCAACGCTCGTGTTCGACGAGATCGACGCCGGCATCGGCGGACGCGTGGCGGAGGTCGTAGGGCGGAAGCTGCAGGAGCTCAGCGCGCGCAACCAGGTCATCTGCGTGACGCATCTCCCGCAGATCGCCGGCTTCGGCACGACCCATTTTTACGTCTGGAAAGAAGACGCGGGCGGTCACACGCGCGCGCGCATCCGCAGACTCGATGACGGCGAGGAGCGCGTGCAGGAGATCGCGCGGATGCTGGGCGGGGAGAAGATCTCGGCATCGGCGGTGGCTCACGCGCGCGAGCTGCTGATGACCAAATGATGCGCCGCTGGCACATCGACGAGGCTCCGACTTCGCTTCAGTTGAAGGAAATCGCTGAAGCCCTCGCCGACGGCACGGTCGTGCTGATGCCGACCGACACGATCTACGGCCTGCACGCCGTCGCCGCGAACGAGGACGCGGTCGCGCGGGTCGCGGAGATGAAAGGACGCGACGAAACGAAGCCGTTCATCGTCCTTGCCTCCTCCGTCGACCAGTTTCCGGACCTCGGCATCACCGCCCCTCCGGACCTCTTGAACGACCTCGCTTCCATCTGGCCGGCTCCCCTGACCGCCATCCTTCCGAGGGGGGCTTCCACGCTCGCCGTGCGCATCCCCGCGGTGGAGTGGCTTCGCGCGTTGATCGAGCGGACCGGGCCATTGATTTCGACGAGCGCGAACCGCGCCGGAGAGCCTCCCGTCGATCGTCCGGCAGCTCTCGCATCCGACCTGCAAAGTCGCCTCGACGTCGTCGACGGAGGCGTCCGCAACGGCGAACCTTCGGCAATTCTGGACCTTACCGGGAGTGAACTTCGATTCATCCGTGAAGGGCACCCTTTCTTTACACAGAAAGTGTGGAAAACGCTGCGGAAATCGCTGTGAAAAACGCGAGAAGCCGCAAAAAATCGGGGCTTTTCAGCTCGTTGCACATATCGTGGTGCAACTCTCGTAAGTGCTTCCAAACGCTGACTATCTTCGAAAATGCACCTTCGCCGTTTTTCGCTGCCGCTCCGCTCTTGACAGGAGCCCCGAGGCTGTCCTACCGCCTGTAGTGAACGAACGGTGACCAACCACAGTAATTCACATCGCCTTTACCTCCGGCACCGCAAAAAGATGGCTTGACAACACGGCCGCGCGGACCAATTATGCTATTACATCATATGAATAACATTGGTACGCCGATGAAACGCGTCGCGTTCCTGTTCGCCGCCCTCTTTGCCTTCGCCGCGTTCGCCGCAACCGAGCACGCGGTTTCCGACACCGTCCTCGGCACTCCACACGGCCGTCGCGACGCGCCGTCGCTCGCGAGCGACGGCGACGGATTTCTCGCCGTCTGGAAAGACACCCGCGGCGGCAGGCCCGCGCTTCTCGCGGCGCGCATCTCGTCGAACGGCGATGTGCTCGACCCCACCGGAATCCTGCTGACGTCACTCAGCGGCGGCCCTGCGCAGATCGTGTGGAACGGTGAGCGCTACCTGGTCTTCTTCCCCATCGACCGCACGATCATGATCGCGACGGTGGAGCGCGATGGAACAGCGAGCGACTTCCGCCCGCTCCTCGACAATGCATCGGACATTTCGGTCGCGACGAACGGCTCGCGCATCGTCATCGCCTACGCGGGCGATCGAGGAAGCTTCGTCGTGCCGCCGCGCACGCATGTCGCTGTGCTGGACATGAACGCCTTCGTGCTCCGGAGCTCCGCGATCGACACGCATCGCGACGAGCGTCTCGCGCCGTCGGTGGTCGCGCTTCCAAACGGCTCGTTCGTCGTCGCGTGGAACGTCCGAGCGGGGCGGTTCGAGCTGAACGCCTTGCCGTTCGACGCGAGCGGCGGACGAAAGGCATTGGCACGCATTCCGATCGGCGGTGTGGATCTCGAGGCGAAGCTCCATGCAAACGGCGAAGCTCTCGTTGCGGTGAGTGCGTTCTACTCGTGGGGCGTGAGCGCCGATCTCGCGACCATCACGAAGCCGAAGGAACGCCCGCCCGGCGCGCCGTTCGCGTTGCGCGGCCGCGCGGCGATTGCCGGCGGCGACGTCCCAACGCACACCGGTCCGGACACGCAACGCGCCATCGAAGTCGCACCGTTCGATTCGCAAGGCTACGCCGGCGCGCGTGAGCGCGTCCTCGATGCAACGCCGGACGGCTACCACGTCCTCGGATCCATCTCCGCGCTGCAAAGCGACGGACATGTGTTGTTCGCGTGGGTGACTTACCACTCCGCGACCAACCCGCAGTTCCGGCTTCTCGCCTCGGTCGCCGATCCGGACACGTTGACTCCGGACACGCCCACGTTCGACCTCACACGCAGTGCAACGATGCAGTCCACTCCGGCGATCGCCGCGGGCGCGACGGAATCGCTCGTGGCCTGGACGGAAACGGATGGAATCTACGCCGCACGCATCAATGACGCGGGCGAACATCTCGACGGCCGCGGCATTCGCATCACCGACACGTTCCCGAATCACTCGCCGCGCGTGGTGTTGCACGACGGGCGCTACGCGATCGCATTCGCGGAAACCAACGCGATTGTCATTCGCTACGTGACGCCCGACGGCGCCCTGCTGCCGGAAAGCGTGCGCATCCCCCTGGAAGTCGATCCCTGGCGCGTCGTGCTCGCGAGCGGCGGCGGCACGCTGCTCGTCGCGTGGAGCGACGGCGAGATCCACGCGACCCGCGTTCATCCCTCGGGCACGATCGATCCGCCCGTGGTCGTGTCCGTGGGCGCGGAGCGGTTTGCGGTCGATCCGGCCGTCGCGTGGAACGGCACGGAGTTCCTCGTCGCATGGGTCCGCACATACGAGTTCGATCGCTCGTGGTATCGGCCTGAGATTCTCACGCGCCGCGTCACGCCGGAGCTCGCGCTCTCCGGATCGCTCACCGCCATGGTGTCCGGCCCGCAATCGCAAATCGGCGTGCCCGCGGTAGCATCTGACGGGACCGATTGGTTCGTCGCGTGGCACGATCTGTACTCGATGGAAGTGCGTGCCAAACGAGTCGGCGACACGGCGAGCACGTTCGTTGGCCGCGGCTTCGTGCCGGAGCTGACGTGGACCGGCAAGACGCTGTATGTCGCCTACCGCCCGGAATTAGGCGCGCTCGCGGTGCGGCCCGTGGCTGGAGCGGGCGTGGAGCAGAACATCGACGGCACGGCCAAGACCATCGACCTCTGGTACGGCGAAGTCGAGCAGATCGGAATCGCGGCGCGCAATGGACGATGGGTCGCGGCCTACACCCGCATCGGCAATGCGGCGGAGGGCTTCGTACCGCGCGTTTTCGCGACGTTCACTCCCAACCAGCCGCGACGCAGAAGCATCCGGTAGGAACGCAGTGTATGAATAACATGGTGTGCCGTACTGTCACCCTCGCTCTTCTCGTGGTTGCGGCGCCTCTGTTCGCAAACTCGCCGGAGATCCTCGTCGGCGACACTGCATCGACATCGGCTCCGTATCTACGTGGCCCGACTGCAGTCGACACCGACGGCACCGACTTCTTCGTCGCGTGGTCGGACAATCGCTCGGGCGACACTACGGAATCGATCATCGGCACGCGCGTGACGCGCAGCGGGCAGGTCCTCGATCCGCTCGGCATCCACATCGACTCCGCACGCGGCGACTCCTACACACGCGGTGCGATTCGCACGCCGCAGGTCGTGTGGGACGGGAGCGCGTATCTCGTCGTCTGGACGGCGCTGAACCACGACTCGTGGAGCGGAATGGACGTGCACGCCGCGAGGATCGATCGCGACGGTAAGGTGGTGATGGCGCCGCGCGTGATCGTGGAGCACGCGATGACGACGGCGGGTCGTTACGCGGGATCCAACGGCACCGTGACGATCGTGGCGTACCTCAGCTTCGAATCCGGTCCGGATTATCCGGCGCGCGTGGTCGTGCTCGACGAAAACGGCTACGTGATGCGTCACGAGAGTCTCGCGTCCAATATCTCGTGGTACAACGCCGGAATTTCGGTTGCCGTGACCCCTTCGCAATTCGTCCTCGCGTGGAGCACGAATCCCGGCAGCTACTCCGCCGAAGACGCGGATATCTTCGCGGTCGCGCTCACTGCTGCCGGTCACCTCTCGGGTGCGCCGAAGCATGTGGGCGAAGGCGAGAAACCTGTGATCGCCACCGATGGAATGCGCTTCGTCATCGCGGCGCAAAAGACCACGAACCGGCAACAGTCACTGTGGAGCCGCGCGTTCAACGCAAAGCTCTCGCCGGTCGGCTATCAGCATGACCTCAGCAGCGCGATCCAATCGGAATCGATGTCTCTGTTGTGGCGCGGCGACAGCTACGAGCTGCTCGTGGGAAGCCGCGACCTCCCACTCAGCGAGTATTACATCGCGTCGTTGGAGCTCGACGCCGGGGGACGGCAGCGCGCGTCGCGCAGCCGCGGCGTGCTGCAGCAGCACTGGACCTATGAGTCACCGGCGCCCGTCGCCGTGACGAACGGCGCGGATGTGATGGTCGCGTTCTCCAAGAACACGCCGCCCGCGCAGTCGCAGCAGATCATCGGCCGTGTGTATCGCGGCAGCTCGCTGGATCCGGACGTGCACGAGCTTCTGTCGTGGAGCGGCAACACGCATGTCGAACCGCAGGTCGCGACGAGTGCCTCCGGCCGCTTCGTCGCATGGGCTGAAGAGGGCGGCATCTACGGCACCCGCATCGACAAACAGGGCAACTCGCTGGACGGACGCGGTCTGCGCATTGGAACGAACAGGGGACGCATGCGCGTCGCGTTCGACGGGACGAACTACGTCGTCGCGTGGGTCGACAGCGGGACCCAGATCGGTGTGCGCTACATCGCGCCGTCGACCAGCGCGACCGTCGCCGATCTTCGCGTGTCCGCGGCGAATGTGTGGCAAGGACTCGCGCTCGCGGTCTCGCCGGAAGCAACGTATCTCGTATACGCGGACGCCCGCATCAACGTGACGCGCATCCCGCACGCCACGCACGTGGCCGATCCCGTACCGCTCGCGGTCTCGCCGGAAGATATGGGCGTGGACAATCCGGCGGCGGCGTGGAACGGATCGTCGCTGCTCATCGCATGGAACGAGATCTACTATCCTCCGAATGTCTCCCCGCCGATCGCGATCGCGATCAAGATCCACGCGGCGCGCGTGAGCGGAGGGCTCTCGCTCCTCGATCCTTCGCCGCTTCTCGTCAGCTCCGTGTCCGACGATGACGGATGGGGATCGCACAGCGCGCCGTCCGTCGCATCGAACGGCGCAGACTGGCTCATCGTCGCGGACGTCAACGCGACGGACTTGATCGCGCGCCGCGTGTCCCGCAACGGCCTGGTTGAAGCAAACGCGCCCGCGAAGATCGGCGTCGGCATCGGTCCCGTCGTCACGTGGGACGGCGCGCGTTACGCGGTCGCATGGAAGGAAGGTTCGCCCAACGCGGACAAGCATCAGTTGGTGATGGCCGGCGTGCCTCCGTCGGGAGCGCTCGTCGCGATGCGACGCACACTCGCCGCGACGGATGTGTCGCGCGGCATGCCGTCGCTTGCGCGTGACGGCGATGACGTCGCGGTTGCGTACTTGAAAGTGTCGTTCCTGCCGCAGCACACCGGAGTCGAGCGCAGCTTCTTCCGCACGATCGACGTCGGAGTCCTGCGCGGACGCCCAGTACGCCGATGAAACGCGTTGTACTCCTGTTCGGTTTCTTCTTCGCCGTCTCTTCGTTCGCCGCAACCGAGCACGCGGTCTCCGACTTCGTCCTGAAAGAACCTCCGGACGCGCGCAGGGCTGTGACGCTGGCCAGTGACGGCGACGGCTACCTTGCGGTCTGGTCCGACTACCGAGCCTCCCGACCCGCGTTGATCGCAACCCGCATTCGCTCGACCGGCGAGGCCCTCGATCCAACCGGAATCTTCATCGCGCCTCACGACACCCAGGCCTCGATCGTATGGAACGGCGAGCGGTATCTCGTTTTCTTCGTCGGCGATGGCGCGCTGCGGAAGACCACGATCGATCGCGACGGCGTCGTATCGGATCCGGTCGCGTTGATCGAGCACGTCTACGAAGCAGCGCTGGCGACGAATGGGGCACGCATCATGGTTTCCTATGCTGGCGACTCCACGCGACCGGATACCCGCGTCGCCGCTCTGGACATGGACGGAGGCGTCGTCCTGGACATGGAGGTCGACGTTCGCCGCTCGGGCGCCCCTTCCGTCGCCGTGTTGCCGAACGGGGACTTCGTCGCGGGCTGGAACACGTTCGCACCCTCCATCTTTACACTGAACGGGCTGCGCTTCGACGCCGACGGCACGCGCGCGGAATTTGCCCCGCACGTCCTCGGCAATGCACATCAACAAACCACACTGCACGCGAACGGCAATGCGCTGGTCGCCTCGGGCCCTGGCCGCTGCTGGGGCGTCAGCACCGATCTGCGGACTCTGTCCGCACAAGTGCAGTGTCCGGCGGGCCGCATGTTCACCCTCCACGGACGCGCTGCGCTCGCCTCCGCGGAAGGACCGCGCAACACGATCGTCGACCTGAGCGTGAGCGTTTTCGACGAACAGGGCCACGCGGTCGAGCAGAAGCCACTATTCAAAGCGACTGACCGAAACGATGCAAGAGTCTGGAGCATCGCCGCGATCCAGAAAGGCGACGACGTTCTGATCGCGTGGACGGCCGAGCAGTGGAGCAGCGACCGGCTGTTCGCGAGAGTGGTCAGCGCCGGCTCGCTCGAACCGAAAGGGGAGAGGGTTCCACTCACACGGAGCACGGACGGGCAGTTGAATCCGGCGATCGCCTTCGGCGAGACCGAGATGCTGGTCGCGTGGGAGGAGAGCGGGGAACTCTACGCATCACGAATCACCTTCGACGGACGCCGACTCGATGGAACGGGCATCCGGATCAGCACCAACTGGGCGCGTAGACCGCGTGTCGTTTTCCACGAGGGCCGCTACGCCGTGGCGTTCCTGCAATCGGACGGAATCGAATACGAGTACCTGACCGTGCGCTTCATCTCGCCGCGCGACGGACTGCTGCCGGAGATCGTCAAGACGACCATTCGCTCCGCCGAAAGCCTCGCCCTCGCGAGCGGTGGCGGGATGCTGGTCGCGTTCTCGACGGTGAATCGCTATGTCCTCGCAACGCGCATCCATCCCGCGGGAACGGCCGATCCCGACGTGCTGGTCGCGCATCGGGACGGCGCGTATCCGCGCTATCCCGCGGCGTCATGGAACGGCAGCCACTTCCTCGTGACCTGGATCGACTCTTCCGTGACCGACGACCTCTGGCGAGCGACGATCTCCGGCCGCCGCGTGACGCGCGACCTCGGCATCGACGGCGACATCCTTGCGCTCGCGGATGGTAAAGAAGTCGATCCATTCGAAACGCCCGGGCTCGCGTCGAACAGTGGAGAGTGGTTCCTGGCGTGGTCGCATGCGAATCAGGTGCGCCTCGCGCGAATCGCCGCCAACGGCTCGATTCTGAGCGAGCTCCCCGCACTGCACGGCAGCGCGCCTCAACTCACTTTTGCCGGACGACAACTCGTGCTCGCAGCGAAGAGCTTCGGAAACGTGACCATTCAGGCCGGCGAGATTTTCACGACGATTCCCTCGCTCGCGTACGACGGCTTCAGCCTCACCTCGCGCGCCGGCAAGTGGTACACGGCGTTCACCCGTCGCGGTGGTACTGAGGTTGGGCACGTGGAGCGCGCGTACGTCGCGAGCCCCGGTCCAAGACGCCGCACAGTGCGGTGAGGACTACACGACCAGCGTCGCCAGTCCGAGGAACAGGAAGAAGCCGCCCGTATCGGTGAACGTCGTCACGAAGATCGACGACGCCACCGCAGGGTCGAAGCCGAGGCGCTCGAGCAGAAGCGGCACGAGGCCTCCGGCGATGCCGGCGATCACGAGGTTGCCGCACATCGCGGCCAGCAGGATGGCCGCGAGCACCCACTGACCGGTCCATACGCCGACGATGAGGCCCGTGAGGGCGCCGATGGCGATTCCGTTGAGGAGACCGACCAGCGTCTCCTTCAGGATCGGCCTGAGGCCGCTGCGCCACTCGACTTCGCCGAGCGCCAGCGCGCGCACGAACACGGTCAGCGTCTGCGTCCCCGCGTTGCCGCCCATGCCGGCGACGATCGGCATGAACACCGCGAGCGCCGTCCACTTCTGAATCGTCGGCTCGAAGAAGCGGACCACCGAGGCCGCGATGAACGCCGTCACGAGATTCACCGCGAGCCACGGGAAGCGCGTCTTCCACGTCTCGCGCGCGGGCGTGGTCACGCGCTCGCTCGCCGCGACGCCCGCGAGGTGCAGCAGGTCTTCCTCGGCCTGTTCCTGAATGACGTCTAGGACGTCGTCGACGGTGACGACGCCGACGAGCGCGTTCTGCATGTCTACGACCGGCACGGACAGCAGGTCGTATTTCGACACGAGCTGCGCGACTTCCTCCGGGCTCGAATCGATCTGCGTCCGCACGACGCTCTGGACCATGAGGTCTTTGAGCTGCGCGGCCGCGTTCGCGAGGATGAGACTCCGCAGCGAGAGCACGCCGACGAGGTGCTGATCGGCGTCGACACAGTAGACGTAGAAGAACGATTCCTTGCGCGGATACTGGCGGATGGCCTCGATGGCTTGAGCCACGGTGAGGTCTTCGTCGAGCGCGAGGAACTCGGTGTTCATCAGCGAGCCCGCGGTCTCTTCCTCGCCTTCCATCAGCGACTCGAGCTTCGCGCCTTGTGCCGCACCGAGGATCTCGAGAATGCGCGTGCGGCGGTCTTCATCGAGGAAGTCGAGGAGGTCGGCGGCGTCGTCGGGCGCGGAAGAGCTGCAGATCGACGCCAGCGTCGCGTCGTCGAGGTCGTCGAGAATCTCGTTGAGGTCGGTCTCGTCGAGCTCCCACAACGCGCGCGCCGCTTTGCCCGCTTCGATGAGCAGCGAGAGGATGCGTTTGCGGTCTTCCTCGAGCAGCAGCGGGAGAACCGGCGAGATGTCCGCGGGCAGCGTTTTGTCGATGATCTTGCGGAGCTGCGGATACGCTCCGTGCCGCAGCAGCTTGGTCAGAAGCTGCTGATACGAGCGCGCCTGCGGCGGCGCGGCGTGCTGCACAGGAGGGCGCGGCGCCACGGCCGCATCGTAACTCGTAACGCGCAACCCGCAACCATTAGAATCCGGCCATGACCACGACCACCGCTCCCGATTCGAAGACCGCGCCGAACATCGAAAACGCGTTGCAACGCCAGTTCGTCAACTTCATGTTCTTCCGCGTCGATCGCGCGTTCCGCTCGCTCGACGCCGCGGACAAGGCGGAGGCGAAACGCGAGTTCGCGGAGATCGTGAAAAAGTACGCGGGGCCGATGATCGTGCTGCCGTATTCGACGGTCGGCATCAAGGCCGGCGTCGACTTCATGCTCTGGCGCATCGGCTTCGACCTCGATCCGTTCCAGCACATGGCCGCGGACATCAACAAGTCGATCCTCGGCCGCTACCTCGACGTGCCGCAGTCGTACCTCGCGATGACGAAGCACTCGCAATACGTCGAAGAGCATGTGCACGAGGGACAGGAAGGACGCCGCCTGCGCATCGTCCCCGGCAAGCGCCCGTTCCTGTTCGTCTATCCGTTCGTGAAGACGCGCGACTGGTATCTGCTCCCCATGTCCGAGCGCAAGCGGATCATGAACGAGCACATCGCCATCGGCCACAAGTACCCGCGCGTGAAGATCAACACGACGTATTCGTTCGGCCTCGACGATCAGGACTTCGTCGTCGCCTTCGAGTCCGACACCGCCGACGAGTTCCTCGATCTCGTGCAGGAGCTGCGCGAGACCGAGTCGTCGAAGTTCACGATGCGCGACACGCCGATGTACACCTGCCGGCGCTCGACGATCGAGGAGATCTTGGACTCGATCGCGTAGTCTTCGAGTCGTCAAGTCGACGAGTCGTCGAGGACTATCTCTGCTTGACGACTCGTAGACTCGACGACTCGTCGACTCATTCGCAACCCGAAACTCGCAACCCCGATCGCGGTGATGACCAGCCCCGCGCCCAGTACCACGAACGTCAGCCCGATCCCTCGCTGCTCCGCGAGGATGCCCGCCATCAGATTGCCGAACGGCGTGAAGGCAAACCACGTGAACGTGTACATGCTCATCACGCGTCCGCGCATCGCATCAGGCGTACGTTGCTGGATGAGCGTGTTGCAGAGCGCGAGGCTGGTGACCATGCCGACGCCGCAAAGGACGAGGAACCCCATCACGGCTCGGCGGTCGTCGACGAAGCCGACCGCGCCGAGGGCGAGGCCGAACAGCGCAGTCGTGAGGATGATCATCCGCAGCATCCGCTTCGGGGTGACCATCGACAGCGTCAGCGCCGCGACGAGCGCGCCCGCGCCAACGGCGCCGATCAGATAGCCGTTGCCCGCGGCGTCGTCGAGGAAGAGCTTTCGCGCGAGCACGGGCATCAGCGCGAAGTACGGGTAGCCGAAGAGACTCCCCGCCGCGGCGGCACAGAGGAGCAGCAGCACGAGACGATCCTGGTAGACGTAGCGCATTCCTTCGCGCATGCGCGCGAAGATCTCGCCGGCTTGCTCATCATACTGCTGGCGCTTCGTCGTGCGTCCGAGGACGAAGATTAGCGGGAGGAACGACAAGGCGTTGAGAAAGAAACACCAGAACGTGCCCCACGACGCGAGAGTGATGCTCGCGAGCAGCGGCCCGACCGCGCGCGAGAGGTTGAACTGGAGGGAGTTCATCGCGATTGCGTTCGGCAGACGCGAACGGTCGTCGAGCAGATCGAGGACCATGGCCTGATACGCCGGTGCGGAGAACGACTGCGCGATGCCGACGACCAGCGCGGCGCCGATGATCTGCCACACGCCGATGTGATTCGTCGCGATCGCGATCGCCAGCCACAATGCGCTCCCCGCCTGCGCCCATTGCGAGATCGCGATCACTCGCCGCCGGTCGAGTTGATCGGCGAGCACGCCGCCCGGCAGCATGAGAACGATCGCGGGCGCCGTCGCGGCGAATCCGACAAAGCCGAGCAGGAACGGCGAGTCCGTCAGCCGATACACCAGCCACCCCTGCGCCACCGCCTGCATCCACCCGCCGACGTTGGAGATGAATTGCGCGGTCCAGAAGCGGCGGTAGTCGGATTCGCGGAAGGCGGAAAACATCAGGACGAAGTGCTGAGTGCTGAGTGCTGAGTGAAACCGGGCGGGTGTGACTCAGCACCCAGCACCGAGCACTCTATCTCACCGGTTGACTTCGTCCTCGCCCCTCTCCGTTCCCTCGATCACGGGGCGCTCCACCTCGTGCAGTCCGCCGCCGTAGGTGCCGCCGCCGGTGGTGCCGAAGACGCCGCCTTCGCCTTCGGGCACGCCGTAGCGGCCGGGGCCGGAGCGCGCGGCTTCGTCGTAGCCCGCGTTCGTGGGGTCGTCCTTCTCGTGCGGGGGCGTGGAGCCTTCGGCGGTGTAGTCGATGTCGTCAGGTCGAGTCGCCATAATGCGCGATTCAGTGCAAACGCCGCTCCCGGTCGACGCGCACGTCGACGCGATCGTCTCCCTCGTCCGCGCCGAAAGGCGCGCGGTCATCCTCGCGCCGCCCGGCGCCGGCAAGACCACCCGCATCCCGCCCGCCCTCATCACCCTCGGACGCACGATCCTGCTCCAGCCGCGCCGCGTCGCCGCACGCACGCTCGCGCGCCGCATCGCCGAGGAGCGCGGCTGGACGATCGGCGAAGAGATCGGCTGGCAGATCCGCTTCGAACGCCGCTTCTCCGCGCGCACGCAACTCCTCGTCGCGACGGAAGGCATCCTCACCGCGCGCCTGCAATCCGATCCGCTGCTGAGCGATTTCCGCGTGGTGATCCTCGACGAGTTTCACGAGCGCAGCATCCACGCCGACCTGGCGCTCGCGCTCGTGAAACAGGCCGCGGACACGCGCGACGATCTCGCAGTGATCGTGATGTCGGCCACGATGGATCCCGCGCCCGTCGCACAATTCCTCGGCGCGCGCGTGATCGAGATCGACGCACGCCGCTATCCGATCGACGTTCGCTACGCGCCGAACGTCTCGATGACCGACGTGATCCGCGACGTCGCGCGCGATGCGAAGGGCCACGTGCTTTGCTTCCTTCCTGGCGCGCGCGAGATCGAAGAGGTCCGCCGCACGTTTCCGCACGCGTTGCCTTTGCACGGTTCGTTGCCCGTCGAACAGCAGGAGCGCGCGCTCGCACCGTCGCGCGAACAGAAGATCATCCTCGCGACCAACGTCGCCGAGACCTCGCTCACCGTCGAAGGTGTGACCGACGTGATCGACTCCGGCCAGCAGAAAGTGTTGCGCTTCGATCCCGAGACTGCGGTCGACCATCTCATGCTCGAACAGATCTCGCGCGACTCCGCCGACCAGCGCGCCGGCCGCGCGGGCCGCACGGGACCGGGACGCGCGACGCGGTTGTGGGACGAGCGAATGATCCTCCGCCCGCATCGCGAGCCCGAGGTGCGGCGCGTCGATCTCGCGTCACCGGTGCTCGACATCATCGCGTGGGGAGGTGATCCGCGCGCGTTCGAATGGTTCGAGCAGCCGCCGGAGCAGAGGATCGAGAGCGCCATCGAATTGTTGCGGAGACTTGGAGCGCTCGATGTGCGCTCCGCCGAGCGCCTGCGGAGCATTCCTCTTCATCCCCGTCTCGCGCGAGTGCTCCTCGACGCCGGCACGAACGCGTTGCGCGTCTGCGCGCTGTTGTCCGAGGACGTGCGCAACATCGGCAGCGGCGACGCGCTCGCGCTTGCGGATTCGCCACGACTCGACTTCGCCGCGCGCGAGCTCACGCGTTACGTGGATCGGGGGGCCCCCCGCGACGCGTCCGACGTGCGGCGCGCGCTTCTCGCCGGCTATCCCGACCGCGTCGCGATGCGGCGCGAGCCGAAGTCGTCGCGCCTGCTCCTGTCGAGCGGCACCGGCGTGGAGCTCGCGAGGGACGCGGCCCTGTACGACGGCGAGTTTCTGGTCGCGCTGGACGTGAGCGGCGATCTCGTGCGCATCGCCAGCGTCGTCGAACGCGAGTGGCTCACGCCGACACACGACGACGTCGTGCACAACGTCCGCGACGGTAAAGTGCGCGCGACGAAGCGCGTCTGGTACGACGCGCTTCTTCTCAAGGAGATCAACGTCGAGCCCGATCCCGTCGAGGTGGAGCGGCTCACGCCAAAGAAACGCATCGACCCCGAGCTCGAACGCCGTCTCGCCATGGGTGGCCCGGAGCGCCTCGATCTGCCGAGTGGCCGGAGCGTGAAGCTCGAGTATCGCGAGGACGGCTCTGTGTTCGCCTCCGTCAAATTGCAGGAGCTCTTCGGCCTCGCCGACACGCCGCGCATCGGACCGCGCCAGACACCCGTCACGTTCGCGTTGCTGTCACCGGCGGGACGACCCGTGCAGGTTACGCGCGACCTGCGCTCGTTCTGGAACGGCGCGTATCAGGAAGTGCGGAAGGAGTTGCGCGCAAGGTATCCGAGGCATCCGTGGCCGGAGGATCCGTGGACCGCGCAGGCGACACACAAAACGAAGAAACGGTAGCCGCATCGGAGCGCCGGCATCCTGCCGGCCGCTCCGCCGCCTTCCAGGCGGCCCGGGTTCCTCGCGAGAGCGTGCCGGCAAGATGCCGGCGTAGCGGCCGGCTGGAAGCCGGCGCTCCGATGCGTTCCCTTAGAATGCCCCCTCGAAAGGAGATGCCGTGTCCCGAATCCTCGCGGCCTTCGCCGTCGCAGTCACCCTTGCAGCGCCGGCGCTCGCACAGCAGCAACCCACTCAGATGAACGCATCCATGCAGAAGATCGAAACCGAGCTCATCGCAAAATACGGAGAGGCCCAGCGCGCGCGCCTGCAGCGCGGGATGAAACAGGTCGAGCAGTTCTGGCGCGCCGAGGATGGCGACGCCGCGGCGTTCGAAGACCTCGTGCGCACGCACTTCGCCGGCGAGCCGCAGACCCTCGACGCGCTCTTCAACCGCATGCAGTTCCTCCTCGAGTCGATCTACGGCCACATGACCGAGATCGGCCGCGACCTCCAGTGGCAGTCCGACCTCGACATCGGTCCCGTCTATCCGTTCGACGAGATCCTCGCCGGCTACGCCGTCGGCGCGCACATCAGCGACGACTTCTTCAAGAACAAGATCGCCTTCATCGTCCTGTTGAACTTCCCGATCACCACGCTCGAAGAACGGCTGACCGAGAGCGAGAAGTGGTCGCGCCGCCAGTGGGCCGAAGCGGCGCTGGCTCTCTACTTCTCCAAGCGCATCCCTTCCGGGGTCAACCTCGAAGTCGGCAAAGCCTCGGCGGACGCATCGCAATACGTCGCCACCTACAACATCTGGATGCATCACCTCCGCGACGACAAAGGCAATCGCCTCTTCCCCGCGAAGATGCGCCTCCTCGAGCATTGGAACCTCCGCGACGAGATCAAGGCCAACTACAGCCTCGATCCGAAAGTCGGACTTCCGAAGCAGAAGATGATCCAGCGCGTGATGGAGCGCATCGTCGACCAGACCATCCCCGAGGCCGTGGTCGACAACCCGAACGTCGACTGGAACCCGTACACGAACGACGTGAAGGCCGCGGCCGTCGACGACGCCGACGAAGGCGAAGGACGGCCGGCACCCGCGAGCATCACCAACAAACGCGAGCCCGACACGCGCTACGCGAAGATCCTCCTCACCTACCAGGCCTCGAAGCTCGTCGATCCCTACTCGCCCACTGCGCCGACGCACATCCGCCGCAGCTTCGAGGAAGGCCGCCAGATGCTCGAGTCGCGCGTCGACGCGATGCTGAAGGACGTGCTCACGTCACCGCACGTCCCGCGCGTCGCGAAGCTCATCGAGAAGCGCCTCGGCCGCAAGCTCGAGCCGTTCGACATTTGGTACAACGGCTTCCGCGCGCGCGGTGCGTACACCGAGGCCGAGCTCGACGCGATCACGCGCAAGCGCTATCCCACCGCCGAGGCCTACAAGAAGGACATGGCCAGCCTGCTCGTGAAGCTCGGCTTCACGAAAGAACGCGCGGAGTACCTCGCGGCCAACATAGAAGTCGATCCCGCGCGCGGCTCCGGCCACGCTCTCGGCTCCGGCCGCCGCGGCGACAACCCGCGCCTGCGCACGCGCGTCGGCAAGGACGGGATGGACTACAAGGGCTTCAACATCGCCGTCCATGAGATGGGCCACAACGTCGAGCAGGTCTTCTCGCTGAAGCACATCGACTACTACACGCTGCAGGGCGTGCCGAACACCGCGTTCACCGAGGCGCTGGCGTTCGTGTTCCAGGCGAAAGACATGGAGCTCCTCGGACTCGCATCGCCGACCGCGGAGTCGCGCGCGCTGCAGACGCTCAACGATTTCTGGGGCACGTACGAGATCGCGGGCGTCGCGCTCGTCGACATGGGCGTGTGGCACTGGATGTACGACCATCCGAACGCAACTCCGGAAGAGCTGAAGAACGCGGCGGTGCAGATCTCGAAGGACGTCTGGAACCGCTACTACGCGCCGGTCTTCGGGAAGAAGGACGTCGTGCTGCTCGGCGTCTACGCGCACATGGTCAACAACTTCCTCTACCTTCCGAACTATCCGATCGGCCATCTCATCGCGCACCAGATCGAGGAGCAGATCGAAAAAGCCGGCAACCTCGGTGCGGAGTTCGAAAGGATGTCGGTGTACGGATCGCTGCCGCCGGATCAGTGGATGAAGAACGCGACAGGACAGCCGGTCGGCGCAAGCGCGATGCTGCACGCGACGGAGAAGGCGCTGAATGTTGTGAAGTGATGTGGAGTGCGGCGGCAAGGCCGCCGCTTTCGAATGCGTGGCAGGTACGGAACGACAGCGCTCTTGCCGCGTGGTTCGAAAGCGGCGGCCCTGGAGGGTGTCTCAAAACCATCCGCGTCACTCCGTAAGATGAAGGAGAGGACAGCGAATGAGTCGAGAGCTTCGGGCGGATTACACGACGCAGTTTCTGTTCCCGCCGTCGTTGGAGAACTGGGTCAAGCCAGAGGATCC
>DASYGV010000142.1:0-7897 GCA_035999335.1 Thermoanaerobaculia bacterium | reverse complement strand
GCGCGAATCGGAAAGCGGAGGCGCTGCCTCCGCACTCCAAAGCTACTCGTGTCGGGAGAAGATCAGCGTCGCGTTCGTGCCGCCGAAGCCGAAAGAGTTGCTCAGCACGTGTTTGATGCCCGGTGCCTCGCGCGCCACATTCGGCACGTAGTCGAGGTCGCAGCCCTCGTCGGGGTTCTCGAGGTTGATCGTCGGTGGGATGATGCCGTGTCGGATCGTCATCGCGGCAATGGCGGACTCCAGGCCGCCGGCCGCGCCGAGGAGGTGGCCGGTCATCGACTTCGTGGAACTGACGGCGAGCTTGTAGGCGTGTTCGCCGAAGACTCTCTTGATCGCGATCGTCTCGATCCGGTCGCCCACGGACGTCGACGTACCATGTGCGTTGATGTACTCGATGTCCGTCGGCTGCAGCCCCGCATCTTTCAACGCGCGGATCATGACGCGGGCCATGCCGTCCCCATCCTCGGACGGCGAGGTGATGTGATACGCGTCGCTGGTCATGCCGTAGCCGACCACCTCGCAGTAGATCTGGGCGCCGCGCGCGAGCGCATGCCCGCGCTCTTCGAGCATCAGCACGCCCGCGCCTTCGCCCATGACGAAGCCGTCGCGGTCCTTGTCCCACGGACGCGACGCGCGCTCCGGCTCGTCGTTGCGCGTGGATAGGGCGCGCATCGCGGCGAATCCGCCCACCGCCAGCGGCGTGACCACGGCCTCGGAGCCGCCAGCGAACATCACGTCCGCATCGTCGCGCTCGATGATTTTGCAAGCGTCGCCGATCGCATGCGCGCCGGTCGCGCACGCGGTCGCGGGCGCGGAGCTCGGACCCTTCGCGCCGAAGCGAATGGAGATCTGTCCCGTGGCGAGGTTCACGATCAGCCCGGGGATGAAGAACGGCGAGATGCGCGACGGCCCTTTCTCGACGAGCTTGCGATGCATCTCCTCGATGAGCGGCAATCCGCCGATGCCTGACCCGATGATCACGCCCACGCGATCCGAATCCTCGGCGCTCATCTCGAGCTTCGCGTCGTCGACGGCCATCTGCGCGGCCACGACCGCGTAGTGGATGAAGGTGTCCGACTTCTTGACCTCTTTTTTCTCGATCCACTTCTCGGGTTCGAAGCCCTTCACCTCGCCGGCGATGCGCGCGGCGTAGGCGCTGGCGTCGAATTTCGTGATCGGCCCGACACCGGAGCGACCTTCCAACAGCCCCTGCCACGTCGGCTCGGTGCCGACGCCGAGGGGGGAGATCATTCCGAGACCGGTCACCACGACCCGACGTTTGTTCAAGAACCTCGCTCCTTCACACACGTAGGGCGGGCTTCAGCCCGCCCTCAGGACCAAATCGCGTTGGGGTCGCGCCTTACGCGGACTTGCCCGCGTTCGGGGCGCGCTTGTCGATGTACTCGACGGCGTCTTTGACCTTGCGGATCTTCTCCGCGTCATCGTCAGAGATCTCCACGCCGAACTCTTCCTCGAAAGCCATGATCAGCTCGACGGTGTCGAGCGAGTCGGCGCCCAGATCCTCGACGAACGATGCTTCCGGAGCGACTTCCTCCGCGTCCACGCCGAGCTGTTCGACGATGATGGCCTTGACCCTATCCTGTACCGACATCGGTATGTCCTCCCTCAAGTTGTAGCAGTGCGCGTTTTAGCACAGAGCTGTCGTTTCGCACAAAACCGCATTTATCATTCGCCGCGCGTGCCAAAACGAATCTTCTCCTACGAGCAGGCGGTCGCCCTTCTTCCCGAGGTCGCCCGCATCACCGGCGAGGCGGTGGACCGCGTCGAACAGACCGAGTCCGAGGAGCCCGCCGAGTACGAACGCATCGTGACCGAGTGGGCCGAGTCGATCCTGGCCATGGGCGTGGAGGTGAAGGGCCTCTGGCTCGTCGACTTCGACAGCGGCGGCGGCTACTACTGCTGGAAGCACCCGGAGCCCGCGCTGGAATACTTCCACGGATACGAAGAAGGATTCGGCGGGCGGGTGAAGTTGAATTGACTCTGCGAGCCATCGCCTTCGACCTCTGGGAGACGCTCATCACCGACACGCCCGAGCTGTCGAAGCAGCAGGAGCGTCTGCGGCTCACGCGGATGGAAGAGATCCTCGCCGAGCACGGCTTCGGCGAGCTCGCCGATCGCATCGAGCACGCGTATCGCGCGTTGTGGCATCGCTGCCACGATCTTTACTGGTCGATGGATCTCGACGTCCCCTGCCGGCGTCAGATCGAACATTTTCTCGAGGAGCTGAAGCTCGATCCCGCGTCGTTCCACGAGACCGTGCTGGAGGCTCTCGAAGATGCGTACGCGAACGCGGCGCTGGAGATTCTCCCGAAGACCGTCGATGGCGCGGAGGAGCTCCTCGCGGCGCTGAAGGCGCGCGGCCTTCGCGTGGGTCTCATCAGCAACACCGGACGCACGCCGGGCTCGGTGCTCCGCGCGATCCTCGACCAGCTGAAGCTCGCGCCGTCGATCGACGTGATGGTCTTCTCGAACGAGCACGGCGAGTGCAAGCCTCAGGCGTCGATCTTCGAGGAGCTGCGCCGAGGACTGGACGTTGCGTACGAGGAGATGATGTTCGTCGGCGACAATCCGTACGTCGACGTGCACGGCGCGCAGCGCCTCGGCATACGCGGCGTGTTGTTCGATCCGCCGTCGCGCGGCACCGCCGTGGCACCGGCGGTGGAGCACGGACTGGAGATCGTGCCGGACGCGCGAGTGACGTCGCTCGGTGAATTGCTGCAAGTCATCGTGGAGTGCGGCGACGGCTAGGAGGGAAATAGCCCCCGGCTTCAGCCGGGGGGCTCATGAGCGTCCAGCAGAATCGAGCCCGCGTAAGCGGGCGACAGAAACGAGCCTGTCGCCCGCTACGCGGGCTCGCAATCGTACGCGTCCGCTGTTCCCCCGGCTGAAGCCGGGGGCTAGTTGCCCCTAATCGCACTCCACATGACCGACAAAGACTCCTTTCGTCTTCAGACGCCCCACTTCGTCGTGGAAGGCAGCTCGCGCGCCGGTCATGAGACCTGGTTCCGCATCCGCGACCTCGGCGTGGCGCTCGACATCGGACGCTGTCCCGATTCGGTCGTGTCGATGGAGCATGTGTTCATCACCCACGCGCATCTCGATCACGCCGCGGGCATTCCGTTCTACGCCGCGCAGCGCAAGCTCCAGCAGCTCGATCCTGGACGCATCTACGTCCCCGCGGAATCGGCGGAGGGCTTCGAGGAACTGCTGGCCGTGCAGCGCAAGCTCACCGGATCCGAGCTGCGTCTCGACGTCGTCGGCATGGGCATCGGCGACGAAGTCCGCTTCGGCCGCAACCACCTCGTGCGCGCCTATGCCGCGTCGCATCGCATCGCCGCGCGAGCGTACGAGCTCGTGGAGGTCCGTCACCATTTGCGCGAAGAGTTCGCGGGAATGTCTCCGGAGGACATCGCGCGGCTTCGGCGAGAGGGCGTGAAGATCGACGAGCCGTACTCGCGATCGCTGTTGTTCTACACCGGCGACACGGACCGCGGTCTCCTCGAAACGTGCGAGGCCGCGTTCAAGGCCGAGGTGCTGATGATCGAGTGCTCGTTCGTCATGGATGGGCACCAGGACCGCGCCGCGCAGTATCGCCACATTCACATCGACGACATCGCCGATTTCGCCGATCGCTTCGAGAACGAGTTGATCGTGCTGACGCACTTCTCGCGCCGCTACTCGCGCGAAGAGATCCGCGACGGCGTGCGTCGAAGATTGCCGGTTTCGTTGCACGATCGCATCCGTCTCGCGCTTCCCGAGCCGTGGCAGCGTCTGGCGTAGCACCCGCTTTGCACTATCCTTCGCGCCGATGACTCGTCAGCGAACGCGCGTGGGCGCGATCCTCGCCGTACTCCTGCTCCTGCTCCTCGACCCGGTGGTCGAGGGGCAATCGAAGAAGAAGAAGAGAAAAACGACGCCGCGGAAGAAGACCACGACGTCGAGGAAGGCCGCGCCGGTCAGCGTGCCGGTGGGGCGTACGTTCGAGGAGCGCCTCGATTCCCTCGTGAACGGGACCGTCGCACAAAGCGGCGACGCCAGTATCCAGATCGTCGAGCTCGGGAGCGGCCGCGTCGTCGCGGAGCGCAACCCGCACATGCCGGTGGCGCCCGCGTCGAACATGAAGCTCTTCACGACCGGAGCGGCGATCGATCTCCTCAAGCCGTCGTTCGAGGTGTCGACCGAAGTCTTCGTGCGCGGGCAGATCGACGCCACGGGCACGCTGAACGGCGACGTGCGCGTCGTCGGCCGCGGCGATCCCACGATCGGCGGGCGTTTCCATGACGGCAGCGCGACCGCGGTGATCCAGGAATGGGCCGCGGACCTCATGCGCGCCGGCGTCAAGACGATTGCCGGCAACCTCGTCTTCGAGCACGGCTACTTCGACGCGGAGTACATCCATCCGACCTGGCCGGTCGATCAGCTCACGGCCTGGTACGAGGCTCCGATCGCTGCGTTCTCGATGCAGGAGGGCTGCGTGGCGGTGCGCGTGCTGCCGAGCCGCGCGGGGCAGCGGTGCGTCGTGCAGCTCGATCCGCCGACGTCTTACGTTCAGGTCCAGAACAGTTGCCGCACGGGACGCGGACTGCCGTTCATCACGCGCGCCAACGGCAGCAACACGATCATCGTTCGCGGCGGCGTCCCGGCGCGCTCGGGAACGACCGAGGTATTCGTCACGGTCGAGAATCCGGTGCACTACTTCGCGGCGGTGACGAACGAGACGCTGCAGCGGAACGGGATCGCGATCCAGGGGCAGATCGTTCTGACGCCGCGCGACGCGCGCACGGACTGGCGGCTGGTCACGAAGCACACCACGCCGCTGAACATCCTGGTCTACGTCATCAACAAGAAGAGCCAGAACCACTACGCCGAGCAGGTGCTGAAGATGATCGGCGCGGAGATGCGGAACGAAGGTTCGTGGGCCGCGGGCAACGCGGAGATCAAGGAGTGGCTGACGACGAAGATCGGTGTTCCCGCGAACGAGTTCTATCCCGTCGACGGCTCCGGGATGTCGCGCAACAACCGCGCGTCCGCGAACGCATTCGTTTTGCTGCTGCGGTACATGTGGAAGAGCCCGTGGCGCGAAGAGTTCGTGAGCTCGATGCCGTACACGGGCGATCCCGACTCGAAGTTCGGCAACCGCCTGCGCCAGCCGCCATTCGCTCGGCAGGTGTACGCGAAGACCGGCTACATCTCCGGCGTCATCGGCCTGTCCGGATACGTCCACGCGCAGAGCGGAAAGGTGTACGCGTTCTCGTTCCTGTTCAATCGCTATCGGGTCGGCGTCTTCGGCGTGTACAACCTGCAGGATGAGATGTTGAAGGAGATCATCCGGAGCGGGTGATGGCGAACGATGAACGATGAACGATGAGCGATGAACTGGGGACCGGGTTCATCGTTCATCTCTCATCGTTCATCGTTCATCGTTAGAGCTTGTGCTGCTGGCTCGCGGGCGTGAACTGCAGCGTATACACCCCCGTGGCCTTGCGCACCGTGGCCACGGCCTGAAAGCCGGGGAACTTCAGGACGTTGCCGATGATCTCGCCCTCGTCCTTCGTCACGAACTGATGCACGGCATCGTCGACGGTGGCGGCGTCGAAGGAATGGAAGGCGACCGAATCGGGCGCGGTTTCGGCCACCGGACGCCCTTCGGTGTCGGTCAGGTGCCGCTCCTCGATCGTGAACCGGATCGTCACTCGCGCAAGCTCTCCGAAAACGAGCGTGCAATTCCGGTGCACTGCCTCCCGTTCTATACTCAAATTCGGAGGCGGACATGAGCGACGAACGTGTACTTCGAGACATTCCGATGATCGGGCGAGTCGAGTTCCGCGAGGCGGAAACGTCCGAGCCACGGCCCTCCGCCGACCGCTTCGAAGAGATCCCGCTCGGTCTCACGTTCGACGACGTCCTGCTCAAGCCCGCGAAATCCGACCTCCATCCGAACTTCGTCGAGGTCTCCACGCGCCTCACGCGCGAGATCTCGCTCAACATCCCGATCCTCTCCGCGGCGATGGACACGGTCACCGAGGCGCGCCTCGCGATCGCGATGGCCCAGCACGGCGGCCTCGGCGTGATCCACAAGAACATGCCCGCCGATCGCCAGGCCGAGGAAGTCGATCGCGTGAAACGCTCGGAGGCGGGGATGATCGTCGATCCCGTGACCATGCGTCCGTGGCAGTCGATCTCCGAAGCGCTGCAAGTCATGGAGAAGTACAAGATCTCCGGCGTGCCGGTGACGGACGCGAACGGGAAGCTCGTCGGCATTCTGACCAACCGCGACCTCCGCTTCGAGACCCGCTTCGACCTGCCGATCGCCGAGCGGATGACCAAGGACAGCCTGGTTACCGTGCCCGTTGGGACCACGCTCGAGCAGGCGCGCGAAGTTCTGCATCACCACCGCATCGAGAAGTTGCTCGTCGTCGATCAGAACGGGGATCTGAAAGGCCTGATCACGGTCAAGGACATCCAGAAGGCGCGCCGTTATCCGCAGGCCGCCAAAGACCCCCTCGGACGTCTGCGCGTGGCCGCGGCCATCGGCGCGGGGAAGGACGGCATCGAGCGGGCGCGCGCGCTCATCGACGCCAAGGTCGACGTCATCGTCCTCGACTCCTCGCACGCGCATTCGGCGGGCGTGATCGACACGATCAAACAGTTCAAGAAGCTATTCCCGACCACGCCGCTCATCGCGGGGAATGTGGCCACGTACGAAGGCGCGGTGGAGCTCTGCGAGCTCGGCGTCGACGCGCTCAAGGTCGGCATCGGCCCCGGCTCGATCTGTACTACGCGCGTTGTTGCGGGCGCGGGCATGCCGCAGCTCACCGCGGTCATCGACTGCGTGCGTGCGGCGGAGAAGTTCGACGTGCCGGTCATCAGCGACGGCGGCATCAAGTTCTCCGGCGACGTGACCAAGGCGCTCGCGGCCGGCGCGAGCACGGTGATGATCGGCTCGCTCTTCGCCGGCACCGACGAGGCGCCGGGCGAGACCATCCTCTACCAGGGCCGCACGTTCAAGGCCTACCGCGGCATGGGCTCGATCGGCGCGATGCAGGCCGGCTCGAAGGACCGCTACTTCCAGGAGAACACCGACGACGTCGGCAAGCTCGTGCCCGAGGGCATCGAGGGGAAGGTGCCGTACAAAGGCTCGATTGGCGCGATGATCCCGCAGCTCGTCGGCGGCCTCCGTTCGGGGATGGGCCTCGCCGGCGCGAAGGACATCGAAGAGCTGCGCACGAAGACGACCTTCATCCGCATTACCGCCGCGGGCCTGCGCGAGTCGCACGCGCACGACGTCGTGATCACGAAGGAAGCGCCGAACTACCGGATCGAAGAGACTTCGTAGTCAAATAACTATTGCGCGCCGTACTTCCTGTGCGTATGCTGTTTCAGCATACTGGGAGGTGCACTCTTTGCCAGGGTTACTCCGGATCATCCTCGTCGTCTTCGTCGGTTCCACCGCCGCAGCAAATGCAGCTCTCTCCGTTTTCCCCTTGGCTCCGACGTCCACGACTCCCGTCACGCTGCGCGTTCCGCTCGTCTGTTCCGCCGCAACCGAATCCATCACGCGGAACGGCTTCGACATCCAGGTCCGGCTCCGCCCCGGCGGGTGTCCTTCGCCGCCGATTCACTACCCGTATGAAGTGAACCTCGGCGTCCTCCCGCCGGGCCGATACAACGTCGACTTGCGCGAGGGCATCGACCTCCTGCACGAGACGATCTCGTTCCTCGTGGTCCAGGACCATCCGCAAGTCACCGTGCGTCCGTTCGTCGTGCCGGTGGGAGCTCCCGATTTCAACATTCAAGTTTCGTGGCCGGAACACTTCGACCTGTGCGGCAACGGGACCTGCGACGACTGGATCATCGAGATCGGCGGTGCGCAACT
>DASYGV010000124.1:0-3250 GCA_035999335.1 Thermoanaerobaculia bacterium | reverse complement strand
CTCCGCGGCTCAGGATGACAGAGCTACGGAGTACGATGCGCTCACGATGCACACCCGTGAACAAATCATGGACGCCCTCGATCGCCAGGAGAGCGACTGCGTCGCATACTGGAACGCCTTCGACACCGACGCTTTCTTTCGCCGCATCGGCTCGTCGTGGTCGCCGGCGGAGACGGTGCGTCATCTCAGCAAGTCGATTCGTCCGGTCGCGAAGGCGCTCACGACTCCGAAGATCATGCTGCGGGTGATGTTCGGGAAAGCCAGCCGCGCGTCGATGAGCTACGACGATCTCGTCGCTCGCTATCAGAACGCTTTGGCTGAAGGAGGGCAGGCGGGCCGCTTTGCTCCTTCCGCTCAATCCGAAAACGACCTCGAGGCGTGGCGAGGCAAGATCATGGAGAGCTTCACGCGCGCCAGCCGCGACCTGCGCTCGGCGATCCCGCGCTGGCCGGAGCGCAAGCTCGACCTCCTCCAGCTCCCGCATCCGCTGATCGGCAAGCTCACCGTGCGGGAGATGCTGTTTTTCACGCTCTACCACCAACGGCATCACATGGCTGTCGTCGAGCGGCACCTCCGTGAGGGGTAGACGGAGGTAACATGTTTGGCCGAAGGGGGTCGTCCATGCGGAAAAGCATCCTCGTGCTCCTGGTTCTCATCCTCGTCCTCATGTCCCTGCCCGCGAGCGGCAAGGCGGCGTTCTCCGGCACCTACGCCATCAACGGCATGAACCCGGGTGTCGGTGCCTACAAAGGAACACTCACGATCGTGGCGCGCGGCGATGTGTACGACGTGCACTGGGCGATCGGCAACCTGCAGTACACCGGCGTCGGCATCATGGTGAACGACACGCTTTCGGTCGCGTACAGCGGTGGCGACCGCTCGTGGCTCGCGGTCATCGCCTATCGCCAGCGCGCGGACGGCGCGCTCGAAGGCCGCTGGGCCGTGCAGGGACGCGCCGGCAAGCCGGGAACCGAGACGGCGGTTCGAAAGTAGCCCTCGGAACGCTGCCGTCTCGGCGGCTGGCCAGGCGGCGTCCTCGCCGCCTTCGCAGAACGCAGGCGCGGGACGCCTGCGGGCCAGCCGGCGAGGACGCCGGCGTTCCGGAAGCGTCAGCGCATCAGGATGCGCGCGATCGCGTCGACCAACTCGCTCGGCTCGACCGGCTTGGTGATGAACGCGTCGAAGATGGCGTCATGACCGCCGGAACGGCCTGCGGGAAACGCGGTGAGCGCGACGATCTTCAGGTCCGGCGTCTGCGCGCGGATGTCGCGAGCAAGCGAGTAGCCGCCGACGTGCGGCATCGCGATGTCGGTGATGACGAGATCAGGGAGCTGCTTGGCCAACTCTTCGAGAGCGAGGGCGGCCGACTCGACGTCGATGATGCTGGCGCCGGCCTGACGAAGCAGCGCGCGGACGACCATCCGTCCCTCGCGGTCGTCGTCCACGAGCAGAATGCTGGCGCCGGACAGGCGTTTGGGGATCGGTTCGGCGGCCGATGGCCCGGGCACGACAGTCAGCGGCGGCCGCTCGAACTTCAGCGCGCCGATCGGCAGCGTGACCGAAAACGTCGCACCTTGGCCGCGTCCGAGACTCTCGGCCGCGACGGTCCCGCCGTGCGCCTCGGCGAGATAACGAACGATCGACAGGCCGAGGCCAAGGCCGCCGTGCACGCGTGTGCTCGGGTTCTCCGCCTGACGGAACGGCTCGAAGACATGCGGGAGAAAGCTCACGTCGATGCCGTCGCCGCTGTCGGCGACGGCGATCTGGACATGGGACGACGTCCGACGGGCGGTGACGTCGACGCGGCCGTCCTTGGGCGTGAACTTGACGGCGTTGGAGAGAAGGTTCCAGAGGATCTGCTGCAGGCGGGTCGCGTCGGCGACGATCATGCCGAGCTGCGGAGCAAACGAGGTCGCCATGGTGATGTGTTTCGCGTCCGCGCTCGGCCGCACGGCGTCGACAGCCGCGGTCAACAAGCGCAGGACATCGACGTTTTCGACGCTGAGCCGCAGCTTGCCCGAGACGATCCGCGACACATCGAGTACGTCGTCGATGAGGCGCGCCTGAAGCTGCGCGCTCCGCCCGATCGCGGCGATCGCCTCGCTGAACCCTTCGTCCTGCGGCCGCATGGTCGGCAGGAGCCGCGCCCATCCGAGGATGGAAGTGAGGGGAGTGCGCAACTCGTGCGAGAGCGTCATCAGGAACTCGTCCTTCGCACGATTCGCTTCCTGCGCTGCCCGGTACGATGCCTCGGCGTGACGCCGCTCTTCCTCCGCGAGGAAGCGCGCCTCGCGCTGCTCGTAAAGCGAGCGTTGCGTCTCCTCCGATCGTTTGCGCTCGGTCATGTCCCGCGTGACCTTCGCGAACCCGCGCAGCTTCCGTCGCTCGTCGAACACGGCGGTGATGACCACGTTCGCCCAGAAACGACTGCCGTCCTTGCGGATGCGCCACCCTTCGTCTTCGACGCTGCCGTCTCGCTGCGCGATCTCGAGCTCCCGCGCGGGCTTCCCGCTGAGCACGTCCTCCTCGGGATAGAAGGCCGAAAAGTGCCGGCCGATGATGTCGCCGGGCGCGTAGCCCTTGATGCGTTGGGCCCCGGCGTTCCAGGTCGCGACGCGGCCTTCCGGATCGAGGAGGAAGATCGCGTAGTCCTGCACCGAGGCGACCAGCAGTCGGAAGACCTCCTCGCTCTGCCGAAGTTGCTCCTCCGCGAGACGAGGGATCGTGAGGTCGCGAGTGATCTTCGCGTAGCCGGTGACTCGGCCATTTTCATTGCGCAGCGGTGTGATGATCGTGTTGGCCCAGAAGCGGGAGCCGTCCTTGCGGACCCGCCAACCCTCATCTTCGATGCGCCCCTCGCGCGCGGCAATCTCCAGCTCCCTCTGCGGTTTGCGAGCGGCGAGGTCGTTCGGAAGGTAAAAGCGCGAGAAGTGGTCGCCGATGATCTCGTCCGCGGCATAGCCCATCGTGCGGGAGGCGCCGCTGTTCCAGGAGCGGATCTCGCCTTCGGGGCTCAGGAGGAAGATCGCATAGTCCTCGATCGCATCGATGAGAACTGCCAATTCCTTCGTATCGAGCCCGATCTCCGGTTTCGCCATTCCGTCCGCTCTCTCCGCCTGCGGACGCCAGGCGGGCATGCCACGAGCTGGGCGGTATGGTGCAAAACTGGTGCTACGTCCTACAGGCGCTCCGTCAGGATCGTCTTGGCGATCGTGGCGAGCTGCATGTTGCTCGTGCCCTCGTAGATCTG
>DASYGV010000119.1:0-46574 GCA_035999335.1 Thermoanaerobaculia bacterium | reverse complement strand
AGGAGAGCACGCGTGATGTCGACGTTGCCGCTCCTCGCCTCAGTCAGGGCCGCGGTACGGATCGCGATGAGGTCCGCGGTCATCTCGCGGGCCAGCAGCTCGATCGCGCCGGCACCGTTCATGCCGAGCGTGTTGCGCTCGTTGCTCAACGCGGCGTCTGTCGACGAATCGACGGGATCGAGCGTGTGCGCCTGAACGAAGACATTGGCCGCGAAATCGCCCGCGCCGCCGGGGAACGGATCGTGGTGACACCCCGCGCACGAATTCGCCTCGGGTGCGGAAGTGCGGATGAACCGCGGCGCGCTGCCCGGGACGCGCGGTGCGCCATCGCCCCGCGTGCCGGGCCGCCCCTGACCGTCGAAGGCGTTGAACTTCGCCGCGAAGAGAAACTCACCTCGCGCGAAGATCTCCTCGAACGACAACTCTCCGGTGTCGATGCGCTGCTGGTCGACATGCGCCTGGAGAACCGGGCCGTCACCGATGGTGCGCCCGTACAGCCACGATCCGCAAAGGATTGTGGCGAGCACCGCGAGAAATCGCGGGATCCTGTCGATCTCGTTCATCTCCGTCTGTCGGACCCTTTGGATCCCTTTGACGGACACGATTACGGAATTCCGCGAGACGCCTGCACTCGGCACCCAGCACTCGGCACCCAACACCTATAATCCGCGTCGTGCCCTTCACCCGCAGATACCTCCTGTGGCTCCTTCTTCCGCCGCTGGTCGTGAGTGTCGTGCCGGCGCTGCTATTTCTGGCGCAAACGGTCCAGCTCTCGCCGGTGCGCGCGCTCGTGCTGCTCGGTTTGCTGATCGTCATGTACGGCGGCGGGTGCGTTCTCTTCGCGATCGGAGTGAGGCCGCAGGCGCGGCGTGTCGAAGAAGCGCTTGCCGGCGACGGCGATCTCTCTCAGGCGATGTCCGAGTGTCTCGACCGCACGAAGCAACTCTCCATCATCCTCTGGGGTGGCGGCGGGATCCTGTTCGCGATCATCGCGTCGCTGATTCTCATGCGCACCGCGATCGGCTTCGCAACCTTCCTCGTGGCCGCGCTGATGGCGGGCTTCATCTCCATCGTCTGGGGCTACGCGATGGGCAAGCATCAACTGATCGTGGCGGCCGCGGGGCGACGCGTGCACTACGAAGGCAGCGAGCTCTCCCTCGGCAAGAAGATCGCGATCGTCTTCATCGGCTCGCTCACCATCTCTTCCGCCGCGCTGATCCTTCTCGTCGCCTCGCGCGTGTCGTCGACGCTGGAAGGGCTCGCAATCGACACCGCGGCCGACCGCTTCGAGCGTTTGACCGACACCACCCGCGTCCTCGCCACAGTGGACGCCTCCGCTCTCGACACGATGAAGTTCTCCATTCCGGCCGGCTACTCGCTGCACCTCATCGACAAGGGCGGCAAAGTCACGAGCACGTCCGAACCGCTCGAGCCGGACGAAGTCCGCGCCATTCGCGCCACGCGCAACGGCGACAGCCGCAGCTTCACGAGCTCTCACGTCGTGCGCTTCACGGAGCTGAAAGACGGCTCGATCCTCGTGCTCGCGATCCCGTTCGAAGCCTATCGCAACGTGCCTTACCAGGTGACGATCTACACGCTCGCGGTGATGCTGCTGACCATGGCCGCATTCAGCATCGCCACGGTGGTCCTCTCGCGCGACGTCACCCGTCCGCTGCACGAGCTCCGCGGCGTCGCGAGCGAGATGGCCAACGGCAACTTCGACGTCGCGCCGCGCGTGTTCGCGGACGACGAAGTCGGACACCTCGCCGTGAGCTTTGGCGAAACACGGACGAACCTCCGGCGCCTCCTCGGCCGCGTCGGCGGCAGCGGCACGACGATCACCGAGGGCGTCCGCGTCATCACCGGCGGCACCGAGCTGCTGCTCGAGCGCTCGCGCGAACAGAGCTCGCTCACGCAGACCTCCTCGGCCGCCGTCGAGAACGTGCGCGGCGGCATCCGCGGCGTCGTGCAGGCCGCGGACACGGTCAACGACCTCACGCAGGACGCATCCGCGCGCGCTCTCGAGTTGCAGGCCTCCGCGGAAGAAGTCGCGCGCAGCATGGACTACCTCTTCCAGTCCGTGGAAAAGACCTCGTCGTCCGCGACACAGATGAACGCGACGATGATCGAGACCTCGAACCGCACGGAAGTCCTGGCCAGCATTGGCGAGGAAGTGCTGTCGTTCGTCGCGGAGATGGACTCGACCGTTTCCGAGCTGCTGACCAGCTCGCAGTCGACGGCCGATCTCGCCGAACAGGTGCGCGAAGACGCGCGCGGCGGCGGCGCTGCCGTGCAACGCACGGTCGAAGGCATCAACGTCACGCGCGATCTGACCATCAGCACGGCGAAGACGATGGACGAGCTCCAACGCAGCGTCGGCGAGATCAGCCGCATCCTCAACGTCATCGAAGAAGTCGCGAACCAGACCAACCTCCTCTCGCTCAACGCCGCGATCATCGCCGCGCAGGCGGGGGAGCACGGCGCCGGCTTCACGGTCGTGTCCGAGGAGATCCGTCAGCTCGCGGAGCGCACGCGCGGGTCGACGAAGGAGATCGCCGCGATCATCAAGGCCGTGCAGAGCGGCTCGCGCGCGGCGGTGGCGAAGATGCACGAGGGCGTCACGCGCGTGACCGGGAACGTGCAGCTCGCGGAGGAAGCGGCGAGCTCGCTCGGCAAGATCGTCGACAGCGCATCACGCTCATACGACATGGCCACGCGCATCAATCGCGCCCTCGGCGAGCAGTCGTCGGCCAGCCGCAGGCTGCACGAGGTCACCTCGCGCATGTCCGATCACATCGCCGAGATCAACCGCGCCACGACCGAGCAGGCGCGCGGCACGCATCTCATGGCCCAGGAATCGGAGCGCGTGCGCGACATCGCCGCGCAGGTCAAGAGCGCGACCGAGGAGCAGTCGCTCGCGGGACGCGGCATTACCGCGGCGCTCGAGCGCATTTCGGAGGACGCCGGGGCGATGCGCGATCTGCTCGAGCGGCAGCTCGAGGAGACGGAGCGCATCGCCGACGCGTCGCGGGTGATGCTCGACATCGCGCAGAAGAACGACGACGTCGCGCGGGAGTTCAACACGACGATGCAGAGACTCGTCAGCAGCGGTCAGGAGTTCGAGAGCGAGGTCACGCGGTTCCGCTTCACGGGCAGCGAAGTCTAGTCATTCAGTTTATCCCGCGCGCAGACGCGGGATCTCGGCGTGCACCGTACGTGCGCATGCCACAGGGACGATACGCGCGGTCGCACCGGAGATCCCGCGTCTTCGCGCGGGATAAACTGAACTAGACCGCGCAGACCCAGACCGCATCCCCTGCATCGATGCGAAGCTCCGGATCGACGCGACGGAGGATCTCGCTGCCGCGCTGCACCGCGAGCACCGTGCGCCCTTCCGCGGCCGCGATCTCCGCGGGCGTGCGTCCGCGAAGACTCTCGCCTTCGAGACGGACGACGCGGCGGTGTTCTTCGCGGATGCGCGCCTGGCGTCCGAGGAGACGCGTGGAGAGCATCTGCCCGGAGACGTCGGCGATCGACAGAGCGTAGTCCGCGCCGGCGCGATGGATGTTGTCGAGATTGCGCGCGTGGTTCACGCGCGCGATGATCGGCACGTCGCCGGCGAGGTCGCGGGCGATGACCGTTGCGAAGAGGGTCGAGTCGTCGCTGTCGAGTGCGAGGATCAACGCGCGCGCATCGGCGAGCTTCGCTCGCTCGAGCACCGAGGTGTCGAGCACGTCGCCGACGACGTCGATGTTCGGTCCGGCGTTCCGTTCCACGACTTGCACTTCCTCCCCGACGTCGGTGAGGAGCTCGTGGACCTTGCGCCCTACTTCGCCGAAGCCGGCAATGACGAACGGACCTTCGTCGTGCAGCAGGCGCGCGCCGAGGCGTGACGCGGATTCTGCGAGCGCGTCGGCGGTGCCGACCAACTCCAGCATGAGGTTGGGCTCGAGGACCGCGTCCGGAGCGCAGCGCGTCACGAGCTGACTGCGGCGCCACATCCCCACGACCACCGCCGGAAGCGCGGCGTCGCGCAGCGTTTTGCCGACGAGCGGGCTCGCGGCAGCAACGCGCACTTCGCGGCGCAGGAGGCCGTCGATGCGCTCGAGTCCCGGGAGGCGCGGACTGAGACGGTCGCTCGCGTGCGCCGCGAGCGCGGCCGCGACGATGTGCCGCGGCGTGTACACCGCAGTGGCGCCGGCGAGCTCCATCGGCTTGCGGTGCGTGGGGTTCTCGACGAACGCATAGATCTCGCGCACGAATCCCATCTGCCGCGCGCGCAGGATCATCGCCGCGTTCTCCTGATCGCTGCCGTTGGCGACGATCGCGCGCGCGGAGTCGAGGCGCGCGACGCCGAGGGCGTCTTCGTCGGAGCGCGTGAAGACGACCGGCTGGTTCTGCTCCATCACCGCGCGGGCCGTGTCCTCGTTCGTCTCGACGACGAGCGTCGGCACGTCCGCGGCCGCCAGCCGCTGCAGCAGCGTCTCGACGGACGGCCCGAAGCCGTACACGATGACGTGATCGTGCAATTTGTCGCTTGCGGTGCGCGGGACCTTCTGCTCGAAGCGTTCTCCGAGGTACGGGACGAGAAAGATCGGAATGACGAGAAAGACCAGGAACACGCCGACGAACTGCACGGCCACGACGAGGATGACCATCGCCGGATGCGACCAGTGCGAGTCCGCGCCGTACCCGGTCGTGCTCAGCGTCTCGCCCGCCCACGCGAACGACTCCCAGAACGTGCGCTGCTTCCCCTCGAGCCGCGCCATTCCGACCTGGTAGACGAGCGCCGCGACGATCACGAACGCGATCAGCCCGACCACGAGGAGCGCGAGACGGCGAGTGGAGCGGAGCACGGGAGGAGTCTACGCGACGAGTCGACGAGTCGACGAGTCTTCGAGTCGACAAGGAGGCTCATAGGCTCACAGTCTCACAGTCTCATAGCGGGCTGCGCCAACTCCTCTGACACTATGAGACTCTGAGACCATGAACCCCTCGTCGACTCGAAGACTCGTCGGCTCGTAGACTCGCCCATGGTCCTCGTCTGCACCGTCCGCTACTGCCGCATGCCCCTCGTTCGCCGCGAGGGCCAGTACGTGTGCGCGAACCATCACTCTTTCGACGTCGCGCGCAGCGGCTACGTGAATCTGCTGCAGCCGCAGGACCGGCGTTCGAAGAATCCGGGAGACAACGCCGACGCAGTCGAAGCGCGGCGAAGGTTCTACGAGCGCGGCGATCCGCTTGTTGACGCGATCGTGCGCGCGTTTCCGGTCGAAGGGGCGCTGCTCGACGTCGGATGCGGTGAGGGCTCGCATCTCGCGGCGTTCCGGCGCGCGTATGACGTGGAAGCGTGGGGCGTCGACATTTCGGTTCCGGCGATCGAGCTCGCCGCGCGCACGCATCGCGATTGCGAGTGGGTCGTCGCGAACGCGGATCGCTTCCTTCCGTTCGCGGATGCGTCGTTCGACGCGGTCCTGTCGATCACCGCGCGCATGAACGCGGACGAATTCCGTCGCGTGCTTCGTCCGAACGGCGCGCTCCTGGTGGTCATCCCGGGCGCGGAAGACTTAGTCGAATTGCGCGAGGCGGTGCAGGGAGAACGCGTGGAGCGAGACCGGGTCGAGCGCACCATCGCCGCGTTCGCATCGCACTTCGCACTCGAGCGGCGGGAAACGCTGCGTCACGTCGCGAGACTCGATCGGGCAGCGATGATCGAGGTGATGTCGTCGTCGTACCGCGGCCTGCGCACGCGCGAGCGGGCGCGGCTCGAACAACTCGACGAGACCGACGTCACATTGGCGCGCGACCTTCTCCTGTTCCGGCCCGGGGAAATTCACGAGCGAAGCCGATGAGCGCGAGTGCCCACGGTCCGAGGTAGAGGCGCCAGTCTTTCGTGAGGAAAGCCGTGAGGAGGCCGAAGATCGCGCAGGACTCGAAAACCGCCAGCGCGCACATCATCCGCAAGTGTTCGTTGCCGCTGACGACGCGCCGCACCACGAACCAGCCGACGAGGAACATCAGCAGCGCGATGCCATAGAGAACGCGTACGTATTGCAGGCGCGTCAGCGCTTCGAAGTCGCCAAGCTTGCCCGTGAAGACCGCGATTCCGAAATAAATCACAGTGCTGAACACGATCGCGACCCAGATCAGCATGCGTGGAATCATGCTCGCGATTGTACGTAGAATCCGCGCCATGCATCGACATTTCGCCGTCCTCGCGCTCCTCGCGCTTTGCGCATGCGCCACCACCACTCGCGCGCCGTTCGACCTTCGCGACTCGGAGCTCGTCGATCTCACGTGGGCGTTCGATGAGAAGACGCTGTACTGGCCTACGTCGCCGCCGTCGTCGTTCGAGCTGACGCAGCTCGCGTACGGTCCGACGCCCGGCGGCTACTTCTACGCGTCGAACTCGTTCTGCACGCAGGAGCACGGAGGAACGCACCTCGACGCGCCGATTCATTTCGCGGAAGGGAAACACACCGCGGATGAGATTCCGCTGCGGCAACTCCTCGCGCCCGCGGTGGTGATCGACGTCGCGACGAAGGCCGCCGCGAATCCCGACTATCGCCTGAGCGCGGAGGACGTGCGCGCGTGGGAGGCGCAGCACGGAATGATCGAGGCGGGAACGATCGTGCTGTTGCGCACCGGCTGGGGCGCGCGCTGGCCCGACCGCAAGCAGTACTTCGGCGACGATACCCCCGGCGCGACGGACAACCTGCATTTCCCGTCGTACGGCGAGGACTCCGCGCGCCTGCTCGTCACCGAGCGCCGCGTCGCCGCCCTCGGCATCGACACCGCCAGCATCGACTACGGACAGTCCCGCGACTTCATCGTGCACCGCATCGCCAACGGCGCCAACGTCCCCGGCCTCGAAAACGTCGCCAACGTCGAGCGCCTCCCCGCCCGCGGCGCCTTCGTCATCGCGTTGCCGATGAAGATCGCACGAGGATCCGGTGGACCATTGAGGATCGTGGCCGCAGTACCGAGATAGGCGGATAGGACTCATAGGACGTATAGGTCCTATTCGTCCTATACGTCCTATTGCCCTACTCGAACTTGACCGGCCGAATGTAGTGGCACGTGTAGCCGCCGGGATTCTTCTGGAGGTAATCCTGGTGGTAGTCCTCGGCGGACCAGAACTCCTTCGCCGCGGCGATCTCCGTGACGACGGGGCGCTTCCACGCGCCGGACTTCTCGACCTTCGCTTTCACCTGCTCGGCGACCTTCCGCTGCTCGTCGTTGTGGACGAAGATCGCGGAGCGGTACGACGAGCCGACGTCGTTGCCCTGACGGTTCAGCGTCGTAGGGTCGTGGATCTTGAAGAAGAACTCGAGGATGTCCTCGTACGAAGTCTTCGCCGGATCGAACGTGATCTTGATCGCCTCGGCGTGCCCCTCGTGGTTGCGGTACGTCGCGTTCTTCACGGCGCCGCCGGTGTAGCCGACTTCCGTGTCGACGACGCCGGGCAGTTTGCGAATCAACTCCTCGACGCCCCAGAAGCAACCGCCGGCAAGCGTCGCGACCTGCGTCGTGCCTGGCTTCGCGGCGGTCTTCTCGAACAGCTTCCGGTACTCGCCGTAGCCCTCCTCGTCCAGTTTCGCGAGCGGGACGAACCGCAGCGACGCGGAGTTCATGCAGAAGCGTTGACCGGTCGGCGCGGGACCGTCATCGAAGACGTGGCCGAGGTGCGAGTCGGCGTTCTTCGATCGGGCTTCGGTGCGGACCATGAACAACTTCCGGTCGGACTTCGTCTTCACGTTCTCCGGCTCGAGCGGGCGGGTAAAGCTCGGCCAGCCGGTGCCGGAGTCGAACTTGTCGAGCGACGAGAACAGCGGCTCGCCGCTGACGACGTCGACGTAGATGCCGGGCTCGTGATTGTTCCAGTACTCGTTGCGGAACGGCGGCTCGGTGCCGTCGTTCTGCGTGACCTCGTACTGCATCGGCGTGAGCTTCTTCTTGAGCTCCGCCTCGGGCGGTTTTGCGTACTGCTGCGTCATTTTCGCGGACCCTCCTTTGGGCGACTTCGCCGCCGCGGCGGAAGGCAGCGGCGCGGACTGCGACTCGACGCAGCCAAAGAGGAGAACCATCAGAAAGGGGATGAATTGGTTTTTCCGGGATACCACCGCGTGCCTCCTGCGCCTTGAAACGATTTCATCGGCGACGAATATTCGATGCCGGAAGCGCCGGGCGGTTTCAAACGGTTGGCGGTAGCGGGCTCTCCCGCCAACCGCCAACCGAATCAAGGTACGTACGAAGCGCGATCCACCTCACCGAGCAGGATGAACGGAGGTTTGTGGTACTCCTTGTGGACGCCCGTCTGCGTGTCGTGCACTTCGATCGTGAACTCCACGTCGCTGAGGCCGCCATGGAACATGTCGATGCGATTCGCGAACGGGCGGGCATCGGAGAAGCGCACCATCCACTCGCCCGAGCCGACGTTCTCGTCGAAGAAGAACACCGCGGTCTCCGTCGTCGACGAGCTGGCAATCGAGCGGGCGTTGAGGTAGCCCTCTCCCGCGGGATTGGTGAACGGATTGCGATAGCGCATCCGCACTTCGAAGCGATTGTTCAGCAACCGGATCGTCGACGTCTCCGCCGTCGGCGCGATGTTCAGCGGCGCATGAAGGTGGTCCGGCAGTGAGCTCGCGGCCGGGAAGGTCGTGCGATCGATCACACCGACGAGCTGATTCGCCGGCTTGAGGTACTCGCGCACGATGCCGGACTGCGAGTCCGTCACCACCACGCCGAACTCCACGTCGCTCAGTCCGCCGAGGAAGAGGTGGATGTTGTCGTCGAACGGACGCGCGTCGGAGACGCGGACCATCAGCTCGACGACGAGCGGATCGCCGAAGGTGAAGATCGCGGTCTCGCTGAGCGGAGTGCTGAAGAGCGAACGGCCGAGAAGCTTGCCTTCCTTGTTGTTGTCGAACTGATTGCGGTAGCGCACCTGCACGAAGAAGCGGCCGTTGAGGAGCGGGACGAGCTCAGTGAGCTGGTTCACCGTCACCGTGACCTGGCGCGAGGAGATCGGACCGCAGGTGTTCGACACCCGCGCCCAGAACTGCGTCGTCGCGGTGAGCGCGGACGTGGTGACCGCGGTGCCGGTCCCGATCTGCGTCGTGAGGTCGCCGACGAGGCCGCGGTACCAGGTCACGGTCGCGCCGGCGCTGACGCCGATCGAGAGCTGCGCGGTCTGGTTGAAGTTGACGCTCTTGTCCACGGGCTGCGAGGTGATGGTCGGCAGCGTGCACGGCGCGAGGGTGATGAGCGAGCTGAACTCGACGCGGCCGCAGAAGTTCTGCACACGTGCCCAGAAGCCGGTTACTGCCGTGACCGTGACGTTTTTCGTCTGACCGGGGCCAAGCGAGGTGCCGCCGAAACCCGGAGTGTTGCCTCGGAACCAGGTGTAGGTCAACGGCAGCGATGTACTGCTGGCAATCACGTTCAAGTTGTAGTTGCCAACGCCGGTACCGGCCGTGGCGGTCGGCGGGTTGACGGTGATCTCCGCGCACGGCACCACTGTCACCACGAAGGCATTGCTGCTCACCGGCGATCCGCAAAGACCGCTGACGTTCACCCAGTAGCTCCTGTTGCTGGTCGGGGAGACGGTGAGCGTGCTGCTGTTCGTGCCGCGGGGTTGGGACGTGTCTCCGACCGCACCTTCGTACCACTGGTAGACCAGACCGCTCCCCGTCGCCGTCACCGAAAGCTGCGTCGAGCTGCCTTCGCTGATCGTGGGATTCGGGGACTGGCCGGTGATCGCGGGATTCGTGCACGTGGCCGTGACCGTGGCTGTATTGCTGTTCACGGCCGGACCGCAGCTGTTGTTTACGCGCACCCAGTAGCTGCCAACGCCCGGGCTGGTCGGTGTGATGTTGATCGAGCTGGAGGTCGCACCAGGGACAGGGTTCGTGGTGTCGGGCGAGTTGCCGAAGAACCATTGGAAGCTGAAAGGAGTCGTGCCGCTGGCGACGACATTCAACGACGTGGTCGTGCCGACCGAAACGTTCTTGTTCTGCGGATGCGTCGTGATCCCGGGCGCGATGCAGCCCAATTCGGCGATCTTGAACGAGACCGAACTGTCCTCGCGCCTTCCGTTCGAAGTCACGTATTGAGTAGCGTCTCCACCGCTGCCGTAGACCGCTCGCACCGCGTCGACGTCGTACTGCTGGAGGACCCCGTTCGTTGGGCCGACCGAGGAGTTCATGATTGCCTGCGACGTGCATGGAGTGGCAGGACAGTCAGAATGACGGAAGCCGAGCGTGTGCCCGAGCTCGTGAGCCATCACCGAACGAAACGTGGCCTGAGAGGAATTGGAGTCTTTGAAGCCGTTCTGCGTAACGATGTCGCTTCCGGTGATCGTGTTGAACGTGTTGCCATCGAAATCGTGATCGGGACCACTGTGGCCCCAGAACGCCGTGGCGACGACTCCGGAGCCGTTGAACGCGCCTGCGATGACGTTGTTTGGGTCCTCTTCGATGATCCGGTCCTCGTCGTCGAACACGTCCTTGACGTTGCCGCCTGCGGGAGAGCCCGAGATCGAGTACGCGACGTCGGAGTCGCCGTCATCCACCCATGCGGCAGCACCTACGGCGGAGGCGTCGTCGATGTCGTAGCCCCCGAAGTTCGGAGCGATGCCAGTCGAGACGGACGGCGGAACAGCTTGGGTGAAGTAGTTCGCCTCGATTCGACGCCCGCTGGCTCTCTCACGCACGAAACCGCGAAACGCGTTCGCATTTCGCTCGATCTCGACCGGAACATTGCCGTGAATGTCCCATCCGTGAACCTCGGACGTGTCGCGGACGAGGAGCTCGCCTTTCTCGGTGAGGATGGATTCGAACCGGCCCAGCGTCAGGTGCTGCGTGGTCCATTCGCCGTTCCGATTTTCGGTCATGAAGATCAGGTACTGTTTCCCCATCTCGTACCGCGGGGCTCCGGACATCGCCATCCCTTTGCCGCCGATGACGCCGCCCCATTCGACGACGGTGGTCTGTGTCGAATCGAGTCTGCCTTTCAGGACCTCCTCGATGGCGATGGTGTAGACGGTTTCGATCTCGCCGATTTCCGTGAATCGGGGAGCCGCATTGATCACCGTGCCGAAGACGATCGCCGACGAATCGTCGATCAGCTTTTCATCAGGAGGCACGATGAACGTTGCCGCGTGAGCGGGAGCAATGAAGAGAACCGCCGCGAGAGCGGCGAACAGTGAGGCACGGATGGCTTTGATCATCGGTAGTGGACCCTTGCTGAGCGTGATGACGCCGCGGAAAGGCGCCGGACTTGCTCACACAATAATCCTGCGCCCGCAGAAATTGCGTGAGGTGCGTCACGAGGCGAACAGGACTCTCAGTGCCTCGCCGCGCGCCGTCGTGCCGGGATCGTCACCGTGACTGTCGCCGTCTCGCTGTCCACGTTCTCGCAGACATTCGACACCCGCACCCAGAAGCTCGTCGTCGCTTCCCGGCCCGTTGCGATGATGAGCCTGCGGCTGTCGTTGCCCACTGGATGCGTAGTCACGCCGCGCTCGCCTTCGAACCATTCGTAGCGCAGCGGCTCGCTTCCCGACGCCGTCACCTCGACTCGGAACCCCTCGCCACGGCGCACGGTCATCGAGACCGGCTGGAGGACGATCGCCGGGTTCACGCAGTCGATGCCGTCGCCGTACACCGACGCCGCGGCCTCGTCGTCCCATGGCCGGAGGATTCCGTTCCAGGCACACGAGACCGAACCATTCATGATCGCGTCGGTCGTGCATTTCGCGGTCGTGCCGCACGCGGTTCCGGTCGGCGCATCGTTCGAGTGGCGGATGCCGAGGCTGTGGCCCAGCTCGTGGGTGACGACCGTGTCGAGACAACTCTGCGAGAACGAACCGTTGGCGATGACCACGTCGCCTTCGAGGATCTCGTAGAACAACTCATCCTCGAATCGATACTGCTCACCGCCGAACGCGCCGCCGATCCCCACCGCACCGTTCGTGATCTCGCCGTTCGGATCGTTGAAGAGCACCGTGTTCTTTCCGTCCGCGACCTCCAACCCACCCAAGGCCGACGAGTCGACGCCCACGTCGCGATAGTCGATGCTCGAGTCCGTGGAGTTCCACTCCGCGATGCCCTTCGCGACGGCCGCCGCGCCGTCCGATCCGGGCTGCGTTCCGTTGCGGACCCAGTCTGCGGCCGGATTCGGCCAGCGATAGCCAACGGCGCCTTCCTCGAGCAGAAACGAGTATCGGCTGTAATTCAGAACATTCGACTCGATCGCTTCCGTCGCGACGGCATCGTGAGGGAGAAAGTAATCCGCGGAGGAGAAGCGTTGCGCAACGAGATCGCGGATGTATCGCGTGAACCGCTTTGCGTCTCGTACGCCCTCGACGTGCGACTCGAAGTTCCTGTCGAAACCATGGATCCCGCGGCGGAGCGCGAGCCCGTCCTCGAGTGAAAACAGTCCTAGCGACATGCCGAAGGTCGTCGGCTCGAGGTCGCGATTGGTGGATGTGAAAACGAGATAGCGCGCGCCGGTCTCGTAACGCGGCGCGCCGGGAACGATGCGCGAACGATCGTCCACGACGCCACCGAGCTCCGTCAGCACGAGATGCGCGCCGGGCACGGTCCGTCCTTTCAGCGTCTCTTTCAGCGTCTCCTCGATGCGAACCGTGCAGCGCGTGACGATCGCGCCGCGCGCGTTGCGCTCGGATACGGTCGCGACGCCGGTCACGACCACGATCTCGTCCGCGGATTGAATCAGCTCCGCGTCGCTCGGGACGAGATAGGTGGCGGCATGGAGGATCGGCGCGACGAGGAGGGTCAGGAGGACGAGGCGGATCATGAGAACGAGTCGTCGAATAGTGTCGCACAACGCAATGTTGCGAAGCATTCATGAAGAGACCTCGCGAAGTCGCGCTCGCCTCTCACACCCGTTTCGCCGTGACGGCCGCGGTGTGGCTGTCGCTGTTCGCGTACGCGGGACGGCCGATCCTGGCTGCTGCCGCCGCGGCGGAGCTCGCGCCCACATTCGGCTGGTTGATTCTGTTCGTCGCGGCGCTGCTCCCCGTACTGCCATCGCTTCTTCGGACGCGGACGTCGGTGCACTGGACCGGCTACGCGACGCTCGCGCTCTTCTCGACTCTGTTCGTGCTCGTGTTCGTGGGCGACGTCATGCGCGGCGCGTACATGCTCGCGCGCTGGGCGATCTCCGCGCGGACGTGGCCAATGCTCGATCCACGCGTGATGAGCCTGACGATTCTCGGCGCCGCGGGCGCGCTGTCGCTGGTCGGACTGGTTCAGGCGCGTTGCCCGCGCGTGCGCAGAGTCGACGTGCCGATCGACGATCTTCCGCCGGAGCTCGAGGGGTATCGCATCGTGCAGTGGAGCGACGTCCACGTAGGTCCGACGATTCGCCGTCCGTTCGTGCAGTCGCTCGTCGAGCGTACGAACGCGCTGAACGCGGACGCGATCGCGATCACGGGCGATCTCGTCGATGGTCCGATGGAAGACCTGCGCGACGAGGTCGCGCCAATGCGCGAGCTTCGCGCGCGCGACGGAGTCTTCTACGTCACCGGCAATCACGAGTACTACTGGTCCGCCGGTCAGTGGATCGCACATCTGCAGTCCCTCGGGCTCGATTTTCTGAAGAACGAGCACCGGGTGATCTCGCGCGGCGACGCGCGCGTCGTGATTGCCGGCGTCACCGATCCGGTCGGCCGCGACACGCACAAGCAGGACCCCGACCGCGCGCTGGCCGGCGCGCCGTCGGACGCGGTGAAGGTGCTGCTCTCGCACCGCCCCCAGACCGCGCAGGCCGCAAGCCACCTCGGCGTCGATCTGCAGCTCTCCGGCCACACCCACGGCGGACAGTTCTTCCCGTTCAACCTCATCATCCGCAGGTTCCAGCCGATCGCGAAGGGACTGCATCGCGTGGGTCGCACGTGGCTGTACGTGAACCGCGGGACGGGCTACTGGGGTCCGCCGTCGCGACTCGCGGTCGGCGGCGAGATCACGGTGATCGAGCTGCGACGGGATACAGCTTCCCGGAAATAGGTGTCCAAAAGCTCTGTCATCCTGAGCCGCGCAGACGGCGAAGGACCCCCTCCGGATGCACGATGAGCGCACGAATCAGGGGGTCCTTCGCCGCGCTTCGCCGGCTCAGGAAGACAGCGAGAGCTGCGCGGCTACGGCACGAACGAAGTGCGATCGACCTGGCCGGTGAGGCTGAACGGAGCCTTGCGGTACTCCTTGCGCTGTTCCGTCTTCCGATCGAGCACTTCGATCGTGAGCTCAACGTCGCTCAGGCCGCCGTGGAAGAGGTCGATGCGGTTCGCAAACGGGCGCGCGTCGCTGAAGCGCACCATCCATTCCGCCGATCCGGGATTCTCCCCGAAGAAGAACACCGCCGTCGCGGTGGTCGGCGAGCTGGCGATCGAGCGTACGTTCAGGTAGCCCTGGGTCGCGGGATTCGCGAACTGGTTGCGATAGCGAATCCGCACTTCGAAGCGGTCGTTCAACAGACGGATCGTCGACGTCTCGGCCGTAGGCGCGATCAACGAATCGACCCCGGTCAGCACGGAAGTCGAGCCCGGGAACGTGGTGCGGTCGATGACGCCGAGGAGTTGGTTCGCCGGCTTGCCGTATTCGCGAACGATCCCGGAACGCGAGTCGGTGACCACGACGAAGAACTCCACGTCGCTGAGACCGCCGAGGAAGAGGTGAATGTTGTCGTCGAACGGGCGCGCATCGGACAGTCGTACGAGCAGCTCGATCACGTTCGGATCGCCGAAGGTGAACACCGCCGTCTCGCTCGAGGCGCTGCTGAACAGCGACCGTCCGAGCAGCTTGCCCTGCTTCCCGTTGTCGAACTGATTGCGATAACGAACCTGCACGAAGAAGCGTCCGGCCAACATCGGCACCAGTTCGGACAGAGCGCGCACCGTCACGGTCGCCTGCCGCGACGACACGGCACCGCACGTGTTCGACACCTCGGCCCAGAACCTCGTCGTCGCCGTGAGCGGTCCGACCGTGACGCTCGCCGTCGAACCGACCTGGCTGGTGCGATCGCCGACGAAGCCGCGATACCACTTCACCGCCGCGCCGGCCGAGAACGCGATCGACAGACTCGCGGTTTGGCCGGAGTTGATCGTCGGATCCGACGGCTGGGTCGTGATCGAAGGCAGCGTGCACGCGGCGACGGCCGTCACCGTTGCGGTGTTGCTGTTGATTGTCCTCGTGTCGCACGTGTGCCCGACGCGCACCCAGTATTTCCCGGTGCCCGCGTTGCTCGGGATGATGTTGATGCTGCTGGAGATGGCGCCGTTCACGGGGCTGGTCGTGTTCCCCGAGTCGCCGAAGAACCACTGATAGGTGAACGGACCTGTCCCGCCGGCACCGACGCTCAGCGACGTCTGCGCGCCGACGGTGACGTTCCGGTTCTGCGGCTGCGTCGTGATCGTCGGAGCATTGCAGGCGGGAGGGCCGCCGCCGCTGCCGTAGACCGTCTCCGCCGCGGTGTTGTCGTACGTCTGCAGCACGCCGTTCGCCCCACACGACACGGACGAGTTCATGATCGCGGAGGAAGTGCATTCCGCGGTCGAGCCGCAGGCCATTCCCGATGGCGCCTGATTCGAGTGACGGAATCCGAGGGTGTGGCCGACCTCGTGAGTCATGACCCCGTTGAGGCAGGACTGGGAAAAGCTCATGTTCGCGATGACGACGTCGCCTTCGGAGATGTTCCAGAAGGTCTCGCCGCCGAGGGTGTACTGCCCGGAGCCGCGGACTCCCCCGATGCCGGCGACGCCGTTGCCATCGACGATCTCGTTGTTGGGATCGTTGAAGAGGATCGCGTTCCGGCCGTCGCTGGCGTCCATTCCGCCGACGGCCGTGTTGTCGACGCCCGCATTCGAGTAGCTGATGTTCGACGCCGTCGAGTTCCACTGGCTGAGCGCGTTGCTCACCGCGGTCTCCCCGTTCGCCGCGCCGGGCTGCGTCCCGCTGCGCACCCAGTTCGCGCTGGGGTTCTGCCAGCGGAAGCCCATTCCGCCGCTTCGCATGAGGTACGAACCGCGGCTGAACGCATTCGCCGCGATCTTCCACTCCGCCGCGATCTGACGCGAGTGTGCGTCCGGGACGAAGTAGTCGGCGCTCCCGCCGCGCTGCGCGACTGTTTCGCGGATCCAGTGGACGAAGCGTTGCGCGTCGCGAGCGCGTTCATGGTGCTCTTCGAAGCTCTGATCGAAGCCGTGGATCGATTGCCGGACTGCCAGAATTCGCGCGTCCTGTTCGACGAAACTGAACTGCCCGAGCGACATGCCGAACGTCACCGGTTCGAAATCCCGGTTCGCGGAGGTGAAAACGAGGTAGCGCTCACCCGGCTGGTACTCGGGAGCGCCCGAAACGACCCTCGCGGTGTCGCCGACCTCGCCGCCGAGCTCCGTCAGGACCAGGTGCTCGCCCGCGGAGCGCTCGCCCTTGAGCGTCTCCACGACGCGAAGCGTGTAGCGCGTGACGATGCTGCCGCGCGCCGTTCTCTCGGAGAACGCGGCGACGCCGGTGGCGATGACGATGTCGTCGGACTTCTGGACCATCTCCGCGTCGGACGGAACGATGTAGGTTGCCGCGAGAACGGGAGAACACAAAGCGAAGAGGATGGCGGTAGAGAGGAAGGCACGAAAAGTTGTGGTCATGGGCACCGGTTTCTGTTCGGCCACGGTAGGGGAGGGAATTGTTATTGTCACGAAAAGTGAGCCCCGTCACGTTTAGGCCAACCATTCGGTGAGGCGGGTCTAACGCGCAGGGCCGCACATGAAAACTCTTCGCGTGCACGTGGTCGTGCGTCACGTGCAGCTCTGCCGCTCAGAGCCGTACGCCGTCAAGGACCACCTCAGGCTCTGACGCTCAGAGCCACGGGTCATGATTTTTCTCGTGCACGTCATCGTGCATCACGTGCGGCTCTGACGCTCAGAGCCACGCACGAAACTTTCGCTCATACACACGCTCGCGCATCACGTGCAGCTCTGACGCTCAGAGCCGCGCCTGAAAATTCTTCACGTACGGCTCTGGCCTTCAGAGCCGCACGTGAAAACAAGTCGCCTGCGCGCGATCGAACGGCACGTTCGGAGGCGTATTCTCGAGCTCATGGACGAAGAGACTCGGCTCGTTCCCCCCAATAATGATTCCATGGATGTTTCTTTGACACCTAGAGGTGACATGCCGGGCAACGGGCAAGGGCAACGGGTGACGAGAGTCACGAAACGCCCCCCATTCGGTGAGCGCGGTCACAGTCCGTCTCCAATCCCCAGAATCTCTCTCGAAAGCCGCCATACTTCTGCCGCAGTCGGCTTCTACCTTGAGCATCATGAAAAGGCTCACGGTTCTTCTGACTGCAATCCTGACCTCGGTCACGCTCTTCGCGCAGACCGTCGACGTCGCCCCGGTGACGCCGGCCGCGCGGATGCTGCAGTCGCTGGTCCTCTCCGACGCGAGTGCCGACCGCACTCATCTCCGCAACTTCTACGGTCCGAACGGGTTCCGCCCGGTCTGGACGCGCAACTCGCAGCCGACGCCGCAGGCCAAGGCCGTCATCGTCCTGTTCGAGAGCGCCGAGGCGAAGGGCCTTCGCGCGGCTGACTACGAGGCGGGTCTCTGGACCGCGCGGATGTCCGACCTTCAGAACGACGCGGCCCAGGCGCGTTTCGACGTCGCCATGACCGCGACCCTGATCCGCTACGCAGTCGACCTCCGCACCGGCCGCGTCAGCCCGCAGACGATGGACTTCGCGTACGAAGGCCAGCCGGACACGATCTACCTTCCCGAGCTCGTGAACCGCGTCGCCACCTCCGCCGATCCGGCGTCGGTGATCGCGACGGCCGAGCCGTCGAATCCCGAGTACCGCCGCCTGATCGCGGCTCTCGCGAGCTATCGCCGCATCGCCGCCGCGCCCCAAGAATCGATGGCTGAGCCGCTTCCGGTCGTCGCGAAGATCAAGGTGGGCGACGACTACGCCGCGCTTCCGCAGCTCGCCGCGAAGCTCCGCCTCTACGGCGACCTCGCCGCGAACGTGAACGTTCAGGGAACGAAGTACGAAGGTGCGATCGTCGACGGCGTGAAGAACTTCCAGTCGCGCCACGGCCTCGACGCCGACGGCGTCATCGCCAAGGGCACGTTTGCGCAGCTCAACGTCCCGGCCTCGCAGCGCGTGAAGCAGATCGAGATCGCCATCGAGCGCGTGCGCTGGACGCCGGTCGTCGAAGCGCCGGCCATCATCGTCAACATCCCGGAGTTCCGCCTTCGTGCAATTGGTGAAGAAGAACTGACCATGCGCGTCGTCGTCGGCAAGGCCGCCGGCCACAAAACCCCGGTCTTCGACGGCGACCTGAAGCACGTCGTCTTCCGCCCCTACTGGAACGTGCCGCCGAGCATCCAGCGCGGCGAGATCGCGCCGAAGCTCACCGCCGATTACGCCGCGAAGCACAACTATCAGGTCGTCGACGCCGCCGGCCGCGTGCAGGACATCAACGAAGACACGGTGGCCCGCGTGCGCAAGGGATCGCTCCAGGTGCGCCAGAAGCCGGGCACGTCGAACGCCCTCGGACTGGTGAAGTTCCTCTTCCCCAACGACAACAACGTCTATCTGCACTCGACGCCGCAGCAGTCGCTCTTCGCCCGCGCGCGCCGCGACTTCAGCCACGGCTGCGTGCGCGTGGAAGACCCGGCCGCGCTCGCGGAGTGGGTGCTGCGCTCGAAGCCGGAGTGGACGAAGGAGAAGATCAAAGGCGCGCTCGAAGGAAAGCGCGACGACATGTACGTGAACCTCGAGAAGCCGATCACGGTGACGATCACCTATCAGACGGTGGTCGCGCAGACCAACGGCACGGTTCACTTCTACGAAGACATCTACGGACACGACGCAAAGCTCGTGGCGGCGCTTACGCCAGCCGCGCCGAAGGGCGCGGTCATGGTGGCAGCCAAACGGTAATCGGGCTCGCAGGCCCCTCTCTCTCTACACGGCGCGGCCCCTCTTCCCATGTGGGTGGGAGGAGGGGCCGTTGCTCTTTGGAGTGGCGCTTGTCATTTCGATCTCAGTCTCGGCGGGGCAAAGTCGCAAAGTCTCAAAGTCTCAAAGTCTCAAAGGATGTCCGATCACGATCTTTGCGACTTTGAGACTTTGCGACTTCATCACGGCGTATCCTTCACGACGTGATGGCTCGCAGGATCGCCGTGATCGCCGCGTTGATCGCGATGTCGCCGGCGGCGCTCGGGGAGCTCGCTCCCGAGGTCTATCGCGCGATGCAGCAGGCGTCGCCGGAGCTGCTGCACCTCGAGATCCTGTCGGTCGAGATCGACCGCGATTTCCATAAGCCCGACGGCTGCGGGTTTTTCGAATTCGAGATTGAGCGCAACGTCGTCGTCAAAGCGAAAGTGCTCTCCGTCATCCGGTCGCGCGCCGGAGTTCGTCCAAGCGCGGTGCTCGAGATCGAGTACACGTCGGTGAAGCGGTGTTCCGGTTTCTCGGGGCCGCGATCGATTCCCGTTCTGTCGGAAAAGGATCGCGTTTGCGCATATCTCGAGAAGACGAGTCGCGGGTTCGCGCCCGCGGCGCGCGGAGCGAGCTTCGAGATCCATCGGTAGGTGTGGAGTGCGGCAGCGGATCTCTCGCGAGATCCTAGGATCTCGCAAGCATGGCAGACTCTCCTTACAATCGCGTTTCGGAGGAGAGAGAACATGTCACAGGAAGAAGAATTCGAGCGCCGCCAGAAGGAGTGGATGTCTCGTCTCGAGACAGTCAACGACGAACAGTCGTTCCTTCGTTTTCTGCGGGCTCTTCGCGACGACTGCGAACGGAGCGAACGCGAATGCAGACCGCCGCATCAGGACTGCATGCTTCAGGGTCATTGGGAATCGCATTCCACGAAGGACTTCCTCCGATCCGCCGAAGACTGGGGAACGCGAGGCGATTTCGGCGACGGGAGACATTACGGCGATCCGATCCTGCGTCGGGTTGCCACGATGCTGTTCGTCGGAAGGTATCGCATCCGCGAAACGCATCCCGACGATGACGGCCGCGATTGAGCGCCGCGTCCGTGCATAATGCCGCGCACATGAAAACCGAGCGCGACTACTCCATCTGGAAGGTCATCGCTTCCGCCGCCGCCGGCACGATGATCGAGTGGTACGACTTCTACATCTTCGGCTCCCTCGCGGCGATCATGTCCGGCCTCTTCTTTCCGAAGGAGAACCCGACCGCCGGCTTTCTCTTAACGCTGGCAACATTCGCGACCGGCTTCGCGGTGCGGCCGTTCGGCGCGATCTTCTTCGGACGCATCGGCGACCTGATCGGACGCAAATACGCGTTCCTCGTGACGCTGCTGATCATGGGCGGCGCGACGTTCGTGATCGGCCTGCTGCCGACGTACGAACAGATCGGCATTTTCGCGCCGATGATCCTGGTCCTGCTCCGTCTGCTCCAGGGCCTGGCCCTCGGCGGCGAGTACGGCGGCGCGGCGATCTACGTCGCCGAGCATGTCCCGGACAACAAGCGCGGCTTCTACACGAGCTTCATCCAGACCACCGCCACGCTCGGCCTCTTCGTCTCCCTAGGCGTGATCCTCATCGTCCGCACGAACATGTCCGAGGCGGACTTCAAGACCTGGGGATGGCGCATCCCGTTCCTGCTGTCGATCCTGCTCGTGTTGATGTCGCTCTACATCCGCATGCGACTGAAAGAGTCGCCGCTTTTCACGCAGCTCAAGAACGCGGGCAAGACCTCAACCGCGCCTCTGCGCGACTCCCTCGGCAGCGGCCGCAACTGGCGCGTGATCCTGCTCGTGCTGTTCGGCGCGGCCGCGGGACAGGCGGTGGTCTGGTACACGGGACAGTTCTACGCGCTTTTCTTCCTGCAGAACGTGCTGAAGGTCGATTTCATCAAGGCGAACATCATCGTCGCGATCGCCCTGGCCCTCGGCACGCCGTTCTTCATCGTCTTCGGCGCGCTCTCCGACCGCATCGGCCGCAAGAAGGTGATGATGGCCGGCAATCTCATCGCCGCGCTGTCCTACTACCCGATCTATCAGGCGATGAAGGCCGCGTCGGAGCCGCTGCAGCCGGTGCTCATGACGCTGCTCGTGTTCGTGCAGGTGATCTTCGTGACGATGGTCTACGGCCCGATCGCCGCGTTCCTCGTGGAGGCGTTCCCGGCGAAGATCCGTTACACCTCGCTCTCGCTGCCGTACCACATCGGCAACGGCTGGTTCGGCGGATTCACGCCGCTCATCGCGACCGCGGTCGTCGCGCGCACGGGACACATCTACGCGGGCCTCTGGTATCCGATCTCGATCGCACTGCTCACGTTCGTCGTCGGGACGATTTTCTTGCGCGAGTCGAAGGACGTGAAGATCTGGGACGAGGTGGGGCCGGCGTGACGCCTTCCTTCGCGCACGCCGCCCGCACGGCGCCGATCCAGTAGGCCTCGTTCGCGGGGTAGGGATCGCCGCCGTCGAGGATGTTGTCCATTTTGTCGTAGCCGCGGTGATGCAGGCCGACAACCGACCATAGCTCGTCGAACACCGGGCTTCCCGAACTTCCCCGCTCGGTCGGCGCGAGATAGTGCAGGCGTGTCTCGTCCGACGCGTGCAACTCGTTGTTGACGAGTGAAAACGACAACCCGCCGCCCTGCGGGTGGCCGATGATGAAGACGCGCGGCAACGGCGGCGGCGGCTGGTCTTTCGCGCGCGTGGGACGCTGGCTTGCCATCGGAAACGGCTCGGTCTTCGGTACCGATTTGTCGAAGCGGAGCAACGTCGCATCGAGCGCTTTCGACGACCACACGAGCGTGGGATCGAAGGTGTATTTCGCGGAGCTCAGCGCCTCGAAGAACGCCTGCGCCTCGGCGGCTCGGATCCCGGGCGCTTCGCCGTCTTTGTTGATGACGTGATGGTTCGTGAGAACCAGCAACTCGTCGCCGAGGGACTCGTGAAAGTCTCCCCCGCGCACCACGAAGCCTGTGCCCCACGCGCGGTTGTCCAGGCTGCGCTCGATCCGGCAGACGCCGTTGCATCGCTGCAGACCGGTCTGATACCACTTCATCGTCTGCGTTCCGTACGCGCCGAAGGTCTTCTCGAGTCCGGCCTGCTGCTCGTGGCCAAGCTCTCCCGGCGTGAGCTTGACCACGGCACCTTCGCGCTTCAGGAGCGCGCCCCGGAGCAGCGGGAGAATTTCCCTCCCCGGCGACTTCGTTTCGTCGAGTTTCCAGACATCTCTCAATTGGCGGAGCGAGCTCGCGATCTCGAACGCATCGTTGAACGGAATTGCGGCGTACGCTTCGTACAACCGCCGCGCCTCGGTGTAGTCGCCCAGGGCGATTGCCGCCTCCCCGGCCGTCGCGTACGCCCAGCCGCTCTTCTCGAGGTCGTCGATCTTCTTGTGCATCGAGTCGAGGATCCGCTGTGCGGCCCCGTCGCCGAGCGGAAGAGAGTTTTCGCGGGAATGAAGCGCGACGGCGTTGATGCCGTGCCACGTGTTCTCCGGATGTTTCTCGAAGACGTCGTGGTAGGCCTTGAAAGCGGCCTCCGCGTCTTCGCGGCGGCCGTCTTTCACATAGAGCTCTTTGTACGCGCGTCCGAGCAGGCCCTCGGCCTCGAAGCGCTCGTGCGAGCCGGGCTCAGTCTCGGCGATCAGCTTCTGGATGTACGGGATCGCCGCGATCGGCCGTCCGTCCTCGATCGTTGCCTGGGCGAAGTACGTGCGCACGAGCGCGTCGTTCTGTCCGCTGGCGAAGATCGCATCCGCGAGGTCGATCAGGATGTCGAAGTAGCGCTTCCGCCGCAACGGCTTGAGCGCGGCTCGCGACTCCTCCTCGGGATAAACAGCGCCGCTCGCGCGGATGTCCTTCGCCAGATCTTCGGCGAGCTTCCGCGCAAGGACGCGGTCGAAGCGATCGCAGGCCTGCTGGATCTGTTCGGCGATGCTCATCGTTGCGGTACGGGCACGTGGGTGACCGGCGGACGGCGGCTCATCGCGTCCAGTCGTTTTTCGAGCTCGGCCACCCGCGCCTCCAGCTCTTTCACGCGCGCACCCAGCCGCTGCCGCTCGGATGTTCGGAACTGCTGCTCGAGGGGCTGCACGCGCTTGTCCAACCGCGTGTTCAGTTGCTTGTCGAGCGTCTGCTCGATGATCGGAGTTGCGCGCTGCGCCATGACTTCATTCACGCGCGGCTCGATCTCCTCTTTCACGCGCCGGCTGACGTTTTCCTGGACGATCGGCGTGACGTTCCTCGCGACGGCCGCCGTCTCGCTCGGCGCTTTCGCGATCGCGTAAAGCCCGATCGCGAGCGGGATGACCAGCAGCGCGAGAAAGATGGTGAACACGCGCTTGCGCCGGCGCGCCTCCAGTGCGACCGCGGTCTTGACGGAGGGATTCTCTTCAGAGATGGTCATAGATCGTCCTTCTTCAGCAGCCATCCGATGATGCCGAGCGACGCGACGCCGGCCGCGAGCACGATGCCGAGCTTCGCTGCCGGCACATCCGTCAGCAGCCCGGCCACGAGTCCGATGGCCAAGGCCACGCTCAACACGCCGCCGGCGCCGAGGAGCAAGCGGTCTTTCCAGCGCCTGCGGTCGCTCTGCAGGTCTTCGTGCAATTTCCAACTGTCGAGGCGCCATTTGCGCAGGTCCTTGACCGACCAGTCGAGCAGCTCGCGCTCGTTGCTGAAAATCCGCGACCACGAGCCTTTCGAAAAGTCGGTGAGGTTGCGGATGAAGTCCGCCTGCCGCGGATCGATTGTCGCGACGTCAGGAAGCTTCTTCACGTACGGATGCAGAGGAAGCGGAAGCTCCTTCGCGTATTCGTACTCCCACTGCACGATCGAGCTGTCGCGGTTTGGGAAGGTCGTGCCGAAGTGCGAGCCGACGAGGAGCAGGACCAGCTCCGACTCGCGCATCCGCCGCGCGCAATGTTTCTCCGGCGACGTGCCCGGCGGACGCTCGTCTTCGTAGACGTAAGCCTTGAAGTCCATGTCTTCCATCGAGTCGATGGCCGCGGCGAGACTGCGCCGCTCCGCGGCGAACTCGCTCGTCGAGCTGATGAAGACCTGGGGGATGCCGAAGGACATGGCTTTCTATAGTTTATCCCCGCGATTCAGTTTATCCCGCGCGTAGACGCGGGATCTCTTCGTGCACCGGCAAGGCACGTGGCAGCATTCGCGAGGGGGCACCAGAGATCCCGCGTCTATGCGCGGGATAAACTAAAAAACGATCCGCATCGGCAGCCCGGTCACGTCCACGTGCGCATCCCCGAGCTCCTGCGCGCGTTCCGCGACGATCCGTTCCGCCGTCCAGAGCGCGGCCAGTGCGTCGAGCAGGTCGTCTTCGTGCGCGCCTCGCGGAGCGGCGGGGACTTCGCCGAAGTGCTTCCGCGCGAGCGCTCCTCGCGCATCGACGCCCTCGCGCGTGTGCTTCGACGCCGCGATCGGCATCCCGTCGTTCCACATCGTGAACGACACCTCAGGATGGATCTCGTACACGCGCGGCCGCAGCTCGTGATGCCGCTGCAGCACGCGATCGATCTGCGCGACCTTCGGGTAGATCATGAACGCCTGCTTGCTGATGCCGCGGTCCTGCAGCTCGCGCGAGAGACGGTTCACTTCCGCGTAATCGCGCAGATGGATGAACGCGCGCAGCGGCGCGGGGAACACGCTGCTCCCGCGGTTGTGGATGAAGCGGCGCGCGTGTACGTCGCACGCGCGCGCGCCGCGCTCGGCGAGACCGATCGGAATGTCGATCGCGATGATCGCGCACTGAGCGAACAGCGCAACGAGCTCGTCGTCGGTCGTTACGATGCGCGTCTCGAGCGCATCGCCGTCCTTGATCGCCACACTGTCCTTGATGACTGCAAGCCAGCCCGCGCGGCAGCCGTCGATGCCCGCGATGCGCGTGAGCGGCTCGGCGAGACGGCGCGGGAATGTGTCCGTCTCGCGGGTGTCGCCAAGGGAGACGATGTGGAGATCGCGCGCACCGTCGTTGCGGACCGCGTGCGCGCAGAGCGGGTCCGCCTCCATCACGATCGCGCCCGATCCTTCGTACGCGCGCGTCTGCACGGGAGTGCCTTCGCCTTCATCCCACAACAGCGTCCAGCGATCGGCGTACATCACGACCAGGACTTCGCGGCGCCGCGTGTGGAAGTGATTGCCGCGGATCGCGCCGGGACGCACGGTCGCGACATGGCACTCGGAGATGTTCTCGAACGGCAGGTCGACGCCGAAGCTGCTTCCACGCGCATCCGTGCGCGGCGAGAGTGGGGCGACCCGGACGCTCATGTCATTGCCGCCGAGGTGATTTCCGGATGCGCGCGCATGAACTCCACGAGCCGCGACGCGTAGTTGCGCAGAGGCGGCGCGACGATGCCCGCGGCGTCGAGCTCGGTCGTCCCGTTGCGCGTGTCGTATGTCGTCGGATGCACGAAGTAGTCGACCGCCTCGGCAGGAATGCGCATCAGCCGGTGTACGCCCGGAACATACTTCAGCGCACCTTTCGCCATTCCCTTCGTCAACGGCACGCGCAACACCCGGCGATTCGTCGCCTCGGCGAGCGTGTCGATGGTTTCATCGACGGTCATGGGATTCGGATCGGCGATCGCGTAGGTCTTGCCCGCGCCGGTCGTGAGACCGGTGAGGTGCGTCAGCGCACCGATGGCGAAGTCGCTCGGCACGCAGTTGAATCGATAGCGCGATGGACGCCCGACCACCGGCAGCATGGCGAGCTTCGGCTGGCGCATCAGCCATTGGATGATGAAGTACAACCCGTCGAATTTCAGCGTCGCGCCGGTCACGCTGTCGCCGACGACGACGGAAGGCCGATAGGTCGTCACGGGAATCCGATCCATCCGCCTTCGCACCTCGACCTCGGCGAGATGTTTCGTCTCTTCGTAGTAGTTGTTGAAGTCCCGCCCCTTCTCGAGATCGTCCTCGGTGAAGATGCCGGGGTAGCGGCCGCTGACATAACAGGTGCTGATGTAGTGCATCCGCTCGAGACGCGGCGTGCGCTCGGCGAGATCGAGCACACGCTGCGTGCCGGTTACGTTCACGCGCATGGCAAGCTCGCGCGATACGGAGAGGTCGTACACCGCGGCGAGGTGATAGACCTCGCGCACGTCGTCCACATCGACGTGATCCAGCGGAAGCGTGATGTCGCCCTCGACCATGTGGATCCGGTTCGCGAGCCGGGGATGCAGTTTCACCAACTGCTGCGCGCGCTCCTCCGCAAGCGCCCGGAACTTCGGCTGCACCAGACACAAGGCGTCGTGATCGGTGTGCAATACCACGCGCGGCAACAGCTCCGATCCGAGAAAACCCGGAAACCCGGTCAAGAAAATCGACGACACGAAAAGATTCTAGCCCCCGGCTTCAGCCGGGGGACTCTAATCCCCGCACTCCACAAGCTCTTCGACCACGCCCGCGAGGCCATCCACGACCATCGCCATCCGCTCGTAGTCGAGTTTGTCGGGCGTGTCGCTCGCGGTGTGGTAATGCGGATTGCGAAAGAGCGCGGTGTCCGTGACCATCAGCGCCGGCCAGCCGAACTGCCAGAACGACCATTGATCGGACCAGCCGGTCTGCGGAATGAGCTCGGGCAACACAGCCGCAATTGCGGGGAACGTCGTGCGCGCGCGGAAGGCTTTCACACAGCGCATCACCAGCGCGCGCGATCCGAGGTTGCCGGCGAAGCCGATGAAATTGGCGGTGTCGGGGTAGAGCGCCGCGAGCGGCGGCGGGTATTGCTGCGAGCCGCGTTCGTCGTCGTAGTAGCCGAGCATCTCCAGACTGAGCGCCGCGACGATCCGCTCCTTGCGCTCGCGGCAGCGGCGCGCGTAGACGTAACTGCCCATCGTCCTCGTCTGAAAGTGCGGCGGCTCTTCGTTCGTCCACGCGACGAAGCGCAGCGTGCGCGCCGGCTTCGCTTTCGCGAAGCGCCGCGCCAGCGCGAGCATCCCGGCGACGCCGCTCGCGTTGTCGTCCGCGCCGGGCGACCCGTCGACGGAGTCGTAATGCGCACCGACGATCACGATCTCCTCGGGGCATGTGGTCCCGCGGATCTCGACGATGAGGTTCTCGACGCTCACGTCGTGGGCGGCATAGCGCTGCCGCTCGACGATATAGGGGGAGCGGGCTTCCAGCCCGCTCCTGCCGGGCATCGTGCCCGGCAGCAGTTCGTGCGAGGACGCAGCCTCTGCGCTTGAAGAGGCGCCGGGCTGGAAGCCCGCGCCCCCTACGTTCCCTATGAATGCTTTCTCGATGTAGTTCGCCGCGGCTTCGAGATTCTCCGGCGCAAAGGTGTTCCGCGATCCGAGCGCGCTGAGCGCCTCGACGTCGCGGCGGAGCTCCTTCGCGAGCGCCGGATTTCGTTTCGCGGTGAGCTCGACGTTTCCTCTGCCCCGGCGCAGCAACAAGACGACGCCGATCAGTAACAGAAGCGCGACGACTACCGCGACCGTCACTGTTACCCTCGAGCTCATGCGCACCATTGTCGCAGTCCTGACGCTCGTAGTCGCTACTGCCGGCGACGCCTGCACGACCTTCTGCACGCGCGGCCTCTTCGGCCGGAGCTACGATTTCGAGATCGGCTACGGCATGGTGATGGTGAACAAGCGCGGCGTGCACAAGACATCGCAGACGGCGCAGCCGGCGGCGTGGACGTCGCGCTTCGGCAACGTGACGTTCAATCAGTACGGCCGCGACAGCGCGACCGGCGGCATGAACGAGAAGGGCCTCGTCGTCGAGTTGATGTGGCTGGACGGGACGCAATATCCCACCGCCGACGCGCGGGGCGAGTTGGGGGCGCTGGAGTGGATCCAGTACCAGCTCGACACCGCGTCGAACGTGGCCGAGGTGATCGCGAGCGATGGGAAGGTGCGGATCGCCGCGAGCGGCGCGCCGCTGCACTACCTCATCGCCGATGCGAGCGGCGACACCGCCGCGATCGAGTTCCTCGGCGGAAAGATGGTCGTGCACCGCGGCGCGAACGTCCTCGCGAACGATCCGTACGAGGACTCGCTCGCCGCGAAGAAGCGCGGCGCGCGCGATCGCTTCGCCCGTGCGTCGGGAGGACTGTCGACCGCGACGAACGTGAGCGGCGCGTTCGCGTTGCTCGACGACGTGAGACAGCCGCACACGCAGTGGCAAGTCGTCTACGACATCCGCAACCGCGCGATTCACTGGCGCACGGCCGTGAACCGCACGCCGCGCGGCATGAAGATGTCCGCGTTCGACTTCTCGTGCGCGACGCCGGTGCAGGTCGCGGACGTCGACTCCGATCGCTTCCGCGACTACACGCGCGAGTTGAATGCGACGCTCGTGCGTCGCTCCGTGCGCGGCACATCGTTCCTCAAAGAAACGAGCGATGCGGAGATCGACGAAGCCGCGCGTTGGCCGGAACGCGCGACGTGCGTTTCAGTTTATCCCGCGCGCAGACGCGGGATCTCCGGTGATACCGCCGGAAGGTAACCCACATGCGGTGTTCGCGCCGCGCCTGTCGGATTGGTCAGCGCGGGATCACCAGAGATCCCGCGTCTACGCGCGGGATAAACTACATCAATCCCCTGCGAAGGCCAGCTGCGACCAGGCGTCGCCGGACTCGTTGTCGACGGACGACGCCCAGCCGTGCCAGTCGCCCGCGCCGCCGGTGATGTTCTCGATCAACACCTGCACCGTCCCCGATGACGTCCCCGGCACGGTGATCTGCTGGATCGCGCGCGGACTGATCTCGATCTCCACGACTTGCGTGTCGAGGCCGCCCGTGCCGCTGATGTGCGCGGTGATGCGGAAGCGCTGCACCGACGACGCGGGATTCATGACGCCGGCGTTGAGGCGATACTGCGCGCCGCGGCGCAGGCCGAAGATCGCCTTGAGATTCGTCGGCGTCGATTCGCCTGCGACGATCGCGGGGAACGTCTGCGACATCGTTCCCTCCGCGCCGTCGGGACGCGGCGTCCAGATGCGCGAGCTCACGTGCAGCAGTCCGCCCGGATCGAAGGAACCGTCGGGATTCAACGCGACGAAGTGGATCCCACCGAGTCCGCTGCGATTCAGGATCTCGCCGACGAAGTCCTCGGACGCGAAGCCGCTCGACGGATTCAGATCGATGATCCGCGTCGGCAGCACGCTTCCGGCCTGGCCCTGCGGCAGCCAGTAGAGCGCGACGCGTTGCGCGGCGTTGCGTAGATTGATGACGTTGATGTCGGTGCGGAAGAACGTACCGTTTGCGCCGGCGGCATTGCCCGCGACGGGAGTGATCACGAACGGCGCCGCGGACTGCGGGATGATCAGGTCGTCGGCTTGTTGCGCGGAGAGAGTGGCGGCGAGAAAGAGCGTGAGCAGAATGATTGGCGTTCGCATACGCCAACGTGCAGAGCAACGTGCGCGCCGTTACACTTCTCACCTCATGCAAACCGCACGTGTAGGCATTCTCGGCTCGGGCGACGTCGGACGTGCGCTCGCGGCCGGCTTTGCCGGCCTCGGCCACGACGTGAAGATCGGCTCACGCGATCCGAAAAAACTCGCGGCGTGGGCCGAAACCGCGGGACCGCGAGTCTCCACCGGCACGTTCGCCGAGACCGCGCACTTCGGCGACATCCTCGTGCTCGCCACCCTCGGCGTCGCGGCCGCGGAGGCGATCCGCCTCGCGGGCGTCGACTCATTCGAAGGCAAAGTCGTCATCGACACCACCAACCCGCTCGACTTCAGCAAAGGCGCGCCGCCGACGCTTTCCATCGGCCACACCGAGTCCCTTGGAGAGGTCATTCAGCGTCTCCTGCCGAGGGCACATGTGGTCAAGGCATTCAACACCGTCGGCCACGCGCTGATGGTCAACCCTCGACTTTCGGACACGCCGGACATGTTCATCTGCGGAAACGACGAGAACGCGAAGAGAATCGTGACGCAGATCTGCAAACATTTCGGATGGGGCGTGATCGACCTCGGAGGGGTCGAATCGTCTCGGTACCTCGAGCCGATGTGCCTCGTGTGGGTCCTTCACGGAGTGCGCTCGGGCGCCTGGAAACACGCGTTCAAGTTGCTGCATGAATAGTTGCGGTGTAAGAAAATCCGCCGCGCGTTGTGGGCTTTCCCGCGCCCCAACCCCTTGCTCCCGGCGCTCTCATCTTCACGGCGCGCCACTTGCAGCCGAGAGCCGTTCAATGTTCATCTAGGAAGCCGAGGTGTCTATGCGAGTCGTTGTTCGGTTCGTTCTTTTCTCGTTCGTCCTCACCCTTCTCGCTCCCATCGCTCACGCCCAGTATTTCGGTCGCAACAAGGTCCAGTGGGAGTCCTTCGATTTCAAGGTGCTCCAGACCGAGCACTTCGACATCTACTACTACGACCAGGAAGCGGACGTCGTGCACGACGTCGCGCGCATGTCGGAGCGCTGGTACGCGCGCCTGTCGCGCGTGTTCAACCACTCCTTCCGCAAGAAGCCGATCGTCCTCTACGCGAACTCCGCCGACTTCCATCAGACCACCACGACCGGCGGACAACTCGGCGAAGGCACGGGCGGCTTCACCGACTCGTTCATGAATCGGGTCGTGCTCCCGTTGACGGGCGACTACGCGCAGAACGATCACGTCCTGGGACACGAGATGGTGCACGTGTTCCAGTACGACATCGCCGCGACCGCGAACAAGAACCGGCGTCGCTTCGCGCTCGAGAGCTTGCCGCTGTGGCTCATCGAAGGCATGGCCGAGTACTTCTCGAAAGGCCGCGTCGATCCGCTCACCTCGATGTGGATCCGCGACGCCACGATCCACGACCGCATGCCGAACATCCGCGAGCTGACCCGCGATTCGCGCTATTTCCCGTACCGCTACGGCCAGGCGCTGATGGCCTACATCGGCTCGCGCTTCGGCGACGAAGCGGTCGTGCGCTACTTCCACGCGGCCGGAATCGTCGGCCCCGAGGATGCGGTCGAGCGCGCGCTCGGCATCTCGCACAAGCAACTCTTCTCCGACTGGGAAGAGTCCTCGCGCGAGCTGTACAACCCGATCGTTCAGGCACGCCGCGCGACGCCGATCCCCGGACCGCTCGTCGGACGCAAGCCCGACGCCCCGCCGACGGCGCCCGCCGCGGATGAGAAAGAGCGCAGACGCCGCCGTCGCCGCCGCGGCATGACGGAGCTCAACATCGGACCGGCGCTGAGCGCGGACGGTCGTTTCATCGCCTTCCTCTCCGCGCGCGAGCTGTTCTCGATCGACCTCTTCCTCGCCGATGCGAAGACCGGCAAGATCATCCGCAAGCTCGTCTCCTCCGATCGCGATCCTCACTTCGAGTCGCTGCGCTTCATCGAGTCCGCGGGCGCGTGGTCGCCGGACAATCGCCGGCTCGCGTTCATCACCTTCTCGAAGGGCGACAACTTTCTCTCCTTCGTCGACGTGGAAACGCGCAAGACCGAGCATGTGAAGGTGCCGGGACTCGAGGCGATCATCAACGTCGCCTGGTCGCCCGACGGACGGACGGTCGCGCTCGCGGGCCAGACCACCGGCGTGAGCGACCTGTTCCTCTACGACGTCGAGTCGAAGGAAGTGCGCCGCCTCACCGCGGACAAATACGCCGACTTGCAGCCGTCGTTCTCGCCGGACGGAAAGTCACTCGTCTTCGCCACGGACCGCGGCTCGACCACGATCCTCGAGCAGCTCAAATTCACGAACATGCGTCTGGCCGCGATCGACATCGCGACCGGCCAGATCCGCGAGATCAGCGCGTTCCAGGGCGCGAAGCACATCAATCCGCAGTGGTCCCCGGACGGCCGCTCGATCTACTTCATCGCGAACCCGGAGGGCATTCCGGACGTGTACCGCATCACTTATCCGGAAGGACAGCTTTCGCGCGTGACGTCCGTCGACAGCGGCATCGCCGGTATCACCGACATGTCGCCGGCGCTGACCGTGGCTTCGCGCACGGGCGAGATCGCGTTCTCGATGTACGAGGACGACAACTACAACCTCTACACGCTCCCGGCGGGAACGACCGGCACCGCGGTCGCGGCGAACCTGCCCCCGGCGGAGAACACGGCGCCGCGCGCGGCGCTGCTGCCGCCGCTGCGCGGCACGGGGTCGGAGATCACCGGCTACCTGATGCGTCCGGAGGAAGGTCTTCCGCCGGCGTCGGCAACGTTCCAGGAGCGCGGCTACAGCTCGGATCTGCATCTCGCCTACCTCGGACCGCCAACGCTCGGCGTCGGCGTCAGCGAGTTCGGCACGGGCGCGGGTGGCAGCGTCACCGCGTACTGGAGCGACATCCTCGGACAGCACAACGTCGGCTTTACGTTCCAGGGCGGCGGCGGATCGGGAACTTCGACGCTCGGCGAGCAGCTCGGCGGCGAGGTGCTTTATATCAATCAGAAGCGCCGGCTGAACTGGGGCGCGAACCTGCTGCACATTCCCACCGTCTTTGGCGGCGCAGGTTTTCTCGGACAGACCATCCTCGACGGACAGCCGGTGAACCACTACGCCCAGGATCGAGAGATCCAGCTCTACAGCAGTTTGAGCGGCCTCGCGCAGTATCCGTTCAATACGACGCGGCGCATCGAAGGATCGATCGGCTCGACGCGGTATTCCTACAAGGTCGAGCGCGAGAATTTCTTCTTCGACTTGAGCGGCCGCCTGGTCGAGCGCTCGAAGGAACGTCTCGGCCCTTCGGTCGTGTGGAACTTCCAGACGGCATCGGCCGCATTCGTCGGCGACAGCTCGCTCTACGGTTTCCTCTCTCCGATCAACGGCACGCGCTACCGCTATGAGGTCGAGGCGCTGCGCGGCGATCTGAATTTCCAAACCGCGCTCGCTGACTGGCGCCGTTACTTCTTCTTCCGCCCGGCGACACTCGCGATCCGTGGGATGTATTACGGGCGCCATGGAGAGACGGAAGATCTCAATCAACTCTCGCCGCTGTACCTCGGCCGCGGCTCGCTCATGCGCGGATACGATCCGTACGGAATCAGCGTCTCCGAATGCCATCCGCCCGAAAACCGCCCGGGGATTTGCCCGGTCTTCGACCGCCTCGTCGGTTCCCAACTTGCCTACGCAAGCGTGGAGCTGCGCGCGCCGCTTCTCGGAACGAAGGAGTTCGGCTTGATCAACGCGTCGTTCCTGCCGACCGAGATTTACGCGTTCGGCGACGCCGGTGGGGCATGGGCCGAGGATGACCCGATCACGTGGGAGTTCGACCCGGACTCACAGGAACGTGTCCCGGTGTTCAGCGCCGGCATCGGCGTGCGCATCCTGCTCGCCTACATTCCGGTCGAGTTCTTCGCCGCGAAAGCGTTCCAGCGGCCGGACGAAGACATCGTCTACGGCTTCAACATCGCGCCGGGCTGGTAAGTGCATTTCACAAAGACGGAATTCGAGCGCCTCGTCGAAGAGGCGCTCGAAAGTCTTCCACCGCGGTTCGCGGAGCTGCTGGACAACGTCGCGGTCGTCGTCGAGGAAGAACCGAGCGACGACGACCTCGAGGCGCTGGAAGACGGCGAGAACGAGCTCCTGGGCATCTACCGCGGCGTCGCGCTCACGCATCGCAGCTTCAACATGCTGCCGATGCTCCCCGACCAGATCGCGATCTTCCGCGGCCCGATCCTGCGCATCGCGCGCAACCGCCGCGACGCGGTGCACGAGATCCGCGACACGGTGATCCACGAGCTCGGCCACTACTTCGGCTTGCACGACCACGACATGCCGTATTGAGTGGCCAACCGCTATTTGATGTCGACCAGCTCGATGTCGAACACGAGCATCCCCTGCGGCCTGGACTTGTCGTTGGCGTAGGCGAGCTTCGCAGGGATCCAGAAGCGCGTCTTCTCGCCTTCGACCATGAGCTGCAAGCCCTCGGTCCACCCTTTGATCACTTCGTCGAGGCGGAACTGGGAGGTCTGACCGCGCCGGACGGAGCTGTCGAACATCACCCCGTCCGTTGACCAGCCGCTGTAGTGCACTTCCACGCTGCTGCTGCGCCTCGGGCGCACGATGCCCGTGCCCGCGCGAAGGACTTTGTACGCGAGGCCGGACTCGGTCACGGTCGCATCGGCGGGCGGTGCGGCGACGTCGGCAGGCGTGACCGGTGCGTCGACGACTTCGAGGAGCTCGGTGTCGATCACCAGTCCGAGGTCGAGTTTGCCGCCGTTCAGCGCCTTCGGAATCCAGGCGCGGCGCGTTTCCCCGACGACCATCTGCTGTGCGGCCTGTCCCCAACCCGGAATCATTTTCGGCACGCCGATGAACACGGTCTGCGGAGCGGCGACGTGCTGCACGAGGGAACCGTCTTCCTTCCAGACGGTGTAGCGCACGCGAAGAAGGCTGTCGGAGGCTGGCTTCACGGTGCCTGTGCCTTGTGTCAGCCGTTTGGTGATCAGACCGCTTTCTGCACGCTCCGCGTCCGCGGGCGGATTCGTGAGATCCGCGGGCGGCGCAGGCTTGTCGGCAGCGAGGAGGGGAAGGGCGAGAAACGCGAGCGCGAGGATGCGTCGGAGCATGGTCGGGGCATTGTAAGGGAACGCCGTTCAGTTTATCCCGCGCGTAGACGCGGGATCTCTCCGTGCACCGCGGCAACGCGAACCGGGTGTCGGTGCGCGCTGCCGCGGTAGGATTGGTCATCGCAGTATCACCGGAGATCCCGCGTCTACGCGCGGGATAAACTGGTCAATCCCGCGGGATGTGGAACGGCGGCTCGTCGTCCGTTGACACCAACGCCCACTCCGCCCGCTCGTCGTCCGGGATGTGCCACTGCTCGTCGTCGTTGCGTACGTCTTCCATGCGATTCCTCCGATCAGAACTGCGCCGCTTCGGTCGATCCCTCGAGTGCGGTCGTCGACGACTCGCCGCTGCTGATCACCTTGGCCACCTCGTCGAAGTAGCCGGTGCCGACCTCACGCTGGTGGCGCGTCGCGGTGTAGCCGTCCGCCTCCGCGGCGAACTCCGACTGCTGCAACCGCGAGTACGCGGACATCCCTTCGTCCCGGTACTGGCGCGCGAGCTCGAACATCGAGAAGTTCAGCGCGTGGAATCCGGCCAACGTGACGAACTGGAACTTGTAGCCCATCTTTCCGAGCTCGCTCTGGAACGTCGCGATCTGCTCCGATGAGAGCTTCTTCGCCCAGTTGAACGACGGCGAGCAGTTGTACGCCAGCAACTTCCCTGGATACACAGCGTGCACGCCCTCGGCGAACTCGCGCGCCTCGTCGACGTCCGGCGTGGACGTCTCGCACCACAACACGTCCGCGTACGGCGCGTACGCGATCGCGCGCGCGATGGCCATCTGCAATCCGTTGTTGATCCGGAAGAATCCTTCCGCGGTCCGCTCACCGGTGACGAACGGACGATCGCGCTCGTCGATGTCGCTCGTGAGCAGCGTCGCGCTCTGCGCGTCCGTGCGGGCGATGACGAGCGTTCCGACGCCCATCACGTCCGCGGCCAGCCGCGCTGAAGTCAGAGTACGAATGAACTGCGCGACCGGGACGAGCACCTTGCCGCCGAGGTGGCCGCACTTCTTTTCCGACGCGAGCTGATCCTCGAAGTGCACGGCCGACGCGCCGGCCTCGATCATCAACTTCATCAGCTCGAACGCGTTCAGCGCGCCGCCGAAGCCCGCTTCCGCGTCGGCGATGATCGGCGCGAACCAGTGCGTGCCGCTGCGGCCTTCGACGTGATCGATCTGATCGGCGCGCTGCAATGCCTGATTGATCCGCTTTACCACCTGCGGGACGGAGTTCGACGGATAGAGACTCTGGTCCGGATACATGTGACCCGCGAGGTTCGCGTCGGCCGCGACCTGCCAGCCGGAGAGGTAGATCGCCTTGAGACCGGCGCGCACCTGCTGAATGGCCTGGTTGCCGGTGAGCGCGCCGAGGGCGTTCACGAACGGCTCGGTGTTGAGCAGGTCCCACAGGCGCTCGGCGCCCATCTCCGCAAGCGTGTGCTTGATGTCGACCGAGCCGCGTAGACGGAGGACGTCTTCCGCGGAGTATTCGCGCGTAATGCCGTCCCAGCGCGGGTCGTTGGACCACTCTCGTTCGATCAGGTTCGGGTCACGTGCCTCTTTCAAACGGGGCATAGGGTCTTCTCCTCACTTCGTAAATTGCGTTTCCCGTGGAGGGATGGATGGATTTGTTAGCAGCGGCGCGACCCAGTGCATTACCGCGGACGCGGCCGGCCGCCGCGTGGGGTCGTTGCTGAGCATGAGCGCTAGCAGCGGTGCGAGCTCGGGCACGTACTCCTCGATCAGACGGAGGTCCCACTCGCCGGTGTCGTCGCGACGCGATGGCGGAGCGCCGGTCAACACGACAAACACAATCACCGCCATGCTGAACACATCGAGGCTCGGCGCGGCGGACACGGGTTCGCGGCTCAACTCCGGCGCCGCGAATGGCGACGCGCCGGCGTAACGCCGCGGCCGGAGCGGACACCGATCGAGCCGGGCACGCGCGAAGTCGCCGATCTGAACCAGGGGAGTCCCGTCCGCGACGACGACCACAGACGGACTCAGATCGCAATGCACGATCCCGTGGTCGTGCAGATAGCTGAGTGCGAATGCGAGTTGATGAAGAATTCGGAATGCGTCCTGTTTGCGGAAGTCCCGCCGCGTGCGCAGCCAGTCCGCCAGCGTTCGGTGCTCGCTGAACGGCATGACGAGATAGAACTGATTCGCGTCCGGCCCGACTCGGAGAACGGCGAGAATGTTCGGGTGACGGAGGCTCGAGGCATCGAGCTCCGCCTGGAGCGCCTCTCGTGCATCGCCCTGTGCGAACGCGAAGTAGAGCTTGATCTGCACGCGATTGCCGTGCTTGTCGCGCGCGTCGTAGATCTCCCCAAATTCGTGTTCATCGACGAACGTCTCGATCTCGTACTCGTGGATCCAGTCGCCACGCTGGTACCGGCCGGGTGCCATGACGATCGACATCGGGATCACTTCCGGGAACGGCGGCGGGTCGAGCGTGACTATTTCGGTCATGGGTCATCCCTCCGATCACCGCTCGAGCTCGAGCAGCTCCCGATATGCGGGGATGGTGAGAAAGTCCGCGAGCTCGTCCGCGAGAATGAGCTCGTCAAAAATCGCGGCGGCGGTGTGAACGTGGGGCTGATCGCCGATGGTCGTCAGTTCTTCGTCGCGGATGCGGCGATAGAGCTCGGCGTCGATGAGCATTTCGATGCTGTTTTCGGCATGGAGACGTGCGCCGTGATGGATCCACTGCCAGAGCTGCGTGCGCGAGATCTCGGCCGTGGCCGCGTCTTCCATGAGGTTGTACAGCGGCACCGCGCCCGAGCCTCCGAGCCACGCCGCGAGATAGAGGATGCCGACGTTGATGTTCTGACGAACGCCCTTCTCAGTGACAACGCCATCGGGCAACTCGAGCAACTCTCCTGCGCCCCGCGCCCTGCCGCCTGCGCCCTCGTTCGCGATCTGATTCGCGGAGGGCATGTGCTCGTCGAACACTTCCTTCGCCAGCGCGACCATGCCTGGATGCGCGACCCACGTGCCGTCGTGTCCCGCCTTCACTTCGCGCAATTTGTCCGCGCGCACCTTTGCGAATGCGGCTTCGTTCGCGGAGTCATCGCCCTTGATCGGGATCTGCGCGGCCATGCCGCCCATCGCGTGAATGCCGCGCTGATGGCAGGTCTGAATCAGCAGGTCGACGTACGCGGCCAGAAAGGCCTTGTCCATCGTGATCGACCCGCGGTCCGGCGTGATGAAGTCGCGGCGGGCCCTGAATTTCTTGATGAACGAAAAGATGTAGTCCCAGCGGCCGCAGTTGAGCCCCGCCGAATGATCGCGCAACTCCCAGAGGATCTCGTGCATCTCGAACGACGCGAGGATCGTCTCGATGAGAACCGTGGCCCGGATCGTCCCAACCGGAACGCCAAGCTCCTGCTGCGCGCGGACGAAGACGTCGTTCCAGAGCCGCGCCTCGAGGTGCGACTCCATCTTCGGCAGATAGAAGTACGGACCGGTGCCGCGCGCGATCAGCTCCTTCGCGTTGTGAAAAAAGTAAATCGCGAAGTCGAACAGGCTCGCGCTGACCGGCGTGCCGTCGACTGTGACGTGCGCCTCGGCGAGGTGCCATCCGCGCGGACGCACGAGCAGCGTCGCGATCCTGTCATTCAACTTGTACTGTTTCGCGCCGCTTTCGAACGAGATCGTGCGGCGCACAGCGTCGACGAGGTTGAGCTGACCCTGGACGCAGTTCTCCCACGTGGGCGAATTCGCGTCCTCGAAGTCAGCCATGAACACGTTCGCGCCGGAGTTGAGGGCGTTGATGATCATCTTCCGGTCGACCGGGCCGGTGATCTCGACGCGGCGGTCGCGGAGATCGTGCGGGATCGGCGCGACGGTCCAGTCGCTTTCGCGGATCTCGCGCGTCTCGGGAAGAAAGTCCGGCAGCTCGCCGGCGTCGAGGCGCTTCTTGCGCTCCTCGCGCGCGGCCAGCAGTTCCAGACGGCGCTCGTCGAATTCCTTGTGCAGCAGCGCCACGAAGCCGAGGGCTTCATCGGAAAGGATCGAATCCCATTCGGAACGAACCTCCGCGAGCACTTCGATATCGGTTGTTACAACCACGTCCGTCATTGTGTAAAATACTGAGCGCGCTGCGTGCCAGAGTCAATAAGTAACCGTTCATGCAGCAGTTACGCTGTCAAGTTTTGTAAAAGTGAAGATGTAAATCTGTCAATGGCTGTAAGGATGCAGGCGAGGCTTCCATGGCTTCACAAATCAAACTCGGTGCCAAGGTCCGCGGGATGCGCCGCAAGGAGCAGTTCACCCAAACGCAGCTCGCGGAGCGGCTGGAGATCTCACCGAGTTACCTGAACCTGATCGAGCACAATCAGCGGCCGCTCCCCGCGCATCTGCTGGTGAAGCTCGCGCAGATCTTCCACGTCGACCTGCAGGCGTTTGCGGACGACTCGCACGCGCGCCTCGCCGACTCGCTGCAGGAGGTGTTCGCCGATCCGCTGCTCGAAGAGCACTCGGTGATGACCAACGACGTCCGCGAGCTCGCCGAGAGTCCCGCCGCGGCGCGCGCGATCATCGCGCTCTTCCACGCGTACAAATCGAGCATTCAGTCGATGCGAGATCTCGCTTCTCAGCTCTACGACGGCCGCGCGTTCCACGGCGTCGATCCCGCGCATCTGCCGAGCGAGGAGTGCTCGGACGTGATCCAGGAGAACCTGAACTACTTCCCCGAGCTCGAAGCCGCGGCCGAGGAGCTCACGCGCCACGCGGCACTCGACCGCAACGACATGTACCGATCGCTGGTCGGCTACCTCGGCGCCAAGTACGGGGTCGAGGTCGTGCTCACGCCCGTCAGCCGCGACCGCGGGCTCGTGCGGCATTACGATCCCGAGACGCGCAGGCTTTCGCTCTCCGAGGTGCTGCCGCCGTGGAGCCGGCAGTTCCAGCTTGCGCATCAGTTGGCGTTGCTCGACGCGTCGCCGGCGATCGACACGATCGTCGCGAGATCAGAGAAAAACTTGAACACTCCCGAGTCGGTGAAGCTCTGCCGCATCGCGCTCGCGAATTACTTCGCCGGCGCGCTGCTCATGCCGTACGACGACTTCTTCGGCATGGCCGAGGAAGTGCGGTACGACATCGAGCTGCTGCAGCACCACTACACCGCGAGTTGGGAGCAGGTCTGCCATCGCCTCACCACACTGCGAAAGCCCGGCTCGGTCGGCGTGGCGTTTCACTTCGTCCGCGTCGACATCGCCGGCAACATCTCCAAGCGTTTCAGTGGAACGGGCATTCGCTTCGCGCGTTTCTCCGGCTCGTGTCCGCGATGGGATGTTCACGCGGCTTTCCTCACGCCGGGACGGATCCGCACGCAACTCTCGTCGATGCCCGACGGCACCGCGTACTTCTGCGTCGCGCGCACGATCCGGAAGAGCTACGGGTACGCGTCGGGCGACGCGTTGATGGCCGTGGGGATCGGTTGCCCGGTGCGCGACGCGAGGAAGCTGGTCTACGCGGACGGCTACGACCTGAACAACCTCGAGGCGGCCGTTCCGATCGGGACGACGTGCCGCCTATGCGAGCGCACGAACTGCGAACAGCGCGCGTTCCCGCCGATGCAATACGGGCTGAAGGTGGACGAGAACGCGCGCGGACGCTCGTTCTTCGCGCCGGTCCCCACCGAAGCCCCGAGCGACCGAAGGGAGTCGAGGGGCCACGTTAGCAGCAACGCTGCGCGTACCAAACGTCGCTGAACGAGCAGCGTCGATCGGCTCTCGCGGCGCTGTTGCTAAGGTGGCCCCTCGACTTCGCTCGGGGCTATGAGAAGCTACAACGCGAACGCCAGCACCGCGCCGATCGCCGCGATCACCACGCCCGCGATCGTCAGCACCAGCGCGTGACCGCGCTTCAGTCCCGACGTCACCGGCGCGAACAGCGCGCGGAACGGACGCATGAGCATCGCGAACACGCCCGACAGCACGATCCACCACGCGCCGGTTGCCATCGACAGCGTGCCGAGGAAGAGGCGCCCGCGATCGAAGCGATTGTCGTAGTCGAAGCCGAGGTCGCGCAGACCGACTTCGCTCAACATCGCGCCGAACGCACCGGCCGGCGCGATCAGCGCTACCGCACACACCAGCACCAGCGCGAACACGATCGGCGGCAGCACGAGCCACTTGCGCGGGCCGAGCGGCTCGCCGCGTTCTTCCGCCATCGCCGCCACCGCGCGGCTGAGCAGAAACGCCGGCACGAGAAGCAGCACTCCGCCGATCGGTAACGTCACCACCATCAGCAACGTAATCCCCAACGACGCATACGCCAGTCTCCAATCCTCGGGGCCCGCCATCACTCGATCCATCGCTCTCCTCCACATCGGTCGTTCGTCGTCCGGCAGCCAGCGTTCCGGCGGCCCGAGTTGCTCGAGCACCGTATCGAGCCGTTCCGCTCCGATCGGCGACGGCGAGCCCGCAAGCGCGAGCTCCACGTGCTCGACCACGTTCTGCTCGACTTCATCCGGTTCAATGGAACGGCTGCCGCGAAGCGTCACGCGCATCCGCTGCAGGTACTCGTCGAACCTCCGTTTTGCGTCAGGGGTGAAGTCGATCATCGTGTGCGCTCCTTTCGCAGTAGGGCGATGGCGCCGTGCAGGCTCGTCCAGTGCTCGTTCATGCGCCGCAGTTCCTCTCGTCCGCGCGGGGTCAATCGGTAGTACTTACGGGGCGGACCGGAGGAAGATTCTTCGATGTAGCTCTCGACGTGCTTCTCGTTCCGCAGACGGCTGAGGATCGGATAGACCGTCCCCTCGTTGATCACCAGGCTGTCGACGTCGCCGAGACGACGGACGATGTCGTAGCCGTAGAGCGGTCCGGGACCGAGGGTGTTGAGGATCGCCAGCTCGAGAAGCCCTTTTCGGAGCTGCGTCGTCCAGTTGACGAAGAAGGTGTCGCTCATCTGCATGGCAATGTAGTGCCATACAAGCTACCTGTCAATGCTATGTAGTGTTACAAAAAAGTGGACGGGCCGAAGCCCGTCCTGCGTTCTGACCTACTGGACTGCGGCCGTCTTCGCGCAGTGCTCGTCGAATGCGGCCGTCAGCTCGGCGGCGATGTCGTGCGCGTGGCGACCTTCGATGTTCCATCGCTCGAGCATCTTCACCACCTGCCCGTCCTTGAGCAGCGCGATCGACGGCGACGACGGCCGGTAGCCGACGAAGTACTCGCGCGCGCGTGTCGTCGCGTCGCGGTCGTTGCCGGCGAAGACGGTGATCATCTTGTCGGGCTGCGTGTCGTGCTCGAGAGCCATCGCCACCGCGGGGCGGGCCATGCCGGCCGCACATCCGCAGACGGAATTGACGACGACGAGCACCGTGCCCTGCTTCTCGCCGAGAACGGCGTCGACTTCCTGAACTGTGCGTGTTTCCTGAATCCCAAGCCGCGTCAGCTCCTGCCGCATCGGCTCGACGATCATTTCATCGTACATGTGAGTGTCCTCCCGAGCGGATCATAACGTACGGACGGCGCGGCAAATGCCGCGCCGTCCGTACCACTAATGTCTCGTCCCCTCGGCCACGTTCACCGACTGCACGATCCGATTCAATACGCCGCTGTAGTTGCGCACCTCCGCTTCCGGAGTCACGAACACCATGTAGATGAGGTGCCCGTCCGGGAGCGCGCGCGTCACCAGGGTCACGCGCTCATCGAGACGCGTGTTCGGGTTCCTGCCGCGCAGGCTCGCCGCGAGCGCCGTGCGCCCGTCGAGTTGAAGCTGCTGGCCGGAGCCGCTGATCACACGCAGGTGCGGGCCGGTCTGCTGGATCTGCGCGATGAGGTCGTTCGTGGCGCTCTGCAGCGTCACGCTGCCCGTGCTCCGCAACGATTGGCGCGTCGCGCTGCCCGACGGCTCGTAGTGATTGACGATGAGTCCGTACACGACTTCGCTGCGTCCGGCGACCGTTCCAACGCCACCTTCGGGCGCGATCGTCACGCCGAATCCGCCGCTGTCATAGACGCGCCAGTTCGATGGATACTCGATCTGATACGCGCCGCTGCGATTCGAATATTGCCGCCACGAGCTCGACGGAGCGGGCACGCGTCCGATCGATCCCGAAGGAGTGTTGCTGGTCATCGGCGGATTGTTCGCCGTGCCCTGTGCAATCTGCGCCATCGTCGGAGCGCTGCCGTGACCGCGCAGCTCGGACTGGATGCGCGCGAGCTGCTGCGTGTTCTGCGTCGGCGTCGCGGGCTCGCGGAGGAGCTGACGCTCCTTCTCGATGCGCGCGATGCGGTCCGGCGGCGCGGGGTGGTGCGACAGCCAGGTGGTCTTCTTCGACTTGTCGACGCGCTCGAGCTGGTGGAAGAAGCTCACCATGTCCGCGGGCGTGTAGCCGCTCTCGGCCAGGATCTGCGCGCCGCGCACATCGGCCTGCGTCTCCAGCTCGCGGCTGAACTTGAGAAACAGCGCGTTGAGCCCGATGCCGCCGACCGCGTTCAAGACTTGCGCGGTGTTGTTGCCGACTTTCCCGCCGAGGAGACCGCCCAGGATCTGCAGGCCGGCTTGTGCGGCGTACGCTTTCGATGCCTGGTGCGTTCCATGACGGAGCGCGACGTGTGCGATCTCGTGTGCGAGCACGCCCGCGACTTCGCCTTCATTCCGCGCGTTCTCGATGATGCCGCGATTGAGATAGATGTAGCCGCCCGGCAGCGCAAACGCGTTGATGTCCGATGCGTTCACGACGCGGAAGCGGTACTGGAACTGCGGACCGCCTGCGTTCACCGCGAGCTTCTGTCCGACGCGGCTGATGTAGTCCTCGACTTCACGATCGCGGAGGATCGGAAGCTGCTGCTCCGCCTGCACGGCGGACTGCGCGCCGATTTCGACGTCCTGCTGCGGACTGAACATGTTCCAGCCCGGATTCACCTTCGTCTGCGCCTCGGCCACGCCCGCCGCCAGCGAAAGTGCCAGCATGAGAGCGAGGAGCGGCCGTGCGACGAACTGTGCTGATCGGTTCATTGCCTTCCTCCTTCGAATAACTGAAAGGGAGGCATTGCAGTTGCGGTGCCGCATTCTCGGCGTAACCGCCGCGATTTATGAGGGTTAATCGGCCTCTCGCGGGGACATCGCGTCACCGCCGGACAGCGCGACGCCGGGAGGGAATCAGACGCAGCAGCGCGTCGAGATCGCGCGCGTCGATCACGCTGTCGGCGTTCGCGTCGCAGCCCCATGAGCCCGCATGCGTGCCGTCCTGAGCCGTGATCATCAGGTGAATGTCGCCGTCGTCGATCTCGTGAATCAAAGGAAGGATGTCCTGCGCGTTGACGAGCCCGTCGCCGTTGCAGTCGCCCCGTAGGGGGACGTGAAGGCGGAGGATCTCGCTGCCGAGGAAAGAAGCCGTCGCGAGGTAGATCTCGCCCGACGGCGCCTCGGTCACATCGATGATGTAGTCGATGAAGTCGTCGACGATGGCCACCGGATCGTCGATCGGCCGCGACGCGAGATCGGGGAAGTAGAAGAGAGAGCGCGTCACGAACGTCGTCAGGAGATAGCCGCGGCGAACCATCTCGTTTTCGCCGCTCATGCGCGCGAGTCCCGTCGGAGCGACGGTGTGCGGGAACACGTAGTCGGGCGGGACCGTGCCGCCGTTTGCATTGGGCCAGCCGCAGTCGGCGCCGGTTTCGATGATGTGGATTTCGTCGCCGCCGTTCGAACCGTTGTCCGCCACGACGACGCGCTGGAGTTGAGGATCCCACGCGAGGTCGAACGGATTACGCATCCCTCGGGCGAACTGCGTCGCGGTGCCGTCGCGGTCGAGGCGCCAGATCTTGCCGCCGTTCCACTCCGGCTTCTGCGCGATCGCGAACGCACCGTACTCGCCGATGCCGACGAAGATCGATCCGTCCGGCGCGACGGTGAGGTTGCCGCCGTGATGTTCGTCGGAGGCGCCGCGCTCGCGAAACTCGACGTCGCACGCGAATGCTTTCAGCACGTGCTCCGCGCCGGTGATGAGGTCGACGGTCGAGATCACGTCATCGAGGATCTTGTCGCCGCTCCAGGTCGTGTAGTGCACGACGGCGGTTGCATCGTCGAGTAGCGCCATGCCGAGGAGGCCGCCGTTGCCGCCGGACTTCGTCGGCAGCGCCGCGACCGGAACGGTCTGCGTTCCGTCGACGCGGTGAATCCACCCGTCGGTCGTCGTGCAGTAGACGACGCCCTTCGAGTCGGCGACGACCGAGCTCACGAACCCCGCCACCCCGGCCACTTTCTCGACGCGAAAGCCGGGCAGAGTGCCGGCCCGCACACCCACCGCGAGAAGAAAGCAAAGGAGGAGTCTCATCCGGGTCTGACGCTAGAAAAAACCGGGCCAGCATATCGGAATACACCTGAGGGCACGGAGGTTGTGCAGGTTTCTTGACGCGAAGAGAGGCCGGGTGAGATCATCCCCGCCGCTTCGCCGGAAGACAGTGTCGCGGGGTGGAGCAGTCTGGTAGCTCGTTGGGCTCATAACCCAAAGGTCGCAGGTTCAAATCCTGTCCCCGCAACCAATTCGAATCAATGACTTACGGCCACCGTCCAGGTGGCCGTTTTCGTTTTTTCTCGGAGTTTTCTCGGTGGGTCGATTCACCGTGAAAAAACTTCCCCGAACGCCCAATTCTCCGAAGAGTAAACACTTGGCGCGCGCTTTCTGCGCCAGCGCCAGCCGAGTCGCACGCCGTCAGAACTCTACCGCCTTGCCTGCGAGGAGCGGCCCCTACACCACGCCGCGCGCGACGAGATAGTTCCGCAACGGGCTGTGACGTAAGTTCGTCGAGGTCTGTTCGGACTAGCTCCATCGGCAGGCCTTCGAAACCCCGTCAAGCGACCGTACGCGGGGGTAGGGAAGAATGGGGGTCGCGACTCTCCTTCGATGGACAGCTCCGATGGCGACTCGGATGACAGAGCGGAGGCTTCCTGCCGGCTTCACCGCCGCGGACTTGGGGCAGGCGACTGCCGATGCACTCGCCGCGCTCGTGAGCTTCCACAGCTCGCCGGTCGTCACCGGCAGAGCGCAGACCTATGTTGTCTTCGTGCTCGATGCCGCGCTCCAGACGAACGTGGCGTCGTATCGCTGGCAGGCGGGAACCGACAACGTGCAGACGACGAACGGCGTCCTCGAGTATGTCCCTGCGGCGGAGGGCGACATCGAGGTGCGCGTCGATCTCGTCGACGCCGGCAACGCCGTGCTGAAGACCATGTCGGTCGCACAATCCGTCGTGACCCTGCATCCGGAGCTGGAGACGCTGATCCAGCAACCGGACGAAGTCGCGGCCGTGGCCGCGGACCCGGAGACGAGCCGGGAGCTCGTCAACGACGTACGCGTCTACATCGACGAGCTGGCACCGCGCAGCGCCGATCCCGAGAGCACCCTGAACCGGCTCCTCTTCGCCGTTGCCTACGCGGAGGCGCTGCGCGTGCCGCCGGCCGACCGTGCCGCGGGCATCGAGCGCCTGGCCGCCGCGCTGGACGCGGGTGCCGCGGAGAGTTTCGCGGACCAGGCGCAAAACGGAATCGGCCTCTGTCAGGTGCGCCCGCAGGCGCTGGCGATGTACGTGAGCGCGACCGCCGGAGGATCGGACTGGCTGATCGCGCGGCGCGAGTTGCCGAGCGACGCGTCCGCGCGGGCGCCGGTGCAGAACGAGCTGAGGACCGCGCTGCAGGAGCTCGCCCCGGACCGCCAGGCCGATCTCTTCAACATGCTCCGATTCCCGAAGTCGAATCTGCGGATGACCATGCAGTTTCTGCAGGCGCTCATGACCCAGTACTTCGCCGGGATGACCCTGCCGGCGATCCTGGCCGACGGAAGCAAGGCGAAAACGCTCGTGACGCAGTTCAAAGAGGGCCCGTTCGTAGTCGCGTGAGGTGCAATGGAATTCGGCAATCTGGTCTTGAGTCTGATGCAGCTCCAGGTGTGGTCCATTACGCCTGCTCTGCCTCGGGGAGCCGCCGGCACCCGGATGCCGGTGGGCGACCCGGAGATCATTCCCGACGTTCTGTTCATTACGCGGGAGCTGGGCGCCGCGGACGGATTCCCTCCCGCGGACCGCGCGCATCTGAACGGGTTCATCCAGACCGGGCGGCTCTTCCACGAGACG
>DASYGV010000109.1:0-7938 GCA_035999335.1 Thermoanaerobaculia bacterium | reverse complement strand
AGTACGGGAGCATCTTCTCGACCACGCGAGGATCGCACGGGGTGGTGGCGTGGTGGTCGACGTAGATGACTTCGAGGGGCATATGTGGAGTGCGGGGGCAACGCCTCGGAAAGCGGAGGCGTTGCCTCCGCACTCCATATTACTTCCGGCGGCGCCGCCGCCGCGTCTTCGTCACCTGCTCCCCTTCTTCTTGGGCGCGGCGAACCCGTTGCGCGAAGGCCTGCCACTGGCGGAACACATCCACATAGCGACCCGACGACAGAGCGTAGAGCTCGAGCAGCGCCAGCGCGTCGTTGAACGGCTCGCGGTAGACCGCGCGGAACTGCGCGCGGCGCTCGGTCGGCGGCTCGAGCAGACGCCAGAGCGTTTCGAGCGCCTGCTCGATCTGGTGGCGCGTTCCCGTGGCGAGAGCCATGCGCGCGCAGAGCGGCTGCGTGAGCTCGCGAATGAAGAGAATCACCTCGGCGATGCGCATGCGTCCCGCCGCGGCGCGGCGCTTTTCCTCTTCTTCAATCTCTTCGATCACCCAAGGCAGCATGAGCACCGAGAGCAGCACGGCATCGGAGACTTTCCGTCCCGCCTGCACCGTGCGGTCGAGCACCTCGAGCATCTTCCAGAAGTACGGCGTGCGATCGGTACGAATGGCGTTGTAGATCTCCGGCAGGAGCGGCTCGAGCAGCGCGGTGTCGACCATCAGCCGGATCGCCCCGCGCGACCACCCGCGCCGCAGCAGCTCGAGGATCTCCTCGGACACGCGCGGCGGAGAGGCTTTGAGGATATCGCCACGGTGGCGAAGGATGCCCTGGTAGGTCGCTTCCTCGATCTCGAATCCGAGGCGGGAGGCAAATTCGATGGCGCGCATCATGCGAACCGGGTCCTCGCGGAAGCGAAGATCGGGATCGCCGATCACGCGGACGCGGCCCTCGCGCAGGTCCTCCATCCCGCTGACGTAGTCGATGACCGAGAAGTCGGCGATGTTGTAGAAGAGCGCGTTGATGGTGAAATCGCGGCGCCGCGCGTCCTGCAGCGGCGAGCCGAACGTGTTGTCGTCCGTGATCAGGAAATCCTCGGACTCCGCATCCTCGGGCGCGACGATCGCGCGCTCCGGCTCGCGCCGGAACGTCGCCACCTCCACGACCTGGTCCTGAAAGATGATGTGCACGAGGCGGAAGCGCCGTCCGATGATGCGGCTGTTGCGGAACAGGCGCCGCACTTCGTTCGGATGCGCGTCCGTGACGACGTCGAAGTCCTTCGGCGTCCGATTCATCAGCAGGTCGCGCACGCTGCCGCCGCAGAGATACGCGCGATAGCCGCTGCGATGCAGCCGGTACAGGACCTTGAGCACGTTTTCGGGGACGCTGCGCCGCGAGATCGGATGGCCGCTGCGGTCGATGACCGTGCCGCTCGGCTCCGGTGCTTCGGGCAGCGATGTCTCGACGTCTTCCGCGTCCGGCGGATTACTCGTTTCCATAGTGGTATTTGCGATCGACGATGAAGAAGGTGCGGCGCCAGCGCGTGTTCGCGAAGAAGCCGCGGAGCACCATCCCGATCTCCTCGAGACGATTGTCCGGCGACCCCTCGAGCTCGAACGACCAGTACACAATGAACGCGCGGCCCTTGATCATCGCCCGGGGCACTGTGCCCCAGAAGCGCGAATCGTGCGAGTTATCCCGGTTGTCCCCCATCGTGAAGTATTCGCCGGGCGGGACTCTGAAGGGACCGAAGTGGTCGCGAGTCGCAAACGGATGGTTGGCGCGGAACGTCCGCTTGTCGAGAAAGAGCACATACGGCTCGGCCAATTCCCGTCCGTCGATGAAAACCCGCTTCTCGCGAATGGTCACGGTCTCGCCCGGAAGACCCACCACGCGCTTCACGAAATCCGTCCGCGGATCCTCGGGATAGCGAAACACGACGATGTCGCCGCGCCGCGGGTCGCGCAGCGGCAGGAGGCCGGAGGCGAACGGCTCTTTGGGGCCGTAGATGAATTTGTTGACGAAGATGTGGTCCCCGGTCAGGAGGTTGTCCTCCATCGACCCGCTGGGGATCTTGAAGGCCTGGAAGGCGAAGATGCGTGCGAAGTTGATGAAGACGATCGCGATCAGCAGCGCTTCGTAATACTCGCGGATCGTCGATTTCTTCTCGCTCTCATTGGCTGCTGCCATTCGTGCGGCTGGTCCTCTTCACCTGCTCTGCGATGAAGCCGGCGGCGACCGATTGTATAGCAGCGGGCGCGGCGGCCACGACGTTGCCGCTGCGACGGTAGCGGCCGGCGGGAACGCTCGCGTCGGCGACGAAGCTGATCGCGTCCGGCACGCGACCGTTCACGACGTAGATCTTCGATGCATCGAGCCACGTCGTCGCGCGCACGCTCGTCCAGAATGCCTCGTCCGGCGCGCGCGTGACGACGATCGACGCGACGCGGGCGTTCTGCATCAACGCCGCGCGCGCGTCGCTCCAGGCGAAGCGATCCGCGATCCAGACCACGAGCGGGACCTTCTCGCCATAGCGGAGATCGCGCGGCCGAAACAAGAAAGCATCGGCGGCGAACGGAACGACGTCCGCCGCGATCGTCGCTTTCGGCTGCGCCTCGATGCGTCGGTCCGTGCCGTCATAACGCAGACGTTCGGTGCGCTCGGACGCTTCGAGTGTCGAGTAAACGACTGCGAACCGCTCAGCGGGCGCATCCCATGTGAGCGAATTGATCGTGGCCGTGCCGAAGGCGACGACATACTGAAACGACGTTGGAATGTGAAACGTGCGCACGACGTCGCCGAGCTTCGTCCGCACGATGAAACTGACCTTGTTCCCGCGAGGCGCCCACTGCACGGCGAGCTCGTCCGCGGCGTCGGCGGGCAGCCAGTTCGTCACAGTGCCGTCGCCGGCCGCGAGGCCGATGTCGAAGCTCGCGTCCTTTTTCGCGGAGAAGATCACTTCGTCACGCGACTCCGAATAGTCGAAGGAGTCGATCGCGGCAAACGCGTCAGTGACCGGCTTGTCGCCGCGAAAGAGGCGGCCATTTACGTGGAAGATCGGACCGTCCGTGGAAGGCATGACGGCCGCGACCGGTGCTGTCGCGGGCACGCTCATCCACGCCTTCGGGATGGCGGTCGTCGACACACACCCGATCGCTAAGATACTGAAAATGAAGACGCAATATCTGGTCGCACGATTGCAAATAACCATTCTTTATGGACCTGCAAAAGGAATTGCTCGAATCGAGTCGAAGCAAGCCGAACCAGCGGAGTCTGCGTGCCTCGGTCGCCTCGCTCGTGCTGCACGCGGCGCTCGTCGGCGGCATCGTATACGCCGGCACGCACAAGGTCACGCAGAACATCGCGGACGAGAAGAAGATCGACGCGTTCATCACGCAGGGCGCGGCTCCGCCACCACCACCACCTCCTCCGCCGCCGGCGAAGAGCAGCGGCGCTCCGAAGCAATCGACTCCGAAGCCGGTCGAGATCCCGAAGCCGATGATCTCGTCGTCATTCACCGCACCGGTTGAGATTCCGAAGGAAGTCCCGGTCGTGGACATGCCGGTCGATCCTGATCCGGGCGCACTGGACACGGGTACCGATGACTCCCTCGCGGGCGTCGCGGGCGGAGTAGTCGGCGGTGTGACCGGCGGCGTGGCCGGTGGAGAGATCGGCGGCATCATTGGCGGCGAGGTCGGCGGAGTCGTTGGCGGAGTCATCGGCGGCACGGGCACCGGCACCGAGGGCTCGGGTACGGGCGGAACGGAAGCTCCGGTCGTTCCCGAACCACCGCCGCCACCTCCGCCGGTTCCTGACGAACCACTTCGCGTCGGCGGCAACGTAAAAGCGCCGGTAGCGATCGAGCGTGGAGAACCGAACTACACCGACACCGCGCGCAAAGCGCGCATCGCCGGCACGGTGATCGTCGAGGCGATCATCGACAAACAGGGCAACGTCGACAACGTGAAGGTGATCAAGGGTCTGTCGGCGGGACTGTCCGAGGAAGCGGTGAAGGCCGTCCGCCGGTGGAAGTTCCGACCAGGCACGATGAACGGCGAGCCCGTCACCACGATCTTCAACCTGACCGTGACGTTCAAACTGAACTGATGGAACGCCGGCGTCCTCGCCGGCTGATCGGGCGGCGTCCCGCGCCGCCCCCCCCGGGTGGCGGCGCGGGACGCCGCCACATCAGCCGCCGAGACGGCGGCGGTCCGCTCTCTTAAATCCCCTCCGCGTCCTTCTTCGGCTGCTTCCCCACCCTGCGCGAGATCGCTTTGGCCTGCAGAAACAGGCCGAGGTAATCGCGGCCGCCGGCTTTCGAGTCTGTGCCGGACATGTTGAAGCCGCCGAAGGGGTGCACACCGACGAGGGCACCCGTGCACTTGCGATTGAGATAGAGATTCCCGACGAAGAACTCCTCGCGCGCGCGGTCGAGCTTCTCCTCGTTGTCCGTGAACACCGCGCCCGTCAGACCGAACTGCGTGTCGTTTGCGATGTGCAGCGCGTCATCGAAATCCTTCGCCTTGATGATCGCCAGCACAGGCCCGAAGATCTCCTCCTGCGCGATCGTCCCCTTCGGGTCGACGTCGCCGATGACCGTCGGCTCGACGAAGTATCCGTTCTCGGGGTCGATGTTGCCGCCCGCGAGCAGCGTGCCGCCCTCGCTCGTGCCGCGGTCGATGTACGCCTTGATCGAGCGCATCGACTTCTCGTTCACGACCGGTCCGACCTGAGCGTCCGCGGTTGCCGGGTCGCCGATGCGCAGGCTCTTCGTCTTCTCCACGATCATCGGCACGATGCGGTCGTAGATCGCCTCGTCGATGATCGCGCGCGAGCACGCGGAGCACTTCTGTCCCTGGAACCCAAACGCCGACGCGACGACCGCGGTCGCTGCGTCATCGAGGTTCGCATACTCGCGATCGACGATGATCGCGTCCTTGCCACCCATCTCGGCGACGACGCGCTTGATCCACATCTGCCCCTCGCGCGGCTTCGCCGCCTCGGCGTTGATGTGCAGGCCCACTTCCTTCGATCCGGTGAAGGAGATGAAGCGGACGCGCGGATGCTGGATCAGCGGATCGCCCACCTCCCCGCCGCCGCCGCTGACGAAGTTCACGACGCCTGCGGGCATGCCGGCTTCCTCGAGCAGCGCGAAGAACCACCAGGCAATCCACGGCGAATCCGACGAAGGCTTGAGCACGACGGTGTTGCCCGCCGCGACGGCGGCCGTGGTCATGCCGGCCATGATCGCCAGCGGGAAGTTCCACGGCGGAATCACCGCACCGACGCCGAGGGGGATGTAGACCAGGTCGTTGTCCTCGGACGCGATCTTCACGATCGGCTGCTCACCGCCGTAGCGGTACGCCTCGCGCGCGTAGAACTCCATGAAGTCGATCGCTTCCGCGGTGTCCGCGTCCGCTTCCGCCCAGGTCTTGCCGACTTCGAGAATCATCACCGCGGAGAACTCGTGCTTGCGCTCGCGCATCAGCTTCGCCGCTTTGAGCAGCAGCCCTGCGCGCACTTCGACGGGTTGGCGCTTCCAGCTCTCGAACGCGGTCCAGGCCGCGTCGATGGCAAGCTCGACGTGTTCCTTCGAGCCCTTCTGAAACTTGCCGAGAACCTGCTCTTTCTTCGCCGGGTTCGTCGAGGTGAACGTCTTCAGTCCCGTGATGCGCTCGCCGCCGATGACGAGCGGATGCTCGCGATCGATCTCGCCGCTGACTTTGGCGAGCGCAAGCTCCATGGCGGCCTTGTTCTCCGGTGTGGAGAAGTCGGTCAATGCTTCGTTGCGAAACTCCGGAAGAGCGGACATGTGTTCCTTTCAGGCGTCCAAGTTGCTAGTTTGAGGCAGGGCGCGCTGCGCCCTGTTGAAGGGGATGCGAATCTTATCCAAATCGAGTGCGAGAGCAACCGCCCTCGCGGTCGCCCTCCTGGCGCTGTCGTGCTCGCGGTGGATGCCGTGGCGCACGGAGCCTCGTGAGGAGGAAGTGAATTTCGCCTTCACCCTCGAACAGAACCTCGTCCGATTGAAATCCGTGCGCATCGACAGCCGCGACGGCCGCTTCCTTCTCGGCAGCGCGGCGCCGCGCACGATCGTCGATCCGCGCTTCCGGCTGCGGCGCTTCCGCGCACACGCGCTGCAGATCAGCGAGAAGGAGACGCTGCGCATCGATCCCGCACCGCACGACTTGCGCGGCGTCGCGGACGCCATCATCGGCATCGAGGCCTGGCGCGACCGGGCCATCACCATCGACTACCACAGCGGGCTGGTGACGTATCAGAAGGAAGGGATCAAGTCAGGGCTGATGCAGGTCTACCGCTTCCCCGCCGAGCCGATGATCACCGTGAACGTGAACGGCCGCGAGATCGCCGTGATCGTCGACACGACAAGCCCCGACACCCTCGTGCTCCCCGGCGGCGTGCACGGACGCGGCACGGCCAACGTGCGCATCGGCAACACCGAATTCGGCACGATCGACGTGCAGTACGCGAACGTGGCGCGCGCGCGCGTCGGCAATCGACTGCTCTCGCGATTCCTCATCACGATCGACTACGGGCGGCGGGTGGTGGGACTGTGGAGAGATCCAAGGATTCCGTTGGAGTCTTCGAGCCTTCAAGTCGTCGAGCCGCCGAGTGAATCTTCTTGACGGCTCGACGACTCGACGACTCGACGACCATAATCACCTCGTGCGCCGCATCGTCCTGCTCGCGATCCTCGTGGCCACGCCCCTCCGCGCACAACAAACGTTCGACCTCACCGGCTACCTCGCCGCGCGAGGCGTCAACGCGACCGGACCCAATTCGTGGCTCGCGGGCGGCTTCGGCCGACTCGAGGCCGGCGGCGATCGCGATGACTTCACCGGACTCGCGCACCTCGGCGTGGACTGGCGTCCCACGAACTGGCTCGAGCTGCACGCAAGCGGCGTCGCGCGTCACGATCGCGAGGAATTCGGCGGCGACGAAGCAGGCATCGTCGAGGCCTACGCCGACGTGCGCAAGGAACTCTCGTTCGATGAAGTGCGGCTGCGCGGCGGCTTCTTCTTCCTTCCGACGTCGAAGGAGAACAAAGATGACAACTGGTCTTCGCCGTACACGATCAACTTCTCCGCGCTGAACACCTGGATCGGCGAAGAAGTCCGTCCCCTCGGACTCGACCTGCAGTACCGGCACACGACCGACGCGGGCCACACGATCACCGGCGGCGCGACCGCGTTCCGCGGCAACGACACGATGGGCACGCTCCTCGGCTGGCGCGGATGGTCGATCGGAGACCGCCTCACCACCTTCGACGAACAACTCCCGCTTCCTCCGCTTGGATCGCTCGAGTTTCCCGACGGTCCGTTCTGGCGTCAGCGCGACGACGGCACGACTCCTTTCACCGAAGACCTCGACGGCAACACCGGCTACTCCGCGCGCATCCGCTACGGCATTCCGCAGCGCGGCAACCTTCAATACACGTACGTCGACAACGGCGGCGATCGCACGCTCTATCCGCCGGACGCGGAGAGCGGCGAGTATTCGTGGCAGACGCGCTTCCATCTCCTCGGAATCGAGATCGGCAATTCCGACGATCTCGTCGTCGCCGCGGAGTACCTGCTCGGCGATACATACATGGGCCTCACCGACCGCCCGAATTTCGTCGAGGCGGGATTCTGGGCGACGTACCTCCTCGTCTCCGAGAAGCGCGGCCGCAACCGTTGGACGGCGCGCTACGAACTATTCAAGACCGAGGAGGAGGACGAGACGCCGCTCGGCGAAGACAACGACGAGAACGGCCGCGCATGGACGCTCACGTGGATGGTCGACATCACGCCCGCGATCCGCGGCGCGTTCGAGTTCACTCAAGTGGCCGGCGACCGCGAAGCAGCGCAGCAGTACGGCTTCGAGCCGTCGACCACGGGACGGAGCTTCACGCTCGAGGTGCGGTACAAGTTCTAGGAGTGCGGTGGCGAGGGCGGCACCGCAC
>DASYGV010000071.1:0-20000 GCA_035999335.1 Thermoanaerobaculia bacterium | reverse complement strand
CGCCGCCTTCCAGGCGGCATGCCGGCAAGATGCCGGCGTAGCGGCCGGCTGGAAGCCGGCGCTCCGTTGAACTACTTCACCGGGAAGTAGCCGACCTTGCTCACGATCTCCTGCCCGGCCGCGCTGGTCGCCCAGTCGATGAAGGCCTTCATCTCCTTCGCCGGTTTCACGCGCGTATAAAGATAGAGATAGCGGCTGATCGGGTACTGCCCCGACCTCACGGTCTCCAGCGAAGGCAGGATCGCCGGGCTCTTGTCGTCCTTCTTCACCGCCGCGAACCGGATGCCCTTCGCGTACGCGGCGCCGCCGTAGCCGATGCCGTTGGCGTCCTTCGCCACCGCGTTCACGACCGCCGCAGTGCCCTGCAGCGTCTGCGCGCGCGGCGCGAAGTCCTTGCCCATGAGCACGTTGTCCTTGAAGTAGGTGTACGTGCCGGACGAGTTTTCGCGTGAATAGAGAATGATCTGCGCGTCCTTACCGCCGACCTGCTTCCAGTTCGTGATCGCGCCGGTGTAGATGCCGCGGATCTGCGCGAGCGTCAGCTCCTTCACCGGGTTCTGGTCGTTGAGATAGACCGACAGACCGTCGCGCGCGATCGGAATCGCGAAGCCGGTCGTGGCGAAGCGCTGCTTCAGCTTGTCGGTCTCGCTGGCCTTGATCGGACGCGACGAGGCGGCGATGTCGGTGGTGCCGTTGATCAGCGCAGCGATGCCGACGCCCGATCCACCACCCGTGACCTGGATCTGCGTGGAGGGATTCGCGTTCATGAACGCCTCGGCCAAACGCGCGTTCATGATGACCATCGTGTCCGAGCCTTTGATCGTCAGCGGCTTCGCGGCGAGAACGGGCAGAGCGAGCGCGATGCACAGCAGTAGTTTTTTCATGGGATCTCCTAAAAGACGTACTGGTAGCGAAGCGTGAAGACGTTGTCGTCCGGATCGTTCGCTTCGGTTTCGATGAGCTCATAAGACGCCATCACCTTGCTGTGCGCGTCCCAGTGAAAGATGTACGCGGGGTTGATGGTGCGGATGGCGTTGTTGTTGACGTCCGTGTCCGGATCGTATTCGTCCACACGCAGGACCAGCTGATGCTTCGTGCCGAGGTTCTGGATCGCGTAGAAATACCAGCCGTCGACGTCGTGCGATTGCGTGCGCGTCGTGCCCGAGGCCGGCGCCTGCGTGCCGGTGATGTACTCGCCGCGGATGCCGAGTCCCGGCACCGGCGTGGCCCACTGAAAGTCGACGCCGAGACGCTCCTTGTCGAAGTTGACGCCGTTCGCGTTGGTCGAGGTGGCCACGAGATCTTCACCCTGATACGCGGACGCGCCGAGGTCGAACGCGCCGAAGTTGTAGCCGAGGCGCGCGACGAGGTCCTTCTGCTGATTGAGGTCCGAGGGCGACACCGTGCCGGTGCCGTTCACGATCGCCACGCGGTAGCTGAAACGCTCGTTCAGTCCGAGGCCCGAGAGCATCAGGCCGCGATCGCGCTCGCCGTTGAACAGCGTGCGCATGACGCGCGAGCGCTCCGGCACTTCGCGGGCGCTCGACGAGTACATGATCTCGAAGCCGAACGGCCAGCTGAACTGGCCCGCGGTGAGCGTGTGCTTCCACAGCGTCCACGGCTCGGTGAATTCGACGTAGCCGTCCTTGAGCACCACGCCGGACGTGGTGACGTCGGGCTGGATGACGAACTTCGAGGTGGGCGTGGCCTGGTAGGTGAACTTCACGCGGCCGCGGCGGATCGAGAACTGGTCGAGGTTGCGCGTGCCGCCGGTCTGGAGCTGGTCGCGCGAACGCTCGTCGTCGACGTACTGCGCCTGGATGTAGCCGGTGACCTTCAGGCGGTTGAGGATCTCGACGATGTTCCGCTGCTCGGTCATCGCCTCGGTGATGCTTTCGACCTTCGCTGCGAGCTCCTCGAGCGTCGGCTCCGGCTTCTCCGGCTCGTCCGTCGTCTGCTGCTGCGGATCTTCGGTGGCTGTCTGCTGCGGTTCGGCAGGCGCCGGTGGCGGATCATCCGCCAAAAGCGGCACGCACACCGCGAGCGCCATTGTGACGATCAGTAACTTCACTTTCATTGCTGCGTTCTCCTTGCTGCGCGGAGTGTAGGTAGCGCACGAAAAGAGGACGGGCAGGGAGTGTGAAGTCGGTGTGAAGGAGCGGACGATTTACGCCACCGGCAAACGCATCGTGAACGTCGATCCCGATCCCTCGACGCTCTGCACGCTGATCGAGCCGTCGTGCGCTTCGATGATGGCGCGGGCGATGTAGAGACCGAGTCCAAGTCCGCCGTAGTAGCGGCTGGAGACGTTGCGGGCGCGGTGGAAGCGCTCGAAGAGCTGCGGGATCTCGTCTTTCGGGATGCCGATGCCGTGGTCGGTCACCGACGTCAGCATCGCGCCGTCTTCGAACTGCACCTGAAGGTCGATGTCCGTCCCCTCGGGCGAGTACTTGAGGGCATTCGAGAGCAGGTTGTCGATGACCTGGCGCATGCGGTCGGGATCCGCGGAGATGATCGCGTCGCCGGCGTCGACGGCCATGCGGATCGACCGCGACGGATGCTGCACCTGGAACGCGGAGACGCGCGCGCGGATGAAGTCCTGCCAGCGGATCGCCTGCGGATGGATCTGCAGACGGTTCGTCTCGATGCGCGAGACGTCGAGCAGCTCGGAGATGAGGCCCATCATCCGCTCGATCTCGCCGAGCACCGCGTTGATGTAGGTCGCGCGCTCGTCGGGCTCGAGCTCGTCGACCGTCTGCGAAAGGAGTTGGGTGTAGCCCTTGATCGTGGTCAGCGGCGTGCGCAGCTCGTGCGATGCGACCGAGAGGAACTCGTCCTTCTTGCGATCGAGCTCCTGCAATCCGGTGATGTCGCGGATCACGAGTACGGCTCCGACGATGCCGCGGCTCTCGATCGGCGCGGCGGCGATGGAGAGATCGAGGTCGCGGCCGGTGATGAAGTGCCGGCCGACGGCGAGGTAGTCGGGAACCGTCTGTCCCGCGAGCGCGCGCGCATAGGGCATGTCCGGATACGCGATCAACCGGTCCTCGGAATCGCGAAGGTGCAACCGCGCGAACGAGCCGTGCTCGATCGCCTCGGCGCGCGACGCGAGGCCGAACATGTTCAGCGCGGCCTGGTTCACGTCGACGACTTCGCCGTTCGCGTCGTAGACCCAAAGACCGTCGGTCATCGACCCGAGGATCGAGTCGAGGCGCGCGGAGCGCTCGGCCATCATCGTGGCGAGGTTCTCGATCTCGCGGCGTGCACGCACCTGGTCGGTGACGTCCTGCACGAGGATGGTGAGACTCTGCGTCGTGCCGGAGAAGCGTCCGCGCGCGGCGGAGATGATGCGGTTCACCTGGCGATCGCCGACGCGCAGCTCCTCGTCGATGCGCGGCTCGCCGGAGTCGGCGACCTGCTTGAGGATCTGCTCGGTGCCGGGCATGACCTCGGCGCCGCGGAGCCCAATCACTTTCGTATCGAGCCCGATGCGGCCGAGCTCCAGCGCGAAGTCGAGAAAGCGCGCATTGGCGAGCTCGAACCGCAGCTCGTCGGCGGAGATGACGGCGATGCCGATGGGCGCGGTCTCGAGCACGGCCTCGAAGCGGACGCGCGCGTCGACTTCGCGGCGGGCCAGTTCTTCCGCGGCGCGGTGGCCGTCCTGGGCCATGCGCGTGAGTCGATGGATGTGGCTCGCGGCGCCAATGCGCTCGGCGACGGATTGCGCGAACTCGAGGTCTTCCGCGTCGAAGTTTCGGCGCGGGTCGGACTGCGAGAGGATCACCGCGCCGATGCGCTCGCCGTACGATTCGATCGGGTAGGCGATGAGGCTCTGCTCGTGCATCGCGGCCTTGACCTCGCGCTCTTCCTGATCGCGCGAGAAACCCAGCAACGCCTCGCCGCGGACTTCATAGAACAGCAGCGGCCGGCCGATGTGGAAGACCGTTCCGGACAGGCCTTCGCCGGGACGGTAGGGATTGTTCGAGTAGTAGTCGCGGAATTGCGCGAGATCTTTTTCGACCGTGCCGTAGCCGACGAGATCGAGCGTGCCGGTCGCGGCGTGATAGAGAAAGATCCGCACGGTGCCGGCCACGGCCTGCGCGACGCGCATCGCCGGATCGTCGAGGTCCTCGAAGCTCGGCGAGAGCGCGACCATCTCCAGTCCGAGGTTCGCGAGACATTCGGCGCGTCTCCGGCGCCAGGCCTCGCGCTCCGCGTTCTGGCGCTCGTCGGTCACGTCGCGCGAGAGGACGACGGAGCCGATGATGCGTCCGGCCTCATCGCGGATCGGCGCGGCTTTGAGATTGACGACGCGATCGTCGTCAGTGCGCGCCTCATGCACGAGGTAATCGGATTTCACGACGTCGCCCTGCAGTGCGCGCATCGACGGGAGCTCGTTGGGACCGAGCGGGCTGCCATCGAGGTAGCGGTGACGATTGCTGCGCAAGCGCCCTTCGGGATCGGGCGCGAAGAGGACTCTCGGCTCGCGCTGCGCGGCCGCGTTCATCCGCTCGAGGAAACCGTTCGCGTCGTAGATCGCCGCCGCCTCGGGGATCTGATCGAGGATCGCGTTCACCTTCGCCATCTCGCGGACGGCGCGGTTGTGGAGGAGCGTGTTGTTCAGCGCGAGGGTGGCGTAGCGGCCGATCTCGGCGAAGAGCGTGATCTCTTCCTCGGTCCACTCGCGCGCGGCCTGACAGTGATGGAGGCCGAAGGCCCACGGTTCTTCCTCGCGCGTGCGAAGGACCTGCACCATTGCCGTGCAGATCTGAAAGCGCTTCACCAGCTCGGGATCGAGATCGGGGTCGCCGGCATTCACGACGACCGGGCGCGGCGATTCCATCGCCCGGCGGATGAGTCCCTGCGATTTCGCCAGCGACACCGGACCCTTGTCGGCGAGATTGCCTTGCGCGCCCGGCGCGGCGGTGGTGAACGCGACTTTCGCGAACTCGGCCTGCTCGTTGACCGGATGAAGGAGCCACGCACGATCGGCGCTCAGCTCTTCGCGCGTGACGGTGACGATGCGGCGCAGCACTTCGCGCAACTCGAGCGTGCCGGTGAACGATTCGAGGATGCCGGAGAGGAAGCGGTAACGATCCTCGGTGCTGTATCGCGCGCGATCGGTCGAGGAAGGATCGAGATAGCGCACCATCAGGTTGCGGATCATCGCATCGTCATGCGTGAGGTCCGGCAATTCGAGGACGCGCGCCATCGGCTGCTTGCTCTCCGCGGCGTCGCGCAGACGCCGCCACGTCGAGGCGCCGCTGACGGCGATGAGACGGAAGCGATGCTGGTCCAACAACTCGACCGCCTCCTGTTCCGAGCCGGTGACCACCGGCGTGAAATGGAGGGAGCGAGCCACTTCCGCGGGCGTACGCGCAGCGTGCTCCGCGGCCACGATCAGGACCTGATTGGGCATTGACTTTGGTGAGGACATGCTAACAGGAGTCGGCCAACTAGAATGCGAACATGAAGCGCTCTTTCGACGACCTCGTCCGCCTCATGACTCGTCTGCGCGGCCCGGACGGCTGTCCGTGGGATCGCAAGCAGACGCTGCCGGATCTCAAGCAATACGTGATCGAGGAAGCGTACGAAGTCGTCGACGCGATCGATCGCAATGACCGCGCTGCGCTGCTCGAAGAAATCGGCGATTTTCTCCTCGAAGCGGTGTTCATCACCGAGCTCACGCGCGAGGAAGGGACGTTTGACATCTACGACTCCATCACCGCGATCCACGACAAGCTCGTGCGCCGGCACCCGCACGTGTTCGGCGACGTCGAGGCGAAGGACGCGGAACAGGTGCTCGTGAACTGGGAGAAGCTGAAACAGGACGAGCGGAAGGCGGAGAACAAGTCGCTGCTCGCCGGCATCCCGCAGTCGATGCCCGCGCTGCTGAAGGCGTCGCGCCTGACGGAGAAGGCGTCGCGTGTCGGCTTCGACTGGCGACGCACGGAAGACGTGTTCGACAAGGTCGACGAGGAGCTCGCGGAGCTGCGCGAAGCGGTCGCCGCCGGCGACGCGACTCACATCCACGAGGAGATCGGTGACCTGCTCTTCACCATCGCGAACATCGCGCGGAAGGTGAACGTGAATCCCGAGGAGGCGCTGCAGTCGACGAACCGGAAGTTCATGAGCCGCTTCGAGTCGATGGAAGCACGCGTGCGCGAGCGCGGGCAGGATCTCGATCAGCTCGCGCTCGAGGAGATGGACCAACTGTGGGACGAAGCAAAAGCCGCCGAGCGGGCCTGATCGCGCTCGCGATCGTGGCGGTCATCGCGGTGCACGATTTCGCGGTGCCGCACGGCCGCGGCTTCGCGGCGCGCGGCGCGCTGTTCGTCATCGACGAGTACCGTGCGCACGTGTCGCCGCACCTGCGCGGCCGCATCACCTGCCGCTTCCAGCCTACCTGCTCGGCTTACGGGCGCGAGGCGATCGCGAAGTACGGGTTCGCGAAGGGCGCGGCGAAGACGGCGTGGCGGATCGCCCGTTGCGGGCCTTGGGCGAAGCAAGGGACGATCGATCGGCCGTAGCGATTTCCGCTGAGGGGCAGATGTCGTTCAGCGCGCACTCCTCGCACAAAGGCTTGCGTGCGATGCAAACGCGGCGGCCGTGAAGAATCAGGCGATTCGCGAACGCAGTCCATTCGCCGCGCGGCGCGATCTTCATCAAGTCCTGCTCGATCTCGACCGGATCGGCGCTTTCCGTGAAGCCGAGGCGGCCGGAAAGGCGGGTGACGTGCGTGTCGACGATGACTCCCGCCTCGATGCCGTAGGCGTTGCCGAGGACGACGTTCGCGGTCTTGCGCCCGACTCCGGGTAGCGCGACGAGCTCCTCGATCGTTCGCGGCACCTCGCCGCCGTGCTTCTCGACGAGAGCCTTCGAGCAGTTGACGACCGCTTTCGCCTTGTTGCGGAAGAAGCCCGTCTGCTTCACCGCCGTCTCCATCTCCACGAGATCCGCTTCGGCGAACGCACGCGGATCGGGATACTTGCGGAAGAGCGACTTCGTGACGATGTTCACGCGCTGGTCCGTCGACTGCGCCGCCAGGATCGTCGCGATCAGCAATTCGAACGGATTTCGGAAGTCGAGCTCGACGCGGGCGTCGGGGTACTGTTTCTTGAGCCGCTTGTTCACCTCGGCGGCGCGTTTCTTCAGATCCACACACGCAAGTTACCAGTTGCGAGTTACGAGTTGCGAGGGCCTTTTCGCGAGACCGTCCTCGCAACTCGCAACCCGCAACTCGCAACAGTCATAGAATCCCCAACCATGACCACCACGCTTCACGCTCCCCGTACGATTCGCTCCCCGCGCGGCACCCAGATGAGCTGCTCGAGTTGGCAGACCGAGGCCGCGTTGCGCATGCTCATGAACAACCTCGATCCCGAGGTGGCGGAGCGGCCGGAGGAGCTCATCGTGTATGGCGGCATCGGCAAGGCCGCGCGGAACTGGGAGTGCTACGACGCCATCGTCGCGACACTCAAACGGTTGAAGAACGACGAGACGCTGCTCGTCCAGTCGGGCAAGCCCGTCGGCGTCTTCCGCACGCACGAGAACGCGCCGCGCGTGCTCATCGCGAACTCCAACCTCGTTCCGCACTGGGCCACCTGGGACGAGTTCCGCCGCCTCGACGCCCTCGGACTCACGATGTACGGCCAGATGACCGCCGGCTCGTGGATCTACATCGGCACGCAGGGCATCCTCCAGGGCACGTACGAATGCTTTGCGGCCGTGGCCAAGAAACACTTCGGCGCCTCGCTCCGCGGAAAGCTCGTCGTCACCGCCGGCCTCGGCGGGATGGGCGGCGCGCAGCCGCTCGCGGCGACAATGAACGAGGCCACCGCACTGGTCGCGGAAGTCGACCGCACGCGTATCCAGCGCCGGATCGACAAGCGCTACCTCGACGAGGAGGCGCCTTCGCTCGACGCGGCCATCGCACGCGCACTCGAAGCGCGCGACCGCGGCGAATCGATCTCGATCGGCGTGGTCGCGAATGCGGTCGAGCTGCTCGAGGCGCTCATCACCCGCGGCATCGTCCCGGACGTCCTCACCGACCAGACCTCGGCGCACGACGAGCTGACCGGCTACGTCCCGGCGGACATGACTTTTGACGATGCGTTAACGCTACGCAAAAACGATCCTGAAAAATATATCGCTTTATCGTATGCGACGATGGCCCGCCACATGCGCGCGATGATCGAGCTGAAACATCGCGGCGCGATCACCTTCGACTACGGCAACAACCTCCGCGGCCAGGCGCTGAAGACCGGCGTCGCCAACGCATTCGACGTCGGCGGCTTCGTGCCGCTGTTCATCCGGCCGCTGTTCTGCGAAGGCAAGGGACCGTTCCGCTGGGCCGCGTTGTCCGGTGATCCCAATGACCTCTTCGTCACGGATGAAGCGATCCTCGAGCTCTTCCCGAACGACGCCGCGCTGCATCGTTGGGTGCGCATGGCCCAGAAGCGCGTCGAGTTCCAGGGACTCCCCGCGCGCATCTGCTGGCTCGGCTACGGAGAGCGCGACAAAGCGGGACTGCTGTTCAACCGCCTCGTCGCGGAGAAGAAGGTCTCCGCCCCGATCGTCATCGGCCGCGATCATCTCGATGCAGGCAGCGTCGCCTCACCGAATCGCGAGACCGAGGCGATGAAGGATGGCTCGGACGCGATCGCGGACTGGCCGATTCTCAACGCGCTCCTCAACACTTCCGCGGGCGCGACATGGGTGTCCGTGCATCACGGCGGCGGCGTCGGGATCGGATACTCGCTCCACGCCGGAATGGTCATCGTTGCCGACGGCACTCCGGAAGCCGCGGAGCGTCTGCGCCGCGTCCTCACCGCCGATCCCGGCACGGGCGTGATGCGCCACGCGGACGCGGGATACGATGAGGCCATCGACGTGGCCCGCGAGCGCGGAGTCGATATTCCAATGTTGTGACACCGCGCACGGCGCGAATAGTGCACCCTATGCTGCGGTTGTCAGGCCCATCAGAACTCCCCCTGGAGGTGGCATCATCGAAGCTCAGCAGTTGAAAAAAGACTGGGTGAACATTCTTTTCCTCACCCTCACGCCCGTCGTCGGCATCGCCGGTACCGCCGCTTACACCTACTTCCGCGGATTCAGTCTCTGGATGCCGCTCCTCGCCATCGGCATGTATCTGGCCGTCGGCATGTCCATCTGCGCCGGGTACCACCGCTTCTTCTCGCACAAGAGCTACGAGGCGCACCCGATCGTCCAGGGGTTCTTCGCCTTCTTCGGAGCGATGGCTGCCGAAAACTCGATTCTCGAGTGGTCGTCCCAGCACCGCGTGCATCACAAGCACGCGGACAAGGACTGGGACCCGTACAACATCCGCCGCGGCTTCTGGTGGGCGCACTTCCTCTGGATCTTCTACAAGAACGACGAGACGGACGAGACCTTCGCGAATTCGCCGGACCTGAAGGCGAATCCGATCGTGATGTGGCAGCACCGCTGGCACAAGGTCATCCTCATCGTCGGCGGCTTCGGCATCCCGACGCTCATCGGCGCCGCATTCGGCGACCCGATCGCGGGCCTGCTCTGGGGCGGATTCACGCGCCTGGTCGTCATCCACCACACGACGTTCTTCGTCAACTCGCTCGCCCACTACCTCGGCAAGCCGGAGTTCAACTCCGAAGCCTCGGCGCGCGACAACTGGCTCGTGGCGATGGTCACCCTCGGCGAGGGCTACCATTCCTTCCATCACCGCTTCCCCGCCGACTTCCGCAACGGCATCCGCTGGTATCACTGGGATCCGGCGAAGTGGTTCATCGCCGCGGCGCGGTACTTCGGTCTCGCAACAAACCTGTTGGCGACTCCTCTGCCGCAGATCGAGCAGGCGCGCATGCGCGCCGCGCTGCGCGTGGTCGAGCCGAAGATCGCGACGGCCACTGGCTCGCTCGCGGATGAAGCGCGCCGCCGCCTGCGCGTCGCCGCCGACCAGCTCGAGCGCGCGATCGCACTCTGGCGTGCAGCCATCGAGCAGCGTGCGGAAGGGCTGTCGTGGAGAAAGATGCGCAAGGCGTCGCACCGGCACGTCCGCCGCTCGCGCAAGCACTGGAAGCGCGCGGTGCAAATTCTCCAAGCGGCGTAGTTCGGAGGACGGATAGGACCCATAAGACCTATAGGTCCTATTCGTCCTATTCGTCCTGTTTCCTCTCCAGCTTCCTGAGCGCCTTCTGCGCCGCTTTCGCCTGACGCGGACAGAGACAGCGCGACTCCGCCACCGCTTCGTACAACTCCAGCGCCGCATCGAGGTCTCCCTCATCGGCACGCCGCCGCGCATCGAGGAGCAGCTTCTCCGCCATCGACTCGCGCTCGTCGAGCGTGCCGCGCACCAACTCTTCGACCTCGAAGACGGACAACCGACCGTGAATGTTTTTCACGGTGCCGAGAACGTTGCCCTCTTTGTCCGCGAGCACGGCCATCGGCAGTTCCTCTTCGGCTTGCAGCTTCGCGAGCCGCGCGCCGTCGTCGAAGCGGACGACGCGCATCGCCACGCAGCGCGACGAGAACAGCGTGAGGCTTTCCGAGGTGAGCATCGTCGAGCGGCGCATCGCCTCGGGTGAGGCCGGGATCCAGAAGAGCACGAGCGGCGCGTTGACGACTTCTCCCGGCTGCAGCACTTTCCAGGGCACGAGCGGGACGAGACCTCGCTCGTCCGGAAGCGCAACCACTCCGGCGACCATCAGGGTGACCAGTGCGAGCGAGCGCGCGCAGCTGCGCATGAAACGTTGACCTCGTGGGGAAGCGGCGCCGATTATACGCCCGTGAAAAAGCGGGCGCTGCCAAGGAGCGACCGGTAGAATCCGACCACTCCGGCCGTCCATGGGAAGCACTCGCGAAACTCTCGGTCATTACGAAATCATCCGGCCCATCGGCGCGGGCGGCATGGGCGAGGTATTCGTCGCGCGGGATCCGAAGCTCGGGCGAAAGGTCGCGATCAAGCTGCTCCCGTCGCGGCTCGCCGGCGACCGCGACACGCTGTCGCGCTTCACGCAGGAAGCGCGCTCCGCCTCCGCGCTCAATCATCCGAACATCGTGACGATCCACGAGGTCGGCGCCACCGAAGACGCGCCGTTCATCGTGATGGAATTCATCGACGGCCGCGATCTGCGCACGCTGATCGGTGAAGGGCCGCTGCCGGTCCGCCAGGTTCTAGACATCGCCACGCAGATCGCCGACGGCCTCGCCGCCGCGCACGAGCGAGGCATCGTGCACCGCGATCTCAAGCCCGAGAACATCATGCTCACGCGCGACAGCTACGTGAAGATCCTCGACTTCGGCCTTGCGAAGGTGATCGGGCCCGCGCCAGAAGGCGAGCACACGATCCAGCTGGAGATGCCGGGGACGATGCCCGGCACGATCCTCGGCACGGTCGGCTACATGTCGCCCGAACAAGCGACGGGAAAACGGATCGACTTCCGCTCGGACCTCTTCGCGTTCGGCGCGATCCTCCACGAGCTGACGACTGGCACGCCCGCGTTCGACGGCGAGACGGCCATCGACACGCTCTCCGCAATCCTGCACCACGACCCGCCTCCGGTGACGAAGTCGAATGCGCGTGCACCGGTGCAGTTCGCGGACATCATCAAGCGGCTGCTGGCGAAGTCGGCGAACGATCGCTATTCATCGACGCGCGACCTCGCGCGCGAGCTGAAGCTGCTGCGCGAACGCGTCGTTGCGGAGGAGAGCGGATTTCACAAGCAGCCCCCGCAGGGGACCAGGAAACCACTTCTTGCGATCGTTGGGGCGCTTGCGCTGGCGGCGTTTCTCGCGGTCGCGGTGTATGTGATTCGCAAACCGCACCCTGTGGAGCCCGAAACTCCGCCGCCGATTGCGAAGAAGTATCTCGCCGTGATGCGCTTCAGCGATCTCTCCGGCGATCCGAACGGGCAACTGGTCGTCGACGGATTCGCGGAAACTCTGACCGCCCGCCTCGCGCATTTCCCGACGCTGCAGGTCATGCGCCCCCCGGCCGCCGATCCCGGAACGGGCGATCCGCGCAAGATGGCGAAGGACCTCGGTGCGAATCTCGTGCTCACCGGCTCGATGATGCGCGACGGCGAGCGCATCCGCGTGACCTATACGATCCTCGACTCGCAGTCGGGACGCGAATGGCGCGATCTGTTGGAAGGGAACGTATCGAACCTGTTCGGCGTGCAGGACGATGTTGCGGACAGCGTGGCGCGCAATCTCGACCTCGGCACGGCGAGCGTGAAGGTGGCGCTGGATCCGGCGGTGTCGCAGCGCAGATATCTCGAGGCGTTGGGGCACCTGCGGCGGTATGACAACGATGAATCGGTCGACGCCGCAATCGAGATCCTCGAAGACCTCGGCGGATCTCCCTCGGTGCAGGCTGCGCTCGCACGGGCCTACCTGTACAAATTCCAGAACACGCACCGGCCCGAGCTCGCCGCTGCAGCAGGGAAAGCCGCCGAGACCGCACTCCAGGCCGATCCCCAGAGTCTCGACGTGAACGTCACGCTCGGCGAGCTGCACCGCCAGACAGGACGCCACAAGGAAGCGATCGACGCCTTCGTGCGCGTGCTGTCGCAGCAGCCCAACAACGCGGATGCCGTTCTGGGCCTCGCGGAAGCCTACAAAGCATCGGGAGATTTCAGGAACGCCGAGGCACAGTACAAGCGCGCGATCGCGCTGCAGCCGAATTACTGGGGCGGTTACAACAAGCTCGGAGCGTTCTATTACACGCAATCCCGCTTTCAGAACGCGGTCCCGCAGTTCCAAAGAGTCGTCCAGCTGGTTCCCGACAACGAGCGCGGGTACAACAATCTTGGCGGGATGTATCTGCGACTCGGCCGGTTCGACGATGCGGTTCGTGTCTTTCAGCAGTCCATTCAGCGGAAACCATCGGGACACGCGTACTCGAACCTAGGCACCTCCTACTATTTCGCAGGCCGTTTTCGCGAGGCCGCAGCCGCATTTGAGAAGGCGACGCAACTGGAGAAGGGTTACTTTGCCTACTGGCGCAATCTGGGTGACGCCTATCGTTGGGTTCCGGGCGCTGAGGAGTCCGCCAGGCGTGCGTTCCTGCACACGATTGAGTTGTGCGACGACTCCATTCGTGTGAACCCGAATGAGTCTCGCGCGTACATGGCCCGCGCAAGCGCACTCGCCAAACTCGGACGTCATCGCGAAGCGCGGACATCCATCCTCCGCGCGCTCGAGCTCGATCCTCAATACGCTGCGAATATCTACGAAGCGGCGGTCATCGCGAACCTCGGCGGTTCGGAGGAGGATGCCGTCGCGCGGCTCGAGCAGGCGCTCCGTCTCGGCTACAGTCCAGACGACATGATGCGCGATCCGGAACTTGCGAACCTCCGAAAAAGCGGTAGGCTACAAGCCATCATCGCGGGGTATCGGTCCACCCCGAAACGCTGACAAACAGAGAGGAGCTTCGCCATGTCCAACGAACAGCCAGATAAGGTTGTACGCATCACCATGAGGGACGGCCTGCCCGTGCCGGATCAGGATCCCGTCGTCGTCAAGAAGGACAATCAGAAAGTGCGCTGGAGCGCTGACTTCGATTTCCGGATCACCGTCGATGGGTATAACGACATGAAGTACAACTCCGGAGGCGGCGACTACCGCTGCACGACGGGCAAATTCAGCGAGATCAAGAAGTACAAGTACTCGATCACGGCCAACGGCGTCACCAACGACCCCGAGCTCGAAATCAAACCATGACCTCGATCCGAGTCGCGCCGGCCGGGTGGCTGGCGCGATTCGCCTAGCGCAGATTCTCGGCGAAAATCTCGACCTTGCCAGCGGCGCGCAGCTCGGCGGTCTTCTTCATCACCGCATCCATGACCTTCTTCGACTCGCGGGCCATGATGAACTCGCGGATGGCCGGCTGGGCGGCCTCGTACGACTCCACGCCTTCCGAACGATACTCGTGCACGAGGACCATCTGAAACGCGTCGCGCGACTCGAGAATGCCGCTGATCGTGCCTCGCTTCATCGTGCGCGCCGCGCTGGCGATCTTGGGCTCGAGCGTGTGCAGCGCGACGAATCCGAGGTTGCCGCCGCGGGACGCGGACGGATCGTCGGAAGCGCGCGTGGCGACCTCGGCGAACTTCTTCGCCATCGCCTCGGGCAGTCCCGCCGCGCCGACTTGCGCCGCGAGAGCCGTGCGCGCGGAGAAGACCTCGATCATCACCTTCGACAGCGCCTCGCGGGCCGCTTCGGGATTTTCCTTCTTCAGCGCGCGGATGATGCTGATGTGCGCCTGCTCGGGATAGGCGAATTCGCTACGCTTCTCCTCGTACACCTTGCGCATCACTTCCTCGGTGACGATCGGCGCGGCCAGCACCTCACGGACATAACGGTCGAACAGCGATGACTCCGCCGCCGCGTCGAGGTCGTCCGGCAACCCGATCTTCGCGGCAAAGCCGCTCTTCACCGCGTCCTGCACGACCAGCTTCTTGGCCACGTAGTTCTCGAGGAACGCCTTCTTGCCCCCGGCCTGCTTGTACTGCGCCTGGACCTTCTCCGGCACGCGTTCCCACAGCGCGTCGAGGTCAGCATTCGTGATCTCGCGCCCGTTGATTCGGGCAACGAGCTTGTAGCTGTCCGATGCGAACAGCGGAGAGGCGGTGGCGACAAGGGCAAGAGCAAGCAGGGTCTTTTTCATGGTTCTCCCGGTGAGACGCGCGCTTTTGAACAAGGTTCCGTGAGAGGCGCATTCCGGAAGGGGACTCTACGGTCTGTGGATTGACTCCACTCCCTGCTCTCGCGGGGGTGTCAAGAGGCAATCGGGGATATCCACACCTGTGGAAAACTTGCATTCGAGCCACACAGGTGAGTGCGCGGAACGGGAGGGGTTGTGGAGAACTTTCGGACGGAAGTGAGCGAGCGGGAAACCGTCCGTAGAATCACCGCCATCGTCCCATGACGGTTGCACAACTCGACGTCACACTCGATCGGCCCATGCCGCAGAGCCCGGATGCGGAGCGCGCGGTCCTCGGCTCGATTCTCATCAACAATCACGCCTTCTACCGCGTCATCGGCATTATCGACACGGGCGATTTTTTCAAGGACGCGCACCGTACGATCTTCGCGACGATGCGGCGCATGGCCGAGGAGAGCCGCGAGATCGAGCCGCTGACGCTGAAGGAAGAGATGGCGAAGCACGCCCAACTCGACCAGGTCGGCGGCGTCGCCTACATCTCCTCGCTGCTGGACATGGTGCCCGACGTAGCAAACGTCGAGCGTTACGCGAAGATCGTGAAAGAAAAGTCGACGCTGCGTCGCCTGATCATCATGGGCAACAGCGTCATGCGCGCCGCGCTCGACGCGCCGAGCGAACCGGGCGACGTTCTCACGATCGCGGAGAAGTCACTGTACGAGATCGCCGAGGGAACGACCGACAAAGGCTTCGTCACCCTCGGCGCGATCACGCGCACGAACATGGGTGCCATCGAACAGATGCACTCGAACGCAGGACGCCTCGTCACCGGACTCCCCACCGGCTACGACCGATTCAACGAGATGACCTCCGGGTTCCAGGCGCAGGACCTGATCATCCTCGCGGCAAGACCCTCGATGGGGAAGACGAGTCTTATGATGAACATCGCCGAGTCCATCGCGCTGCCGGGGAAAGACGGCCAGCCGCGCAACGGTGGCGATCGTCTTTACGGTGTCGGCGTGTTCTCGCTCGAGATGTCGAAGGAGCAGATCGGGCTGCGCCTCCTTTCGTCCGAGTCGGGCGTTTCCAATCACCTGATTCGCTCGGGCATGCTCAGTGAGCGCAACTGGCGCGAGCTCGCCGAGGCCGCGTCGCGATTGGCGAAGGGCAAGATCTACATCGACGATACGCCGGGCGTGGACCCGCTCGAGATGCGCGCGAAGGCACGGCGTCTCAAGATGGAGGTCGGCATCGACATGATCATGGTGGACTATCTCCAGCTCATGTCGGTCAAGGGAAAGGTCGAATCGCGCCAGCAGGAAATCTCGCAGATCTCACGCGGCCTCAAGGCCATCGCCAAAGAGCTCAACGTCCCGCTGCTGTCGCTCTCGCAGCTCTCCCGCCGACCCGAACAACGCACCGGCGACCACCGCCCGCAGCTCTCAGACCTTCGCGAATCCGGATCGATCGAACAGGACGCGGACCTGGTCTGCTTCATCTACCGCGACGAGGTGTACAACAAGGACACGGAAGAAAAAGGCATCGCCGAGATCATTATCGCCAAACAGCGCAACGGCCCCATCGGCGACTTCAAGCTCGTCTTCCGCAACGACATCACGAAGTTCTTCAACTACGAGCCGCAGCCGGAGTATTTGCCGCAGGGGTAATTCAAGGGGGGAGGACCGGGTGGGTGAAAATAGTGTTCGTCGTCACGCCAACGAAACGCACCTCAGCATCCCACGCGAGCTTCGCTCCTCGAGCGCGCCGATCGTGCGTACCACGACCACTCAGCGCCGTCTTCAAGCGTTCCGAAGTGTCGACGCGCTTGAAGCGATCTGGCCTTCGATCTCGAACGCAAATCAACCCCTGATCCTGCGCGACCTCCCGACAGCACGTGATCACGCAAGCCTGCGTGGCGCAATCGAAAACGGTTCTCTCTTGCAGATCCTCGACGATGTGCGCTCAGTGCCACTTTCAACTGAAATCGATAGGCCGGCCGCGGCACCAAGTACACCAATGCGATCTCGAGATCGTTGGATCTTCGAAGCGACCAAAAACGCGCTGGCAGCGACCGGTCACTTCGTCGAACGGCGGCTGCTGCCGGATGTCATCGCAGTGAGGCCGGGATTTAGCATTCCCGATGACCTCGAATCAGAAACGGTTTATGTCGTCGATCAGCTGTGGATCGTTGGGTCTCCCAGTGATGGCAATTTCGTACGGAAAATTGCATTGATGATCGACAACGTACACAACCTTCACGACCAATCGCGACTCGATGGAATGCTCAAAGCGATGGGGTACGAAGTGTTTCACGTTGCCGGATGGTGGGCGCTGATCGATCCGCAACGCGTGATTCAGGAATTCGCAACTGCTGCTGCGATTTCATTCATATCTGCACCACAACGAACACCCGGAACTACGATTGAGCATTATCGGTGTTACTCATGTGGTGATGCGATGATCAAGTCACCATCGGGCTATGGGATCGTCAACCACAGAACGGTTTTCGTTCACGAGGAGTGCTTCGACCGGGCCGTTAATGAAGGTTCCTTCGAGGGACTGCCGGAGGACGACGAGATCTTCTCTGTTCTGAACTTCAGGTGAGTGCAAACTCCGACCTCCCCGAGGGCGACATGCATCGAAGTCCAATGCCGGCTGGAAGCCGGCCCCCCCTTGTTAGAGCCCTAAACCCTGCGCGAGCCGCTCGGCCAGCATCTCCGCATCCATCCGGATCCGAATGTAGCGCGCCACGGTCCGCTTCCGTCCGTCGCGGAGGACCGCGCGGACGTCGTGGAACGCGGTGTTGCCGAACGTCGTGCCGATGCGGGTCTCGAGTCGCGTGATCTCGGCGGCGGGGATCGTGATGCGACGGCCGAGGCCGAGCCAGGTCCGGCGGGTGGTGAGGGCGGTGCGGGTGGCGGTGAGCGTCGTGCCTCCGAGGAGACGGTCCACGATGATCAGCGCGACGAAGGCGCCGATCCCGCCGAAGAAGACCAGGATGAACAGCGGCGCGCCCAACTGGCGGATCAGCGCGAGCGCTCCGAACCAGAGCGAGAAAAACACGACCACGAAGATCCAATCGGCGATGCGACTTCCCCCGCGGATCACGATCGCGTCCGGGCCGACCGTGATCTCGCGCGGCGGCTGCCACGCCGCAGCGCTGTGCACGCGAGGCCCCAGCTCGTCGCGGCCACCTTCCGTGCGGAACACCGGCAGGTCGAACGACGCCTTGTAGTCGATCCCCGGCACATCCGCCGCCGCCTCGAGCTTCCAGATCACCGAGTCCTCGGGATTGGTCAGGTCCGTCGGCTCGCACTCCCACGGAATGTCGAAACGGAACGGCACGCGCATCCCGTGCGGCGACAGCATCGGTCCGTGCGTCACCGACTGCTCGTCCTGCCAGAGGATGCTCTCGTGCACCGAGCGATTCTTTCCCGAGCCAGAAATCGTGCGTCGTACGCACGCGAGACGCAGCGCGAAACCCGACGCCGGCATCTCGCGCAGACGCACCTCGATCTCTCCGCGAAACGTCGCGCCGAGCGGAATCGGCTCATGCTCGATGCGACAGAGCGACGAACCGTACTTGTGACGCCGCAGCGTCTGGTAGAGCGCGGCGAAGATCAGCAGCACGCCCGCGATTGGAAACGCCGCGAAGAGAATCTTCCTCGCGTCGACGGGCAGCTCCCAGCGAACGAGGAACAAGAGTGGGAGTGAGAAGAGATTCCAGACGATCGCGAAGCCCCAGAGACACCAGCCGCCGACGTCCGATGACTCCTTCACCTCGCGCACGGCGGAATCCTACGTGAAAACAGACGCGTTCCCATCAGCGGAGCGATCGTCATGAAAAACGCCGCAGGGTTTGCCGTGCTCCTGGTCCTCATCGCCACGTCCGCCGCGGCGGATATCGTCCGCGTCGAACTGGACGACATGATCCATCCGATCTCCGACGAATACGTCGGCCGCGCGCTCGACGACGCGGCGTTGCGCAAGGCGGACGCCGTGCTCATCGAGTTGCGGACGCCGGGCGGCCTCGAGACCTCGATGCGCGGCATCGTCGAGAAGATCATCAAGTCGCCGGTGCCGGTCATCGTCTGGGTCGGCCCCAGCGGCTCGCGCGCCGCGTCGGCCGGCTTCTTCGTTCTCGAATCCGCCGACGTCGCGGCCATGGCACCCGGAACCAACACCGGCGCCGCGCACCCTGTCGTCATCGGCGGCGAAAAGGTCGACGAAATCCTGAAGCTGAAGATGCAGAACGACGCCGCGGCGTTCATACGCACCATTGCGCAACGGCGCGGACGCAACGTGGCCGTCGCCGAGAGCGCCGTGCGCGAGGCGAAGTCGTTCACCGAAGACGAGGCGCTCGCGCAGAAGCTGATCGACGTCGTGGCCGGGGACGTGCCGTCGCTCCTCCGCTGGGCGGACGGCAAAACGATCAAACGCTTCAATGGCACGCAGACCGTGTTGCGCGTCGCAAACAAACCGATCGTGAACTACGAGATGACGTTCCGCCAACGGGCGTTCTCGTGGATCCTCGACCCCAATATCCTGTTCATCCTCCTGGCCATCGGCGGCCTCGCGCTGTGGGCCGAATTCAATCATCCCGGCGCGATCCTTCCTGGCGTCGTGGGTCTCATCGCGATCCTCCTGGCAGTCTTCGCGATGAACCTTCTGCCGACGCGCTACGCCGCGTTCGGTCTGATCATCGCGGCGTTCATCCTCTTCGCCCTCGAGGCAAAGTACACGTCTTTTGGAGTGCTCGGGACAGGCGGCGTGATCTGCATGATCCTCGGCGCGCTCATGCTCGTCGACGGACCGATTCCCGAGATGCGCGTGAATCTCGTCACCGCGATCGCCGTGAGCGTTCCGATCGGCGTCATCGCGATCTTCCTGATGACGCTCGTGCTGCGCGCACACAAGAACCGCGTGGCCACCGGCGTCGAGGCGATGATCGGCGAGATCGGCGTCGCGCGCACCACCCTCGGCGGACCGGACGGTAAGGTGTTCGTGCACGGCGAGCTGTGGAACGCGATGGCGAAGTCGCAGATCGCCGAGGGAGCGCGCGTGCGCGTGCGGGAAGTCAACGGGTTGAAGGTGATCGTCGAACCGGAGTAGTCCCGTGATTTAGCCCCGAGCGAAGTCGAGGGGCCGGCTTAGCATCAACGCTGCACGAACCCGACTGCGATTGCACGTGCACCGCGCTGTTGCACGCGTTCGGTTGCTGCTAACGAATATTGAAAGCACGCCCCTTCCTGTAAGTTTGGAGTTGCCAAACGACAAACGAAAGGAAGGGACGGCTGCCATGAAACAAACGGCGAATCAGTATGTGGCGTTGGATGTCCAT
>DASYGV010000058.1:0-28944 GCA_035999335.1 Thermoanaerobaculia bacterium | reverse complement strand
GGCGGTTGGCGGGGAGACGATCTCAGCAGCCGCGCTCCCGCCAACCGCCAACCGCCAACCGCCAACCTGATATCGTCCCGCGCTGCATGAAGCGCATCGGTATCCTCACTGGCGGCGGCGATTGCCCGGGGCTCAACGCGGTCATCCGCGCGGCCGCGCGCACGCTGATCCGTGACTACGACCTCGAGGTGGTCGGCATTCAGCTCGGCTTCGAGGGACTGCTGACGAAGTCGATCGTGCCGCTGACGCTCGAGAGCATCCGCGGCATCCTGCCGAAGGGCGGCACTCTGCTGCGCACGACGAATCGGGGCAATCCTTTCGAATACCCGGTCAAGGGCGGCGGCTGCGAGGATCGCTCGGCGGAAGTGGTGGAGAACATCCACGAGCTCGGTATCGACGGCATCATCGCCATCGGGGGCGACGGCACGCTCAAGATCGCGCAGCGTCTCTGCGACCTCGGCATCCCGATGGTCGCAGTGCCCAAGACGATCGACAACGACCTCGAGGCCACCGACTACACGTTCGGCTTCCAGACCGCGGTCGCCGTCGCGACCGACGCCGTCGATCGCCTGCACACGACCGCCGAGAGCCACGACCGCGTGATGATCCTCGAGGTGATGGGACGCAACGCGGGATGGATCGCGCTGTACTCGGGCATCGCCGGCGGCGCGGACATCATCCTGGTCCCGGAGATCCCCTACAAACCGCGCGCGATCGTCGATCTGATCGAGGCGCGGCAGGAAGAGGGGAGCAAGTTCGACATCATCGTCGTCGCCGAAGGGGCGAAGCGCCACGGTGGCGAAGAGACGTATGTCGACAAAGCCACCCACCGGCTCGGCGGTGTTGCCTACCAGGTCGCGCTGGACATTCAGAACCACATCGATCTCGAGATCCGCGTGACCGTCCTCGGGCACATCCAGCGCGGCGGCTCGCCGATCGCGTACGACCGCATCCTCGCGTCGCGCTACGGCGTCGAGGCCGCGAAGTGCATCGCCAGAAAGCAGTTCGGCCACATGGTCGCGCTGCGCGGCGACAGCATCATGCCGGTGCTCATCGCCGACGCGGTGTCGCGGCCGAAGTACGTCGATCCGCAAGGCGAGATCGTGAGCGCGGCGCGCAGCCTCGGTATCTCGTTCGGCGACGGTAGATAGGACCTATAGGACTCATACGTCCTATAGGTCCCATAGGTCCTACCGCTTCATCACCCACATCGCCAGCGCGGCGAGCATAGCCGCGAGCGCCATGAGCGCCCACTCGTCGAGCGTCGGAATGTGCTCGTGGAATGCCTGAGCCACGACGAAGCCGGTCTGGTCGGCCGATCCGGGTTGTGCCGGGTTGTCGGTTTGCCGCGTCGATTCATTCGTGCCGTTGCCGTCGGCGTCGTAGTGGATCGTGCCGAAATTGTTGATCGTCGTCCCGGCGGTGACCAGCGGATCGATGGTCGCGTTGATGGTGATCGTCACGGACGCACCCGCCGCGAGCGATCCGTTCCAGGTCACGGTGTTGGTGCCGACGTTCGCGAGGGGAATGCCGCTCGTCGCGGTCGCTGAGACGAGATCGAGTGTGGCCGGCAGCACGTCGACAAACTCGTCGGTGGGATTGTTCTGCTGCGTCGACGGGCCGGCGTTCGTCAAAATGATCGTGTAAGTGATCGCGCCTCCGGGGACGAACGTCCCGGCGACGGTCTTGGTTCCCGTCACCGATGCCGGCGACAGGACGGTCGTCGTCGCCGTCGCGCTTTCGTTGCCCGGCGCCGGATCGGCGGTGGTCGAGGTGACCGTTGCGGTGTTGCTGATGACCGTTCCCGCCGGCGTGCTCGCCGCGACGGCAACCGTCAGCGTGAACACGAAGTTGCCCGTGCCGATGTTCGGGTTCGTGCACGTGACCGTGCCTGCCGCGCCGACGGCCGGCGTGATGCACGACCAGCCGCCCGGCGCCGACAGCGACACGAAAGTCGTGTTCGCGGGCAGCGTGTCGGACATGCCGACCGTGCTCGCGTTCGTCGGACCGGCGTTGTTGACGGTGATGGTGTAGGTGAGGTTCGCGCCGGCGTTCACCGGATCGGGCGCGTCGGTCTTCGTGATCGACAGGTCCGCGGAACCGATGCCAACGGTTGTCGTCGCGGTCGCGTTGTTGTTGCTGCCCGACGGATCGGTCGTGGTCGACGCGACGGTTGCGGTGTTGGTGATGACCGTGCCATTCGTCAGCGACGGATCGGCGTTGACGATCAGCGTGAAGACGGCATTGCCTGCGGCAGGGAACGTCGCGATCGAGCAGTTGATCGCACCGGTGCCGCCGACTGCCGGCGTGGCGCACGACCAGCCGCCCGGCGACGCGAGCGACACGAACGTCGTTCCCGTCGGCACCGTGTCGGCGAGCGTCACGCTCTGGGCGTCGCTCGGTCCCGGATTTGTCGCGGTGATGGTGTAGGTGATGTTCGTGCCGGCCGTGACCGGATCCGGAGCGTCGGTCTTCGTGACCTGCACGTCGGCTGACGCGCCGACAGTCGTCGTCTCCGTGTCGGTTTCGTTGCCGGTGTTCGGGTCGGTCGTCGCCGAGGTCACGGTCGCGGTGTTCGAGAGCACGTTGCCCGCGAGGAGCGACGCGTCGACGTTGACCGTGAGCGTGAAGACCGCGCTGGTGACACCGAGGCTGGCGATCGAGCAGTTGACCGTACCGGTGCCGCCGACAGCCGGCGTGGTGCATGACCATCCGCCCGGCGAGGAGAGCGACACGAATGTCGTGCCGGTCGGCAGTGTGTCGGCGAGGGCGACCGTTGTCGCGTTGCTCGGACCGGCGTTGTTCACGGTGATGGTGTAGGTGAGGTTGTTGCCCGCGATCACCGGATCGGGAGAGTCGCTCTTCGTGACCGACACGTCTGCGGAGCCGCTGCCGACGGTGGTCATCGCGGTTGCGCTCTCGTTGCCCGGCGATGGATCCGTCGTCGTCGAGGCGAACGTCGCGGTGTTGGAGATGACCGTGCCGTCCGCGGTGGCGGCGTTCACGTTCACGACGAGCGTGAAGCTTCCGCTCGAGCCTCCGGCCAGCGAGGTCGCCTTTGTGCATGTGATCGTGCCTGTTCCGCCGACAGCGGGCGTGGAGCACGAGAAGTCGGCGAAGGTCGTGAGCGAGACGAACGTTGTATTCGCCGGAATCGTGTCGGAGAAGGTGATGCCCGCGGCATCGCTCGGTCCGACGTTCGAAAGGCCGATGGTGTAGGTGAGGTTGTTGCCTGCCGTTACCGGATCGGGCGAATCGGTCTTCGTGACCTGGAGGTCGGCGGACGCGACGACGGTCGTCGTCTCCGTGTCGCTCTCATTGCCGGGGCTCGGATCGGACGTCGCCGAGGCGAGGGTCGCGGTGTTCGACAGGACCGTGCCGGCGAGAACGCTGTCATCGACGTTCACGACGATCGTGAAGAAGTCGACCGTCACGCCGAAGCTCGGGTTCGTGCAGGAGACGGTTCCGTTCGCGCCGACCGCCGGAGTGGTGCACGACCAGGGTCCGGTCGTGGACAGCGACACGAACGTCGTCCCGGCAGGCAGCGCGTCGCTGAAGCTCGCGCTGGCCGCGTTGCTCGGGCCATTGTTCGTGAGGGTGATCTGGTACGTGAGGTTGTTGCCCGCCGTGACCGGATCGGGGCTGTCCGTCTTCGAGATCAGAAGATCAGCCGACGTTGCGACGGTCGTCGTCTCAGTGTCGCTCTCATTGCCGGTGTTCGGATCGGGCGTCGTCGACGCAAGGGTCGCGGTGTTCGACAGGACCGTGCCGGCGGCAACGTTCGCATCGACGTTCACGACGATCGTGAAGAAGTCGACCGTCACGCCGAAGCTCGGGTTCGTGCAGGAAACGGTTCCGTTCGCGCCGACCGCCGGAGTGGTGCACGACCAGGGTCCGGTCGTGGACAGCGAAACGAACGTCGTCCCGGCGGGTAGTACGTCGCTGAAGCTCGCGCTGGCCGCGTTGCTCGGGCCGCTGTTCGTGAGGGTGATCTGGTACGTGAGGTTGTTGCCCGCCGTGACCGGATCGGGCGAATCGGTCTTGCTGAGCAGAAGATCAGCCGACGTCGCGACGGTCGTCGTCTCGGTGTCGCTCTCGTCGCCGGGATTGCCCTCGGTCGACGCCGAGGTTGCGGTTGCGGTGTTCGAGAGCACTGTGCCGGCTGCGGTTGTGGGCGGCACGTTTACCGTAAGCGTGAAGACTGAGCTGCCGACGCCGAAACTGGGATTCGTGCACGTGATCAGACCGCTCGAACCGACGGCCGGCGGGGTGCATGACCATCCGGCAACGGCCGGCATCGACACGAACGTGGTGCCCGTCAGCGTGTCGGTCCACGACGCATTAGTGGCGGCATCGGGGCCGTTGTTCGTGACGGTGATGGTGTAAGTCAGATTGGTGCCTGCGGTGACCGGATCGGGCGAGTCGGTCTTCGTGAGGACGATGTCCGAGATCTCGAAGATGCCCAGCAGCACCGGATCGTGGTCGGAAGCGCGCTGCGCCGTGGCAGGCTGGAACATGACGCGCGGAGTAGCGAGGGCGGAGCCGTCCGGTTTCTCCTCGAAGGCCTGCTCGAAAGAGCCGTCGTCGATCTCGTCGTTGTAGTCGAACAGCGGGTTCTCGTCGGCGTTGATGTGCCACGGGGCCACGCCGGTGACCTGCGGAGTGAGGCTGGCGCTCGACCATGCGTAGTCGATGTGACCGATCTGGCCGTCGAAGAGATACGAGTAGGCGGCGGAGCCGAGGAATGCGGTCTCGAGATCGGTGAAGCCGGCGCTCGTGATCGCTGCCGAAGATGTTTCTTGAGGATAGGCGTTGAAGTCGCCGAGCATCAGCACGTCCGGATCGCCCGCCGCCGGGATGACCGTACCGTTGACCCAGGTGATGATGCGGTTCGCCTGCGCGAGCCGTGTGGCCGCGAAACAGGCCTGGCCGTCGTTCTGATCGAGATCGGCGCCGCTCGCGCCGCCGCAGCCCTTGGATTTGGAGTGATTGCCAAGCGCAGTGAAGCGTTGGCCGAACGCGGGATTGAGCGCGTCGACGACGTCGAATGTCTGTGCCGTCGGCGGACGGTTGTGGACCGCATCCATGTCCGAGAGCGGGGCTCCGACAGGGGAGAGGACTCCCGTGCGATAGATCAGCAGGACCCGGATCTGGTCGGTGCCGAGCGCTCCGCCGGTGTTCACGAACGTGTACGGATGGGTTCCGCCGCAACGCGTATTGACGTCGGCGAGCAGGTCGGTGATGGTCGCGTTCGTGGGGTGGTTCTCGATCTCCATCAACGCGGCCACGTCCGCATTCAGCGCGCAGAGCACGATGGACGTGCGCTCGCGCTGGCGGTTCAGCTCCGCCGTGCTGTCGGCGCCGCGGACGTTGAGCGTCGTGAAGTAGTTCAGCACATTGACGCTGGCTGCGCGGATGGCACCGCCCACGGCCGGCGGCGTCGGCGGACGCACGTTGACAGCGGTGAAGGCCGCGGGCGACGCGGCTACGGGCCGGACGCGCCACTCATTCGGGCTCGTGCCGCCGGAGAACGAGAAGTGCAGGATGCCGGTGAGGCTGCTGATGGTGTCGCCGCCGCGGAAGAAGTCGGTTCCCTGCACGCCGGGGCCGGTATTTGTGGCATTCCTGGCGCTCAGTCCACCGTTGGCCTGCGGATGGAACACGAACTGCTGGCCGTCGATCAGATTCAGCACCGAGTTCTCGACGTTGTCGTCGTCGTCGAGGTAGACGCGGCGGCGGTTCAGGTTGTCGTTGTGCGCGGCGAATCCGGGGACACTCGGCGGATTGGACTCGTTGAACGTCCGCGGGCGGGTACCCTCGTAGAGCTCGATGCGTCCATAGCGCGCCTGCTCGAAGTACTCCGAGACCGTGAGCGTGTCGACGAACGTGACGAGCATGCTTTCTTTCGGCTCGTAGAAGTCGTCGATGACTCCGACGACAGGCAGGTCGATCGTCGAAGTCGTCACATCGGCGAGGTTGTTGCCGGCGTTCGTGATGACCACCGATCCGGCCGTGGTGGCCGTGATCTCCGTGAGGTTGTTGAATTCCGAAACGGTGCCGGTGACCTGAACTCTCTGTCCCTCGGCCACATTGGTCGGACAGGCGCTGCAGAAGACGAAGATGCCTTCCGAGGTCAACGGGTCTGCGTCTGCGTCGACGTCCTCTTCCTGCACGAAGAAGCCCGAGAGGCGGTTGTCGTTCGTGATCGGCTGGAAGTCGCCGGTGACGACGCCTTCGATGGTGACGGTGGCGCCAGGGATCGGAGTGGCCGCACCGTTGCCCTGGATGTCGTGGATACGCGTGAAGTCGTCGTTCTGGATCGTGCCGAGGCCCTGGCCGTCGCTGACCTGAACATTACCCGGCGAGACGTTGGTGATGTTGACGAAGAACGTCTGGTCCGACTCCGGCGTGACGTCGCCGTTGACCGTGACGTTGAAGGTGTAGGTCGACGGGAAGGTGATGGTCTGGCCGGTGAGCGACTGAGGAACGTAGTCGTTGTCCTCGGCTGGCGGGTTGTCGTCCTGGGCGGTGCCGTCGGCCGTGGCGATGTCGAACGTCACCGTGCCGCAGCCGGCCTGGGAGAGGCTGACGGTGAAGGCGAACGTGGTCGTGCCGGCGTTGGTCTCAGCCTGGGTGACGTCGTTGATGCTGAGGTTCGCGCAGGCGACGTCGTCGTTCTGAATCGTGCCCTGCCCCTGGCCGTCGGCGACGGTCGCGCCGGTGACATTGGTGACGTTGACGAAGAACGTCTCGTTGGCCTCCGGGATGACGTCGCCGTTGACGGTGACGTTGAAGTTGAACGGGCCGGTCGAGCCCATCGGGATGTTCTGCCCCGTGAGCGACTGTGCGACGTAGTCGTTGTCCTCGGTGATCGCCGGGTTGTCGTCCTCGGCGGTGCCGTCTGCGGTGGCGATGTCGAAGGTGACGCCTCCCGGGCCCGCGGGCGCGTTGAGGGTGACCGCGAAGGTGAAGGTCGTGGTGCCCGCGTTGGTCTCGGCCTGGGAGACGTCGCTGATGGAGAGCTGCGGGAGCGCGACAATGGGGACGGGCGCGAACGCCACGCCCTGAAACGCCGTGTTCGTCGCAACGGTCGCAAGCGTTGTCACGCTGCCGGTGATTGTCGCGTTGTAACCCGAGGTGTCGGTGAGCGTCCGGAGCGTCGTGCGTGCGGTGACGTAAAGCGTGACGTTCGAACCGCTCACCGTCCCGGTGATGCCGCGCGCAGTTGCCAGCGCAATCGTGCCGTTCGCCGTCCAATTGCCGCCGACGAGGGAGTATTTCTGGATCGTGCCGCCGTCATCCGCGACATAGACCGTATCGACGCCGGCCACACCCGCATTGAGATCGGCGAAGAAGAAGCCGATGGGAGAGCCGGTCGCAGTCGGGAAGCCGGGGAGGTTCGTAATCGTCTGGCCGGCTGTCGTTGGCGTTCCCGTACCGATGGTGGCCAGCCGGAACGCACCGCTCTGCGAGCTGGTGTAGAGCTGGCTTCCGAAGATGCCGAGGACGCGTAGATTCGTCGGCGTCGCCGCGAGGCTCGTCGATGTCGTCGCGCCGAACGTCGCATAGCGGATGCCGCCGCCGGTGCTCGTGCCGGAGAGCCACAGATCCGTTCCGTTCGTCGATGTCGCGCTTCGCGGATTGCCGCCGCTGATCGCGTCGGTGAGCGCCGTGGAGGTGTCGAGAATTCCGTTCGCGCCTACGCGGCCGATCACGCGCGGAACAGTGGCCGAAGTGCTTCCGGTGATCCCCGCGGTGCCCACCGCCGCGTCGTACCCGGGGAATACGACGTACTGACCGTCGGTCGAACGCGTCAGGAATCCTTCGGTCGTCGCGGAGCCACTGCAGACGAGTCGCCGCTGTGCGCCGACAGTCGTCGTCGGTACGGGGATCGACTGCACCAGCACTCCGGCGGTCGTGTACTCGTCGAGGAAGACGGCCGTTCCATTCGCCCCGATGGCGGCGACGCCGTCATTCACGCGATAGATCACGAGATTTCCCGGAGTGAACGGGGCACCATGGACGGTGCCGGCGAGTAAGAGGGCAATCAGCAATACGAAGGCAAGCGGGCCACGGCGAGCGGTCATGAAGATCTCCGGACGGTTGGATTGTGTGGGGGCGGTGACGAAGTGCGAGATTATCGCAGAGGTCGCGCGCGCTTGGGCCTGATTTTCGTAGAATCCGCGCGCAATCAGGAGACCGAATGGCTGAACTCGTCGATTACCGGGTAGAAAAAGGGGTTGCCGTCCTCGAACTAAACGACCCGCCCGCGAACACCTATACCTACGAGATGAACCGCGAGCTCGACGACTGCATCCTCCGCGCGCGGATGGACGACGAGGTGCACGTCATCGTCCTGCGCGGCTCGGGCGAGAAGTTCTTCTCCGCCGGCGCGAACATCCGGATGCTCGGCGAGGTCACACCGCAGTTCAAGTACTACTTCTGCCTGCACGCGAACGAGACGATGAACCGTCTCGAGCAGACCCCGAAGCTGGTCATCGCCGCGCTGAACGGCCACTGCGTCGGCGGCGGTCTCGAGATCGCGATGGCCGCGGACATCCGCATCGCCCTTCAGGGAGGAGGCAAGTGGGGACTGCCGGAAGTCTCCCTCGGCGTCCTTCCGGGAACGGGCGGCACGCAGCGTCTCTCGCGCCTGGTCGGGAAGAACAAGGCGATCGAGCTGATGATCGAAGGCGGCCTGCACGAATACGAGAAGGCGCTGGAGCTCGGCGTCGTGAACTACGTCTGGCCCGCGGAAGAGAACGAGAAGAAGTGGTGGGAGCGCGTGATGGAGTACGCATGGAGCTTCTGCCCTCCGAACAAAGCCTCGAAAGCCGTCGGCCGCATCAAGCGCGCCGTGCAGACCGGATGGGAGATCCCGCTGGAGTCCGGCCTCGCGCTCGAGCGCGAACTGCAGCAGCAGTTGTTTCAGAGCGAGGACGCGGGCGAGGGACTCGCCGCGTACACTGAGAAGAGGAAGGCCGTTTTCACGGGGAAGTGAAGTGCTGAGTGCTGGTGCTGAGTGCTGAGTCCCACCCGCCCGGTTGGGTGGGTCTCAGCACCCAGCACTCAGCACCCAGCACTCAGAACTAATTCATGCGTTACAGACAACTCCACGGCACAAACTTCTCTCTCTCCGAACTAGGGTTGGGCACCTGGACCTTCACCACCGGTTGGTGGGGGACCTACACCGACGCGGATGCGCATCGGATCATCCACGCGGCGATCGGGCGCGGGATCAACTACATCGACACAGCTGACGCGTACGGCAACGGCCGCGGCGAGACCGTGCTCGCTCCGATCCTGAAAGAGCATCCGGACCTCATCGTCGGCACGAAGTTCGGGTACGACTTCTACAACAATCCCGAGCGTCCTCGCGGGCAGCGTGAGCTGCCGCAGAACATGTCGCCGGAGTTCGTCCGCTTCGCCTGCGAGCAGTCGCTGAAGCGCCTCGGTACCGATCACATCGCGATCTATCAGCCGCACAACCCGCGCGTGGCCGTGCTTCTGCGCGACGAGCACTGGGAAACGCTCGAACGCCTGAAGATCGAGGGGAAGATCTCGTCCTGGGGACCGTCCCTCGGACCCGCGATCGGCTGGCGCGACGAGGGGATTTACTCGACCGCCGTGCGCAAGGCGCCGGTCACGCAGATGATCTACAACGTCCTCGAGCAGGACCCGGGACGCGAATTCATGCTCGCCGCCGAGCGCGGTCCGGCGTACGGGGGCGTGGCCGACGCTGTCGAAGGGCAGACGGGCAAACGCGTGTGCGAGCCGTCGTCCGCGTTCGAGCCGGCATTCCGCGCGTGGAAGGTCGAGTCGTTGGAAAACATGGGGTCGCAGTTCCTCATCCGCGTCACGCATTCATCGGGCATGCTCGAAGGGAAATACACGCTCGACACAAAGTTCGACGAGAACGATCACCGCTCGCACCGGCCGCGCGCATGGCTCGTCGAAGGACTGCAGAAAGTCGATCGCCTGACGCCCCTCTGCCGGGAGCGCGGTGTGTCCCTCGGACAACTCGCGCTGCTGTGGCTCTACGCGCACCCGAGCATCGTCTCCGCACTGCCGAACATCTATGAAGAAGCGCAGCTCGAGGAGTTCGCGGAGGCGTCGAATCACGCGCCGCTGAACGACGAGGAGATGGAGAAGATCCATCAGATGTACGAGCGCAACTTCGACATCACGCCGTACGTGGAAGAAGTGAGAGAGGCGGGCTGAAGCCCGCCCTACATCATCAGCGGCACTTCGCTTCCGCAAATCCCTGCGCGAGCGCGAGCGTCTTCGGGAGGCGGTAGACGTTTTCCGGCAGCTTCTTGCATTTCGCGCCGTAGTACATGTTGGTGTCGCGGTCGACGTAGACCTGCTCGAGCTTCGGCTTGCGCGTCCACAAGTCTTCGGCTTCCTGCGTTTCGGTCGCGGTTGCGACAGGAGCGGGACCGGGCACGGGTGGCGGGACGTAGCTTGGCGTATGCGTGGTGGTAGGCGCGTACGAACTGCGCGGCGGCTCGTAGGATGCCGGCGTCGCTGCCGCCGATGCATACGAGGTTTGCGCCACCTCGTCCTCCTCGGACGCGCTCTGCGAAGCGACGGTGGGAGTCTCGTCCGGCGTCGTCATCGCGGTCGTGAAGATGCCAATGAGCATCAGCACGCCCCCGCCGATCCCGACGAGGAACGGAGTCTTCGTGTCCTCCCAGTTTTTGATGATGAAGAACAATCCGGCGAACGGGATGAACATCACCGCCAGGCCCCAGCCGACGCTCACCTTGAAGGCCTTGACGATGATCACCAGACCGGCGAGCGTGTTTACAGCGAAGCCAAGAAAAAGAAGAAAAACACCCACGGATCACCTCGCTGGACGGAGTTTGGACTGCCGCCATCGTAACCCGAATGGTCCGTTTTGTTAGCATCCGCACCCATGACTGCAATTGCCATCGACAACGTGCGTAGCCAGCTTTTCATCAACGGCGAGTTCGTCGACGCCCGCTCGGGCGAGACCTTCGCCACGATCAATCCCGCGACCGAGGAGAAAATCGCGGACGTCGCTTCGGCGGGGATCGACGACGTCGATGCCGCGGTGAAGGCGGCGCGCGCGCAGATGGAGCCGGGCTCGGAGTGGCAGAAGATGAAGCCGCGCGACCGCGCGAAGGTCATGTGGCGTCTGGCCGACATCCTCACCGCGCGCGCGGAAGAGATCGGCCGCATCGAGACGATCGACAACGGCAAGCCGATCTTCGAGTCGCAGTACGTCGACACCCCTGCGGCCGCCGAGTGCCTCTATTACTTCGCCGGCTGGTCGGGCAAGGTCACGGGCGACACCATCCCCGTGGCGGACAACGCGTTCACGTACACGCTGCGCGAGCCGGTGGGCGTCGTCGGCGCGATCACGCCGTGGAACTTCCCGCTGATGCTCGCGGTGTGGAAGATCGCGCCGGCGCTCGCATGCGGGAACACGGTGGTCATCAAGCCCGCGTCGAACACTTCGCTCTCGCTGCTCAAGTTCGCCGAATACGCGAAGGAAGCGGGACTTCCCGCGGGCGTGCTGAACGTCGTGCCGGGGCGGGGGAGCGTGGTGGGCAACGCGATCGTCGATCATCCCGGAGTCGACGCGATCACCTTCACCGGCTCGACGGAAGTCGGGCGCGGATTGATGGCGCGCGCGGCGAAGACGTTGAAGAAGGTCGCGCTCGAGCTGGGTGGAAAGTCGCCGAACATCGTCTTCGCCGACGCCGATCTCGACGCCGCCGCGAAGGGCGCGCTCAACGCGATCTTCTACGGCAAGGGCGAGGTTTGCGCGGCGGGCTCCCGTCTTCTCGTCGAAGAGGGCGCGCACGAAGAACTGATGGCGAAAGTGATCGAGCGTGCGAACAAGATGACCGCCGGCGATCCGCTCCATCCGAAGACGCGCCTCGGCGCGATCGTCTCGAAGGAGCAGATGGAGACCGTCCTCTCGTACATCGAGGCGGGCAAGAGCGAAGGCGCAAAGCTTGTCGCCGGCGGCGAGCGCGCCGACATCGGTACGGGCAAAGGCTATTTCGTCCAACCGACGATCTTCGACGACGTGCAGGTCGAGCACCGCATCTCGCGCGAGGAGATTTTCGGGCCCGTGCTTGCGACGATCAAGTTCAAGGACGCGGAAGACGCGGTCGCGAAAGGCAACGCCACGGTCTACGGACTTGCGGCCGCGGTGTGGACGCGCGACATCTCGAAGGCTCACCGCATGGCCAAGGCCATCAAGGCCGGCACAGTGTGGGTGAACACGTACAACCTCTACGACCCGGCGTTGCCGTTCGGTGGCTTCAAGGAGTCCGGATTCGGCCGCGACCAAGGGAAGGACGCGCTGGAGAAGTACACGCAGACGAAGAGCGTCTGGGTGAACCTCTGACGAGAGGTTGGCGGTTGTCGGTTGGCGGTTGGCGGGAGAGTCCGCTTGTGTCGCATCCCAAACCGTTCGTGTCGCTTTTCTCCGCTAACCGCCAACCGTCAACCGCCAACTGTTAGAATCCGCGTCCAAGACGCAACGGAGAATGTGCATGAAGAAAACATTGATGGTTCTCACCACGGCGATCCTGTCGCTCATCCTGTTTGGATGTCCGCCCAAGAACGGAGAAACGACGACCGCGGCCACCAGCACGGCAGGCGAGATCATCGTCGGCGAATACGGCTCGCTCACCGGCGGGCAGGCGACCTTCGGCCAGTCGACGCACAACGGCATCATGCTCGCCGTCGATGAGCTCAACGGCGCGGGCGGCGTGAACGGACGCAAGCTCCGGGTCATCACCGAGGACGATCAGTCGAAGTCCGAGGAAGCGGCGACTGCGGTCACGAAACTGATCTCGCAGAACAGCGTCATCGCCGTCCTCGGCGAAGTCGCGTCGTCCAGCTCTCTCGCCGCGGCGCCGATCTGCCAGTCCAACAAGGTCCCGATGATCACGCCGTCGTCCACGAACGTAGGCGTGACGAAGGTCGGCGACTACATCTTCCGCATGTGCTTCCTCGACTCGTATCAGGGCGCGTCGATGGCGCACTACATCTATGCGGACCTCGGGCTCAAGAGGGCGGCTGTGCTCACGGACGTGAAGAGCGACTACTCGACGGGACTGGCGGAGTTCTTCGAGCAGGCCTTCACGGGCGCGGGCGGCACGATCGTGGCGCGGCAGAGCTACGCGCAGGGCGACAGCGATTTCCGCTCGCAGCTCACGGCCATCAAGTCCGCCAACCCGGAGGTGATCTTCATCCCCGGCTACTACAACGACGTCGGACAGATCGCCATCCAGGCCCGCGACCTCGCCATGCAGATGCCGCTCGCGGGCGGCGACGGCTGGGAGTCGCCGAAGCTGATCGAGATCGGCGGCAAGGCGCTGGAAGGCTGCTTCTACTCGAACCACTACTTCGCCGGCGATTCCGAGCCCCTGGTGCGCGGTTTCGTCGAGAAGTACCGCGAGCGCTTCGGCGCGACGCCGGACTCGCTCGCGGCGCTGGGCTATGACTCCACGCGCGTGCTCGCCGACGCCATCCAGCGCGCCGGCACGACGGACGGGCCGAAGCTGCGCGACGCGATCGCGGCGACGCAGAACTTCCCGGGCGTCACCGGCACGGTCAACCTCGGTCCGGACCGCGACCCGCAGGGCAAGACGCTGGTCATTGTCGAGGTCAAGGCCGGCGAACTCGCGCTGAAGACGAAGATCGGCCCGAGCGGTTCCGCACCGGCAACCGGGACGAGCGGCACGACGGCCACGCAGTAGCAAGTTTCACGAAAAAAACTGGACATCCGAGGGTCCGGCGAGTAGTTTTCGCCGGACCTTTTTTCCGCATGCAGACTCTCCTTCAAAACCTCTTGAACGGGATTGCCGCCGGCTCGATTTACGCCTTGATCGCGCTGGGGTACACCATGGTGTACGGCATCCTGAAGCTGATCAACTTCGCCCACGGCGACGTGGTGATGATCGGCTCCTTCGTCGGTTTCTACGTGGGGAACTTCCTCGCGAGGACCAACGCCGACGCGCCGTCATTCGTCAACGCGGGCATCACGCTCCTCCTGGCGATGGTCATTTGCGCGCTGCTGGGCTTCCTCAACGAGCGCATCGCCTACCGGCCGTTGCGCAATGCGCCGCGCATCGCCTCGCTCATCACCGCAATCGGCGTGTCGTTCCTCCTCGAATACGGCGGCCAGTTCGTGTTCGGTCCCGATCCGAAGTTCTTCCCGACGCTGATCGAAAAGCAGGTGATCCAAGTTGGCGGCGTCGTCACGACGAACTATCAGCTCATCGTGCTCGGCGTCGCGATCGTGTTCATGGCCCTCCTGCAGTACATCGTCTACGGCACGAAGTACGGCCGGGCCATGCGCGCCGTCTCGTACAGCTTCGAGACCGCCTCGCTGATGGGCATTCCGACCGATCGCGTGATCGCGACCACGTTCATCCTCGGGTCGACGCTCGCCGCCGTCGCGGGGATTCTCTACGGCCTCTCGTATCCCAAGGTTGACCCGCTGCTGGGCATCATGCCCGGCCTCAAGGCGTTCGTCGCCGCGGTCCTCGGCGGCATCGGCAACGTCCCCGGCGCGGTGGTCGGCGGTCTGATGATCGGGATCGTCGAGTCCTTCGTCCGCGGATCGCAATACTCCAGCTACAGCGACGCGATCGCGTTCATGATCCTCATCGTCATTCTCCTGTTCCGCCCGAGCGGGTTGTTCGGAAAGTACGAGCCGGAGAAAGTCTGATGCTGCCGCGGAAATGGTGGCTTCGCGATCTCCTGCTGCTCGTCCTCTATGTAGCCGTGCTGTACGGGCTGTGGGTCGCGCTCGAATACGCGGGCGCGTACTGGTCGTGGGTGCGCTACCCGAGCCGCATCCTCGTGCTGATCGGCATCAACATCACGCTCGCGGTCTCGCTGAACATCATCAACGGGCACGCCGGCCAGTTCTCCCTCGGCCACGCGGGCTTCATGGCCGTCGGCTCGTACTCATCGGCGTATCTCACGACGAAGTACTTTCTGCCGTTCGTGCAGAAACTCCCCGAGGGGAGCGTGGAGGCGGTGATCTGGCAGAGCGTGTTCCTGCTGGTCGGCGTCATCGCGGGTGCGATCACCGCGGCGATCTGTGGCTACATCGTCGGATTGCCGTCGCTGCGCCTGCGCGGCGACTATCTGGCGATCGTGACCCTCGGCTTCGGCGAGATCATCCGCGTGCTGATCCTCAACATCGAGGAGATCGGCGCCGCGCGCGGCCTCACCGGCGTCCCGGCCTGGGCGAATTTCTTCTGGGTGTTTTTCTTCGCGGGACTGACGATCCTCATCTCGCATCGACTGGTCATGTCGTCCGTGGGACGCGCGTTCCTCGCGGTTCGCGAGGACGAGATCGCCGCGGAGGCGATGGGCGTCGACACGACGAAATACAAGGTGAAGGCCTTCGTGATCGGGTCGGCGCTCGCCGGGGTAGCCGGCGCGTTGTACGGCTCGTTCCTGATGTACCTCAACCCGGGGATGTTCACGTTCGTGAAGTCGTTCGAGGTCGTGGCGATGGTGGTCCTCGGCGGCCTTGGATCGATCACCGGCTCGGTCCTGGCCGCGATCGTCCTGACCATCCTTCCCGAGGGGCTTCGCTACGTCAAAGACTTCATCCCCGAGGGCGCGCCGGAAATGCTCAAGCGCGACCCCCGCATGGTCATCTACTCGATCATGCTGATTGTGCTGATGCGCGTGAGGCCGCAGGGACTCTTCGGCCGGCGCGAGATCTGGGAGTTTCTGCCGAAGCGCAAAGACACGATTCCGAAAGAAAAACGCGACGAAGGCGACGACAAGCTCGATCGCGACGCTGGTCCGTCGATTCGATAAGCCATGCCCGACGACATTCTTCTGCAGGCTAACGGCGTCACGATCCGCTTCGGCGGGCTGACAGCGGTGTCGAATTTCAATCTGGCGATTCGTCCGCACGAGCTGGTGGGCCTGATCGGTCCGAACGGTGCCGGCAAGACCACGATCTTCAACATGCTCACCGGCGTGTACAAGCCGACCGAGGGCAACATCCGGATCGGCGGCGTTTCGACGCACGACATGAAGCCGTACCAGATCACCCGGCTGGGTGTGGCCCGCACGTTCCAGAACATCCGCCTCTTCAAGGACCTCACCGTCCTCGACAACGTCAAGATCGGCGGGCATATCCATTACAAGTACTCCGGCACCTCCGCGGTGCTGCACACGAATCGCTTTCATGAAGCGGAGGACCGTGCCGAAGTCGAGGCGATGGATCTGCTGAAGATCTTCGGGCTTGCGTCGCGCGCGCAGTTCGACGCGAAGAACCTGCCGTACGGCGATCAGCGTCGCCTGGAGATCGCGCGCGCCCTCGCCGCGAAGCCGAAGCTGCTGCTGCTCGACGAGCCCGCGGCAGGACTCAACGACAGCGAGACGCTGGAACTGATGAAGGACATCCACGACATCCGCGATCGCTTCGACATCGCCATCCTGGTGATCGAGCACAACATGGAACTGGTGATGGGCATCTGCGAGCGCATCGTCGTGCTGAACTTCGGCAAGACCATCTGCGAGGGGACGCCCGACGAGATTCGCTGCAACGATGCGGTGATCGAGGCCTACCTCGGCGAGCCGGCGGATCTGGCGGCACTATGAGCGCGACGATTCTGGCGGTTCGCGGCATCGAGGTGGCGTACGGGACGATCCGTGCTCTGCACGGCATCGATCTCGAGGTGAAGAAGGGCGAGATCGTCACGCTGATCGGTGCGAACGGCGCGGGCAAGACGACGACGTTGCGCACGATCTCCGGACTGCTCAAGCCGCGCGTGGGCTCGGTCGAGTTCGACGGCGGCGACATCACGGGTGTGAAGCCGCACATGATCGTGTCCCGCGGAATCTCGCACGTGCCCGAGGGCCGCGGGATCTTCGCGAACCTCACCGTGCAGGACAACCTCGAGCTGGGGGGATACCTGCGCAAGGACAAGATCCGCCCCGAGGAGTACCAGCGCGTCTACTCGCTCTTCCCTGTGCTCAAGGAGCGCATCAAGCAGAACGCGGGCACGCTCTCCGGCGGCGAACAGCAGATGCTCGCCATCTCCCGCGCGCTGATGGCGAAACCGACGCTCCTGCTGCTCGACGAGCCGTCGCTCGGTCTCGCGCCGCAAATGGTTCAGACCATCTTCCGCGTCATCCGCGAGATCAACGCCGAGGGGACGACGATCCTGCTCGTCGAGCAAAACGCCCACATGGCCCTCGTGACCGCCCACCGCGGCTACGTGATGGAAACCGGCAAGATCACCGCGACCGACAACACGAAAGCGCTCCTGGCCAGCGACCGGATCAAGAAGGCGTATCTGGGCGGGTGAACCGCGCGTACGCAACATGGGCTCGGCCGATTTTTGCCTAAGCCGTAGCTGCTTGCTCGATTCGCCCCACGCAAGCCATACTTCCGCCGTGTCTTTGACCATCACCGTCGATGACTTGTTCCGGTACGTCCTGCAACTCTTCGGCATTGGCGCGTCGGTGGTCGCGCTCGTAACGTACTGGCGCAACGTGAGGACAAAGCGTGCCGAGTGGCTGTCGGCCCTGCATGCAAAGTTCTTCGAATCAACGAATTACAAGAGCATGCGGCACATCATCGATTACGAGCCGACGGAGTTTGCGACACTCCGCCAATGCATCGTTGAGGGCGGTTCCGATCAGCTTGTCGAATCGTTCGTCGACTACCTGAACTTCTTCGAGTTCATCGCTAGCCTGTGGAAGCTGAAGCAACTTAGCATCGACGAGGTGGCGATGATGTTCGATTACTACCTGACGAATGGCCTCGCACCAGTTCATTGTTGATTTTGTCGCGGCCAATGGATTCGAAAACCTGGCTGCGCTCATCGCCGATCTGAAGCGCCGAAAGAGTGGCAGGCAATGAGAGCAGACAACTCCACGCGGCTATTCGTATACGGCACGCTTCGGCGCGACCCACGACACGAAATGTTTCACGTGCTTGCGAAAACAGCTCGGTTCATCAGCGATGCACGTGTGGCTGGTCGTCTTTATGATCTGGGTGCGTATCCAGGGATGTCGCTGTCAAGCCAAGACAGTCACGTGAAGGGTGAGATTTACGAGGTGCACCCGCGTCATTGGACGCACGTCATACAGAAACTCGACGAATACGAGGGGTGCAGCGATCACGATCCGGAACCACATGAGTATCGTCGGGAGCTCGTCTGGGCAGAGCTTCCGTCAGGCGAGTCGGTTGACGCATGGGCGTATGTTCTCAACCAGAGTGCGCACGGGCTCCGCGAGATCGCATCTGGAGATTATCTGTCGGAACGCGCGGTCAGCGAATCTCTGGAGCATGGCCTGACTTCACGCTGAAGCGATCGCGGTCGGCTTCGGCCCGCTACGAACTTCAGTTCACCGCCAACCTCTTCTCCGTCATCCGCAGCAGCGACACCCACTCGTCGTTCTCCGGCGCGTTCACTGGGAGCTCGCCGAGGCGTTGGGAGATGTCGAGGGCGTTCTTGGCGCATTGCCAGTTCTCGAGGCGGACGTGCGAGCGGGCGATGTGGAAGTACGGGTAGTAGTCGATCAGCCACATCCCGTACATGCGCGCCTGCTTCTGCGGGTTCGGGCGTTGCGCGACGGCGTCGATGAAATGCGTCAGCGCGCGGGAGTAGTCGCCCTTGCGCTCCAGCCGCAGGCCGAGCTCGTAGTTCGCGTACCACGGCGCGTTCTTCAATTTCGTGTCGAGAGGCAGGTCGCATTTCGACAACACGTCGTTGCGCAGGAGCTGGAAATCCTCGTCCGTGAGCACCGGCGGCTTCGACTCGTAGATCGCGTAGCGGGGATACCTGCCGGTCGCATCGCCGCGCAGCAGAAGCTGATACGCGACCAGCAGCGGACGTCCCACCTCGCTCTTCGCCGCCATCCCCGACGTCTCTGCGAGCGCGAGCTCCTTCCGCGCGCGCTCCACGTTGCCGCTCATCTGGCTGGCGATCGCGAGGTAGAGATGCGGCAGGTAGTCGATGTACTGCTGCGGTCCCGTCGGGACCTGCACGCCTTCCGCATCGCGCATGCCGAGCGCCGCCAGCAGCGACTCCGTCGCCGCCTCCCCCTGTCCCGCCTCGATCAGCCGCACGCCTTTCTCGTAGTGCTCGTACCACTCTGCGGCCGTGGCCGGCACCGCCGCGAGCAGCAGCATTGCGATGAACGTTCTCAGCATGCGCGTCATTTTAGCGGGTCCCTAACCTTTCCTGCCATCGGGCGTCTGTAGCGGCAAAGGAAGGGAACACCGACATGCGACGTCTCGCCATCGTTCTCGCGCTCACGCTCGCGGCCACCGCCGCATTTGCACACGACGACTTCAATCACCGCAGCAGCGCCGAGGAGTGCTCGCCGGATCACATCAGCTTCGACGACGACAAGGTCTTCGTGAAAAGAGAAGTCATCGAAGCGGGCAGCCTCCGCTCGCTGAAGGCCGTCGTCACGCACTCGCCGATCAGCTTCGAGGGCGGCAACGCCAGCGGCTACACGATCATCGTCTGCAAGGCCGCGACCGTGGAGTCGGACCTCGATCGCATCCACGTCACGCTCGACGGCAACGAGCTGCGCACTGACGGTCCGGAAGGCCGCCGCCGCTGGACGGTGATGTACCACGTGCGCGCCCCGCGCGGCGCGGACATCGACGTCGAGGCGGAGAACGGTCCGATCGCCATCCGCGATCTCGACGGCACCGTCGTCGCCCGCGCTCAGAACGGCCCGCTCTCGCTGAAGAACGTCGAAGGCAATGTCGACGCGGCGACGACGAACGGTCCGATCAGCGTCCGCGGCGGCTCAGGCACAATGAAAGTGAAGGCCTCGAACGGACCGCTGTCCGTGCACCTCGACGGCGCCGCGTTCAACGGGACGCTCGACGCCTCGACAAAGAACGGACCGCTCAGCGTGAGAGTCCCGCGCAACTTCGCCTCGGGCGTCCTCATCGAGTCGCGCGGTCGCGGCCCGATCTCCTGCAAGGCCGAGGGCTGCAACCGCGGCTGGCGCGCTGACGACGACGGCGAGCCGCGCCGCATCGAGCTGGGAAGCGGGCCGACGAACGTGCGTCTCTCGACCACGAACGGGCCGTTGACGGTGAAGGACGAGTAGTCGAATCCTGAGCGCAGCGAAGGATCAAGGGTGCCCTCTCGCAGCCTGCGCTTGTGGCACGGGCGCACAGAGGGCTCCGTTGATCCTTCGCCGCTTCACGTCTCAGGATAAACTGCTGGGACCGGATGACGGTCTCCGAAACTGCGCGCGCCCGCGGCCACCTCCTTGCCGTCCTCGGAGTCGGGTTCGGGCTCGCCGTCACCATCGGGAACACCATCGGCGCCGGCATCCTCCGCACGCCGGGCGTCATCGCCGGCGAGCTTCACACCTTCTGGCCGTACATCACCATCTGGATCGCCGGCGCGCTCTACGCGCTCCTCGGCGCGAACGCGCTGTCCGAGCTGGCGACGCTCGTCCCGCGCTCCGGCGGACAGTACGTCTTCGTCCGCCACGGCCTCGGCGACTACGCCGGCTTCGTCGTCGGCTGGAGCGACTGGATCTCCACCTGCGGCACCACTGCGGCGGTGGCCATCGTCGTCGGCGAGTACACCGTGAGCCTCATTCCCCAGGCGCGCACGCAGCAGGTCGTCGCGCTCGCGGTCGTGGCGATCTTCACCATCGTCCAATGGCTCGGCGTGCGCAGCGGCAGTGCGCTGCAGAACCTCACCAGCATCGTCAAAGCGCTGGCGCTGCTCCTCTTCATCGGCGCCTGCTTCTGGTTCGGCACGCGCTCGCCGATGGCGCCGACGGCGATGACCCTCACGAGCGAGGGGCCGATGCTGCTCGCATACGTCATCGCGTTGCAGTCGGTGATCTACACGTACGACGGCTGGTCGGCGGTCATCTACTTCTCCGAGGAAGTGAAAGACCACGGACGCAACATCCCGCGGGCGATGCTCAGCGGCGTGGTCTCCGTGACGATCATCTACCTGCTGATCAATCTCGCGTTCCTCACCGTCGTGGCGCTGCCGACGATCGCCGGGAGCAACTTCGCGGCGGGAATCGTCGTCGACCGGATCTTCGGCGCGGCGGGACAGAACCTCTTGCGCGCGCTGGTCGTGCTCATTCTTCTCAGTGCCGTCAGCTCGAACGTGCTGATGGCGCCGCGCGTCGTCTACGCGATGGCGCGCGACGGCCTGTTCTGGCGCGGCGCGCGCGAGGTCAACCGCGGCGGGACACCCGACGTCGCGCTGATGATCAGCAGCATGCTCGCGGCCGCGTTCATCGTCACCAACACGTTCGAGACCGTCATCGCGATTCTCGCGTTCTTCTTCGTTGCGAACTACACCTTGTCGTTCGTGACACTCTTCGCCCTCCGCCGCCGCGAGCCTGATGCGCCTCGTCCGTACCGGGCGTGGGGCCATCCATTCACGACCATTCTGGCGATCCTTGCTTCTCTCGCGTTCCTCGGCGGCGCGGTCGCGAGCGACACGAAGAGCAGTCTTTTCGCGATCGGCTTGCTCGTCGCGAGCGTTCCGGTGTATCTGATCGTGAAGAGAATGCACCGGTGATCGATCCACGCCTCGAAGCCGCTTCCACCCTGTCGTCACGCTTCTATTTCGACGCGAGCGTGCTCACCGACGAGAACCGCAACGTCTTTGCGCGCACGTGGCAGCTTGCGGGCCATGCCGCGCAGGTGCGCGAGGCGGGGCAGTACTTCACGACCACCATCGCCGACGAGCCGCTGCTCGTCGTGCGCGGCAACGACGGCGTGTTGCGCGCGATGACGAACGTCTGCCGCCACCGCGCCGGTCCGATCGCGAAGGGCGAAGGGAAGCGCCCCGTCCTGCAGTGCGGCTATCACGGCTGGACGTACTCGCTCGACGGGCGCCTCTCCGTCACGCCGGAGTTCGATGGCGTCGAAAACTTCGATCGCGCGTCCTGCGTGCTGCCGCAGTTCCAGGTCGAAGTCTGGAACGAGCTGGTGTTCGTCAATCTCGATCCACAGGCAGAGTCGCTGACGGAGTTCCTCGGCGAGCTGCTGCAGGACATGCCGCCGCACGACTACAGCGGCTTCCAGCGCGCGCAACACAAGACGTGGGAGCTCGACTGCAACTGGAAGGTCTACGTCGACAACTACCTCGAGGGTTACCACATCCCGATCGTGCATCCGGGCCTGTTCCGCGAGCTCGATTACCCGAACTATCGGACGGAGACGAAACGCAGGTACTCGATCCAGTTCGCGCCGACGCGGCGGCCGGAAAGAATCCGCACCAGCGCGGGCGACGATCAGGTGCGCTATTTCTGGATCTTCCCGAACCTGATGCTGAACGTCTATCCCGACAATTTCTCCACGAACCTCATCGTCCCCCTCGGCGCCGGCCGCACGGCCACGCTGTTCGACTGGTATTTCCGCGATCCCGACTCCATGCGCCAGCAGATCGACGAGACGGTGGCGTTCAGTGACGAGATCCAGATCGAGGACATCGACATCTGCGAGTCCGTGCAGCGCGGCCTGCGCTCGTCGACGTACGACAGGGGACGGTTCTCACCGCGGCGCGAAAACGGAGTGCATCATTTTCATTTGTTGTATGAGCAGTACATGAGGAATGGGACACGCGGCAACGAGAGATGAGAGATGAGCGATGAACGTTGCGGATTGTTCATCGTTCATCGTTCATCGCTCATCGTTCATCGCTCGCACCACGGCGGTCGCGCCTCAAGAATGCGCGCGTACACCGGGCAGGAAGGTTCGTGTGCTCCGGCGAGATATCCCGTGCTGAGCAGGAACGAGCCCGTAATCTCGCCGCCGGTGAAGACGAAAGTCTTCTTGAAGAGCTTCACCCAGTCGTTCTTGTCTCGCGGATGATGCGCGTCGAGCCATTGTGCGAATGACCCGTGGGTCTTGCGGAGCGCCAGGATGCGTTTCGCATTCTCGATCGCGGCGTCGACCTTCAATCGATTGCGGATGATGCCTTCGTTCGTCATGAGCTTCGCGCGCTTGCGGGCGTCGTAGCGGGCCACGCGTTCCAGCGCGAATCCGTCGAACGCGTCGCGAAATGCATCGCGCTTCTTGAGGATCGTCAGCCACGAAAGGCCGGCCTGATTGATCTCGAGCACGAGCCGCTCGAACAGTTCGTCGTCGTCTTGTAGGGGAAATCCGTACACGTTGTCGTGATAAGGGCCGTGGAAGGGGTGGCCGGGAGCAATGTCACAGTAACTTGCCACGGCCGGGATGATACGCTGGCACGTAGCAATCCAATGGGTCCCTTACAGATCGTGATCCTGCTGGCCGTCGTCGCGGTGTCGGCGGCGGTGGTGTATCGGCAGCTCGCCGCTGCACGCGCCGCTCGTGCGCACGTCGAGAACGGCCGCTTTGCGCGCGACATCATCGACAACGCGGGCGAAGGGATCGTCGTTTACGACCGCGAGCTGCGGTATGTGCTCTGGAACACGTTCATGCGAGAGCTGACCGGTCTCGCTGCCGCGGAGGTCCTTGGGCGACGCGCGACCGACGTCTTCCCGCATCTGCGCGAGCAGGGCATCGACGACATGCTCGCCCGCGCGCTGGCGGGTGAGATCGTGTCGTCGCCGGACGTGCACTACTTCGTTCCCGTGACGCAGCGGCAGGGATGGGTATCGTCGGTGTACCGGCCGTACGTTGCCGACGACGGCGAGACCGTCGGCGTCATCGCGCTCATCCGCGACATTACGGAACGGAAGAAAGCCGAGCAGCAGATCGAGTATCAGGCGTATCACGACGCGCTGACCGGACTCGCGAACCGGCATCTGTTTCAGGAGCATCTTTCGCTCGCCCTTGCGCTGGCGCAGCGCCGCGCGAAGCAGGTCGCGGTGCTGTTCCTCGACCTCGACAACTTCAAGGTCGTCAACGACTCCCTCGGACACTCCGTCGGCGACGAGTTGTTGCGCGAGGTCGCGAAGCGTCTCAAGGACGCCGTGCGCGAGGGCGACACCGTTGCGCGCGTCGGCGGCGACGAGTTCACGATCGTTCTACAGGAGCTCACGCGTCCGCAGGATGCGGCGATCGTGGCGGAGAAAGTCCTGCACACGGTGGCAGAGCCGATGGAGATCAGCGGACATCGGCTGTACGTGACGACGAGCATCGGCATTACGGTTTCTCCCGACGATGGCCTGGACGCGGAGACGCTGCTCAAGAACGCCGACACGGCCATGTATCGCGCCAAGGCCGAGGGAAAGAACACGTACCAGATGTCGACGTCCGAGTTGAGCCGGACGACGCAGGAGCGGATGACGGTCGAGAGCGGACTGCATCTGGCCCTGGAAGCGGGCGAGTTTGCGCTGCTGTATCAGCCGCAGATCGACGTCGAGACGATGACGATCGTCGGGATGGAAGCGCTGTTGCGCTGGAAGCATCCCGAGCGCGGCGTCATCCTCCCCGAGGAGTTCATCGGCGTGGCGGAGGATCGCGGGCTCATCCTGCCGATCGGCGACTGGGTGCTGCGCCAGGCCTGCCGCGACGTGCGGCGTTTTCACGATCGCGGTTTGCGGCACTTCCGCGTCGCCGTGAATCTCTCCGCGCGCCAGTTCCGCGATCCGTCGCTCGTCAAAGCAGTGCATTCCGCGCTCTCCGATTACGGTGTCCGCGCGGAGACGCTGGAGCTGGAGATCACGGAGACCGTCGCGATGGAGAACGTCGTGCTGACGATGACGACGCTGGAAGAGTTCCGCCGCTCCGGCGTGACCATCGCCATCGACGACTTCGGCACCGGCTATTCGTCGCTGAGCTATCTGAAACGCTTCCCGCTCGATGCCTTGAAGATCGATCGCGCGTTCGTCACCGACCTCCCGGAAAAATTCGAAGACGCCGCGATCGTCAGCTCGGTCATCCAGCTCGCCAACGGCCTCGGACTGCGCGTCGTCGCCGAAGGCGTCGAGACGCGCGAGCAGCTCGAGTTCCTCAAGGAAGCGGGATGCCGCGAAGTCCAGGGCTTCTACTTCAGCTACCCGGTCGTGATCGAGGCGGTCGAGGCGCTGGTGCAGCCGCTGGTGGCGGTCAGCGCGTCGTCAGGGGTGTTCGGCGCGTCGAGGTGATGCGCGCCGCGAACATCCACGCCCACAACGCGTCGTCGCCATACGCCGCGTCCCATGCGTTGTGGTCAACCCCCGCGAGCTCGGTGTAGCGCACGTCCGCGCCTGCCGCGCGAAGCGCGTCGTGCATTTTCCGTGACTCGGAAGGAAGGATCACGGTGTCCTCCGCTCCGTGAAAGATCCAGGTTGGGATGGAGCGGAGCTTCTCCGCGGTGAATGCGTACGGATCGCTCGCGCGCGTCGTCAGCGGAGATTGACGGACGGACGTCGCGGATCCCGCGGGCACGATGCCGCCGCAGACGGGGACGAGCGCGGCGAAGCGGTCGGGGTGCGCGAGCGCGAGGTGCCAGGTGCCGAAGCCGCCCAGCGAGAGGCCGGTGAGCACGACGCGATCGCGGTCGCCGGAGAACTCGGCGATGGCCGCGTCGAGCGCGCTCATCGCGGCTTCCGCGGGCGCGCCGATCCAGCGTTCGTCCGGCGGCGCCTGCGGAAAGACGACGATCGCCGCCGCGCGCTCGGGACGAAAGCGAATCGCGCTTCCGATGCCGACCTGAGTCGGACGGAGGCCGTCGTTGCCGCGCTCGCCGGCGCCGTGCAGGAAGAGGATCACCGGCCAGCGCTGCGCGGGAGTCCAGTTGCGCGGTACGTACACGACGTACGGATGGGTCGCGTTGCCGACGGTTGTCGTGCGATCGAGAAAGCCGGTTTGCGGCATGGTGCGGCACGCGGCGAGAAGCAACAGGAGCGCAGGCAGAACGCGCGCGTGCATGCCGGGATTCTAACTGGAGCGCCGGCTGCCTCGCCGGCCCGGCCAGCGGCCGGGGGACCGGCCGCCAAGCTGCCGGCGTGCCTCAGCGCAGTACCTCACGCGCGGCGCGCTGGCCGCTCTCGATGGCTCCAGCCACCGTGCCGCGCGTGCGACGCGTGGTATCCCTCGACGAAGTTGCACGCGAGCTCGCGCAGGCGCGGCGGAATCTCGCGGCGGCGGCGGCGCAGGAATTCGGCGAAGGAGATGTCCCGGGAGAGCTTGCCGATCTTCGCGCGCACGCCGTCGATCTGTCCCCAGAAGTCGCGGATGCGCTCGCGGCGTCCGTTGCGCGACCACCAGTGATCGCCGGGAAGTTGCGCGACGGCGAGAGATGCGGCATCGACGATGTCGAAAGTCGTGCCGACCTAGCCGTGGATGAACTCCGCGCCGAGCTCGATGGGGAGTGGGAGATCGGGGAGATGGAGCGTGTGAATGCGGCCGCCGACGCGCGGACGGGCCTCGATGAGACAGACACGCTGACCGGCGCCTGAGAGAGAGCGCGCCGCAGCGAGACCCGCCGCACCGGCGCCGATGATGACGACGTCGTAGTTCACTGCATACGGCCGCTCGCGTCGCTCAAGCGTCGCCAACGATGTCACGCCAGGGGAGACGGCGGACGAGCTGGACTTTCTCGTCGATCTCACCCTGCGTGGCCTTGTCGCCCAGGACGCGGCGGAGGTATTCGACCTCCGACGAGACGAGCCTGTTGTGCTTGGGCAACAGGCGGGTCGCCGCGTTCTGCAGGTTGCGCTCGGAGACGGTGATGAGCTTCGGCGTTCTCTTGATCTGAGCGTCCATGCTCTCGGCAACGAAGAGTCGTGCCAGTTTCATCCTGCTCAGCGCAGTCACCTTTTTCGCGTGTTGCTCGTGACCCGCGACGGCAACGCCGTTCGGAACGCGAATGCGTCCTGCACGAAGTCCTGTCTCGAGGGGACGCAACCGCAGAGCGCACAACGCGTTCCGTCGACATGAGCGGCTTTGGAGTGGCCGCAGTGAGGGCACGATTTCATGGGGCCTCCTTGCGTCATGAGATTACGGGCGGTGTGCCGGCCTCCTGCGTTTCGCTAACTTCCGTAGAGGTTTTCTGCCGTTTGCGGCTGTTCTCGCGGCATTCCTCTTCCTTCCGTAGATTCGCAAGATTCGATAAGCGCGCAAATCGTGCCAGCGCTACCATCCTCTGCCATGAGCGAGCTGACAGATGCGGTCAAGGCGGGAGACGCGGCGCGGGTGAATGCGCTCGTCGATGCGGATGCTTCAGTGCTGACGGCGGCGGAGAATGGCGTCACGCCGCTGCTGCTGGCGATCTATCACGGGAAGGTGGACGTCGCGTGGCTGATGGTCGAGCGTGGCGCGCCGGTGTCGTTCGGCGAGGCGTGTGCGCTGGGCGATGAGGCGCGCGTGAAAGAGATGCTCGGCGCGGATCCGCGCCTGCTGCACTCGCGGACGGCGGATGGTTTCCCGAGCGCGGGGATGGCGATCTTTTTCGGACACGGTGCGCTCGCGCGCTGGCTCATCGAGCAAGGGGCGGACGTGAACGCGCCCGCGGAGAACGCGATGCGCGTCGCGCCCGTGCACGCGGCCGCGGCGGCGTGCGATCGCGAGACGATGCGCATGTTGCTCGAGCGCGGCGCGGACGCGAACGCGCGGCAGCAGATGGATTACACCGCGCTCCACGGAGCGGCCGGCCGCGGCGACGTCGAGATGGCCAAGCTCCTCCTCGCGCATGGCGCTCAGCGCGACGCGAAAGGGAGCGACGGCAAGACGCCCGCGATCGTCGCTCGCGAGCACGGTCACCCGGCGTTCGCGGAGTGGATCGAATCGAGTCGACAAGTCGACGAGTCGTCGAGCAGCTAAGTCCTTGACGACGCGACGGCTCGAAGACTCGTCGACTCGATCGTAGGGAACGAGCCTCTCGCGAAGAACACGTGCTCCGCGATGCGCTGGAACAGAGGCGTTCGGATCATCGTGAACGCAGCCTCCATGACCAGCGGCGCGGATGACGCGACGCGCATGGCGTTGCGCATCCATCGCCGCGCTAGGATGCGGGCGCGGAAGCGTTCGCCGGTGTACTGGCGCAACACGCGCGCGTCGCCGCTCTCGAGATACGCGACGACCACGTCGGCCGCGAACGTGGAGAGGCGCATCGCGCCGTCGAGGCCTCCTGCCGTCAACGGCGAAACCGCGCCGGCCGCGTCGCCGACGAGCAGCCCGCGCTCGTTCGCGATGCGGCGCAGGACGCCGTTCACCGGAATGAGTCCGCCGCGGCGCTCGAGCGCCCGTCCGACGCGGAAAGGAAGCGTGTCGCGAAACGCGTGCATCGCCTTCGCCGCGTCCCAGCCGTTGCGCCGGTAGCCGGCGACGCCGACGTGCGCTTCCTCGCCGTCGTTCGCGACCCAGGCGATGTAGCCCGGCGCGAGACGCGGATCGAGGAAGCAGTGCAACACGGGCTCGCGCGAGATCGGCGGAACGATCTCTTCGAGGCCGAGGAGCATCTCGCGGTTGCGGTCGAGTCCGAGGTGTTGCGCGACGAGCGAGCGCGCGCCGTCGGCGCCGACGACGAATCGCGAACTGACACGCTCGCGTCGTCCGTGGCGGACGTACGTAACGCCGTTCGCATCGCACGACTCGACACGGGCGCCCGGAATCCACGCGACACCGGCGTTCGCGCACTGCTCGAGCATCCGGAGGTAGAGCCAAGACATCCGGCCGACGCGGAACTCGTCCCGATGCGCCCGGATTTTCAGCGTTTTTCGCGAGGGCGAATAGAGCACCACATCGCGGATCGCCGGCCCGAGCTGCTCTTCGGGCAGAGGAAAGTCCTCCCACGTCTTGCGCACGAAGATCCCGGTCGTATGCACTGGCGCGGCGATCGAAGGCTTACGGTCGAGAAGGACGACGCCGAGCCCTCGCGCGGCAAGAAGGCGGGCGAGGCGGAGGCCGGCGAGTCCGGCACCAACGATGGCGACGTCGTACATGGCAAGCACTTTAACGTGCAAAGTGCATGCGCACAAGAGGCAGGCTTTTGGAGTGCGGAGGCAGCGCCTCCGCTTTTGTATTTGCGCGCGAATCGGAAAGCGGAG
>DASYGV010000050.1:0-7746 GCA_035999335.1 Thermoanaerobaculia bacterium | reverse complement strand
GGAAGCCGGCAGGCCGGCCGGCTGGAAGCCGGCGCTCCGATGCAAGACGACGCTGTGCCTCCGCTTGGCGCGCCGGCCGCTGGCCGCCCGGTCCTCCGGCCGCTGGCCGGAATCGGCGGGCCGCCGGTGGACCTGCCGGCTGGCAGCCGGCGCGCCAGTGATGAACGCGCCGGCCATGTCATCGAGAACCAGTGGCCGGAGTTGCCGGAGTCCGATGACGTCATCGCCACCTTTGACGACGCGGACCATCTCCGTCGCATCGATGCAGAACAGAGGGGGGCGGCGTGGAGCGAGTAGCGTTTCTCGTCGAGCAGTCGGGCGTGCGCATCCCGTGTTTGCTCAACCCGGAGAGCGTCGTGCTGCGGCGCGCGAGCGGCGTGCGTCCGCTGCGCAGCGTGGGCGGGCTCGCGGGCGCGCATGCGATGGCGGACGATCCCCTGTTGCAGACCGGCGGCGGAACGACGGAGATCGTCGTCGACCTGCTCTTCGACGTGTCACTCATCGAGACGCCCGTGGCCGAAGGCGAGAAGCCGATCACGGACGTGCGGACGCTGACCTTGCCGCTGTGGCAGCTCACCGAACATTCCGATCCGACGCGTTTGGGCGCGGGCATCGTGCGGTTCGTGTGGGGAAAGACCTGGAACATTCGCGCCGTCGTCGCGGCGCTCGCGGAGCGGCTCGAGTACTTCGACGGCGAGGGCGCGCCGGGACGGTCGTGGCTGCGCATGCGCATGCTGCGCGTCGACGAGCCCGAGCCGACCCAGCAGCCAGCCGTTGCCGCTCCGCAGGCACAGCCCGGAGCGGAGACTCAGGTCGTTGAAATCCCGCAACCCGCGGAACATGCACCGCCTCAGCGCCTCGACGAGCTCGCGTATCGAATGTATGGCGACTCGTCGATGTGGAAGCTCGTCGCCGCGGCCAACGGCGTCATCGATCCGTTCCACATCCCGGCCGGGTTTTCCTTGCGCTTGCCGCCGCTGCAGGAACTGCTGGAGTCGTCGCGATGAAGAGCGTCGGCGTACTGCCGCAGGTGCGACTGCTGATCGACGGCGAAGCGATCGACGCGAAGACCGCCGCGGCTCTCGCGAACGTACGAGTGCAGCAACGTCTCTCGCTGCCGTCGCTCTGTGAGCTCACGTTTTCGCTGCGCACCGAGAAGATCGAAGGACTGCCGCGCGTCGGCGCACACCTCGAGCTGCGCGTCGAAGAGAACGAGCTCTTGTTCACCGGCGACGTCACCGCGCTCGAATACTCATCGCGCGCGAACACCGGCCGCGTGCTGCGCGTCCGCGCGTACGACGCGCTTCATCGACTCCGCAAGTCGCAGCCGGTAAAGGCGCACGCGCAGTTCACCGCCGCCGACCTCGCGCGCGAGCTCGCGGGTCCGCTCGATCTCGAAGTCGACGCCGCGGACGAGGGACGCACGATCGCGCGCTGGGTCCAGCATCGGCAGAACGATCTCGATTTCCTGGCCGAGGTTTGCGCGCGGTCGGGGCTCTACTTCTTTGTCGATGGCGGCACGTTATTCCTCACGAAGCTCGAAGAGACCGACGGCGCCGTCGCACTCGAGCTGGGCGACACACTAATCGAGGGACGCATCGACATCAGCGCAGAGACGTTGTGCAAGTCCGTCGCGATTCGAGGCTGGAATCCGCAACGCGCTGCCGCACACGAGGCGAGCATCGATCGGGAGGAGACGCCGGACGATCTCGGCGACGCGGTCGACGTCGAACGCACGCTCACGGACGAATTGCTCACGGACGACGCGGAGGCGGAAGCGATCGCACATGCGGAGCTCGCGCGCCGCGACCACGCGTTGGTTCACGTGTGGGGCATCGCCGAAGGCAACGTCGCATTGGTCCCCGGCGCCACGGTGAACATCACCGGCATCGCCGATGAGCCGCGCAACGCCGTGATCACCGCGGTCGATCACACCATCGCGCGCACCACCGGCTTCCGCAGCGAATTCTCGAATCCCACTCCGCACATCCGTACCCGCGATCGCGCCGCCGTCACCGCCCTCGGCATCGTCACCAGCGTCGAGGACCCCGACAACCTCGGACGCGTGAAGCTCTCGCTTCCCACGTACGGCGACGTCGAGACCGAGTGGCTTCCCGTCGTCACCGCGGGCGCGGGCGCGGCGAAAGGCTTCGTCGCAATCCCCGACGTCGACGACTCCGTCATCGTCGTCTTCCCGCGCGGCGAGCCGGGACTCGGCTTCGTCATAGGCAGTCTCTTTCGCGACGCGCATCCCGATCCGGGGATCGACGGCGGACGCGTGAAGCGCTACAGCTTCCTCACGCCGAACGGACAGAAGCTACAGCTCGACGACACGCGCGATTCGATCCGGATCGAGAACAAGCAGGGGAGCTTCATCGAGATGCTGCCCGACAAGATGACCGTCCACGCGGCGACGCACCTCGACGTCGAGGCGCCGGGAAGCACGGTCACGATCCGCGGGAAGCTGATCAACTTCGAGAGGGCATGACGATGCTGCTGATGACACTCGATGCAACGGTCGTCTGCACCCATCAGTTGGGACACGTGGACCTCATCGCCACGCAGAGCCTCGTGAAGGTCGAAGGACGCCCGATCCTCGTCGCGATCGATCCGGAGAACCGTCCGATCAGCGGCTGCCCGATGACCGGGCCGGGCATCAAGCCGTGCACGCTGACGCTGAAGGTGAAGCACGGGTACTCGCCGTTCATGAAAATCGAAGGACATCGCATCTGCCTCGACTCGGTCCGCGGCTTCACGGACGGCACGCCGCCCGGCGCGGTGGAGTACGTGGTGCGATGGGCGGGACAGAATTTCGTATCGGAGAAGAAATGAACATGGAGTGCGGTGGCAAGGCCACCGCTTTCGTATGCCACGGCCTTGTAAAGCGGAGGCGCTGCCTCCGCACTCCAAACAGGAGATGACGTAATGGAACGCGCGTGGAGATTCGTCCATCCCGACTTCGATCAGGAGCTGCCCGGTCTGCACGTCTCGCCGACCGGCGGTGTGGCGATGACGGAAGAAGACGCGGCGATCCGTCAGTCGATCCTGTTGCTGCTTTCGACGCGGCCCGGTGAGCGCGTCATGCGTCCCGACTACGGATGCAATCTGCACCGGTTGCTCTTCTGGCCGAACGACAACACTACCGCGGGGCTCGCGATCCACTACGTACGCCAGGCCATCGAGCGTTGGGAGCCGCGCGTGCAGATCACGCGTCTCGACTCCGTGCGCAACGAATTCGACGCCGCGCGTCTGGACATTCGCCTCGAATACCGCCTGCGCGCCACGCAACGGATCCAGGAGCTGCAGGTCTCGGTGGCGCTGCACGAGGAGACGAACTGATGCCGCTCGCAGCCCCGAAGCTGGACGATCGAGGATTCGCCGATCTCGTCTCCGACGCGCGCCGGGTGATCGAACGCCTCGCGCCCGACTGGACGGACCGCTCGCCGAACGATCCGGGCATGGTCCTGGTCGAGGTCTTCGCACACCTCACCGACGTCATGTTGTACCGGCTCAATCGACTGCCGCTCAGCGCCTACGTCGAGTTCCTTCGCCTCGCGGGCGTGAAGCTGCAGCCGCCGTCGGCGGCGACGGTGCGTCTCCGTTTCTCGCGCGAGAAGACCACCGAAGCGATCGAGATTCCGCGCGGCACGCGCGTGACGATCGCGCGGAATGCTTCGTCTTCCGCTGCGCCGGTGTTCACGACCACAGACGCTGTTCGTCTGGATGCCGGTGCTGCGACCGCCGAGGTGATGGCGATTCATGCGGACCTCGTGGAAGGGGAGTACGCGGACGTCGCGACGGGGCTGCCGGGATTCCGCGTGATGGCCAAGCGTCCGCCGATCATCGCGGACACGGGTGACGATCTCGAATTCGTCGTCGGTGTGGAGCTGCGTCCGAGCGATGTGGTCGACGCCGACGCTGTCGTCATCTCGTCAGACAAGAAACGCTATCGCGTGTGGCGTGAGGTCGACAGCTTCGCGCTCGCGGGCGCCGCGCGGAACGTGTACGTCGTCGACCGCGCCAGCGGCGCGATCGACTTCGCCTCCGCCGCGCGCCTGCCGCAGGAAGACGGATTGTTGGAGATGGCGCCCGCGGAGCTCGCGGACATTCCGGCCGCGGGACGCGAGATCCGTCTTTGGTATCGCCGCGGCGGTGGACCCGAGGGAAACGTCGTCGCGAATTCGCTGACGGTGTTGAAAGAAACGATCCCGGGCATCACCGTCACGAATCCGGATCCCGCGTCCGGAGGACGCGCGGCGGAGACGTTGGAGAACGCGATGATCCGCGCGCCTCACGAGCTCTACTCGCTCGAGCGCGCCGTCACCGCCCGCGACTTCGAGCGCGTCGCGATTCGCTCGTCCGGGGCGATCGAGCGGGCCAGCGCGGTCACGGGCATGGACCTGTGGCGCCACGCGCAGCCCGGTACGGTCGAGGTGCTCATGGTGCCGAATGTGCCCGAGGAACTGCGCCGCGGCGCGGTCACCGAAACGCTCGTGACGCAGTACGCGACGAACGACGCGCTGCGGCGCGCGCAGGAATCGCTCGACGAGCGTCGTCCCCTCGGCACGAACGTCGTCGCGGGCTGGGTACGCTACAAAGGCGTGCGCGTGAAGGCGCGTGTCGTCGTGCGCCGCGGTGAAGATCCGGCGATGATCCGCGCGCGTCTGCTCGACCGTCTGCACGCGCTGATCACGCCGCTGCCGAGCACTCTCGATCCGACCGGATGGGAGTTCGGCGAGTCGCTGCGCATCGGCCAGGTGTACGACCTGCTGCTCGCCGAGCCCGGCGTGCGCTACGCGGATGACGTGAGGCTGATCGTCGACCACGCACCGAATCGTGATGTCGCGTCGCTCGGAGCCGACGCGTTTCAAGCGCGCACGTTCTACGCGGCCGCGGGCGACACGCTCTTCCGCACGTTCGACAACGGCGACGGTTGGGAATCCATCCGCCAGTTCCCCGACGAGTCGGTGAACCTGGTGAAGGCGCATCCGACCGTGCCGGGCATCCTCGGCGCGATCACGTCGAAGACAACGCAGGAGGGCACGACGTCGACGATCCACATCTCGCGCGACTGCGGTGAATCGTGGGCGGTGACGATGCCGATCGCGTTGTCGATCGACGACCTGGAATGGATGGTGCGCGACAACGTGCCGCTGCTGCTCCTCGCGACGAGCCGCGGTCTCTACGAGCTCTCCATCACGCCGGGCTCGGTGCCGATCCAGGTCCTCGTCGAGCGCACGAATCAGGACCTCGGCTTTTACGCCGTGGCCGCGACCATCACCGCGAGCGGCGCGATCAGCGTGGCCGTCGCGGCGCGCGGAACTGCCGGCGTCTATCTGTCGTCCGAGGCGGCGCGACCGGGGACGTTCCGGATGATCGGGATGAAGGGCGAGGACATCCGCGTGCTCGCGGTGCAGCAGGAAGGTCCGAACGATCTGCTGTTCGCCGGCGTCGCCGCGCCGGGAGAAGTCGGCAAGGGTTGCTATCGCTGGAGGATCTGGGATTCGCCAGACTCGCAGCCGGAGTGGGAGCTGCTGTCGCGCGGATGGGACGGAGGGAGTTGTCTCGCGTTTGCGTTCGTCGGGACGCGCGTGCTCGCCGCGTCGCATCGCGCGGGCGTGCTGTGGCTCGACACGTCGCGCACCGATTCGGAGTGGACGGCGCCGGAGGCGTCGGCGCTGTTGCCGATCCAGGAGTTGGGAAGATTCGAGCCGGTGAACGGTCTCGCGGCTTCGCCGTCGGGATCGGTGATTCTCGCCGGCGGTCCGCGCGGTGTGTATCGCACGAATGATCCGACGACGCGATACTCCGAGGCGTCGTCGCCGGAGTTCACGGACAAGGTGACGTTGCCGGAGACGTGGTTGTTCACCTCGGGCACGCACGAGATCGAGGTCGTGGTGGAAGGGGAGCGACGATGAGAGGGATGGGGGGCCAGCGCCTCGCTGGCCGTACCTCCGGCGCCCCCGCCGGCGAGGCGCCGGAGGTACGGCCGCCGGGCCGGCCGCCCCCCGACGCAGGGAGCTCCGCATGAACCGCCAACGCATCGCCGAGCTCCTCCCGACCGTCTTTCGTCGCGCGCTGCCGAGCTCCTCTCCGCTCGTGGCGATCCTCGGCGTGATGGAGGCGATGCATGCGCCGTCCGAGGCGGCGCTCGCGAATTTCGGCGACGCGCTCAATCCTCGCACCGCGCCCGATCGTTTCGTGCCGTATCTCGCGTCGTGGATGGGACTCGACTTCGTCGCGGGCGGTGCGACTCCGATCGATCTCTCGCGGCTGCGCGAGCTCATCGCGATGGCGAACACGCTCGCGAAGTGGCGCGGCACGGCCACCGGACTCATTCTGTTCATGGAGATCGCCACAGGATTGCGCGGATTCAAAGTCGAAGAACCGCGTCCGTTTCATTTCGTACTGCGCGCGCCGCTCACCGCGGAGCCGCATCGCGAGCTGATCGCGCGCATCGTGGCGACAGAGAAGCCCGCGTACGTGACGTCGGACGTCGTCTACGGATGAAAGGAGCACTCATGCCTCGGAAGTTCGTCTGGGTCGCGGTCGCGCTGCTGTTCGCATGCGCGAAAATCGAGCCGTCTCGAACCGATCGCAAGGCCGACATTCCGCGCAATGGCCTCGCCCTATGGCTCGCCGCCGACGACGCGCAACCGAATGAGGTCGTCGACGTCTGGCAGAATCCGGAGCTCACCGGGCCGCGCGCGAATGCGCTGAGCATCGCCGCGCAGCCAAAGCGCGTGGCGAATGCGCTCAATGGCCACGCCGTTGTTCGCTTCGACGGCGTCGACGACATCATGAAGACTACGATCGAGTTCGGACGCGGACGCATGGAGGCGGCGACCGTGTTCGCGGTCTTCAGCAGCGCGACCGCCGCGGCGTCGCCGCTTCGCAAACTGTACGGCTGCGACAACGGCGGCTTCGATCCTGCGGCCGGCCTCGACGACCGCGCGGACACGAACTACGGCGTCTTCACTGGCGGCGGCGCGCATCCGTACTTCGTGCTCGAGCCGAACCACTACTACCTCACCTCGGATGTATGGAAGTGGACGGAATTCACCGGCTACGTCGACGGACATCTGAAGATCGATCATCTACCGATCACCAGCGACACCGACACGCTCCCAAACCTGTTCCTCGGCGGAACGGGAACCGTGTACTACGAACACTGGCAGGGCGACATCGCGGAAGTAATCGTCTTCTCGCGAGCGCTCGAAGATGCGGAACGAAGAAAAGTCGAGGACTACCTCGCTGAAAAGTATGCGGTGACGTTGCACCGTTAAGGAGAGAATCCCATGGCTCGAAATTTCACGATCACCACTCCGGCCGAGACCGTCCGCGTCGGCCCCGACGGCCGTGGAGAAATGCTCTTCACCGTCACGAACGTCAGCGGCATTCCGAACCGCGGACTGGCGAAGCTCGCGCCGCAGGGGAACACGAATTCCGAGTGGCTCACGCTGACGGACGTCGAGCGCGAGTTCCCGGTCGGCGGCGTGCATCAGTTCCGCGTCGCCGCGAACATCCCGCCGGGCACACCCGCGGGACGCTACACGTGGCGCTTCGACGTCGTGTCCGCGCTCAAGCGCGGCGAAGAGCTCGACGCCGGACCGACGGTGGCGTTCGAAATCGGTGCGACGGAGCCGCCGAAGAAAGGGATTCCGTGGTGGGTATGGCTGGCGATCGCGATCGGCGCGCTCGTGCTCGCGGTGGTGCTGTTCCTCGCCTTCCGCAAGAAAGATCCGC
>DASYGV010000008.1:0-74435 GCA_035999335.1 Thermoanaerobaculia bacterium | reverse complement strand
TGATCGGGCGGACGGCGAAGGACGTTCGCGCGAAGGACTGGCGCGACTACGTCCGCGGCTTCGCTTGCGCGAACGACGTCACCGCGCGCGATCTGCAGAAGAAAGACGTGCAATTCACGCGCGGCAAGAGCTTCGACACGTTCTGCCCGATCGGTCCGTGCATCGAGGACGATCTCGATGTTTCAGATCTGCGCTTGACCACGCGAGTGAACGGCGAGACGCGGCAGGATGGCCGGACGTCGCAGATGATCTTCCCACCCGGCGCCATGATCGAATTCATCAGCGCGATCATGACGCTCCTGCCGGGCGACGTCATCCTCACCGGCACGCCCGCGGGCGTCGGTCCGCTGAACGCGGGCGAGACGGTGGAAGTGGAGATCGAGGGGATCGGTGTGCTGCGCAATGTCGTCGCGTAGAACCTGGCGCACCGAGCTGACCTCGCGTTTTCCCGCGCTCGCGAGTCTCCCGCCGGGCTGCTACGTCGTCGGAGGCGCGATCCGCGACCTTCTTCTCGGCCGCGAGCCGCTCGACGCGGACATCGCGTGCAACGATCCGCTCGCGGCCGCGCGCACCGTGAGCGATCGCGTGATCCGCCTCGGCGCCGAGGAGCATCTGCGTGCGTATCGCGTCGTGCTTCCCGAGCACGTCTACGATTTTGCAGAGCTGCTCGAGCACGACATCGACAAGGATCTCGCGCGCCGCGACTTCACGGTGAACGCGATGGCCGTCGATCTCGCGAACGACATGCTTCTCGATCCGCACGGCGGGCAGCGCGACATCGATTGCCGCGTCGTGCGCATGGTCGATCCGTCGAACTTCGACGACGATCCGCTGCGCATGCTGAAGGCCGTGCGCATGGCGATCGTCTACGACTTCGGCATCGACCCGGCGACGCTCGAGGCGATTCGTGTGCGCGCACCGCGCATCCTCGAGTCAGCGCGCGAGCGCGTGACGTACGAGCTGTCCGTGATCTTCGGTGCGAATCGGTTCCGCCGCGCGGTGGAGTTGCTGCGTGCAACGGGGCTCGATGTTCCTCTCGAATTGCGCACGGCCGAGTTTCACACGGACGACGTGAGCCTCGCCGGCGCGTACGCGCTCCTCTTCGACGATCCTCCGCGCGATGCCGCGGCGCTGAAACGCCTCATCGATCATCACGATCGCATCGCGCTCTACGACGCGGGCGAGGAGCTCGCGCGCCAGTTGCCCGCGGTCCTCCGCGCCCTCGGACGCAACGACGCGCTCGATTTCCCCGACTTCTCAACGCGCGCACTGCTGACCGGCGAGGACATTGCGCGGCTGGCCGGCCTCGCGCCAGGAAAGGAGCTCGGCGCGCTGAAACGCGCGCTGCTCGAGGCGCAGATCCGCGGGGAGATCCAAACGGTTGAGCAAGCTGAGGCGTTCGTGCAGCAGCTGATGTGAGTCGTGGCGCGCCGACGGTTCGTCGGCCGGTCCACCGACGGCTCGTCGGTGCCGGCCAGCGGCCGGCGCGCCACGCTACTGCGTCAGCGTCACGTCCACTTCTCCCGCCGTCACGTGTACATTCACGTGCGTCTTCCCTTTCGGGTTGAAGAAGTGCGTGCGGCCGGGGAGGATGCCTTCCTTCGTCACGATCTCGGTGCCGAGGTTGGTGCGCACTTCGCCGATGCGGCAGGAAGCGTTCATCTCGCGGACCCGCGCGTGTGGCACGCGCACGTCGATCTCGCCGGCGCGCAGGTCGACCGACACGTCGCCGAAGTCGCCGTCGATGTCGACTTCACCAGCCGAGGTGTCGAACTCGATGTCGACGCCGGGCGGGAGCTCGAGGCGGAGATCGATGCCGGTGAACTTCTGCGAGCGCCAGCTGTCGGCTACCTTGCCGAACTTGCGGCGCACGATCGCCTCGGCGCCGCTGACGTACACCTCGACGCTGGTGTCGTTCACGACCTTCTGCGCCCAGATGCGCTCGCGTTGGCCGTCGTAGTCGCGCGAGGCGACGCCGGAGACGCCGATGCGGTTGGCCGGACCGTTGCGGACGGTGAAGCTGCCGTGCGGGATGTCGATCAGCACGCGCTGCACCTGCCCGCGTGGAACGGCGGACTGAAACTTGTGCTCGACGTCCTCCGCGAAGGCCGTGGTCGCGACGAGGAGCGTGGCTGCGAGAACGAGATGGTTGCGCATACGTTTCAATACGGTCTCACCATGCCGAGGGTTGCGGAACACAAAAACGAAGGGCCGGCGAACGCCGGCCCTTCGAATACGACTCCCCAAAGATTCGGTGATGATCGCTTATTTCTTCTTGGACGACTTCTTGGCAGCAGCCTTCTTTGCAGGCGCCTTCTTCTTCGCAGCCATTAGTGCTCACCACCTTTCATGCCTTTACGGGACCTCCCGGTCGCGCTTCTTGGCATAACACGCCGGATTGCTCCGACTAACTTTGTGTCGTGGGAGGAGGAACCGGGGATCGTGGAGAGACGGGAATTGACGACCTGCGACGTGACTGAATCATGTATCCAGTTGGCGATCATCATTAGCTAATCGAAAAATAGGATCGTTAACTCATATTGTCAAGCATTTGTTTATGAAAATCGTAATTGGGTACGCGACGTTCCACGGTGTTCCACGGATTTCGCGCGACCGCGAGGTCGATGATCGATGGTTCAAAACGCGCGAATGAGGTCCGACATCACGCTCGCGCCGCGCTCCCATCGCCACGCTCGCGCGCGTTCCGGACCGCGCGCGCGCAGCTCCGCGCGCAGCGAACGGTCGCGCACGACGCGCGCGATCGCATCGCGCAGCGCGTCGCGATTCGAAGGCGCGACGAGCATCGCCGCGCCTTCCGCGTAGTCGGGAATCGCGCCGGTGCGCGTCGCGATCACCGGCGCGCCGCAGGCCATCGCTTCGAGCGGAGGAATGCCGAAGCCTTCGTGATGCGACGGGTAGACGAAGACCAGGGCGCGCCGATAGAGCTCGCGCAATCGCTCGCGCGAAACGTAGCCGGTCTGCTCGATGCCGTTCTCTTCGTCGATGCGCTTACCCCAGCCGATGCCGCCGCAGAGCACGAGCCGCGGACGCGGACGCGCGAGCGCGCGCCATGCGTCGATCAGATCGTCGACGCCCTTGCGCGGCTCGAGTGTGCCGGCGAAGAGGATGTAGTCCTCCTCGTCGACATTCGCTTCGACAGGGCCGGGCGTGAAAAAGTCGTCGACGCCGTTCGGCACGAGCTCGATCTTCGACGCATGCACGCCGAAGCCACGCATCGCTTCGTCGGCCACGACGCGGGAGACGCACGCCACGCGCGACGCGAGCTCGAGGCTCGCGCCGATGAAGAGGTTGAAGGACAGCACGGTCTTCACCTTGTGCCGCAGCGGCATGGTGATGGAGCTGAAGTCGTGCAGGGTGACGATGGACGGCTTCTTCCACGCGAGCGGCAGCGTCCCGTGCGGCCCCCACAACACGTCGGCGTCGATGCGCGGCAGCGTGAGTTGCTGCCAGAGCACGCCGAGAGGCATGCGGTCGACGCGGAAGCGAAGCTGCTCGAGCCTCTCGCGATCGTCGATCGGCGCGTGCGACGCGATGAGCGTGTCGAACGCGAGACGCCGCGCGATCTCCGCGGTGTGCACGCCGATGCCCGTGCGGTGACCGACGAGGGGACGGCCGTCGATGAGAAGTCTCAAAGTCTCAAAGTCTCAAAGTCGCAAAGATAGTCGCATGTCTGTCCCTTTGCGACTTTGAGACTTTGAGACTAAGTCCGTGCCACACGCCGAAGCACGTCCAATGTTTGCGCCGCCGCGACGTCCCACCGAAAACCCGCCGCCCGCGCACGTCCTCGCCGCGCGAGATCCTCGCGCAGGCTCGCGTCGTTCAGCACGCGCGTGAGTTGCTCGACGAGCGCGTCGACATTCTCCGGCTCGAAGTAAAGCGCGGCGTCGCCGCCGATCTCCGGTAGCGACGACGAGCGTGCGGCGATCGACGGGACGCCTCGTGCCATCGCCTCGAGCAGCGGGAAGCCGAAGCCTTCGTAGATCGAAGGGAACACGAACGCCTCGGCGTGCTCGTAAATCGTTGCGAGCTGCGAGGCGCGCACGTAGTCGACATGCAGGATCCCGCGCTGGCGCAGGCGCGGCACGAGCGACTGCGCTTTCCATCCGATCTTTCCGACCACCACCAGCGATCCGCCGTACGCGCCGCTGTCGCGCAGCCGCTCGTATGCGTCGATCAGCGTGCCGAGGTCCTTACGCGGCTCGATCGTGCTGACGAAGAGGATGTAGCGCTCGGGAAGACCCGCGAAAGCCTCGGCGGTCGCCGGAGTGCCGAGTCCCGAATGGATCGCGAACGCGCGCGACGGATCGACGTCGTAGTAACGCAGCAGATCGCGGCGCGTCGACTCCGAGACGCAGACGATCGCGTCCGCGAGCGCGACCTCGCGCATCATCTGCCGTTCCAGGTTCTCCAGCGTCTCCTTCTGGAGCAACTCCGGGAAGCGCTTGTAGGTCAGATCGTGAATCGTGATCACGCGCCTCCTCGCCACCGCGCCGTGAAGGCGGGGGAGGAAGTAGTTTGCGCCGAGGTAGACGTCGCAGTCGCTCAGCCCGAGCCAGGCCACGTAGGCGCCGGCGGTCATCGGCCGCGAGAGTCGCGAGATCGGCATGCCTCGCAGATCGAACGTGCAGAGCTTCGCTTTCGCGGGGATGTCGGTGTGAAGGCGCGGGCCTTCGTCGGTAACGCGCGCATCGCCGAAGAGGTAGAGCTCCACGTCGTCGACCTTCGCGAGCTCGTGCAGGAGGTAGTACAAATACCAGCCGACGCCGGTCAGCGGTTCGTAGAACGCGCGGATGTCCACGCCGATGCGCAGTTTCTTTTCGCGGTGCGCCGCCGCGTGCCACGCGCGGCGTACGCGATCGGCGAGCGCATGGCGTAGAGTGTGAAAAACGACCGACGCGGTTGGTAGGAGCGGCATCGGCGCGCGATTGTAATGCGGACCTTCATCATCATCCTTTGCATCGTGCTCGTCGCCGTGGTTGCGGTGGCGGCCTATCTTCTTCTCACGACGCCGCACGAGGCGCCGCCGCTGCAAGCCCCGCTCACCGCGTCCCAGCAGGAGCTCGTCGCGCGCGTGCCTTCCGACGCCGAGGCCTACGCACTCATCGCCACGCCGGCGGTGTTGCTGGGAAAGCTCGAGGCGAATCCCGTCACGAGAGAGGCCATCGCGAACTGGCGCGACCAGCAGCCGCTGCCGCCGAAGGCGATGCTCGGCGCCGCTGATGCGATCGTCTGGAAACGCGGCAAGTCGACGAGCTACGCCGTCCGCTTCGATCCCGTGCGCGCGTTCATCGTGCGGATCTGGACGACGGTCTCCGACGTCGAGTCGCAATGGGACGGCCGCACGCTGCTCATCGGCGAACAAAGCGGCGCGGCGTTCAGCCCGCCCCCCGAGATTCTGATGGCCGAGGGATTGCCGCCGGGCGACGTGCTCGTCGTACAGCGCAAGGAATCGCGCGGCGCGTTTCCGCCGATTCCGCGGCCGGCGATCACCTCGGTGAAGGTGACCGCGAATCAGATTGACATCGCATCGCGTGCGCCAGCGAAGGGAGACGACGGGGGAGGCGGGCTGAAGCCCGCCCTACATTCGTTGCCGTCGGGTGCGATGTTGGCGATTGCGTTCACCGATCCACCGCATGTTCTCGGAGACGTCAATCGCCTCGTCGCGACGGACATCGAGGAGCTCGTGAGCGGCGGCGCGACGATCGCGGTCTACGGCGTCGACACTGGTACGTTCCTTCCGCGCCCGTTCATGGCCGTCGTCGTCCCCGCGGACGAGGAGCATCGCGCCACGCTCGGGAAGTATGACCGTGTGATCCGGCTGGTCGGTCAGATCGTCGAGCAGCAGGGCGAGCTGGTCGTGGCATTCGACCGCAACAGCGCGACGCAATATCTAGAGGACGCGCGAACGCCCATGCCCTGGCCGGCGAACCAGTGGTCGGTGCGCATCGACCCGGCCCGCCTCATCCCCGTGCTGCGGAAAGTGGGAGACAACCAGGCGCTTCGCTTCGCCACGCCTCGGCTCCATCGCGGCGCGCGGGACCTGCGCCGCTGGATGGGTGGCCTGGAGCGGGCCAACCTGATCGAGGCCGCGGCTTCGACGACCGCCGGTTTCGAGGAGCTGCGCGTCCGCGTGGCGTCGAAATAGATTCGTGGCCTCATAGGGTTACGGGATCATCTATCGGCACGCCCTTCGTGTGCCCAACCTCACATGAGCCCGGAATTCATCGATTTCAAGACCATCGACGAGCACGGTCCGCGGTCGTATCAGGCGGCCTTCGCAGTCGCCGTGAACGATCTGGAGCGCGACGAGCTCGCGAGCGTGGGGAGTGCGACCATCGACGTGAACGTGCAGCAGGGCGACCTGGCCGCCGAGTACATCGCGGACGGCACGGTGAGCTTCACCGCGGACCTGACCTGCTCGCGTTGCGCCGAACCGTACCCGATTGCCAATACTTCGACGTTTCACGTAAGATTTCGCCCTCGTCCTGAGGCCTCCGAGGTGAACGAGGAGGTCGAGATCACCGAAAAAGAAGAGCTCGATGTCGAGTTTTACTCGGAGCGGGCCATTCCTCTGCGGGAGCTGGCGTTGGAGCAGATCCAGCTCTCGATCCCGATGAAGCCGTTGTGTGACGAGGGTTGCCTCGGTCTCTGCCCCACGTGCGGCGCGAACCGCCTACGCGAGGGTTGCTCGTGCGAGACCCCGGTCGTCGACGAGCGCTGGGGAGCCCTGAAAGATTTTCGCGAAGAGCTGTCGAAGAAAAAGAACATTTAGAAACGTAGGACGGGCTTTAGCCCGTCCCTGAATTCATGAAGGAGTCCACTCATGCCGAATCCGAAACGCCGCCACTCAAAGGAGAGAACGCGCACGCGCCGTGCGCACGATTTCCTCAAGCCGCAGTCTCTCTCCACCTGCCCGCAGTGCCATGAAGCGAAAGAGCCGCATCGCGTGTGCGCGAAGTGCGGTTACTACAAGGGTCGGGAAGTCATCGCCAAGGACGTCCTCTAGTCCTTCCGCAGATGGCCGCCCCGAGCTGCCGGATTGCCCTGGATGCCATGGGCGGCGACAACGCCCCCACGGAAGTCGTACAGGGCGCGCTGCTCGCGGTCGAGGAGTACCCGGACGTCGAGATCCTGCTGGTCGGACGGGAGGAAGTGCTGCGCGAACAGCTCGGCACGATCCCGTCGCGCATCGTCCTCGTGGACGCGCGCGAAGTCGTCGACATGACGGACAACGCGCTCGCGCCGCTGCGTCGCAAGCGCAACTCGTCCGTCCGCGTCTGCGCGAACCTCGTCGCCGAGGGGAAGGCGCAAGCCATGGTCTCCGCGGGGCACACCGGCGCGGCCATGACCTCGGCGTACCGAGTCATCGGAACGATCGAGGGCGTCAGCCGTCCCGCGCTCGCGGCGGTGCTGCCGAGCGCGAGTGACGTCGGCCACACCGTGCTGCTCGACGTCGGCGCCAACGTCGACTCGAAGGCCGCGTATCTGCGCGAGTTCGCGGTCATGGGTCACTTCTACGCGCAGATGATCTTCGGCATCGACGCGCCGCGCGTCGGTCTCCTCTCGATTGGTGAGGAAGAGGGGAAGGGCAACGAGCTGACGAAGGAGACGTTCCGCGTCCTGAAGGAAACGGGCCTCAACTTCATCGGGAACGCGGAAGGGCGCGACGTGTTCAACGGCAACGCGCACGTGGTGGTCTGCGACGGCTTCATCGGCAACGTCGTGCTGAAGGCCTCGGAAGCTCTCGGCGAGATGGTCGGCGGGATGCTGAAGTCCGAGGTGACGCGCACCGCGGCGCGCAAGGTCGGCGCGGCGATCCTCAAAGGCGCGTTCGCCGACATCAAGAAGCGAATGGACTACTCCGAGTACGGCGGCGCGCCGCTTCTCGGCGTGAACGGCGGCTGCATCATCTCCCACGGCCGTTCGAACGCGAAGGCGATCAAGAACGCCGTCCGCGTCGCGCGCGGGTTCGCCATGAACCGCGTCGACGCCAAGATCCGCGAGAAGATCAGCGACTTGCATTCTCGCGAGCACGACAGCGGATTGCTGGCGTCGAGCTGACATCGCGCGGGATATCATCCGCGCCGAGATGGACCACAACACCGCATTCGTCTTCCCTGGCCAGGGGTCTCAGTACGCCGGCATGGGTCGGGACGTCGCCGAAAAGTATCCGGCCGCACGGCGCGTCTTCGATGAGATCGACGCCGCCCTCGGCTTCTCGATCTCGAAGCTCTGCTTCGAGGGTCCGGACGAAGACCTCAGGCTCACCGAGAACACGCAGCCCGCGATCCTCGCCGTCTCCTCGGCGTTGCACGCAGTGCTCGAGGAGCACGGCGCCACGCGGCGCGATCTCGTTGCTGGACACTCCCTCGGCGAGTACAGCGCGATCGTGAGCGTCGGCGGACTCAGGGCACCCGAAGCCGCAACGATCGTTCGCGCGCGCGGGAAGTTCATGCAGGACGCGGTGCCGGTCGGCACGGGCGGCATGGCCGCGCTCATCGGTCCCTCGGTCGAAGACGCGCGCGCGATCTGCGAGGAAGCCGCGCAGGGCGAGGTCGTCTCCGTCGCGAACATCAACGCGCCGGGACAGATCGTCATCGCCGGCACGAAGGCGGGCATCGAGCGCGCGATCGACGTCGCGAAGAAACGCGGCGTGCGCCGCGCGCTGCCGCTGCCGGTGTCCGCGCCATTTCACTGCGAATTGATGAAGCCTGCCGCGGATCGTCTCGAGCCGATTCTCGATGCGGCGCATTTCAAAGACCTCTGGTTCGCGCTCGTATCGAATGTCGATGCCTCGCCGATCGGGACCGCGACCGCCGTACGCAACGCGCTGCTTCGGCAGGTCGCGTCGCCGGTGCGATGGGTGGAGTCGGTCGAGAAGATGGTGGCGATGGGAGTGAAGCGCTTCGTCGAGATCGGACCGGGCAGCGTGCTGACGGGTCTCATCAAGCGCATCGATTCCACCGCCGAGCTGGTGAACGTATCGGACGTGCCGTCGCTCGAGGCCTTTCTGGCCAGCAGCGGGAGCTGACGTGAAGCGTGCGTTCGCGTTGCTGTTCGGACTCGGCGCGATCGCGACGCTGCTCTCGTTCCCGTTCCCGCCGCCGATCCCCGCGCTGCTGATCGCGGAGGTTGCGGTGGCGTTGCTCGTCCTCGCCGGGATTCACGCCCGCGCGCGTGTCGGCCTCGACGTACCGCCGACTGCCAAGCGACTGCTGCTCGCGTTTCCGATCGGCGTGGTCCTCGGCGGCATCACGTTGGCGCTGCTTCCGCTCGCGGGTCTGCAGAGCCGCATCATCGCCGAGGCGGCCATCCCGCTCTGGAAGCGCATCGTCATCGCGTTCGACTCGAGCATCCTCGAAGAGATCGTGTTCCGGCTGTTCATCATGACCGTCGTCGCATGGGCGCTGTCGCACGTAATGCCGCGCAACGCCGCGATCTGGAGCGGCATCATCGTCGCGGCGATCGCGTTCGGCGCGGCGCATCTGACGCGGTGGATGGCGGCAGGCCCGATGGTGATCGCGGCGGTGATGTTGGTGAACGGGTTCATCGCCATCGCGCTCGCGGTGATCTATCGCAAGTGGGGCATCGAAGCCGCAATCGTCGCGCACTTCGCCGGCGACGTCACCGCGCACGTCGTCGGCCCGTATCTGTTCACTTGAAAGGAATCGAAATGAAGATCGACCTCACCGGAAAAACCGCCCTCGTCACCGGCGCCTCGCGCGGCATCGGCGAATCGATCGCCCGCCGCCTCGGCGAAGCGGGGGCGCACGTGCTCGTCGCCGCGCGCTCGCTCGATCGCGTGAATCAGATCGCGGGCGAGATCGGCAACGCGACGGGCGTGGAGCTCGACATCGCCGCCGCCGACGTGCGCGAGCGCATCGGCGCGCTGCTGAAGGAGCGGCCGATCGACATCCTCGTGAACAACGCGGGAATCACGGAAGACGATCTTTTCATCCGTATGAAAGTCGAGGCATGGACGAACGTGCTGCGCACGAACCTCGACTCCGCGTTCCACATCACACAGGAAGTGGTGAAGAAGATGATCCGCACGCGGTGGGGCCGCGTGATCAACATCTCGTCGATCGTCGGCCTGATGGGAAATCCTGGCCAGGTGAACTACGCGTCGTCCAAGGCGGCGCTGATCGGCTTCACGAAGTCGCTCGCGTTGGAGATCGGGTCGCGCAACGTCACGGTCAACGCGGTCGCGCCGGGCTACATCCAGACCGCGATGACCGACGCCCTCGGCGACGACGCGCGCGAAAAGCTGACGGAGCGGATCGCGCTGAAGCGCCTCGGCACGACGGACGACATCGCATACACGGTGGTGTTCCTCGCGAGCGAGCAGGCGTCGTACATCACCGGCACGGTGCTGAACGTGAGCGGCGGGCTTTTTACGGGATAGGACAAATAGGACAAATGGGACACATAGGTCCTATCCGTCCTATTTGTCCTAACTCAGAACTCCAGATCGCGCAAGTGAAACGGTGAGTGGCCGCGCCGATACGCAGGCGCCCACACTACGCACGTTCCTTCCTCCCCAACGAACCGATGCGCGCCGGCCGCCAGCACGCGCGCGCCGGTGTACGGCGTGCCGTCGAGCGCGCCCCGCGCGTGGCCGAGACCGTTGAGAACGACGTACTCGCCCGGGATCGCGATCGTGAACGTGCCGTCGGGCTTCACCCATTGCCCGGCCGCGCGGAGGCGTCCGAGGTTCACGAAGTTGTCGCTGAGGAACGCGCGCGCGGCGGGAGGCCACATCGGACCGTCGGCCTGCGCGGCATACGTGCGCGTGCGGATCACGTCCTTTTCAATCGTGTCGGGGATGCGGCCCTGCGCCATCTGCGAACGCGTGACGACCTCCAGCGCGAAGTAGAACGGCCGCTCGCGGTAGATCGTCTCGCCTTTGACGTCGATCAGCCGCTCGCCGGGACGAGTCAGGCGCAGCGCCTGATCCATCATCGTCACGTGCCAGTCGGTGTTGTTCTCGAAACGATCGGCGTAGTAATAAAGCGCGCCGAGGAAGATCGCGATGACGGTGCTGAACGCGATCACCGGCCGGCGCGCGCGCGTGAGCGCGGCCGCGGCGAAGATCGCGGCGAGCGGCATCAGCGGCAGGAAATCGCGCGGCGAGATCAGCGGCCAGAATCCCGCGAGCGTCACGGTGAACACGCCCATCGCGACCGCGAAGTACCAGCGCCATCGATGCGGCGCGTTCCGCGTGCGCCACGCTACGTACACGAGCGCCGCGGACGTGAACGGAAAGAGTGCTCGTCCGATCCAGAGGTTCTTTCGCGTGAGGACGACGTCGCCGTTGAAGGTCACGATGCAGTAGACCAGCTTGTCCCAGGCGCCGGCGCTGATGAAGTACATCGCGAGCGCGCCAGGCACGATGGCGAAGCCGATCGCCGCTTCGAGCCATCGCGCATTCCATCGCTCTCGTCGGAACACGATCATCAGAATCGCTGCGCCGACGAGTGTGATCAGCAGGAGCGACGTTTTCAGCGAGGCGGCGACCGCGCATCCGAGGAGCAGGCCGATGACGAACGGTCTCCACCCGCGCACGAGGCCGACGACCGCGAGCATCCAGAGCGCGTTCCAGAGATTGTCGGGCCGGAACTCGAGCGACTTGAGAAAGAACGGCGGAAAGAGGATCAGCAGCGCGACGCTCCACATCGCGACACGCTCGTCGTACATCCGGCGCGCGACGTCCCACGTCGCCCACACGACCACGGCGAAGACGACGAGCATCGGCAATCGCATCCACAACAAGATGTCGGCGCGCTCACCGAACAACGCGAGGATCGGCGCGGTGAGGATGTGAAAGAGCGGTGTGTGATTATCGAAGAGGTCGCGGTACTGGACCTTGCCCGCGGTCCAGCCCCAGGTCACGTGGAGATGCTGCTGCTCGTCGGAGTCGAAGCGATAGCGGAAGTACGCGACCGCGCGCAGGACAAACGTCGCGGCGAAAGTGGACCACAGCAGGAGGCGTTCGGATCTCGACAAAACTGGTTGGCGCGCCCTGAGGGATTCGAACCCCCGACCCGCGGTTCCGAAGACCGCTGCTCTATCCACTGAGCTAAGGGCGCGCGCGCCGCGAGTTTAACGCGGCTTACTTCTTTTTCTTCACCAGCCCGTCGAGGCGACGCTGCGCGAGCTCGTTTACGGTCGCGGCGCCGTCGCCTTTCTTGCCGACCTTGCGGTAGGCCGTGATCGCGTAGTCGTCGACGCCGTAGTTCTCGGCGATGCGCCCGAGGACGTACCAGTCGCCGTCGTGCAGGACGCCGGCGCTCGTGTCGTCGATGCCCTGCAGCAACGCGGTGCGTGCTTCCACGCTTCGGCCGGTCTCGGCGTAGAGCGCGGCCAGCGCGGGCAGCGGTTGCTCCTTGTTCTCTTTCTCTTTCTTCTGCTGGGACGCTCGCTGCGCGTGCTCGATGGCGCGCTCGAGCTGATTGCCGGTGAAGAGCGCGATCCAAGCCGCGTGCGTGAAGTCGTCGTCCTTTGGACGGAGCTCGTCGACGACCTTGACCGCGTACTGCTGCGCCGCGGTGTAGTCGCCGGTCTCGGCCGCACTGAGCGCAAGCGCGCGCACGGCTTCGCGGTCTTCGGGCAGCCGCTCGAGGCGTTTTTGCGCAAGCGCCGTAGCCTCAGATGTCTTTCCGTTCCGCAGCAGCGCTTCGATGTGGGTCGAGAATGCGGTTGCCGAATCGGCGTTGGATGCGACGAGCCGCGAGGTCGCTTCGAGCATGCGCGGCCAGTCCTTGCGGCCCTGATAGATCTTGACGAGCGCGAGATCGATCGCGGCCTTCGCCTGCTCGCTCGCTGCCTGCTCGCGCCCCGCGACGAGAATCGGCTCGCTCTGCGCCCAGCTGTACTTGTCCGTCGCGAGCGAAGCCGCGGCGAGCCGGATCTCCTCGATGGTGGCGGTCGCCTTCGACTTCGGCCAGAGCGCCGCGAACGGATCGCCATCGAGAGGATCGTCGCTCGTGCCGCCGGTCGCATCTTCGCGCGTCCAGTTCAGCCACTTGCGCGCCGGCTCGAGCTCTCCTTTCGCCGCCATGCCGAGAACGGTGAAGCCGTTCAATTCCTCGCCGTTCGTTGCGCCGCGAATGAGCCAGCTGCCGTTCTCGCGCCGCACGAAAAGCGCCATCTCGTCGTTCGCGGCGGCTGCGCCCATCGCGCGCAACCGCAGCCGGTAGCCGGTTTCGTCATCGCCGTCCTGCTGCACCTCGAACACCATCGCGAGCAGATCACGGAAGACCGGCACGGGAATCTCGTCCGGCGGGCGCAGGTCCATCTCCGCGAGCTCGTGAAGCGGATCGTCGTCGCCGTTCATGTATTCGGCGGGGAGGAGCTGCCTGAGCATCGCGACGTCTTTCATCATCAACGCGTCGAAAAACTTCGCGACCACGCCGCGAGGTCCGTTGTCCTGTGGTGTGTCTTCGACTCGCTTCAGCTTCTTGAACAGGTCGATGGCCTGCCTCTGCTCGGCGGCGGCGGCGGTGCCTTGCGTGGCGACGTCCATCAGCGCGGCGGCCTGCGGATAGAGACGCAGCGCCAGCAACGTCTGCGCGACGTTGGACGCGTATGTGCGCTTGCGCTGCTGGTCAAACGCGCCGAGCTCGCGGACCGCGGCCTCGGCGCCGTCGAGCGACGCGGTGGCGAGGACGCTGGCCATGTCGCGCTGCCGTGTGTCCTCGAGCGTCGGTGCGAGCGTCCGCACGTCGGCGAAACGGCCCATGTGCGAATAGAGCAGCGCGAGCTCGGGGAGCATCGGCTTTCCTCCTTCGCCGAGGTCCTTGGCCATCGCCAGGACCTCGTCGACGGCTTCGGTGAGACGCGCGCCGCGGCCGAAGCGATAACCGTCTTCGCCGTACGAAAGCACGTTCGCGAACGAGGAGCGGATCGCATAGTCGTCGGAGTCGAGCTCCTTCGCTTTGCGATACGCGGCGATGGCGCCCTTCAGATCGAAGCCTTTGCGGTACATGCGTCCGAGAGAGTCGTGGAGGAGGATGTAACCGAACATCTGATGCGCCCGCGCGTTCTTCGGCTCGATGGCGACGGCGCGGCGGATCTCGTCGCGGGCCGCGTCGCCGAGGCCGCCTGCGAGCAGTGCGCGCGCGGTCTCGATGTGGTGCTGCGCTTCTTTCGGATGCAGCGCGGCCAGACGCCGGAACTCGTCGAGCGCGCCGCGGACGTCGCCGGCGTTCAGCTTCGACTGGCCGGCCATCTCGAAGCCGATCGTGACGGTGTTGGTCGTGACGAACTTCGTGAACGCGACCCGTGTCTCCTCGAACTCGGCGCGCGTGATGCGGCGCTTGCCGCTGTCGAAGCGGAACGTCGCGACGACGGTGTTGTCCGCCTCGGTGCGAAGCTCCTGCGAGAACTTCGTCGTTCCGATGTTCTTCGTCTCGTTCGCGGGAAGCGTCCGCGGCAGGTATCCGACCGGCGGCACGATCCGATACACCCATTCGCGCACGCCCGGCTGCGGGAAGAGGAAGTCGTGCGTCCGCTTCTTCGGTGCGTCGTCGGGGCTCTCGCCGGGCTCCACTTCCTTCCAGTCGCGCAGCGTGTTCGGAACGTTCTGCGGCAGCGACGCGAGGTTGATGATCACGGCCCCTTCGCCGTTTCCAACGCTGCTGCTCCCGGATTCGGGCACTTCCACGGTCAGGCGGAACGGCTTGGTGAGATCTTTCGACTCGGTCGTTTCGTAGCGCGTGAGCGTTTTCGCGACGTACGCGGACTTCGCGTACTCTTCGATCTGCTCGCGCAGTCTCTTCGGATCGAAGCCGGTGACCCAGCGGCGCAGGCTTGCCTCGGTGGTTGCGCTCGGCTCCGTGATCTCTACCACGCGCGCCTTGCCGTCCTCGGGGAGATAAAACGTGCGCAGCTCGCGATAGACGTGCGCCGTCGACTCGATCTCGGGCGTGCGAGTGAGCGTCGTCGTCTCCGGTCTCGCGATCAGCGCCATGCGGCCCTGGTCGAGTTGCGGCAATTCGCCGGCGCGCGCGAAGACGTCGGTCGGATCGACCCAGATCGCGGGCTCGCCCGTCGTTGATTCATCGACGACGACGATGGCGTGATTGAAGTAGCTGAGCGCAGGGAGCTCGGGCTGCGTGTCGAAGCCGCTCCCGGCGTTGAGGAGCGCGACGTGCGCGGAGAAGCCGGACAGGCGGAGCATGGCCACGAGCAGCGACGCTTTGTCCTTGCAGTCGCCGTAGTGGTTCGCGAGCACCTGCCGCGGCGTGCGCGGGACGATCGAGCCTTCGCCGATCTCGATGCCGGCGTAGCGGATGTCTTTCTGGATCGCGGCGAGGAGTCGCGCAACGACTTCCTTGCGGTCGGTGGCGGTGCCGACCGCACCGCGCACGAGTTTCTGGAGGTCGCCGTCGGCGATCTGCTTGTCGACGATCGCGGAGTAGCTGGTGGCGATGTTCTGCCACGACTTTCCGGTGGAGAAGGCGAGGTAGCGCCGCACGGCGACGTCGTAGGGCACGTACTCGTCGAGCTCGCGCGTTCCCTCGATGCGTGCGGCCTCGTACACGGTGCGGCGGCGGCCGTCTTTCTCTGTGTTTTTCTCGTCAAGGCGAGGCTCGACGCCGGTCTGGTTGACGACGCGCAGGTCGACGGTCAGCGGCGCGTCGATGGTGACGCGCGTGCGCTCGATCGGCAGGTAGCCGCCGAAGTTGTAGTGGATGGCCGTGCCCGCGCCGGGGATGGGATTTCTGCCGGCGCGCGTGATGACGTATTCGATGACCGAGCCGGTGGCGACGGCGGGGAGCGGCGCGCGAAGGACGCGGCCGTCGCTGAAGATGTCGGTCTCTTCGCCGGCCGGGACTTCGACGACCGCGCTCTGGTCGAGCGGGACGACGTTGCCGTCGCGCGTGACGACGCGCGCTTCGATCGTGGGACGCTCGTCGTGCCACGGCGCCCACGGCGCGCGGACTTCGCTCGACCATTCGACGCCGGCGTCGGTGACGACGTAAAGCATGACGCGCTCGCGGCTGCGCGTTTCGCCCTCGGCGCCGACGACGTATTCGGCTTCGTCGAGGAGCATGACCACGGAGTAGTCGCCGGCTTCGACGCGTCCGGCGGCGGCGATCAGCGCTTTCGGGTCGGCGGTGAATGCCGGCGCATCCCACGGATTCTGCTGCGCGGCAAGAGGAAGAGCGAGAAGGACAACCAGCGCGGCAAGCGCTGCACAGCGGGGGACGACGATCATGTTGTTCAGGGCTCCTGGACCTTTGGACGCGCCAGTTTAGACGGAAATGACTCGACAGACCCGATGGCCGTGAATAAAATCCGCGCCCGCGCCGTTGAGCCGAGGGTCCGTGCGGATCCCCTTCGGTCCCCGGGCGATAAGCCGTTGTAGCTCAGTTGGTAGAGCAGCTGATTCGTAATCAGCAGGTCACCGGTTCAAGTCCGGTCAACGGCTCCAGATGAATCTTGATCGACGCCGGCCGTGAGGCCGGCGTCGCTGTTTTACGCCGAGCCCGGTCGGTCGCCGCGATGCCTTGGTGGATGACGGTCCGTTGGGCCGGCGTTTGCCGTTTGGATGGACCTACGGTCCGTACATGAGTAGGGAAATGCGTGTTTGCGGCACTCCTAGAGTAAATGAAGGAATCTGCCGCACTGCCGCCGCCGCGGGAGCGTAGCGTCACGATCATCGCGCAGGATCCGACCGTTCGCGTCGACGGCGAGATCCTGCTGGCCCAGATCACCATTCCAGCCGAGAAGCTGAGTCCCGGGCCGGTCGGATACCGCGTCGAAGTCGTCGACTTCGACGCAGCGACGGATACGCTCTACACGCCCGCCTCCCGGATCGATCCCGATCGCTGGTCGAAGCAACCGAAAGAGGGTCTGGGAGACAAGCTCGTTCGCGACCCGGAGTTCCACCGGCACAACGTCTACGCGCTGGTGATGAAGACGCTCAGCCGCTTCGAGCTCGCCCTCGGCCGCCGCATCAACTGGGGATTCGACGGCCATCAGCTCAAAGTCGCTCCGCACGCGTTCTCGGAGGCGAATGCGTTCTACTCCGACCAGCTCAACGCGCTTCTGTTCGGCTACTTCCCGGGCAAGGGCGGGGCGCCGGTGTTCACCTGTCTCTCCCACGACATCATCGTGCACGAAACGACGCACGCGCTCATCGACGGACTCCGGGAGCGCTACCGCGAGCCGTCGTCGGCCGATCAAGCCGCGTTCCACGAAGGATTCGCGGACGTGGTTGCGCTCCTGTCCGTGTTCTCGCTGCCGGCAGTCATCGCGAGCACCATCGATCGCGGCCGCGGCGACGCTCCTTTGAGCACGAAGGATCTCTCTCGCGAAGCGTTGCGAAAGAACATGATCTTCGGATTGGCGGAACAGGTCGGCGACGAATTGAATCTGGTGCGCGGCCCGCTGCGGCATTCGATGCGTGACCTCGCACCGAGTCCCGATCATTACCATAAGGACGAGGAATTCGTGGAGGCGCATCGCCGCGGAGAGATCCTCGTCGCGGCGATGCTGACGGCGTTTGTGGAGATGTGGAGCCGGCGTCTGACGGCCCTGATTCGCGATCGCACGCGCGTCGATCGCTCGCGCGCGATCGAAGAAGGAGCGGACATCGCGGACTGCCTCCTCACCTCCGCGATTCGGGCGCTCGACTACGCGCCGCCGGTCGATGTCACATTCGGCGATTACCTTTCCGCGCTCCTGACCGCCGATCGCGAGATCCGGCCGGCCGACACGCGGTATGAGTTGCGCGCGTGCGTTCGATCGGCGTTCCAGGCGTTCGGGATCAAGCCGGCGTCGGGTACGGCGGATGGGTACTGGAAGGCGGCGCCGGAGAAGCTCGACTACTCGCGGACGCATTTCGACGCGATGCGGCGCGATCACGACGAGGTGTTTCATTTTGTCTGGGAGAACCGCCGCGACCTCGGCCTGCACCCGGAAGCGTTCACGCGTGTGACCACGGTGCGTCCGTGCATGCGCGTCGGCTCCGACGGATTCGTGCTCCATGAGACGGTCTGCGAATACGTGCAGATCCTCGAGCCGCTGGCGTCGGAGCTCGACTCCCTCGACATGCGCAAGCCGGAGGGAATGCCGGACGAGAAGAAGCTGCGTCTGTTCGGCGGCGGCGCGCTGATCTTCGACGAATACGGCCACCTCAAGTATCACGTGTACAACCCGCTGCGCAGCGTCGAGCAGCAGCAGAAACGACTCGACTTCCTGTGGGAGTCGGGCGCGTTGCGCGGAGAGTCCACGGCGCGCCTGTCGATCTCGAGCCTGCATCTTCGGCGCGCCACGCGATCGAAGAAACGCCCCGAGGAGGAGTGGTAGATGGCGAGTCCGGTCGATGTCCGCATCCGGATGTACAACGTTGGGTTTGGCGACTGCTTCCTGTTGACGTTCCGCTACAAGAACGATCGCGAACGGCACATCCTGATCGACTTCGGCTCGACGGCGGCTCCAGAGCGGCGCGAGTCGCAGATGGATGACACCGCGGCCAACATCAAGAAGATCACCGGGGGGCGGCTCGACGCGGTGATCGTGACGCATCGTCACGCGGATCACATCAGCGGGTTCACGCCGCGTGCGAACGGCAAAGGTCCGGGCGACGTCATCAGGAGCATCAGCGAAAACGCACTGATCATCCAGCCGTGGACCGAGGACCCGGAGCTGCCGCGAGGCGCCGTGCGGGGACGTGGCGCCGCACGAACCGACGGGAAGGCGTTCTCCGCGCTCCACGCCCGATCGCTCGATTCGATGCAAAACGTAGCGAAGGCAGTCGTCGCGCGCGTCAAGGCACACGAGTTCGAGGAATTGGAAGACGAGGCCGAGAACGACGTCGCCGAAGAGGAGTCGCCGGAGCCGCAACCGGACCGCGCGATGGTCGGCCAGCTCGGCGTGGGGCGCACGCTCGTCAGCCGTCTCGGGTTCCTCGGCGAAACGAACCTCAAGAACCTCGCCGCCGTACGCAATCTGCAGGCGATGGGCAGGGCGCACGAATGGTTGTCGTACGGCATGAAGACCGCGCTCGCGGGTGTAGTCCTCCCGGGCGTGAAGGTGCACGTCCTTGGACCGCCGACGATCGAGGATCATCCGGAAGTCCGTTCGTACGCAAAGGAGTCGGACCAGTACTGGAGCCTTCAGGCCGCGGCCACGCGCGTGAGCGCGGAGCTCACCGTCGAGAAGCTCTTTCCGGACGCGCCGTCGGTGCAGGGAGACGCGCTGCCGAAGTCGGTGCGCTGGTTTGTACGCAAGCTGCGCCAGGCGCAGGCAAAGCAGCTGCTCGAGCTCGTACGGATCATCGACGGCACGCTGAACAACACGAGTCTCATTCTTCTGTTCGAAGTGAACGGCAAGCTGCTCCTTTTTCCGGGCGACGCGCAAATCGAGAACTGGGACTACGCGTTGAACCACGCGAAGAATCGGGTCGCGATGCGCAGGCGGCTCCGCGCGACGAACTTGTACAAGGTCGGTCATCACGGAAGTCTCAACGCCACGCCGAAACCGCTTTGGGAGCTGTTCAAAAACAAGCCGAAGATCGTGACGCTGATGTCGACGCGACGGGGCAAACATGGCGACACGGATTCGCACACGGAAGTGCCGCGCAAGACGCTCGTCGCCGAGCTCAAGGCGCGCAGTGACTATCACTCGACCACCGACTGCAAAGGAAAAGGCGAGGCGGGGCTGGTCAAGGAAATCACAGTGAAGTTCCGCGGCAGGAAACGCTCGCCCCGCTGAAAGTTTCAGACCACCGGTGTGACGGGCTTTCCAAGCCGCGATGGAACACCTCCATCGATCGATCCGACCTTACTCGGCTCCAGCAGGAATGTTCGCAGGCCACCGGCAACGGTGGCCTTGTTCGTTGGCCTGCCTGCGTTTCCGCGTAGAATCGCCTCGATGCGTGAGACGCGCCGACTCCATCGATACACGTATGCCGACTACGTCGCGCTGGAGATGGTGTCCGCCGAAAAACATGAGTTCCTCGATGGCGAGATCTATGCGATGGCCGGCGGTTCCGAGGAGCATTCGGCTCTCGCGGCGACGATGGTCTGGGCGCTCGGCAACGCCGTCGGAGATCGTCCGAGTCGCGTGCACACCTCGGATCTGCGGATCTACGTGGAAAGCGTCGGTCTGGCCACGTTTCCGGATGTGTCGGTGATTTGCGGACCGCTTCAGCAACACGACCCCAGTCCCAATGTCACGGCTCTCAATCCGACGATTCTCGTCGAGGTGACGAGTGACTCATCGGAGGACTACGACACCGGCCTGAAGCTCGAGTACTACCGGACGATCCCGAGCATTCGCGAGTATGTGATCGTGTCGCATCGCGAACGACGAATCACGATCCACTTCCGCGAATCGATGGGCGGTTGGACCGCCCGAGACGCGGTCAAGGGCGGGAGCGTCGCAGTTCCTTCGTTGAGCGCGGAGTTGTTCGTCGACGAGATCTACCGCAACAGCGCAGTGCCCTGACGGTTTCGACGCAACCCTCATCCCTCATCGCCCCGCTGAAGGCTTCAGACCACGCGGATTGACAGGCTTTCCAGGCCGCGATGGAACGCGTCCATCGATCCGATCCGGCCTCACTCGCAGACTCCTGAGAACTGGCACCCTTTGTGCCTTGCGCCGGGCAGGGTAGTGGTAACACTACCAAAAGCGAGAGAAGAAGGGTCGAACAGCATATGAACATCGGGAAGCCGCAGTCCGGCAGGAAGTCCTTGTTTTACCTAGTGTTAGCAGTCCTGGTCTTCGGATCCGCCGCCGCCCACGGGCAGGCGGTAAAACTTGCTGCGAAGTTCAACTCCGCCTACGGATGGGTCCAGCCCGGGGAGACCTACCCGTTTTTTGTGCAATACGACGCGGGTGCCGCGGGTGCAACTTCCGTGGTCGTCAAGGTCACTTTGCCGGCATCGGCCGTCTTCGTGAACGCCACGCCTGCACCCAACTCCGGAATCGGCACTCCGGCTTCACCTTTGACGTGGAACGTCGGAATCCTGGCTCCCAACGGGAGCGGGCGCATTCTGATTCGTGCGAAGGCGCTCGATCTCGATCAGGACCCCGAGATCATTTGGAAAGATCTCTCCGCGAACGCGAGCCTCACCGCGTCCGTCACGGGAATCCCTCAGGCGGTTGCTGCAAAGACGATGGGACCGAAGGTGACGACGCTTCAGACCGCGCGCTATGGCGAGCGGCCGTTTCCGGTCGTCATGGTGCAGTACCAGGACATCAAACACTGCACGGGACCCGGTCAGCCGTATGAGGAATGCACCGGGAATCACACTGCGCAGGCCCTCGATGCCGCCGTGAATTCGAAGACCTCCGGCAAGAGTCTGTGGCAGTTGTATCAGGACATGTCGTTTGGACAGCTTTCGCCGGTTGGGTTCGTTCGTCCGGCGGTCGGCTCGACGACGAAGCCCTTCGATGCGACCTACAACCACAAGTTCTCCAGCCTCAGCCCGGGCGGAACCTGCACGGGCCAGACTCTCGCGCCGCTGAAGGGGACTCCGTTGTATGCAAATCGCATCGAGAACGGTTGGTACCTGCTTCCGGGCACGCAGGGTTACTACGGTGCGGACAAGACCGGTCACGCGCTTCTCGGCGCGCTGACGGGACAGGGATTGTTGTTCGGAGTCGACGATGCGTGCGGACCGACGGCAAAGATCGTCTATGACGCCGCATCGCTCGCCGATCCCGACCTCGACTACAACGACTTCGACACCGACAAGGACGGAGTCGTCGATTTCTTCAACCTGATGTTCGCGGGCGACGGCGGCAATGGCAACACGAGCGTGACCGGGATCAACAACGTCTGGCCGCACAAGTCCGATCTTCAGTACTACTTCACCGACGCGAACGGCGAGCAGGGCTATGTCTCGAACGACATGCTTCGCAATCACGAAGGTCAGGTGATGTGGTGGACGGACAGCTCGCGCAGGGAGATGACGACCACCTACACGGGCATCCCGGTTTTCATCCGCGTCGGACCGTACAACGTGAATCCTGAATCCGCCGTGGAGAAGATGTCCGTCATCGCGCACGAATACGGCCACTCCCTCGGCCTGCCCGATTTCTACTCCACGGGCTCGCGAGCGACGATGGGATCGTGGGAGCTCATGGGCAGCGACCACGCGCAGTTCATGACGGTGTTCAGCCGCCAGGATCTCGGCTGGATCGTCCCGCTCGAGGCAACGGACGGCATCTACACGCTGCGGGAGTCGAAGAAGGACACGGGCGAGATCACTTGGAAGCGTCCGGACGGCACGCCGTACACCTTGACGGGTCCGGGCATCCACAACGCCGACGCGCTTCGCGTCGATCTTCCGAAGGTGAAGCTGATCGACAGCGTTCCCTCGGGTGTGCGTGCGTGGCATTCGGGCCAGGGCGACGACTTCGGTTGCCCCGGGCACACTCTCGACGTCTTCCTCCCTGACCTCGTTCAGCATGCGAACGCGCCTGCGATCACGTTGAAGTTCAAGTCGCTGTTCGAGATCGAGTGGGACTGGGACTACGCCTTCGTGCTCGCGTCGGTCGATGGCGGCCAGACCTGGACTTCACTGGCCTCGAGGAACGGAACGACGCTCACCGGATTCAATCCGAACAACAACGCCTGCAATCTGCAATACGGAAACTTCATCACCGGCGTGTCCGGCGAAGCCAATGCACTCACCAATACGAACCGCCATCTCGGCACCTACCCCGATCCACAGTGGATCGATGACGAATTCGACCTGACTCCGTTCAAGGGACAGGAACTGCTGCTTCGTTTCGCCTATTCGACGGATCCCGCGGTCGCGAAGCGCGGATGGTTCATCGACGACATCGACATCTCGGCCGGCGCGCAGCAGATTTACGCAAGCGACTTCGAGTCGAGCGACGAGCACACGCGCCTCTTCCCGAACGGCTTTTCGCGCGTCAGCTCAGCGGATGGCGTGAATCTCGATCACGCCTATTACATCGAAGTGCGTGACCGGAACAGTTGGGACAAGGACGGGAAAGGGCAGAGTGAACGCGGCGATCCGACCTGGGCGCCGGGCCTGGCGATCCTCTATACCGACGAGAACCACGGCTACGGAAACACGGGGGCGTCCGATCAGCCCGCGCAGACCGTCGTCGACTCGCAGCCGCAGCCCGGAAACGCGACGCCGAATCTCGATGACGCCGCGTACACGTTGGGGACGAACGACAACGAGTTCGATGGATGTACACACATCGACAACTACCAGACCGCGACGTCGGCGACGTGGAAGCTCCCGGCCGGCGTCGCCCTGACGCTCACGGGCCTCACCGGCTTCACGAGCGACGGCAACACGACGAATCTCACGGCGACCGTGATCGCCGACGTGACGCCCGACTGCTCGATCGTCAAACAGCCTCCGGTCCTCCGTTTCGGCGTTGGGCATACCGAGCCCGACACCGACGGCAAGATCGAGCTGGCGTGGGATCGTCCCGCGGGAGCCACCGGACCCGACGAGTTGCAGGAAGCGACATTCCTCGCTTCACTCGCCAGTGACGATGCGGAGTCCGGCCTCGGCCAGTGGGTGTCTTCGACCGAGGGCACGGGCGCGTTCAACTGGGAGACATCGAGCCTGAAGGTGAGCTCCGGCTCGAATTCGTTCTGGGGACGTGCGGCGGAAGGCGCCACCAACGCGACCTCGACGCTGACGTATGCGCAACCGATTGCCATTCCTGCGGTGGGAACCGCGACGCTCGAGTTCTCCGATTGGTCGATGAATGAGAGCGACGACAAAGTCGTCGTCCAGATCGCGGAAGACGACGGCACTCTCGACTGGGACACCGTGTATGAGAGCGCGCGCTCGGCGCTCGCGCCCGATGCGGCTCTCGCGTTCGACGCGGAGGCGATGACGCCGCAGTCGATCAGTCTCACCGCCTACAAGGACAAGTCCATCCGTCTGCGCTTCCGGTTCATCACTGGCCCTGAAAACAAACCCGGTTCGACTCCGATGGGATGGTTCGTCGACGACGTCCGCGTCGAATCGTCGAACTGGGCCGACCTCGCGACCACGGCCGGAACCACGTACATCCGCAACGGCGTCTCGACCGGCATGTATTACTACCGCGTGCGCACGACGTTCGCGGCGGGTCCCGTGGGCCTGCCGAGCGGATGGTCCAATGTCGTGTCGACGCAGGTCTACTACACGCCGCCGCCCGCGCAGAAACCGGATCTGGTCGTGGCGTCGATTCGCGCCGAGCCCTCCCATGGCACCTCGGATGAGCTCACCGTGACCGCACTGATCTCCAACACCGGCGATTCCACGGCTGCCCCATCGAAGACGAAGATCCAGATCGACGGCAACGCGTTCATCGGTGTGGTCGAAACCCCCGCGCTTGCCCCGCACGGATGGATCGAGGTGACGGTGCAGACGAGCGGGCATTCGGGGCAAACCACGATCGACGTGACCGCGGATAGCTCGAATGAGGTCGACGAGTCCGTCGAGACCAACAACACCAACACGATCACCATCCAGTTGCCCTGAAGGATTGGCAAAATGTAGGGCGGGCTTCAGCCCGCCCTACATTTCGTAGTCGACGTAGAGATCAGTGACGTCGAACTTGCCCTGCGCGTCCGGAGAGTCGCTGCGCACGAGCGCACTCTTTTTCGCCAGCGCCGCGAGCAGCGGATCGCGCGGCACCTCGGTGCCTTTGTCGGGGTTGCCGTACGTATCCGCCTGCGTCGAGCACATCGACGCGAACGTCCCACCCATCGCATCGACCGCGGTGATCGGCGTCGCGTTCGTGCTGCCATGGTGGCCGACCTTGTAGAAGTCGAGATTTCCGAGGACGCTCTTTCCCTCGGCCGACAGATCATCGAGCGAGGGCGCCTTCGTGGGAGTGCCGCCGTACATCCAGTACGTCCAGTTCCCCGCCTGCGCGTCGCCCACGAAGAGGAGCCTCTTGCCTTTGAACGTGAAAAGCACGACGAGGCTCTGGTTGTTGAGCGAATGCTCGAGCTCTTTCACCGCGGTGAGGAGAATCGCCGGCTGCGCGGCATTGATCACCGCTTCGAGCTTCTCATGCGCGGGCTTCGCGTTCGGGTCCTCGACTCGCGGCGCGTATTCGCGGAACGCGGATTCCGGATACGCACTGGCGTCGGTCTGCCACATCTTTCCAAACGGCTCGAAGATCTTCGACTGCGTGGTCGAACCTCCATCGGCGCCGAGATACTGTCCGACGCCTTTCTTGAGATCGTTGAGCTTCATGAAGTCCATCGCGTCGGGTGGCGGTGGGCCGAGGATCACGGCCTCGAGACCGGAGTTCTCCAGACTCTTCGGCAGCTTCGGGTTGTCGCCTTTCTTGTAGTACTCCGGCTTCACGCCGAAGCCGTTCTTCAGCATCGCGAGAGATTTCGCATTGGTGCCGCCGCCTTTGCCAGGCGTCGTGCCCGCGACGGCGAACAACTCATCGTCCTCGAGACCGGTCGCATTGCGCAGCATGCCGAGCAACTCGTTCGTCTCGGTGTTCTTGTCCGCGGAGAAGGCGAGGTAGTGCTGCATGTCCGTCGCGAGCTCGGTGAGGTCCGCCTGGAACTTCACCGCCTCGTCGTATTCGGATTCCCAATACGGCATCCAGATCGATTCGACCGTGAAGTCCTTTTGGAACTCGGGGCAGCGGCTGAAGCCGATGATGTGATCCATGTGCCGATGGGTGACGATGATCAGCGCGAGCTTTTTGTTCGTCTCCTCGGTCATGTGCGTGACGGCAGCTTTGATCGTGCCGATGTCGCCGTTGTGCGTCGTGCCCGGCGTGACGCCGCAGTCGATGAGGATGTGTTTCGGCCCGTCGTCGGTGGGAACGGTGACGAGGAAGAAATCGCCGAACCCGACGCGATACATCCGTACGCGCAAGCCTGTTTTTTCTGTCGTCATCTCAGACTCCGTGCACCATTGCGAAGTCGATCTGGAAGCGCTCGGGATCGTTGCCTTCGGCGAGGCCGAGGGATTCCGCGAAGCGGCGCTGCCGGTCGGCGCGGTCTTCCCCGGTGTCCGGATCCTTCAGATGTTTGCTGATCACGTAGCAGATCGTCGCCTCGTTGCGCTTCGCTTCGGGCTCGTGGGCTCGCGGTTTCCGGATGATGAGCGTCGCACCTCCGCGCAACGCCATCGTGCCGAGCTCCGGCGCGTCTGCCTGCAGCGGGATCTGACGCGTCTGGACCATCTCCACGATCATGTCCGTGCGGAGACTCCCGTCGGCGTTGATGCGGAACAGCGGGTGGAAGGACGTGACTAGCACCGGCATCGTGTGGTCCTTCTCGAAGCTGAGCTTCTCGAGGACGCCCTCGACTTTGAGGTATTCGCGAAGTGCGTCGCCGGTTGCATCCTTCTCGCATGCCGTCAGTCCATTCGGATCGCCGAAGGCGAGACCCTTCACAGGTGGGAGGTCGAGGGCCTGCGCAGTCGGCCACGCGATCGCCCCCTCGGAGAACGATCCCGCGCCTTCGGGATAGATGCCGCGCATGCGGAAGCTCTGCATGATCGCGTCGCGCACGCCGACTTCGTCGCGCGGCCGCAGGTCGAGATCGGCGGTGACGAGCGCGCGCAGATACCCGCCGAAAGTGATGTCGACCGGCGGACAGTAGTCGAGTGCGCGCACGCAGATCTGGAAGAACTGTTCGGCGAGACGCGTCGCTTCCTCGCACAAACGGTCTGCAAGCGGCACGGGGACGTCGGTCGGATTGTCGCTGCCGCCGCCAGCGCGGAAGATGCGCCACAAGTCGGCGGTGCGTTTCTGATAGATCGTGAAGAACGCGTCGAACACCGCGGCCACGAGGATCGAGCCGCGCTTGTGCGGCTCGGTGATCTTCTTGATGTCGTCGGAGTTCGGCTTGCTGCCGAGGGCGGAGCGGAGGGCCTGCTCCTTTCCGGTGGCCTCGCCGTACTGCTGCGCGAGCTCGACGAGCGGGTTCCGCCGCGTGTACTGGGAGCTGAGTTTCCGCTTCGTGGAGTCGTCGCTGTTCTCGTAGTCGTCGAGCGCGGAAACTTCGATCTCAGGATTCAGCTGGTAGCGGTAGAGCGCGCCGCCCGTGCGCTCGATGGTGTCGCGCAGGACTTCGCGGTGCGTGAAGTGGCGGAACAGCGCGGCGAGGTCGGCGAGGGCCTCGTGGAACGCGATGACATCAGGATTCGTCCGCTCAGTGAAGTACTTGCGGATTCCGTCGATGATTGCGTGTGTCGTCTCGTGCACGACGATGTCGTGCGAGAGGCAGGTGAAGACGGTCTGGCCGGGGAGATTGCGGCCGACGTTCTCCGTCCCCGCGCGGAAGTAGCCGAAGAGAATGCCGTGCGCGCGCGGGCTATAGAACGCGTTGCGGCCGATGAACGCGTGCGGGTAGAGGTTGAGTGTCCAGATGTGATCGGGATTGGGTCCGCCGGGTGCACCCGCCTTGCGCTCTGCGCGCCGCCAGTGGATCCGCCGGCCGAGTGCGGTCTCGAAGTGCTGGATCGTGTCGGTGACGACCGCATAGACCATCTGCTGATGGAAGCGAGGATCGCATGCTTTGGGATCGAGTCCGCCGCGAATGAGGATGCGCGGGTCGTCGAGGTCGACCGGCTGGTAGTAGGTCTTGTTCGCGCCGTCGTAGTCGACGACCGCGACCGCGTTGCCGCGCCGCTCGATCTCCCCTCTTTTCTCCGCTTCGAACGGCACCTTCACGACCGGGCCGGGCTCGAGCTCTTCGTAACGGACGTTCATCGTCATCTCGTTGCCGAGGAGCTTCCCTGCGCTCGGGTCGAACGCGTATGCCTTCAAGGGACGGGTGGCCGGCGCTTCGATCTCGGGATGGTTGGGCATGGTGCGAGCCTCTCTTCAGAAGGAGGGATGATGATAGGGGTTTTCCCTACCCGAGGGAGTGGAACGCCGCCGTCCCCGGCGGCTGGCCAGGCGGCGTCCTCGCCGCCTCGCAGAAACGCAGGCGCGGGACGCCTGCGGGCCAGCCGGCGAGGACGCCGGCGCTCCTAGATGCGTTTGTAGTCGATCATCCGGAACTGCGACACGTTGGCCGCCGTGCTCGCCGTGCAGGTGAGCATCGCGGTCTCCGCCGAGTCGGATCGTTCGATCGTCACGTCGTGGATCGCTCCGGAAGTGTCCTTCAGCCGAACCTGCATCCGTCCGTGCTCGAGCTTCTCGCGCGACAGGAGCTCGAACGCGTCGCGCGCGAGGATGTTCGTCTCGCGTCGCACGAACGTCTCCGCGGCCTGGAGCGGTTTCGGCATCGAGCAGCGTCCGCGATACGCGGGGAGAAATATCTCGTCGCGCGCTAGCGAGTCCACGAGCGCACCGGCGTCGCGCGGCTCGACCGGGCCGTAGTAGAGGCCCCACGGAAGGACGACGGCGTTCGCCGCGAAGCGGTCCCCTCCGATGTGCGAGCACTGCCAGAGATCGATGCCGTCGTGCTGGCGCAGCGCGTCGAAGAGCGGATAGCCGCGGCGGCCGCAGCACGAATCGTGCTGTCCGTGCGTGCAGACGAGGACGAGCGGGCGCGCCGCGGACGACGCCGTGTCGTTGGCGATCGAGACGAACGGCACGGTCGCGACGTCTTCGAGCGTGTCGAGGTCGAGTTGCGTCACGCCGGTGTGCGGCGCGCTGCGGATGACGTAAACGCGGGTTGCGCCGAGGCATTCGACGCGTTTGCGAATGAAGACGACGCGGCTTCGTGGGATGTCGTGCGACGCGCGCTTCAGTGCGTTTCGCACCGTCTGCGGCAGCGCGGCCTCGGTGATCGGATCGCGGCCCCAGGTGATCGGGAGCTCGACGAGGATCCAGACGTCGATGCGCGCGGCGGTGGCGGCGTTGTCGTCGCCGCGGAGGCGGGCGGCGTCGGAGCAGTAGACGCGGCTCACGCGCCGGGCTCGCCCGTCACCTGGACGAGGCCTTGCCGCGCGAGCTCGACGACGAATTGCTGCACGGTCGCGCCGTCCAGCGCTCCCGCGGTGGCGGTGCACAATTCCGCGACGGTGGCGGGACCGCGCGCGAGCGTGTGGAGGAGAGGCTCGGCCGCGGCGGCGAACTGCCACACACGTCCGTTCGCATCGAAGCGGATCGACCCATTGTCGCGGACGAGGTTCAGCTCGCGAGGCGCGGAGAGCGTGACCCGCGCATTCATCGGAGGCGCTTCGGTGTTCGCAACGGTCCACGGGAGACTGGCCCACCCGCGCGTTCGCGCGCGCGCGTTCTGGTCCGTGAAGTAGCGCGGCAGCAGATCGTCGTCGATCGCGTTGACGAGTTGGCGGAGCAGCTCCTGCAGTTGTTGCTGCTGTTCTTCGCGCGATCCGAAACGGCGCAGCGGCGCGCGAAACTCCGTCGACGCGCGGAACTGATCGGCGAGCCATCGCACGAGATCCACGCCCGTGCGCTGATGGATGCCGAACGTCAGGTGCAGCGTAACCTCGCCGACGCCCGAGGCCTCGTGCCACCACCCGCGCGGGATGTAAAGCGCTTCGCCGTCCTCGAGCATCCCTTCCCAGACCACCTTCTGCGGTGCTTCCTTGTTTGGCGCGATGTCGTTCTTCAGCGGATGCAGACGACCGCCTTCGTATACGCGCCAGTATTTTTTCCCGTAGACCTGCAGGACGACGACGTCGTGCGTGTCGCAGTGGCGGTTGAAGCCCTGCTGTTCGCGCCAGCCCGCGTACAGATTCACCTGCACGGACTCCTGCAACACGCGCTCGAAGTCCTCGGCCGCCTGCATCACGCCGTCGGTCATGTCGTCGACCGCGTCGATGATCAGCGTGTAGCCGTCGCGGAGCCGCTGCGAGAGTCTCTCCGGCACGACGAACGGCACGTTGCCTTCGAAACGGAGGTACTCGCTCTTCGACGCGAACTCGCCTTTGCGCACGAGCCGCAACCTCGGCGGCTGCAAGCGATGCTTCTGGAGCATTCCGTTGACCTCGGACCAGGAAAGGAGGCCGTGGAAGCGGCCGGGCGCGCCCGGGAGGTGCGCGAAGGTTCGGCCCCAGACGCGCGCGAGAAAGTCGTCGACGCGGATCGCGCCGCCGAGGGTTTCGGCGAAGGTGATGGTCACGGTGTCCTTGCTTGTCATCCTGAGCCGCGTAGACGGCGAAGGACCTCCCGCGAGTGGGGAGGAGATCCTTCGCCGCGCTCCGCCGGCTCAGGATGACAGTCTCGTGTCAGGCGTTGTCTTCGCCGTCCCCGTCGGCGTCTTCGCCATCGCTGTCTTTGCCGTCCTCGCCGTCGCCGTCGGCTTCGCTGTCGTCCGTGCCGTCGGCGTCACCGGCGTCGGTGCCGTCGTCATCGGCGGTGTCGGTGCCGTCGCTGTCGGCGGCGCGGATGGGCGAGGCCGCTGCCAGCGCCACAGGGTCAAGGTCGTGGACATCCTCTAGCAAACCCGATTCGATCTCTTCGTTCATGCATACCTCCAGATGAGAGCGGTGCGGTGCAGTGCGCGTGCCCGGCTCAGGCGAAGACTTCGCGGACGTCGAGGGAGAAACCGGGGAGAAGGGGGGTGGTGATCGTGCCGCCGTCGTCGGCATTGAACTCCGCTGCGTGCTGAAACGCGGCGTCGACGCGCCGGTAGATCTTCACCAACTCCGCTTCGGGATCGACGATCCAGTACTCGTCGACGCCCGAGCGCTCGTAGAGTTTTCGCTTCTTGCCTTCGTCGATACGCCGAGTGCCGTCGGAGAGGACTTCGATGACGAGGTTCGGAGCGCCCTTGACGTTCTTCTCGCCGACGATCGAGGCACGTTCGGATTTGATGACGATGAGGTCGGGTTCGACGATGCCATCCTCGGCAAGAACGACGTCGATGGGCGATTGAAGAACTTCGCCGTTGTGGTGTGCGCGGAAATAGAGTTCAAGAGAGAGGAGCAGGTTTTTTACGATCCGCTGATGTCGCGGCACGGGCGCAGGATTCACGTACAACTTCCCCTCGATGATCTCGTAGCGGTTACCGTCGTCCGGCAGTTTGACGAAATCCTCGTACGTCAGTCTCGTGGTCGTCTGTGGCGCCATCGCGCAAGATTCTACGCCTCTGCCATAATCCCGCGCCCGATGATCGAGAACGCCCAGCCTGCCGTCCTCGCCGACCGGCCGCCGGTCGGACGCACGCTTCTGTTTCGCATCGCGCCACAGTCCGATGTGCCGCAGGCGTTGCGGCGGCTGCGCGACGAACTGTCGATCGAGTGCGGCGTGATCGGGATCGGCGAGCCACTGGTGCTGGCGCTGAAGAAAACGGTCGACGGACTGCGCACGTTTCCGGCGATGTCGGGTCCCGCGTGCAGCGTGCCGTCGACGCAGGAGGCGCTCTGTTTCCTCCTGCGCGGGCCGGACCGCGGCGTCGTCTTCGATCTCACGCAGAACATCCGCGAGCTCCTCGGCGACGCGTTTTTGCTCGTCGACTCGAATGACACGTTCACCTATCACGGCGGACGCGATCTCACGCGCTTCGAGGACGGGACGGAGAATCCGAAAGGCGACGATGCTGCAGCGGCCGCGGTGCGTGAGGACGGCTCGAGCTTCCTGGTCGTGCAGCGCTGGGTGCACGACCTCTCTCGCTTCCGCGATCTCGACGAGGAAGATCGGGAGATGCTCATCGGCCGCCGCGCGGAGTCGAACGAGGAGATCGAGGACGCGCCGCCGTCCGCACACATCAAACGCACGGAGCAGGAGAGCTTCGACCCGCCGATGTTCATGCTCCGCAAGTCGATGCCGTGGGCGAACGCGACGCAGGAAGGCCTCGAGTTCGTTGCGCAGGTGAATTCGCTCGACGTCTTCGAGACCATGATGAAGCGGATGGTCGGACGCGAGGACGGGATCGTCGACGGCCTGTTCACGTTCTCGCGACCGGTGACGGGCGGGTACTACTGGTGTCCGCCGATCGCGAAGGAACGTTTGGATTTGAGCGCGCTAGGCGTTTAAGATCGTCGCGCGTGATTCGAATTCTCATTCTCGCGGTCGCCCTGCTCGCGGCATTCGTGCCGTTCGTGCCGGTGATCCTCATTGCCGCGACGGTCACGTTCTTCACGTTCGTCGCGATCCGCACGCTGCGCCGCGTAAATACGCGTTGCGACGATCAACCTGTCGCGCTCCTCGCGCTCGTCTCCTTCCGCGCTCCTCCCGCGCTCGTCTGACCTCGCACGGTCCGACGAAACGCAAACGGAGGAACCATGTCCCTGAGAAAAGTCCTGGGAAGGATTCTGCTCGCATGCATGCTGCAGATGGGCGCGCTCGCAGGCGTGAAGATGACACCGGAGGAGATCGAAAAAGTCATGAACATCATGCATCGCACGAAGGTCGTGCACATCCTGAAGCAGGACGACGAGTTATGACGTCACGGTCATCTCGCCGCGAAGATCGCGTTGCATCTCCAGCTTCACTCGGTCGACATCGTAGTTGCGGCTGAAGAGGTAAGTCAGCTTCGCGACCGCGGCTTCGACGGTGAGGTCGTAGCCACTGATCACGCCCGCATTCGCGAGCGCGGAGCCGGCGGCGTAGGAGTCGAGATCGACGTAACCGGTGAGGCATTGGCTGCAGTCGACGACGACTACGCCGCGCTCGGTCGCCTCGGAGAGCGCAGCGAGAAACTCCGTGTCGCGATCGGGACCGTTGCCGACGCCGTACGCCTGCAGTACGACGGCCTGTACGGGCGGCGCGAGGACGTTGCGGATGAAGCTCGCGGAGATGCCGGGGATGAGGCGCACGACGCTGACGACGGCGGAGCGGAGCTCGTGCACGCGCAACCGCGCATCGAGCTTCGGCTTGTGTACGAGGTCCCAGCGGATGTCGATGTCGACGCCGAAGGTGCCGAGGGGCGGGAAGTTGGGGGAGGAGAAGGGGGCGAGGCCGTGCGTGCTCACTTTCACGGCGCGGTTGCCGCGCAGCAACGAGCGTCCGAAGTACAGACAGACCTCGGGGATGTCGAACGACGCGGCGGTGAGGAGCGAGCTCACGAGGTTGTCGCGTCCGTCGCTGCGGGGCTCCGTCAACGGGATCTGCGATCCGGTGACGACCACCGGTTTGCCGAGCCCTTCGAGGATGAAGGGGAGGGCGGAGGCGGTGTAGGCCATCGTGTCGGTGCCGTGGAGGACGACGAAGCCGTCGTAGTCGTCGTAGTGATCGGCGATGTCGCGGGCGATCTTCATCCACTCCGCCGGCGTCATGTTCGACGAATCGAGCAGCGGCTCGTACTCGTGAATCGTGACGTCGGGCATGGCGGCGTCGCGCAGCTCGGGCATGCCCTTCATCTGTTCCTGCAGCGAGCCTGGCGCGGGCGCGTAGCCGTCCGGCGTCTGCTGCATGCCGATCGTGCCGCCGGTGTAGATGACGTAGACGCGCTTTTTCATCGCGCGGGGATTCTAGTCTCCAGTTCCGCCACGGAAGCGGCGAGCTGAGCGGACGGTGCGGCGTCGGCGGATTGCAAGGACCGGAGGAGACTCGCGGCGGAGGTTCTCAGCTCGGCATTCTTCTCGTCGTCGCCCAGCTGCTTCAGCCATTCATATGTTTTCATCGAGAGCGCGAACTGCCGCACGAGATCGTCACGCGATGCTTTCACGCGCGGGTCCATCTCGACGACGAGCGGTTGCGTCGAGCTCTTGCCGTCGACGGTGAGGCGCACGGTGTACGTGCCTGGCATCGCGTACGGAGACGTAGCGGAAGGCGGCGTGTCATACGGGATCGCTGCGATTGGATAGGACGGCCGCGCCTGCAGGAGCGGCGGATAGCGCAGGTCCCACGTGACGCGGTGATGTCCCGCGCTGGTGGGGAGCGCACGCAGCGGACGAATCCAGTTCGCGGGAACCTGTCCGGTGTCCTGCGGCGCGGGCGCCGGATCGTTGCTCGAGTATCGGCGCACGAGCGCTCCGTTCGCATCGAGGATCTCGATCGTCACTTCCTTTGCGTCGGACGCGAGCCGGTAATCGAGGATCGCTCCATCGGGCGGATTTTGGCCCGCCGGCTCATCGGCCGGCAGAGGCGTGTCGGTGTTCTTGTTCCAGCGGAAGCGCCATGCGCGCTGCGGTTTCAACAGCACGTCTTTCGATTTCGCCTGGCGCAGAGGCTCGATGGCGTCGAGGATCCAGAAGCCGCGGCCGTGCGTGGCGACGGCGACGTCGTCCTGGTGCACGACGAGATCGCGAATGGACGTCGCGGGCATGTTCAGGCGCAGCGACTGCCACTGCTCGCCGTCATCGTACGAGACGTAAACCTGCGTTTCGCTGCCCGCGAAGAGCAGTCCGCGCGTTTTCGCGTCCTCGCGCACCACGTTGATGATCCCGCCGCCGGGGATGCCGCGTGTGATGTGCGTCCAGGTCTTGCCGCCATCACGCGTGCGGTAGATGTGCGGGCGCAGATCGTCCAAGCGGAACGTGTTGATCGCGGCGTAGGCCGTGCTCGCGTCGAAGTGCGAAGCCTCGAGAATCGAGACCTTGGCCCACGGCACGAGCGCCGCTGGAGTAACGTCGCTCCACGTCTTGCCACCGTCGGCGGTGACGTGAATGAGACCGTCGTCGGTGCCGGCCCAGATCCGGTTGACATCGAGCGGCGATGGCGCGACCGCGTAGATCACGCCGCGCTGCCGCGGCTCCGCGGCGGGCGTGCCGATGTACTTACCGACGTTCGCCGGAACGCTCCATTCTTTCCGCGAGAGATCCGGACTGATCTCGGTCCACGCCCGCCCGCCGTTCGTCGTTTTCCAAAGCGTGTTCGAGGCGTAGAAGAGGATGCGTGGATCCGCGCCGGAGAAGACGATCGGCTGCGTACGGACGACGCGATATCCGCTGCCGCGCAGCGGCTTCGGCGTAACGTCCTCGGCCTGCCGCGTACGGCGGTCGTAGCGCGTGATTCGTCCGCCGTACACGATGTCGGGATCGAGCGGATCCGGCACCGCGTAGCCGTACTCTTCGGCCGCGACCGGAGTCCAGTCGCGGAACGTGATCTGCCCTTCGTCGCCGCGGCTCGGCACGCACGCGGAGCCGCTCTCCTGCTGTCCGCCGCAGACGCGATACGGAAACGCATTGTCGGCATTGATGTGAAACATCTGCGCGGTCGGCTGGTTGTACCAGGAGCTCCACGTCGCGCCGCCGTTGACGGTGATCACCGCGCCCTGATCGGCGGCGTTGAGAATGATGTTCGGATGGAGCGGATTGATCCAGAGACGGTGATAGTCGTCGCCGCCGGGCGCGCCGCGAAGCGCGCGAAACGTTTTCCCGCCGTCGGTCGACTTCCACGTGACGATGTTCCCGACGTACACGACGTCGGCGTTCGTCGGATCGGCGCGCACTTCGTTGAAGTCTCCGGGACGTCCCCACAGGCGATCGTCGTCGTTGACGCGCTGCCAGGTCTCGCCCGCGTCGTCGGAGCGATAGAGGCCGCCGCTTTCTTTGGTCGTACCGGCGATCGCGTAGAGGCGGCGCGGATTCGAGCGCGCGATCTCGAGACCGGCACGACCGAGAAGCTCGCCGGTGGCCGGTAGACCGCTGGTGAGCTGGCTCCACGTCGTGCCGCCGTCCGTCGATTTGAAGACGCCGCTACCGGGTCCGAAGAACGCGCCGTTCTCCCACGGTCCCTGGCGTGCTTCCCATAGTGCGGCGTAAACGATCTGCGGATTCGACGGATCGAGGATGACGTCGATGGCGCCCGTGTTTTCGTCGCGATAGAGAATCTTTTCGAAGCTCTTGCCTCCGTCGATGGAGCGAAAGAGTCCGCGCTCCTCGTTCGGGCCGTACGGATGGCCGAGGACGGCGACGAAGAGGCGGTCGGGATCGCGGGGGTCGACGGCGATCATCGCGATCTGCTGGCCGTCGCGGAGGCCGAGGTGCGTCCAGGTCTTGCCGCCGTCGACGGATTTGTACAGGCCGTCGCCGGTGGAGAGATCGGGGCGATGCAGTCCCTCGCCGCTGCCGACGTAAATGACGTCCGGATTCGACGGGGCAATGGCGATCGCGCCGATGGAGCCGCTGGGCTGGTCGTCGAAGATCGGCGTCCAGACGCGTCCGTAGTCGGTGGTCTTCCAGACTCCTCCGTTGTTGACGCCGATGAAGAAGACGTTGGGCTGCTCCGGGATGCCGACAGCGGCGACGGTGCGGCCGCCGCGGAACGGTCCGATGGAGCGCCAGCGCATTTCGGCGAAATCGAGTTGGGTGAAGAGGAGGATCGCGGCGAGGTGAAGCATTGTTACTCCTTTAGCCCCGAGCGGAGTCGAGGGGCCAGCTTAGCAGCAGCGCGGAGCAAGCCGACTCGCGACGGCACGTGCAGCGCGCTTCGTGAACACGCGCCGCAGGTGCTAAGTTGGCCCCTCGACTTCGCTCGGGGCAAGGGACCAAGAAATAATTGCGCGCCTGCCGCGCTTTGCCTATCCTTGCCGGCCCGGACTGCGTTCGTGCGCCGGACATTCTTTAACAATCTGCCAGCTCCTTGAACCCCGCCGAGGCGAGGTTCCGCTAGGCCAGAAGGAGGATTCATGAGGACTTATGAAGTCCTGTTCATCCTTTCTCCGCAAGTGACGGAGGAAGAAGCGACGACCTTGATCACCGATTTCAAGGCGATCGCCGAGAAGAACGGTGCCACGCTCAAGAACGAAGAAGCGTGGGGCCGCCGTCGTCTCGCCTACCCCATCCAGAAGTCCAACGAAGGCATCTACCACCTCTTCGTCCTCGAGAGCGATTCTTCGCTTTCGGAGCTCGATCGGCGCATGAAGAACGTCGATCGCGTCCTGCGTCACGTCATCGTGCGCACGGACCTCGAGCACAAGCGCGCGGAGAAGCTCGCCAAGCGCAACCCGAAGAAGGAGCGCGTCCGTCCCGCCGTCCCGGTTGCCGCTGCTGCTGCCGTGCCGGTCGTGGCCGACATCGACAGCGCATTGCTGGCCGGTGCCGACGAGACGGCGCCGCAGGCCTAAGGAGGAGATGAGCCATGGCTACGACGATGCCCCAGAGAAGAGGTCCCGGCGGTGGCGCCGGTGGTGGTGACGATCGCCGCGGCGGCGGACCGGGCGGACAGCAGGGCGGCAAGAAGAAGTTCTTCTATCGCCGCAAGCGGGTCTGCAAGTTCTGTGTCGAGAAGATCGAATACATCGATTTCAAAGACATCAAGACCCTGCAGCAGTTCATCCCGGAGCGCGGGAAGATCCTTCCGCGCCGCATCTCCGGAACGTGCGCGCTGCATCAGCGCAAACTGCAGAACGCCATCAAGCGCGCGCGCATCGCGGCGCTGCTGCCGTTCACTGCTGACTAAGACTTCTCGATGATCGAATCGTCCCTCCCTCAGAGCGAGCCCGTGCTGCTGCCGGGCCGGCCGTTCGGCCGGCAGGTGCGCAGTGTGATCGGGTATTCGCTGTTGATGGCGCTGATGATCGTCACGCCGATGCTGGTGTTCGTGCCGGCCGCACTGCTGCATTGCGCGGTTCGGAACGGGCGCCGCGCGGCGTGGGCGGTGCTGGTGCTGTCGATCGCGGTCGCCTCGCTCTACGCCGTGGCGATACCGGAGAATACGCCGGACGCGCAGAAGATGGCGTGGTCGTTCCTGGCCGCGGTGGTGCTGGCGATCATGCTGCCGGCGATGGCCGCGATCCCGATGGTGGAACGCGGCGAGTCGTTCGGCCGCGTGCTGCTGTTCCTGCTGGCGGGCGCGCTCGTCGGCCTGGCCGTGACCGAGGCTGCATCGCAGATGCTGATCTCGTTCTCGCCGTACGCGGCGCAGGTCGCGCAGACGAAGGAGGTCTGGCGCCTCGTCGCACAGATCTACCGCGAGAACAAGATGCCTGCGGAACTGGTCCGTTTCGCGGAGCGAGCCGGACCCGTCGCCGCGTATCTGTTCGCGGCGCAGCTGCTGGTGTCGCTGACCGTGGTCCACACGCTCAGCCTGATGATGTTCGGCCGTTTGCGCGCGTGGCAGAACGAGTCCGCGCGCCCGTATCTGTTCCGGAACTTGACGCTGCCCGACTGGCTGCTGTTCGCGTTCGTCTTCGGCGGCATCGCGCCGCTCGCGACCGGATTGCTCCAGAAGGTCGCCGCGAACGTCCTCGGCGTGGTCGCATTCCTGTACCTGTTGCAGGGACTGGCGGTCTTCCGGTCGATGCTGTTGTCGATCGGCGCGGGCATCCTGGGGACCGCGTTCGGCTGGGCGCTGCTGGCGATCACGATGCCGTTCAGCATGCTGTTCGTCGCCGTGGCCGGACTGTTCGATTCATTTTTCGATTTCCGACATTTCAAGAAGCGAAAGGACGACTCTCATGAAAGTCATTCTGACTGAGGAAATCCGCGGGCTTGGCACGCGCGGAGACGTGGTCACCGTCAAGGACGGCTACGGGCGGAACTACCTCATTCCGAAGAACCTGGCCCAGGAAGCAACGAAGGGCAACCTCAATGCGATCGAGCACCAGCGCCGCAAGTGGGCGCTGCTCGCGCAGGAAGAGAAGAACGTCGCGCAGAAGGCGGCGGATCGCGTCAAGGGCGTGAAGATCACGGTCGAGAAGCGCGTGGGCGAGCACGGACATCTGTTCGGCTCTGTCACCGCGAACGAGATCGCGGACGCGCTGGCCGAGAAGGGGATCGAGGTCGACAAGCGCCGCATCGAGCTGGCGCAGCCGATCAAGAACATCGGCGTGCACGACGTGGAAGTGCGCCTGCACCACGACGTCACCGCCTCCATTCAGGTCGAAGTCGTGCCGATGGGGGTGGAAAAGCTCGAGGAAGCTCCCGCCGCCGAAGAAACGGCTGCCGAGTAAACCTGCCGTCTCATTACGTAGGGCGGGTTGAAGCCCGCCCTACGTTATTCTCCGCGCATGGCAGACGATCGCTACGTCGACGATCCTCCCGCCGGTGCGGATGGCTGGCGCGAGGTGTGGCGCGAGGATCGCCGCTATCGGCCGCGTGGATCGAAGCAGGAGTGGATGCTCGCGCGGCTGCGTCGGCTCGTGCGCCGCGCCAGCGAGCCGGACGACGAGAGGCAGAAGAACTTCAATCTCGTCCTGCTCGACCTGTTGTCCGACATCCGCAGCGACGTGGAAGCGGTTCGCCGCGATCTGCGCGCGGACATCGACTCGCTGCAGCGCGATCTCGCGGGCGCAATGGCCGCGGAGAGCACGCGGCTGCGCGAGTTGGTCGTCACCGCGGCGAAGCGGAATGACGCGCTCATCGCGGCGCTCGACCAGAAGATCGAGACCGTGGCCGTGCGCGTGCGCGATGCCGTGAATCCTTCCGTCGCGCATTCGCCCGACGTCGTTTACCGGCGATTGGAAGACGCGTTGCGCGGCAGCGAATCGCACGTGCGCGGCGACGTGATGCACTACATCCGCCTCGCCACCGACCATCAGCCCGTGCTCGATGTCGGATGCGGTCGCGGCGAGTTCCTCGCGGCCTGCCGTGAGGCAGGGATCGCCGCGCGCGGAGTCGATACGAACGAGCGTTCCGTCGCGGACCTGCAACAACGCGGTTTCGACGTCTCGCTGGCCGCTGTGCCGGACTGTTTCGCATCGCTGGCGGATGCTTCGACGGGAAGCGTGCTGGCGATGCATGTCGTCGAGCACCTGCCGATTGACGCGCTGCTTGCGCTCTTCCGCGAGTCCGCGCGCGTACTGCGTCCCGGAGGGCTGCTGATGATCGAGACGCCGAACGCGGAGTCGATCCTCGCCGCGGCCTCCGACTTCTGGCGCGATCCAACGCACATCGCTCCGCGGCATCCGGCCGCGCTGACCGTGCTCGCGCGCGAGCACGGATTCGAGATCGAAGAAGTCCGCGCCGTGCACGAGCTGCCCGAGGGGGCGAAGATCGCGATCCTGGAGAGCGACCCTCCGGAGTTGCAGCGCGTGATCCACGCCGTGAACGATCGTCTGTTCGCGCCGCAGGACCTTCGGCTCGTGCTTCGTCAGACGTCGTGAGGCTGCACGTCGATCACCACCTGCGCGGGTGGGCGTGGCGGCTCAGGCTTCTGCGGCAGGAGAGCGCCCAGCAGAAGCCCGGCGACCAGGCCACCGATGTGGCCGGCCTTGTCGATCTGCGGAACCGTCCAGGTGATGACGAGATTCGCGAGGATCAGGAACACGCCTTGAGTGACGATGCTGCGGCCGAAAGGGTCGTTTCTCCATCGGGGTGAGCGCCGGATCGAGAAGATCATCGCGCCGAGGATTCCGAAGATCGCGCCGCTGGCGCCGACGGACGGGCCCTGGTTCCACCATGCGCTTGCAAGAGACGCGATCAGGCCCGAGGCGAAGTAGATCAGCAGAAAGCGTCTCGTACCGAACATGAGCTCGTAAAACCGGCCCAGCTGAAACAACGCGACCAGGTTCACGACCAGATGCAGCGCTCCGGCGTGGAGAAACATCGAGGTCACCAACCGCCAGGGCTCTTTTTTTACGAGCGGCGCGAAGTTGCAGAACATCGCGGTCAACGGAATCCCGACGACCTCCAGTCCGAATGCGATAAGGATCAGAGCGATCAGGACTGTGGTCGCCGGCGTGCGGCTCCAGTGGCGTCGATTGTTCATCTGCGCTCCATGAGCGCGGAGACCTTGCGGAAGAGTAGGTGTGCGAGACGAGGAAACACTTCTTTCATGCGCATGTAGGTGGCGGCGAGGATCGGCAGGATGCGGCGATAGCGGCCGTCCTCGGCCGCGTCGCACACCGCGCGTGCAACACGTTCCGGTTTGACGGCGAGCATCAGTCGCGAAGCGCCGGGCATCTTACCTCGCTCGGCTTTGACGAAGAATTCCGTGTCCGTCGTTCCGGGGCACACCAGTGCAACATGCACACCGCTGCCGATCACCTCGTCGCGCAAGCCTTCGGTAAACCCCGTCAGCGCGAACTTGCTCGCGCAGTACGCGCTCATGCGCGCGAACCCCATCAATCCTGTGATCGACGAAATGTTCACGATCGTGCCGCTGCGCCGCGCGAGCATCCGCGGCAACACGGCCTGCGTGCAGTGGAACGCGCCCAAGTAGTTGGTCTCGATCATTGCCCGAGCCTCGTTCGCGTTTGCATCAGGGATCGAGGAGAAGATCGCGAAGCCTGCGTTGTTCACGAGCACGTCGACTTCGCCGGCGGTATCGATCAGACGGCGACACTCCGCCGCGTTCGCGACGTCCGTCGGAACAGTGATGGCGTTCACTCCCAACGCGCGGCATTCGGCGGCTACTTGCTCGAGCCGATTGGCGCGGCGCGCGGCGAGAACGACGTTCGCTCCGCGGCGGGCCATCTCGAGCGCGGTGGCTCGCCCGATGCCGCTCGAAGCCCCGGTGATGACGACGTTTTTGCCTCGCAGTTCCATATTCCGAAAGCGATCTTATCGGCAGCGTTCTCGCATTTGACACTGCAAAAGAACGGCACCTATACTCCGGCCGAAGTCCATCCTTCGACTCCAACGAGTCCCGCCGCGCCCGACCAGGAGGTCTCATGCCATTCGAAGAAGTCAAAAAAGTCTGGATGAACGGCCGGCTGGTCGACTTCGCCGACGCCAAAATCCACGTCTTCACGCACGCCGTTCACTACGGCTCGGGACTGTTCGAAGGCATCCGCTGCTACAACACGAAACGAGGGCCGGCGATCTTCCGCCTGCAGGACCATACCCGCCGTCTGTTCGACAGCAGCAAGATCTATCGCATGGATCTGCCGTACACACCTGACGAGATCAACAGTGCGTGCGCCGAGATAGTCCGCGCGAACGAGTTCGAGGACTGCTACCTCCGCCCGGTCGTCTATCGCGGCTATCACTCTCTCGGCGTCTTCCCCGGAGCTTGCCCGGTCGACGTCGTCATCGGCGCGTGGCGATGGGGCAAGTACCTCGGCCCCGAGGCGATCGAACAGGGCGTGGACGTGCGCGTCTCGTCGTGGAACCGCATGGCCCCGAACACGTTTCCCGCGCTGGCCAAGGCGACGGGCAACTACATGAACTCGATCCTGATCCGTCAGGAAGCGGCGATCGACGGCTACTCCGAGGGCATCGCGCTCGACGTCAACGGGTACGTCAGCGAAGGCTCCGGCGAAAACATCTTCGTCATCCGCGACGGAAAGATCTTCACCCCGCCCCTCGGCTCGTCGATTCTCGGCGGCATTACGCGGAACAGCATCATCACGATCGCGAAGGAGTTCGGATACGAGGTCGTGGAGGGGCTCATCCCGCGCGAGATGCTGTACATCGCGGACGAGGTGTTCTTCACCGGGACCGCGGCCGAGGTCACTCCAATTCGCTCGATCGACCGTATCAAAGTCGGCAACGGCAGACGCGGACCGATCACCGAGCGCCTTCAGAAGGAGTTCTTCGCGTACATCGGCGGAGAGATTCCGGACCGATACAACTGGCTCACGCCGGTTTACGTCGAGCACGAGGCGGAAGCGCGGAAGCCGGCGCTCGCAGCGACCTAATTCCACGACAGCGAGCACGATCAGATGTCCCCTCTCTGTTTCATCGAGAGGAATCGGTGCGTGCTGAGCACGAGGTGATCGACGAGCTCGATGTCGATCATCCCGAGCGATTCCTTCAGCCTCGTGGTGAAAGTGACGTCTTCCAACGAAGGCGTCGGATCTCCGGACGGATGGTTGTGAAAGACGACCACCGCGGCCGCGCCATCGATCAGCGCGAAGCGCATGATCTCGCCGGGCGACACGAGCGCCCTGTCCTTCAGGCCGACGAAGATCTCCTTCTGGCGGCCGAGACGATGCTTCGAGTCGAGCAACACGGCGCCCATCCGCTCCTGCGGATGATGACCCCATCCACTGACGAGCTTCGGCCCCAGGATCGTCGCGTCGAAACGTGATTTTTCTGTCGGAGTGTCGAGAGCGAGGCGATGCGCGATCTCGAACACGGCCGCGATTCGAGCAGCCTTCGCCGGGCCGACGCCGCGCACCTTCGACAGCTTCGAGGCGTGACGATGGCGAAGGTCGGTCATCCCGCTGAGGAGGAGCTCGCGCGCCAGCTGGATGGCGTTCTTGCCCGGTGCGCCGGTCCCGAGAATGATCGCGAGCAACTCGGAATCGGAGAGCGTCCCGGCGCCATGGGCGAGCAGCCGTTCGCGGGGACGAATGTCGGCGGGGATATCGCGGATGAGATACATGGTCATGCCTCCAGGATTGCTTCGATGAGCTTCGGGGTCGCGACCGCGGCGCGCTCGGCGATCGCGAATTTGCAGGCAGAGCTGACGCCGCTGGCCTCGGGGTTGATCTCGATCGACAGCCCTTCGTGCATGCTCACGAAGCCCGCGGCGGGATAGACGACGCCGGAGGTGCCGATGACGAGGAGGAGATCGGCAGCGCGGATCGCGCCGACGGCGCGCGCGACCGCGTGCGGCGGCAGAGCCTCACCGAACCAGACGACGTCGGGGCGGAGCAGCGCACCGCAGTCGCACGACGGTGGAACCTGCGCGAAGGGCTCGTCGCGCACGTGCGTCGTCTGTTCGCGCGTACAGCGCACGCGGAAGATGTTGCCGTGGAGCTCGATGACGTCGAGTGAGCCCGCGCGCGCGTGAAGGTTGTCCACGTTCTGTGTGACCACGACCGCGTCGGGAAGACGAGCGATGGCCTCGTGAGCGGCGTTCGGCTTCGCGTTGCGAATGAGATCGCGGCGCCACTCGTACCACTCCCACACGAGCTTCGGATCGCGGCGGAAAGCTTCCGGCGTCGCGAGCTCCTCCGGTCGGAAGTCGCGCCAGAGACCCCCGGGACCGCGGAAGGTGGGGATGCCGCTGTCGGCGGATACGCCCGCGCCGGTGAAGACGACGACGTTGCGGGGGCGCGCGTTGCGGATCGCGCGGATGGCTGCTTCGATCATGACGAAGCAACTTTAAGGTGGCTGTGTCAAGGGTTCGGCCGGAATCTACCGGCGAGGGTGATCAGCGCTATCCGAGGGCAACGAAACTTGTGCAGTTGAGATACGAGAGGTAGATAGGACGAATAAGACGAACAGGACGAATAGGTCCTATCAGTCCCATTCGTCCTATAGGTCCTATCCCTTCGGGATCATCTCTTCGTTGATCTGGATGAAGGCGTCCTTGCGCAGGTTCTCGATGTAGGTCTTGTAGTCGCGCTGGAACGTCTCCTCGCTCGCGTCCTTGCGGAGGCGGTCTTTGACCGACTCGAACGCCGGCACTTCGGAGGGAAGACGTTGTTCGACGCGCACGACGTGCCATGCGGACTTCGACTCGATCGGTCCGATGATCGAGCCGGATGGCGCGGCGAAAACCGCCTTGTCGAGATCGGGGACGAGGTCGCCCTTCGCGATCTCGCCGAGGTCGCCGCCCTTTTCGCGGGTGCTGGAGTCGGACATCGTCGAGGCGAGGTTGGCGAAGTCGGTGCCTGGCTTGCGGGCCGCTTCACCGATCTCGGTCGCCCGCTGGCGTGCTTCCTCGATCTTCGCCGTGTCGCTCGTGTCGGGCTTCAGCACGACGATCTCGCGCAGGTGTGCGCGCTCCGGAAGGCGATACTGGTCCTTTTCGCGGTTGTAGCGGTCGCGGAGCTCGGGGTCGGTGAGCTCGTTGCGGTTGCGGAGCTCGCGGCTGAACACTTTGTTGGTGATCAGCGTGTCGCGGAGGCGCGCTTCCATCTCGGGGCGGGTGAGGCCGGACTGCTGGAGCGATGAGTTGAATTGCTCGTCAGTGGAGATGCCGTACTGCTGCTTGAGGCGCGTGACGGCGTCCTTGACCTCGGCGTCGGTGACGCTCAGACCGAGGCGGTCGGCGCGGTCTTTGATGAGCAGCTCGCTGATCAGCTCATTGACGAGGTTCTTGCGCGCGGTCTCGCGGGCTTCGGCTGCCTGTTCGGCAGGCCGGTTGGCGGCCTCGATCTCCGTGAAGATGTCGCGGAGGCGGCGTTCGTACTGCGTGCGCGTGATGATGCGGTCACCGACGCGGACGACGATGCCTTCGAGGATCTGTGCGGCGGACGCACTGAACGTGCTCAGCGCCAGGACGAGAATCAGAATGATTTTTTTCATGATGGTGCCTCGAGGTGAGACGGGTAGCCAGCAGAACAAGTTCCGAAACGATTTATTCGTCTTCCGCCTTGGGGAGGCCTCCGGAGTAGCGGAAGGGGAGGCGCCTCGTCAGAACGGCGAGGGTCATCTCCCGGCGGCTGGAGCCGACCAGCTGCGCCATGCGCTCGCGGACGGCGTCTTCGCGTAGGCGGGCCTGGATGAGCGGCGTGGCGGCCTGAACGCCGAGCATCCCCGGCGGACGGCGCTCGTCGACTCGGAAGATGTGAAAGGTGGAATCCGTGCGGATGACGTCGCTGATCTGCCCGGCCCGCAGCCGGAAGATTTCGTCCTCGAACATCTTCGGCAAGTCACCGCGGCTGACGAATCCGATCTCGCCGCCGCGCTTGGCGTTCGGAGCGCGCGAGAACTGCGTCGAGAGCTCCTCGAACGACGAGCCGCTCTTCAGCTTCTGGACGATGTCCTTCGCGACCGCTTCGTCGTTGACCAGGATCTGGCGGACGCGCACTTCTTCGCCGCTCCGGAACTCGCTTTGGTGCTCCTGATAGTAGTTCTGCACCTCGGCATCCGAGGGCTCGGGGATCTCGGCGCTGAGGTTCGTGATCAGCCGCTGGCGGCGCATCTCGTCGCGTTTTTCGATGACGGTCGCCCCGGCCTCGGTGCGAACCGCCTCGGCGATCTTCTCGCTTGGGACTTCGACGCCGTGCGAGGCCGCGTATTCGGAGATGATGACCTCCTCGACGTACTGGTCGAGCATCGCGCTCGCGACCTCCGGCGTGACCTGCGCGAGCTCGGCGCCGGCGTTGCGGTCGAGGTAGCGCTTGAAGTCCTCGAGCGTGAGCATCCGTTCGTTGACGCGCACGATCACGTCCGGCGGAATGGACGGCTTACGCTTGCAGGCGGCAAGCAGCGAGAGGGAAGCGAGCAAAAGGATTGCGACGCGGCGGGCGAGCACGGGCGCGGCGAAGTTTAGCACTGCCGCGGAGCGCCGGCTTCCAGCCGGCCGCTACGCCGTCTTCCAGGCGGGCATGCCGGCAAGATGCCGGCGTAGCGGCCGGCTAGGAAGCCGGCGCTCCGCGGCTACGCCGCGATTGCGTGAAGAACCTGCTCCACCGCGTCGATCACCTCCATGCCGTGCTCGCGCAGCGGGAACGACAGTACGCCGTTCGGCGAGAATTTCGCCTGCGGGTTCTCACTGAGAAACACCAGCAGCTTGTTCGGATCGACCTTCGCGTGCGGCGTGAGCTTCATGACAGCACGCGCGCCTTCGCGGACGACCGACAGCACTCCGAGCTGCTTCGCGCGCCACTTCACCTTCACGAAGTGCAGCAGCGCGTCGACGTTCTGTGGCAGAGCGCCGAAGCGGTCGCGCATCTCGTTGCGGATGTCCGTCAGCCGCTCCTCGGTCGAGGCCGAGGCGATCTTCTTGTAGAAAGTCATGCGCAGGTTCTCGTCGCCGATGTACTCGCGAGGGATGTAGATGTCGACGCCGAGGTTCATCGAGGTCTCGACCTCCTCCTCGATCTTCTCGCCCTTCATCTCGCGCACGGTCTCCTCGAGCAGCTTCGTGTACATCTCGAAGCCGACGGCGGCGATCTGGCCGGACTGCTCGCCGCCGAGGATGTTGCCGGCTCCGCGGATCTCGAGGTCGCGCGCGGCGATGCGGAAGCCCGCGCCGAGATCGGAGAACTCCTGAATCGCCGCGAGGCGCTTGCGCGCGTCCGCCGAGAGCACGCGGTCCGAGGGGACGAGCAGATAACAGAACGCGAGACGGTCGCTGCGGCCGACGCGTCCGCGCAACTGGTAGAGCTGCGACAGCCCGAAGCGCTCCGCGTGATTGATGAGGATCGTGTTGCACGCGGGGATGTCGATGCCGTTCTCGATGATCGTCGTCGCCAGGAGCAGATCGTATTCGCGGTTGATGAACGCGAGCATCGCCCGCTCGAGCTCGCGCTCGTCCATCTGCCCATGCCCGACGATCACGCGCAGCCCGGGCACGATCCTCTCGAGCATCTCCTTCATCGCGTAGATTGACTCCACGCGGTTATGGACGAAGAACACCTGCCCGCCGCGGCCGACCTCGAACTCGATCGCCTCGCGGATGAACTCGTCGTCGAACGGCACGACCGCGGTCTGGATCGCGAGACGGTCCTTCGGCGGTGTCTCGATTACCGAGATGTCGCGGATTCCGACGAGCGACATGTGCAAGGTGCGCGGGATCGGCGTCGCCGACATCGCCAGCACGTCGACGCTTTTCTTGATCGCCTTCAGCCGCTCCTTCTGCGCCACGCCGAAGCGCTGCTCCTCGTCGATGACGACGAGGCCGAGGTCTTTCCACGCGACGTCCTTCGACAACAGGCGGTGCGTGCCGACGATCACGTCGATCTCGCCCGTCTCGACCTTCTTCAGGATCTCCTTCAGCTCCTTCGCGGAGTAGTAGCGCGTGAGCAGCTCGATCGTGACCGGGAACGACGCGAAGCGGCGGAGGAACGTGCGGTAGTGCTGGAAGGTGAGGACCGTCGTCGGCGCGAGCACCGCGACCTGCTTGCCGTCCATCACCGACTTGAACGCCGCCCGCATCGCGACCTCGGTTTTGCCGTAGCCGACGTCGCCGCACAGGAGGCGGTCCATCGGCTTGCGCGACTCCATGTCGCTCTTCACATCTTCGATGGCCGTCATCTGATCGTCGGTCTCGTCGAACTCGAACGCGTCCTCGAAGTCGAACTGCCACGGCGAGTCCTTCGCGAACGCGTGGCCGTGGACCATGCGCCGCGTCGCGTAGAGCTTGAGGAGCTCGTCGGCCATGTCGCGCATGGCCTTCTTGACCGACGCTTTCTTGCGTCCCCAGCTCGTGCCGCCGAGCTTGTCGAGCTGCGGCTGCGCCTCCTCACCCGCGGTGAAGCGCTGGATGAGGTTCAGGTTCTCCATCGGCATCAGCAGCTTGCCGCCGCCGCCGTACTCGATCTGCATCACCTCGCGCTCGGTGTCGCCGAACGGGATGCGCTGCAGTCCGAGGAAGCGTCCGACACCGTGATCGACGTGAACGATGTAGTCGCCGGTCTTGAGATCGCGGAGATCGGAGACGAATGCGTCAGACTTCTTCCTGCGGCTACCGATGCGCGTCGACGTCGGCGGCTCGAAGAGGTCCCATTCCGAATAAGCGACGACGCCGAGCTCGTCGAAGGTGAAGCCGCGCGCGATGTTGCCCGGCGTGATCGTCAGGTCGGCGCCGATGCGATCCTCGGAGAACGGCACGCTGAATTCCTTGAGGAGGCGCTCGATCTTCTCGCGGCCGCCCTTCGTGGCGGTGAAGAAGATCTGTTGCAGCTCGTTGCGTAGCACGTCCGCGGGGAACTCGCTGAGGCGGTTCGCATAGCGATCGGTGGGGTGGGTGCCGACGTGAAGCTCGACTAGTGACGAGGATGAACGAATGTGCACCTCGCTGAAGCCCAGCCGCGCCTTGCCGATGAACGGCAGGATCTCCGTTCCCGACAGGCCCAGCCTCTCCGGCGCATACACCGCGCGTCCTTTTTCTGCCGCGATCTCGTATTCGTTGCGCAACAGACTCTCGTACCGCGCGATCGTCGTCGTGATCTGGTCGGGCTCGATGAGGATCAGGTCCCAGTCGCGGATGTAGTCCGCGAACGTCGCACTCTCCATCGCCACCGGCACGTAGTGCTCGATGCCGGGAAAGGTCCCGTTTTCCTGGAGCTTCTCGATCTTGTCCGCCACGTCGCGTTTGAAGTGCGGATCCATGAAGTCGAGGGAGATGCGTTTCGCGAGTTTCTGCCGAGTCTCTTTCGTGACAGGAAACTGCGTGATCGGATAGATCGTGATCGCGCCGCTCGGCTCCTCGGAGCGCTGGGTCTCGACGTCGAACCAGCGCAGCGAGTCGATCGTGTCGCCGAAAAGCTCCACGCGCATCGGCTGCGCGAGGTTCGGCGGAAACACGTCGAGGATCCCGCCTCGGAACGCGAACTCGCCGGCCTCGCCGACGAGGTCCGTGCGCACGAAGCCGTTCTCGACGAGTTGCTGCAGGAGCGAGTGCATGTCGAGGTCGTCGCCATCGGCCATCCGTAGGATGCGCTCGCGAAAGTCCTCCGCGCGGGGAAGCCGCTGGAAGAGCGCGCGCGAGGGGACGACGAGCACGTCCACCGCGCCGTCGATGAGCATGCCGAGGGCATGGATCTCATCGCGGACGACGCCGAGCGACGGCGCGACATCCTGATACGGCGAGAGCGATGGCGCGGGATAGACCGAAACGCGGTCCGGCTCGCGATGGAAAAGACGCAACGCGGTGTCGAAGTCCGCGACCGCTGCATCGCCCGCCGTGATGACCGCGATCGGGCGACGATCCCGATCCTGCAGCGCGGCGATGAGCAGTGCGCGCGCTTCGACCGTCGCGCCGGTGACGTCGAGGCGTGAGTCGGCCGAGGTGAGCTTCGGAAAGAAGGACGCGCGGTGCACGCGCGCGCGCAGCTCCGAGATCAGGGCATCGTTGCGATCCATGCGCGCGCGGATAATAGGACGAATAGGACGAGTAAGACCTATAGGTCCTATGCGTCCTATCCGTCCTATGGCGTGAAGTAGCCCTTGATCGTACGCGCCGTCAGCTTCGGAGAGTCCAACACCACCCGCACGCGGCGGTACTGGTTCGACTTCCCGAAGTCCGACACCTGGTACTTGATCGCGAACTGCGCGCGCAGGTCCTTCTCGATGGCCTCGTACTTCGCCATCAGGTTCTGTTGCGTGGCGGTCGCGACGAACCCGCCCGTCTCCCCGGCAAGGTAGCGCAGCCGCTCGAGATCCCGCGGTTCCGCGCCGCCCTCGTAGACGATGAAGTAGATCGGGATGCCGGCCTCGCGCGCCATTTTGTGCACGTCGTCGTACGAATAGTTCGAGCCGGTGTCGCTGCCGTCGGTGAGGATGACGATCGCGCGGCGGTTCTTCTCATCCCGCAGCTCGCGGATCGCGCTGATGACGGCGTCGAACAGCGCGGTGCGTCCCCTGGGTTGGATGCCGCGCACCGCGGTCGCGATCTCCATGCGATCGGCGGACAGCGTCTGCTTGCGGCGCGGGACGTCCTGGATGGCGGTGACGCTGCAGCGGTCTCCATCCTTCAAGGCCTTGTCGACGAACTCGGCGGCCGCCTTCGCGGCATGCGTCATCGAATAGGTCATGCTCGCCGAGGCGTCGAGGAGCAACGCGATGGAGATCGGCTGATCGAACGCTTTGCCGAACTCGACGATCGTCGCCTCGGACTCGTTGTCGATGATTCGGAACTGCGAGCGATCGATGTCGTCGCGCGTGTTGCCGTTGCGGTCGACGACGGAAACGAAGATCGGAATCGTGCGGACCTGCATCTCCTCGGCGACGATGCTCCCGGTTTGCGACCAGAAGTCCGCGGCTTCTTCGCCCGATTTCGTTTTCGCCGTCACCTGCACGAAGCCGTCGGCGAGAAGCGAGTCGGGAACTTCGAAGCGATACGGCGCCTCGCTGTCCGAGGCGACGGCCTGGCCGTTGTCCCAGAGCTGCACGATCTCGATCGGGTCGTCGTTCGGCGACGTGGTCTCGGCCACGAACGTGCGCGCGTCGATCTGCCTGAGTTTCACCGCGAGCGGGAGGTTGCCCTGGTTGATCGTCTCCGTCCACTGCGTGCGCTTTCCTTTCGCCGCCGTGGCAGTGATCGTGATCTTGTGTTGCACCGGCATCAGGCCGAAGTCCACGCTGACGCGGTACGGCGCGAGGAGATTCGTTGCGACCTTCTGCCCGTCGACCGTCACCGTGACCTTCGCGTTCTCGATTTCGGGATCGATGAGCAGATCGACGATGCCGGTGTATTCGGTCGCGGGATGATTGTGATCGCCGCGCTTGAGTAAGAGCTGTGTCGCGGCGGCGGCCTGGGTCGTGATGAGGAGGGTGAGGATCGCGGAGAGGGTCAGAACGCTGTTGCGTTGTTGCTTGCTCGCCGAGGACTGCGGTATTGCGTTCATGGTTACGCCCCGATCGGGATCGACTCCTACCTGATTAGTCGGTCATGGCGTGCGGTTGTCCAATGGGCGTGCCAAGTCCCCCGACAGGACACTCCCCCAGCTTGTTTGTTGTAGGCAGAATGATAGGGCTTATCCGCCCGATCGCTCGTAAATTCGATGGTATTCGTGGCGATTGCGCGTCACCGTCTTCACGTACAGCCGCGTCTCGGCGTAGGGGATCGACTCGATGAAGAGGTCCGCATCGTCGGGCGACGTGCGCACGATCCACTCGCGCACCGCGGTCTCGCCGGCGTTGTACGCGGCGATCGCAAGGATCGGGTTGTCGCTCATCGTCGCCAGCTTCTGCGAGTACTCGGCGGCGCCGAGGGCGATGTTTTTTTGCGGATCGAACAGGTCCTCGCGGGCGATCTCGCCGAGGCCTCCGGCCGTCCCGATGCGCGACGCCTCCTCGGGCATGATCTGCATGAGGCCGACCGCGCCGGCATTCGAGACCGTCGTCGGCTCGAAGCCGCTCTCCTGGCGGATGATCGACGCGATGAGATACGGATCGTGGCCGCGGCGCTCCGCCTCCTCGCGGATCGTCTCCCAGTAGGCGAGAGGAAAGAGGATCTCCCAGAAACGCCGCGGGATGTTCTCGCCACCGTGGCGCACAAACTGGCGGAAGCGGCGTTGCAGCACGCCGTTCGCCTTGAACGGCTCGCCGCCGCGGACGTAGACGTCCGCGAGCATGAACTGCACGCCTGCATTGTCCTCGTACTTCGCGGCGAGCTCTTTCATCTCACGCGCGGCGGCGCGATCGAGGCCGATCGACTGGAGCTCGCGGACGGTGGCGAAGCGCGGCTCGGTGATTTTCGCGAGCTCGGCTTCGAGGTCGGGAAAGACGTTGCCCGTTGCCCGTTGCCCGTTGCCCGTGCTCCAAAGCTCCTTCGCGCGATACGCGTAGTAGCTGTGCGGATACTCCAAGACGAGCTGCGCGACTTTCGCGTCGCGCTCCGCCGTGCGGCCGCGTCGATCGAAGAGCTTCGCGGACCAGAACAGCGAATTCGTTTTCCAGTCGCCGTCCGCGTACGTGCTGATGTAGCGGTCGAACGTCTTCAGCGCGTCGTCCTCGCGTCCCCAGAGCACGTAGATCCAGCCGAGGGTCCAGAGGTTCTCGTCGGAGGCGCCGGCGTCGATCGCTTTGGTGAGGTTCTCGACGGCGCGCGCGTAGTCCGGCGAATCGGTCGTGTAGTACTTCGCGCGCTGGATCTTCGCCTCGACCGCGTCCCTGCTCGCGGGGAACTCTCTTTCGAGCGCGTCGAGTCCGGCGAGGAACACCTGCGGGTTGTTGCTGCGCCACGCGGCCCGCGCACGCAACAGCATGAGCGCGGAATCGCCGAGCTTCACGCCCTCGGTCTCGGCGAGCAGTGTCGTGTAGTTCCGCGAGTTGAAGAGCGCGCGAATGCGCGTCGCGCGCGCTTCCGGTGCATCCGCCGGAAGGAGCGCCAGCGCCTGATCGTAGCGATCGGAGCGCGCCAGCTTCGCGGCAAGTGCGACCTTCTCGCTCGCCGGCAACTTCGCAAGCTCGTCTTTCAGGAAGTCGAATGTCTGCTCCGTGTAGCGGCCCTGCGTGTACGTCGTGAGGAGCCGCACGCGCGTCCTCATCGCGAGGTCGGTGCGTCCCGCCTTCGCCAGCGCGGTAGCCATGCTCACGAAGTCGGCCTCGGTCAGCTCATCGATCGCGATTGGATTCGTCTGCTGCCACGCCGCGTCGGTCGACGCCGCATCGCCGAGTTGCTCGTAGAGCGCGGGGAGCCGAAGACGCGCGACCGTCGCCGCGGAGGTGTCGCTGATGGCGACGACCTCCGACAGGATCGTCGCTGCGCTTTGCACGTTTCCGCGCGCCGCCTCAGCCTCCGCGATACGCAATCGAAGGAACGGCGCGACTTCGGGATACGCATCGGCCGCTTCGGTGAGCGTCGCGACCGCGTCGTCCCACTGCTTCTTCTCGAGAAGTTCGAGCCCGCGGCGCGCGAGCTCGGCAGGCGAGGGCTCGGGCTCGGGAGTTGTTTCTTCAACCAGCGCACGAGGAGCCACCGCCGGAAGAGGAGCGTCGGGCGGTGTCGAGCACGCCGCGCACCACACCATCACCACCACCACACCCGTTACGACACGACCCTGACCCATTGGCTCCCCTTGTTTTCAAACCCCACGCGCCGGAAGAACTCGTCCGCGTCGCCGGCGTCGTCGACGATCACCCGGCCGCGCTCGAACTTCGCCGCGAGCTGTTCGACCTCGCGCATCATCGCGCGGCCGATCCACTTCCTCCGCAGCTCTCGCGCCACGACGATGTCGTCGACCCGGAGCGCGTCCTCGGTGATCTCGAGCGCCACGACGGCGACGATGTCGCCGAGGAGCTTCCCCAGCAGACCCCATGCCGGGGGCAACGGTTCGTCGGGACGGTTCAGCTCGTAAAACGCTGTCACCGCCGAGGCGTCGGCGGAGTCGATGGGGCGGACATAGAGTCGAAGGCCGCGCACATCACACATTCTCGCGTAAAGTGCACCCTTGAAGGACGCAAATAAGTGTTGACAAACAGGGACCGCCGCGTAGACTGCGAGTCGGCCCCGAACCTCCAAATATCGGTGTAAAGCGACTTGACTATGAACGTGCAGCAGGCAATAGCCCAATTCCTCGAGCATGGACAGACCGTGCGCAATTTGTCCGACCGGACCGTGCGCGCCTATCAGTCGGATCTTGCGCAGTTTCACGTGCACATGAGCGACGTTCCGGCCGCGACCATCACTTCCGATCACCTCGAGACGTATCTCGACAAGCTCGGCGACGGTCCGTACCGCGACACGTCGATCCGCCGCAAGGTGGCCGCGCTGAAGGTCTTCTTCCGCTTTCTCGAAGAGCAGGGCATCGTCGAAGAGTCGCCGGCGCGCAAGCTGAAGATCAAGAAACCGGTCGAGAACCGCGTTCCGACCGTCCTTTCGAATCGCGAAGTCCGCGCGCTGCTCGCCGCTCCGAAAGAGCAGGTCGAAGAGCTAGCTGTCGCTCGCGATCACTCCGCCGGAAGCCGCAACCGCTACTTCTGCGCCGTCCGCGACGATCTCATCCTCGAGCTCCTCTTCTCGACGGGCATCCGCATCGGCGAGCTCGTTGCGTTGAACGTTTCCGACGTCGACATCGACAGGCAGTCGGTCCACATCACCGGCCGCGCCACGCGTGGTCGCGCTGTGACGCTGTCGTCCGAGAACCTGCTCACGTCGATCCAGCAGTACCTCGCGCTCCGCGGCGATCGCGGCCTGTCCACGCCGGCGCTCTTCGTCGGTCGCTCGGGAACGCGTCTCACGATCTACTCGATCGAGAACATCTTCAAGAAGCACGTTCGCCTCGCCGAGATCAAACGTCACGTGACTCCGCACTCGCTGCGGCACACGATGGCGGCGCAGCTCGTCTCCTCCGGCGCGGACATCAAGGAAGTGCAGGAGATCCTCGGTCACGCGTCGATCCTCTCGACGCAGGTCTACACGCGCCTCCCGATCCAGAAGCGCAACCGCACCGCGCAACTCGCGCGGCCGGTGACGGACGCAAACGACCCGCGGCTCCTGATCAAGAAAAAAGCGTAAAGCGTAGGATGGGCTTCAGCCCGTCACGGGGGCGGCCTTCGGGCCGCCCCTTTGTTTTCCCCATAAACCTTCCCTTCCCGCGACTCGTATACGGGCGCATGCTGCGCATCGAGTCGGTCTCCAAACGCTTCCGCTCCGGGAACTACGGCGTCCGCGACATTTCTCTTCGCGTGAACGGCGGCGTCCTCGGCCTCCTCGGTCCCAACGGCGCGGGCAAGACCACGCTCATGCAGATGATCGCCACGGTCACCAAGCCGACCGCGGGACGGATCTTCTTCCGCGACTCCGACGCCGTCGCCAAACCCGACGATCTCCGCCGCCGCCTCGGCTATCTGCCGCAGGACTTCGGCGTCTACGACAACCTCACCGCGCTCGAGTTCCTCAGCTACTTTGCCGCGCTCAAGGGCGTGAAGAGCCGCACGAAGATCCAGGAAATGCTGGAGATGGTGAACCTCCATCACGTCGCCGGCCGCGCCGTGGGCGGATTCTCCGGCGGCATGAAGCAGCGCCTCGGCATCGCGCAGGCGCTGATCAACGATCCCGACCTGGTCATCGTCGACGAGCCGACCGCGGGCCTCGATCCCGAAGAGCGCATCCGCTTCCGCAACGTCCTGGCAGGCCTCGGCGAGGGAAGACTGGTCATTCTCTCCACACACATCGTGTCGGATGTGGAATCGATCGCGACGAAGATCGCGATCATGAAAACCGGATCGCTCGTCGCTCTTGCGACGCCGGACGAGTTGCTGCAGCAGACGGGCGCAACGACGCTCGAGGCCGCGTTTCTCCGCGTCATCAACTCCGGAACGAGCGCTGCGCAGGCGGTCGCGTGAGCGATCGCCTCCATCGGCTGGCCGCCATCGTCCGCGCGGACTTCCTCATCCGGCTGCGGCGGCCGTCGACGATGGTCGTGTTCTTGTTGCTCTCCGCGATTCCGTATCTCTGGATTCCGGATCCGGCGAGCGGCCGCGCGCTGATGCAGATCGGCGGCAGGCGCGCGCTCTACAACTCCGCGACCATCGGCATGGCCACGGCCATGCTGGGGACGATGTTCATCGGCCTGTTCGGGTTCTACGTCATTTCGAATGCGCTGCGGCGCGACGTCCTCACGCGCTGCGGCTACGTCATCGCCTCGACGACGATGCGCGGCAGCGAGTATCTCGCCGGCAAGTTCGCGGGCAACGTGGTCTTCCTGTCTGTGTTCATGGGCGGATTCATGGCCACGTCCATGGTCATGGTGCTCGTGCGCGGCGAGGCGCCGCTGGAGCCGCTCGTGTTCGTGCGGCAGTACCTTCTGCTCGTGCCTCCGGCAATCGCATTCGTCTCCGCGATCGCGATCCTCTTTGAATCGACGCCGCTGTTGCGGACGAAGTTCGGCGACGTGCTGTACTTCTTTGTGTGGGTCTCATCGCTGGGCGTCGTGACCTCGCTGATGGAGCAAGGGATCGGTGCGAGCTGGGCGCCGTTCTTCGACATTTCCGGATTCGGGGTGATGCTCCAGCAGATGCGCGTGTACTACGACACGAATTCGCTTTCGATCGGCGCGTCGTCGTTCGACGCCAGCAAGGGCACGATGCCATTTGCGGGTCTGCACGCGACCGGATACTGGATCGCCACGCGCGTCGTCGCCACGCTCTGGCCGATCGCGCTCCTCGGCGTCGCGCGCGTGTTCTTCCACCGCTTCGATCCGGCGCGCGTGCGCGCCGTGCCGAACGAGAAGGCGCGACGCAGCTGGATCGGACGCCTGAACCTGATCTCCAAACCGATCGCACGCCTGTTCGTGCGCGCGCTCGCGCCGTTCTCCGGCAACGCTGCGGTGACCGACGCAGTGATGACGATCGCCGCGTTCCCGCTGATTGCAATCGCCATGATCGCCTTCGCGATCGCCACGCTCGCCGCGAACAACGCAAACAGTCTCTTCACCGGCGTGCTGCCGATCGCATTCGCCGGTTGCGCGATCGCGATCGCGGACATCGCGTCGCGCGAGAAACGCGCCGGCACGACCGCGCTCGTCTTCGCCGCGCCCGGCCTGCGCACACGGTTCGTCTGGTGGAAGTTCGCGTCGACGCTGATCGTCGCGCTGGCGTTCCTGGCCGTGCCGCTGGCCTCGGCCATCCTGTCGCGTCCGCGGATGACGATCGCGCTGCTCGTCGGCGTCGCCTTCCTCGCCGCCGCCTCCACCGCCCTCGGCATCCTCAGCTCGAACGCGAAGACGTTCATCGTCGCGTTCCTGTCGTTCTGGTACATCGCCGCTCAGGATCGCGGCGTCTCGCCAAGCCTCGATTTCGCCGGATGGTTCGGCACGGCGACGCCGACGGTGATCGCGACGTACGCCCTCTTCGGCGCGGGATCGCTCGCCCTCGCGCAGCTCTTCCACGCGAACGAGCTGCGGCGGAAATGGTGAACGCGTTCGTCCGGCAACGCTCCCACTCTCTTGTAACGAAATAGCTCCATCCTTCACTACTCGTTAGTGCGAAGGAGGCAATTCGTGTCGAGACGAGCAATCCTCACGATTCTCTTGGTTCCGTTTGTGTTCCCACTCCACGCCCAGGCTCAGGAGCGGCTCACGGGAACCGTCGTCGCTTCGTGGCAGGCCAGCCGCGACTACCGCGGTGCGGTGACGCGCGCGGCAGTCGAGGAAGAAGGCGGCACGATCTATGTCGCAACGCGTTCGGGCATCTACCAGTCCAAAGGCGAGCGCCTGGAGCGCATCGCCGACCGCAGCGGTGACGAGGGTCGTGTCGTCCTCGCGCCAGGCGGCGGCCTCTATGCCGTGTTGGTTCCGGGCACGCACGCGCAAACCCTGTTCGGTGTCGAAGTGCGTACGCTGCCAGAAGGCAGCGCGGTGCCGCTGCGACCGATGAAAGAACAGCCGGGCGGCTACCTCGGAGTCATCCTCGGCTTTCGAGGCAATCTCATCGTCACCGTGGCCCCGCTCCGGAACTGGGAGGGAACCGAACCGCCGTTCCTTTTTACGTTCTGGGATCGCGATGGCAGTCCCCGAGGCAGCGTCCTGGTCGATGATCACGTCAACCCCGTCGTCGATCCGAGCGGCAAATCGCTCCTCCTCCTCGGGCGTAAGAGCGCCTCGGCATACAACGGCGATGGCAAGCTTCTCTGGACACGCGAGGGGCGCTACCGCTCTGGCGCCATCTCCAGCGGCGGCTCCGTGGCGTTGCTCAATCCGGCCAAAGACATCCGCCAGGTCGTCATCGTACGGTCGGGCGGTGAGGGAAATGCGGTTACGTTTCCGACGCCGGTTCACCAGCTCGTCCTGCCAACCGAGGGAAGCGGCGGACTCGTCATCGGAGACCGCGGACGCTACTTTCAGCTCGATCTGACGACCTCCCGATTCCGGGAGGGGCGCCTTCCGCTGCGCGAGCGGTCCTACATCTTCGACGCCGACTATCTCGACGAGAAGACGTTCGTGTTCGGCGTTCTTCATCCGGCCGATGAGTCGCTGCGCAAGGGATGGCCGCGCGGAACGATCGTGGCCGTCACGTCCCAGGGGCGCGCGGTGTTTCTCAGGACGTTCGAGCTCGGCGACGCCATCGCCGGCGAGCCGAGCATCGATACCACATGGCGAAGCGGTGTCTTCGTGGGTTTCACTCGCGGAACGACGATTGTCGGCCGCCCGGCGAATCAATGAGGAGGACGACATGAGAGCCACGACGATTTCCGTTCTTGTTCTCGCGCTGTCCACGGCAGCGCCGCTGCTCGCGCAGCATGGATGGCCTCTCGAGCCGACTGCGGGCGAGCATCCGATCGGCAACAGCTTCGGCGAGTTCCAGGACTTCGGCGGGGTCTACCAGCACACCGGCCTCGACATCCTGTCGATCCCGATGATGAACGCGGACGGCACCGAGAACGCGGCCGCGCCGTGGGTGCGCGCGACCGTCGCCGGGTCGATTGATTCGTACAGTAACAGTCCGGCGACGGCCTATAACGGCGCGACGGTCGACGGCGACGACGGGTCTACCTATCGCTACTGGCATCTCGAGTACGACAGCTATGATCCGACGTTCGTGACGAACTTCAACAACGGCGACCCGGTCGCGGCCAACGACCGCATCGCCAAGGTCGTCCGGTGGAGCTGCGATTACCACCACTGTCACTACGATCTGTACGACGCGACGAACTACATCAATCCGTTCGCCGACATCACGCCGAACCCCGATCCCAATGCGCCGCTGATCCAGTCCATCGCGCTCGTGCAGAACAACGTCATGCCGTGGAGCACGTTCTCGCCCGTGTCCTCGGGAGGCTGCATCGTCGTCTCCGGCAACGTCGACGTCATCGGCCAGATCCGCGACCGCGACGACGCCGGCTCGGCACTGACCGGCGCGACCACGGCATTCACGCGAAACCTCCGCTGGCGCGCCTGTCCGGACGCGACACCTGGCTGTGCCTGGGTCGATACACGCGACTACGCGACGCTGCCGCTCGCGATCGGCGGTGGGGGCAACGCATTCAGTACCGCCGCATTCAGCAATCTCGCGCCGTATGACAGCAGTTCCGACTACTGCGCGACAACGTGGAACTACGGCATCGTCACGAACTTCGCGGCCGGTACCGCGAATACGGCTGGCCGCTGGGATACGACGGCGGTCGCCGACGGCGCGTACACGGTCAGTATCGAGGCCACGGACTTCGCCGGAAACACAACCGTGCGGAACGTGCATGCCTGCGTGCAGAACGGCGCCGGCTGCGTCACCGAATTGATGATCCGCGACGCCTCCGACGATCCCGGCGGCATTCCGTATGCCGGTCCGGTGTGGTGGCAGAGCCCGGACATCACCGCGAATCCCGGTACATCGTTTCAGGACGCGAACATTCGCGTCGGCGACGCGAATCCGATCGACGTTACCGTGCGCAACTCGGGGAGCTGCGACATCGCGGCCGGAACCGTGTACACGGTCTGTCTCGGATGGGGTCCGCCTTCGGGCAGCATCACGCATCCGTTGCCCGCGGCACAAGTCATCGGCTGTCAGACCGTGACTGTCGGTGCTGGAGGCATGGCGGTTGGCGGATCGCGAGTGACGACCTTCACCTGGACGCCGAGCGCGGCGACCACACCGCTGGGGCACCACTGTCTCGTGGCCTGGGTCGATCACCCGCCGGCCGATCCAGTACAGAACACGCCGGCCGTGAACTGGGACGACAACCGCGCCCAGCAGAACATCGAGTTCGTCGATCCGCCGGGACCCGGCGCGCCGGGCGCGGCCGACTTCTGGGTCAACCCGCAGGAGATGATCCACGACCGCTCGCTCGAGATCGTCTTCGAAGCCGCGCCCCAGCTGCGCGGCAAGCTCGAGATCTCGCTGCTCCTGCCGCCGGAGCTCGGCGTCGAGCGCATCATCGGTGGAGGACTCACCGTCGCGCGTCCGGAAGACGTCCGGGGTGTGAAGACGGACGTGCGTCTATGCGATGACTCGTGCACGACGCCCGAGGAGGCGCGCAAGAAATACTGCCTCCTCGCCGTGCGTGGAATCGACGTCGGTGGACGGGTAGTGCTGCACGGAATCGAGGCGCGCAAGCCGGAGCGATTGCTCCTGGTCGTGCGCGGATCGACGGATGGACGCGAGCTCGTCGCGCACGTCATCGAGCATGGAACGCTGACGCAACCGAAGGTCAGCGGCCCGGTCGGCGGCGTGACCATCCGATTTGCAAAGGTCCCGCAAGAGTGAACTTCGATGAGGATGGGGCTTCGAACGAGCCCCATCCTCGGGCCTCGATTTCGCGGGGTAGTTCGGCACGGCGACGCCGATGGTGATCGCGACGTACGCCCTCCTCGGCGGCGTTTCGCTCGTGCTTGCCCAGCTCTTCCATGCGAACGAGTTGCGAAGGAAGTGGTAAAGCGCTTTTCCGGTGAGGTAGGATCTCCCGGGTTAAATGAAAAAAGCACTGTTGTTTGGCGGCGTGCCCGTCATCGCTGGGATCGTGTTGATCGTCGTTTGGGCGTTGGCCAACGCGGCGGCGCCAACCGGTAAAGGTCATGCGCAGGTTCTGGCGACGATCGAAAAAGCGACCGCGCAGGCAGGTGCGATCGAGGTTGCGTATCGCTACGAATACGGCGGCCGCGAGTACCGCAACCCGCACGGGCGGATCTCCGGAAGCAGCGGTGCCAACCGCTACGCCCCCGGCCGCCGCGTGATCGCCTACGTCAACCCGAAGGTGCCGTCGGAGTCGTTCCTCGAGCGATCGGCAGCCCCCCCGCAAAACGGCCTGATCGCAGGAGTCGTCCTGATCGCGGTAGGCATCCCGCTCTTCATCTACTTCCTCCGCGAAAAGAAACGCAAACGCAAACCCCTGCGCAAGGTCACGCGATCCACGACGATGTCCAGGCTCAAGCCACCACCGTCGGTCCCGCGCCACTGATGCGCTACAATCGCCGCCTCACGCCTGAGCGGGCGTAGCTCAGTTGGTAGAGTAGGAGCTTCCCAAGCTCTTGGTCGCGGGTTCGAATCCCGTCGCCCGCTCCAATCGCCTCTCGAGATGCGATCGATCCCTCGAACGCGACCGACGCATTTCGTCAAGCGGGGCATGTCGGTGCGGGGGACGGCGCGTCATTCGGGATCGAGGTACACTCGTTGGTAATGTCCGACGAGACCTACTCGCTTGTCGCGATCGTTTCCTCGCTGGCCCTGATAGCGGTCCTCTGGCTGAGGTTCCGGCAAGGGCGCATCCTGCGGCGGCTGATGCGTTCCTTGACCGACGAACAGATCAAAGCGGCGGGGCTCGATGTCAGCCAGATCCGCGCGCGATTCGGACCGTACGATGGGAAACCATAGCATCATCGTTCCTCGCTCACGCTGTCCTATTCGAGAGCGTCTCCCTGCCTGAAACCCTCTTCGCGTAACCGGTTGATATCTTTCATCGGCGCACTCCCGAAGAACCGGTTGTACTCGCGGCTGAACTGTGACGCGCTGCCATAGCCGACGCGCCGCCCCGCGCTGCCCGCATCCATCATTGTCGTCAGCATCAGCCGTCGCGCTTCCTGCAGCCGTAGCGTTTTCTGGTACTGCAGTGGGCTCATGCCGGTGACGGCCTTGAATTGCCGGTGAAACGACGTGACGCTCATATTCACCAGCTTGGCCAGTTGTTCGATGTTCGCCGGCTGGTCGAAATTCGCGCGCAGCCACGACACGGCATTCCCGATTCGCTGTACGCTCGACCCAGCCTGACCGATCTGTGCAACACGACTCCCCAGCGGACTGCGGAGCAGCCGGATCAGAATCTCATCGCGCACGAGCGGTGCGAGGAGCTCGGCATCGACGGGCTGCGCCATCAATTCGAGAAGTCGCGTCGCCGCATCGATGATCTTCCCGTCGGCGTCACCGACATAGAGCGAGCGAGTGTCTCGCGGTTGCGGCGGGCCGTGCGAAAACACCTTCAGAGCCATCTCGGCGATCTTCTCCGCATCGAGATCGATCATCAGCAGCAGGTACGGTTCCGAGTGACTGGCCCGCGTGACTCGACCCGCCATCGGCACGTCGATCGAGTACACCGCCATCTGTCCGCCTTCGTAGCCGTAGGTGTCGCCGCCGATCATCACGATCTTCGCGCCTTGCGCAACGAGGCACAACGACGAACGCTGTACGTAATGCTGCGGCTCCTGGTTGGTCTGCGACACCCTGGCGGCGCGCACACCGGGGAGGCGAAGCTCGACGGTTCCGTCGTTTGGGACGAGTGTGGCGATCAACTTCGCGAGCGTCACAGTGTCAGCTGCCACGACCATCATTTTCCTCTTGTTGCCGTCAGCGCTCGATGACGGCCATGTTCCTTTCGTCGTGCCGTTCGCCGGCGGCGGGAGTGAGGTTGTTCAGCCGTTCGATCTGCATGGCACTTAGTTCGAGCTGGTCGGCGGCGGTGTTCTCCTCGACGCGCGCCACCCGCTTGGTTCCCGGAATCGGGGCGATGTCGTCGCCCTGTGCAAGCAGCCAGGCAAGAGCCACCTGTGCCGGTGTTGCACCCGCCTCAGAGGCAACGGCCTTGACTTCATCGACGATGCGCAGATTGCGCTGGAGGTTCTCTCCGGTGAAGCGCGGGTTGGTCTTGCGCCAGTCGTCATCCGACAGCTCGTCGTTGGAGCGGATCGTGCCGGTCAGGAAGCCGTGGCCGAGCGGCGAGTAGGGGACGAAGCCGATGCCCAGCTCACGCAGGAGCGGCAGCAGTTCAGCCTCTGGGTCGCGCGTCCACAAGGAGTATTCGGTCTGCAGTGCGGCGACCGGGTGGACGGCGTGAGCGCGGCGGATTGTGTTGGCGCCCGCCTCCGACAGCCCAATGAATCGGACCTTTCCCTCGGCGACCAATGCGGCCAACGCGCCGACTGTGTCTTCAATGGGCGTGTTCGGGTCCACGCGGTGCTGGTAGTACAGGTCGATGTGGTCGGTGCCGAGCCGCTTCAGCGAGCCCTCGACCGCGGCGCGGACGTTTGCCGGGCTGCTGTCGATGACGCCGGGGCCACCGCCCGAGTGCGAGACGATGCCGAACTTCGTCGCTAGAACGACCTGATCGCGGCGATGCTTGATGGCGCGGCCGACGAGCTCCTCGTTGGCGTAGGGACCGTAGATCTCGGCAGTGTCGATGTGGGTGACGCCGAGGTCGAGCGCACGGTGGATGGTGCGGATGGACTCGTCGTCGCTGCCTGCGCCGATGTTGTAATAGCCGGCCATCGACATTGCGCCGAGGCCTATGCGGGAGACGTCGAGTCCGCCGATCGAGATGTGCTTCATTGTGTCGCTCCTGTCCTGTCGACTACCTTCATTTGCTCTGCGTTCATGCGCCCACCGTGTACTTTGATTGCCGAGGACGCGGTCTCGATCTCACGAAGATCGGCCGTCGTCAGTTCGACATCGACTGCTCCGAGGTTCTCGGTCAGGTGGTCCAGGCTGCGTGTGCCCGGGATCGGAACGATCCACGGCTTCTGCGCCAGGAGCCATGCCAGTGCTATCTGAGGAGGTGTTGCGTTCTTTTTCTCTGCAAGGCGCTTCAGTAGCTCCACGAACGGCATGTTGGCCGCGATGTTTTCTGGAGAGAAGCGATCGAAGCCGGAGCGAAGGTCGGTTTTCGGATCGAGTTTCGTACGAGCATCGATCTTCCCGGTCAGATACCCCATTCCAAGCGGACCCCATGGGACGAAGCCGATTCCCAGCTCCTCGCACACTGCAAGTACGCCGTTGTTCTCGGGATCTCGTTCCATGACCGAATACTCAGTCTGAATTGCGGTCACCGGTTGCACGGCATGCGCGCGACGGATCGTTTCAGCGCTCGCTTCGGAGAGACCGAAGTGCAGAACCTTTCCCGCGGCGATGAGATCTTTGACCGCGCCGGCCACGTCTTCGACCGGTACATCGGGATCGACGCGGTGCTGATAGTAGAGGTCGATGCGGTCGGTTCTGAGGCGCTTGAGGGAGCCTTCGACGACTCTCTTGATGCGCTCCGGCCCGCTGTTGAGCCCTCCGGCCTCAAGGTCGAACCCGAATTTGGTTGCGATCCGGACCTTGTCGCGGATCGGCGCCAGCGCTTCGCCCACGAGATCCTCGTTGGTATATGGGCCATAGACTTCGGCTGTGTCGAAGAACGTGACGCCATTTTCATGGGCTGCCCGGATGACCTTGATGCCCTGGGCTCTGTCTGCTGGCGGGCCGTAGTTGGCGCTGATGCTCATGCAGCCGGCCCCCAACGACGAGATTTCCAACGTGCCGAGTTTTCGTGTGCCGAGTAGTCGTGTTTTCATCGTGTTTCCCGCCGTCGTTGTGGGGCTGCTACTCTCGCGTTCGGGGCGCCAGTTGTCGCACCCGAGCAATGGCGCGACGGCGAATCCCGCCCCGATCAGCGCCGCATTCGCCACAAAATCACGTCGACTGAGAGGTCCGCGGTCTTGAGCGTTCGGCCCGGCTGCTTGCTCATTCTTTTCCATCGATGGGTTCCTCCTCGGGGCTCATTCATTCGTCAGCTCCAGAGATAACGCCACGAGGCGGGGCATCGTTGATCGATCGTTCCAATGTTTTGCACGATCCTTCCGATGTGCGACGCTTGTATCGCGCGGCGAGATTTACGTCTGGTCTTCGAGCTTGGCCGCGGACGCCGGTGTGGCGCGCGCGCATCGCAAGCTGCGGCTAGCCAGTTCTGAAATATATACAACAACCACCTCGTATATACTCACGACCATGGCTCTGAGCATCAAAGATCCCGACGCCGATCGTCTCGCGCGGGAGTTGGCGGCGAGAACTGGGGAGACGTTGACCGAAGCGATCGTGACGTCGCTACGGGAACGGCTCGAGCGGGAGAAGAAGAGAACGCGCCGGCGAGGGTTGGCCGAGGAGCTCGGCGAGATTGGCCGTCGCTGCGCTTCGCTGCCGGTGATCGATGCTCGTTCACCCGATCAGATCCTGGGTTATGACAAACGCGGGCTACCACGCTGATGGTTCTCGACACTTCCGCCCTTCTGGCGATCCTGCTCAACGAACCGGAGTCGGAGGCGATTCGTGACGCGATCGAGGCGGATGCAACGAGACTGCTCTCCGCCGCATCCTTTCTCGAGACCGCGCTGGTCATCGAGACGCGTTTCGGCGAGAACGGGGGCCGCGAGCTCGACCTGTTGCTTTCGCGCGCTGGAATCGAGGTCGTCGCTTTCGATCGCGAACAAGCGAGGCAGGCGCGTCTTGCGTATCGCGCGTGGGGGAAAGGCCGTCATCCCGCTGGCCTGAACTTCGGCGACTGCTTCTCCTACGCGCTCAGCAAGAGCTCTGGTGAGCCGCTATGTTTCAAGGGTAAGGACTTCGCACAGACCGATGTTCGGCGCGTTCATCTCGGCTGACCGAAGCACGAAAGAATTCGCGCATTTCGTTGTATGACATGGTTGGAGGAAACTCTTCCCATGAACCGACAACTGGCGGCGATCGTGGTTCTCGTCCTGGCGTCCTGCGCCCACCGCCCCGCAACGGAGCGGTACCGAATCGTCTACAACGTTCACCTGGCGGAGACGAAGGACTACGAGATTTTCTCGATGGCTCCGGACGGCTCGGATGTGCGCAACATCAGCAACAGTCCGGGCACGGATTGGGTGTATGGGGCGTGTGGCGATCGGCTGTACTTCGTCTCGACGCGCGATACCGGCGGCAAGGGCTACAACCTCTATGAGATGACCGCGGATGGTGGGAACGTGCGGCGCATCACGTCGTACAAAGTGCCGGACTCGCACGTGAATGGGTGGGACGACTGTGGGGAGTTGATCGTTTCGATCCGGAAGGAGAACGACTTCGACCTCTACCGGATCGATCGCGAAGGTGTCGAGCTTCGGCGGTTGACGACGACCGCGGCTCGCGATCTCGATCCCGCCGTCTCGCCGGATGGTACGAAGGTCGTCTTTCGCTCCGGTGACGCCGGGGAGCTCTGGATCATGAACATCGATGGGACAGGGGCGCGGCAACTCACGTCGCATCCCGCGCCGGAATCCATCGGCGAGCAGCACCTGTATCGCGCGGGGCCGCCGCGCTGGTCGCCGGACGGGAAACAGATCACTTACATGTCCTGGCGGGACGGAAAGTATGGGCTCTTCGCCGTCGATCCGAGTGGGTCCGAACCGAAGCGAATCACCGCGACCGACATCGACGCGGGCTACCACCATTGGGCGCCGGACGGCAGCGCGATCGCTCTCGACGTGAAGCAGGAAGGGAACTACGACATCTTCGTGATGAAGCCCGATGGGTCGGGACTGAAGCAGCTCACGCGAGGTGGGAACAACGAGCAGGGACCGGTCTTCGTCAGGAGATCAGATTCCGCGCGAGGAACATCTCCGACAACAACCTGCGATAGCTGAACGCGTACGTCTCCAGATCGGGTGCTATGAACACCGGCTGGACGTTCGACACACCCGCTGCATCGGCGGGCTTCAGTTCGTGCCACGGGGTTCGTTCGCCGGTCGTCAGATCGATCCGCTCGATGAGCGCGTTCGTGCGTGCGATCTGATGCACGTACAGTCCGCCATCCTCGGACCAGAGAACGGGGTGATCGCCGGGACGCGCGCCGCGGACGGGCACCGGTGCTTCGTCGCGCACGAGCGACTGAATGAACAGCGTCTCGTCGCGAGCGTTCGTCGCGGCGAGCTGTTGTCCGTCCGGCGAGATCGCCTGCAGCCAGTCCGCGATGTGTGAGGAACCGACCGGACGAACCGTGCCGTCGCCGTCCAACGCCAGCTCGAAGATGCTCGTGCCTTCGCCGGGCGCGTTGCCCCAGATCAGGATGCGCTTGCCGTCGGGGAACCATTGCCACCAGAGCACTTCCTCGAGTCCTTTGCACGGAACCGCGCGCGGCTCGCCGGCACCGATCGGCACAAGCTCGAATGAGCCGCCTTGCGGACGGATGAGCACCCATCGGCCGTCGGGAGAAAACCCGTGCGCATGTCCTTCTCCGATGTGGATCGCGGGACTTCCGTCGAGCTTGCGCACGTAGATCTCCGGGTGTTTCCCGCGTGTCGTTCGCTGCTGCTCCTCGAAGACGATGCGCGATCCGTCGTTGGAGATTCCGGAGAGGAAAGACCAGTCGAACCAGGAGAGGTTGCGGCCCTCGCCGCCGCGCTTGCCGGCGATGACCTCGCGGATCACGTGGTCATAGGAGAGCAGGAGCTCTCCGTTCGGCGCGATGTCGAACAGCGTCAGATGGCCGGGAACGGGAAAGACCACGCGCTCTTTGCCCGCGAGCGAGACCGAAAAGATCGGCCGGGTTCCGTCGCCCAGCGACCCGGCGATCCACACCTCGTCGCCTTTCGGCGTCCATGCGAGTCCGGCCGTGCTGCCCCATGACTGACTCTTCATGCGCGTGTTGCCTTCGAGATCGATCACCGTCACGCAGCCCGCGTCATCGCCCCAGATCGGATGCTCGATGAACGCGAGGAGATCGCCCTTCGGCGACAAGCGGAGGTGACTGAGCCAGCGCGTCGACTCGTAAATCCTCTTGCCGATCGGATATTCGATCGAGAACACGTCGTCGGCGCGGCGGATGATGATGAAATTCTTTCCGTCGGGCCCCCACTCCGCTTCCTGCACGGCCTCGCAGACTTCGCGAGGTGCGCCGCCGCCGACCGGCACGCGTGCGAGCGTGCCGATGCTCACCCATCCCGCGACGTAGCGGCGGTCGAGGGAGATCGCCAGCTCGCCGGTTGCCGGCGAGACGGAGAGCACGTCGGCGGTGGGAAGTCCGAGGGAACGCGAGTGTGGATCGCCCGGCGTCGCCGCGAAAATCTCCAGCGGACGGTCTTCCCACGCCGCGCCATAGACGATGGACGCATCTCGCGCGAATCGCGCCGTCAGGATGAATCCTCGGTGGAACGTGAGTTTTTCAAACGTCGGCAGCTTCGGCGGAACGGCGCGCTTCTCGCGCACGCGCTTCTGCGCCGGGGGCGCGGAATCGCTGGTCACGCTGAACGTCTCCAGCGCGAACGCGACGTCGCGCATCGACTGGAATCGCTGCAGCGGTTTCTTCTCCAGCGCATGGCGGATGACGCGCTCGAACGCGGCCGGGAATCCCGGCGGAAACTGCGGATCGTCGGTCAGCGTCGCGTGCAGCGTGGCCATGCGCGATTCGCGGCGGAACGGCGAGACGCCGGTCAGCATCTCGAGGAGCACTACGCCGTACGAGAAGATGTCGGTGCGCGCGTCGAGCGGCTGGCCGTGCACTTGTTCCGGCGACATGTAGCCGGGCGTGCCGAGGACCGTGCCGGCGTCGGTGACGATCTCGATGGTCGGGGCGTCGTTCGCGTTGTCGGCGTCGGCGAGGACTTTCGCCAGGCCGAAGTCGAGCAGCTTGATGCGCTCGTCGCTGGTGATGAAGATGTTCTCCGGCTTGAGGTCGCGATGGATGATCGACTTCTCGTGCGCGGCGGCGACGCCGACGGCGATCTGCACGGCGAGCTCGATGGCGCGGCGGATCGGCAGCGCTCCGTGCAGAAGCCGCTCGCGGAGGGTCTCGCCTTCGAGCAGCTCCGAGACGATGAACGGCATGCGCTCGTGCATGCCGACGTCGAACACGGTGAGCAGATTCGGATGGCTGAGCACACCGGCGGCGCGCGCTTCCTGTTCGAATCGCCGGAGGCGATCTTCGCTCTCCGCGAACGCGGGTGGGAGGATCTTGACGGCGACGTCGCGGCCGAGACGTGGATCGCGCGCACGGTAGACCTCGCCCATCCCGCCGGCGCCGAGGGGTGCGACGATCTCGTACGCACCCAGCTTCGTTCCGGCGGTCAGTGTCACGACGGTATCAGACTATGCATGGGACGAACGTGGCAATACGCACGGTGAAAACGATGAACGATGAGCGATGAACGATGAACCGGGAGGGCGGAGTTCATCGTTCATCGCTCATCGTTCCATGCTCACCACCGCGTGGGGTAGGACCCCAACACTTTCACGAGCTCCGCGATGCTCCTCAGGTTCTCCAACGCTCCCGCGAGCGGCTCCTCCTCGACCTTCCCGACGACGTCGACGTAGAACGCGTACTCCCACGGCCTTCCTTCGATCGGGCGCGACTCGATCTTCGAGAGATCGATCTCTCTGAGTGCAAATGCGCCGAGGGCGCGGAACAGCGCGCCAGGCTTGTTGGCGACGCGCAGGAGGATCGATGTCTTCCACCGCCGCGCGGGGCCGTCGGCAACGGGGCGGATCGCCGTGTTTCTCGGCGCGGCGAGGAAGAAGCGCGTGAAGTTCTGGGCGTGGTCTTCGATTCCGGCGGCGAGCGTCGCGGCGCCGTAGATCTCTCCCGCACGATCCGAGGCGATCGCCGCTTCGTCGTCGTTGCCGCGCTCCATCACGATGCGCACCGCGCCGGCGGTGTCGTGCACGGGCACTGGCTCGATGTGCGGATTCGCGCGGAAGAAGCGACCGCATTGCGCGAGCGCCACGGGATGCGAGTAGACGCGGCGGACGTCGCCGACCGACGCTCCGTGCGAGCCGAGGAGGTTGTGCACGATGCGCAGGTTCGTCTCGCCGAAGATGGCGAGCTCGGAGTCGAGCAGCAAGTCGTAGTTGCGATGGATCGAGCCGGCCAGGCTGTTCTCGATCGGCGCGACGCAACAGTCGGCGTCGCCGTTGCGCACGGCGTCGAACATCTCCTCGAATGAGGCGAACGGCAGTGTCGCCGCCTCGCCCAGCAGCCGTCTGGCCGCGCTCTCGCTGAATGCACCGCGCTCACCCTGATATGCGACTCTCATCGTTCCTCCCAAAAAAGCAAGAGGCCCGCTCCTGTGGGAGCGGGCCTCGGCGATCGTTTGTTGATGGTGTTCTAGCGCGCCGGCAGCTTCGCTCCTAAAGATGGGGTAAAGCCGAAAAATCGATTGGCGCGCATCGAGGTCGCGATTATCGCACGATCCCGCCATCATGGACCGCATGAAGAAATGCGACCTGGTCATGAAGGGCGGAATCACCAGCGGGATCGTCTATCCGGGAGCCGTGCTCGAGCTTTCGAAGGAGTTCCGGTTCGCGAACATCGGCGGGACGTCCGCGGGCGCGATTGCGGCGGCGCTCACGGCGGCCGCGGAGTATCGCCGGCAGAACGACGGCGGCAGCGCCGGCTTCGAGCGGATCGCGGAAGTCCCGGCGTGGGTGTCGGAGGTCGTCGACGGACGCTCGCGTCTGTTGCGGCTCTTTGAGCCGACGGGCGAGACCGCGCGGCTGTTCGAGATCGCGCTCGCGTACATCGAGACGAAGAAGTGGAGCGCGGTCGTGCGTGCGTTGCTGCGCGGCTTCCCCGCGTTCGGCAGCATGGCGGCGTTCGTCGGCGTCGCGCTGATGATCGTTGCCGCGCTGTCAGCGGATCACGTCGCGATCGTGGTCGTCGTCGCTGCTCTCGCCGCGATCACCGCGGGCGCGGTCGTCATTGCGAGCGTCGTCGAAGCCTTGCTCTTCGCGAATCGCATGTTACCGAAGAACGGCTTCGGCGTGAGCAGCGGCATCGCGTTGGCGGAGTGGCTCGCGGACGAGATCGATGGCGTGGCCGGCGTGGCGCAACCGCTGACGTTCGGCGACCTGCGCAAAGCGGGCGTGAACCTCGAGATGATGACGACGAACCTCACGCACGGACGGCCGTACCGGTTGCCGTTCGAGGATCGCAATCGTTACTTCAGGCCCGACGAGATGCGGCGCCTCTTTCCCGAGCGGATCGTGCAGTGGATGATCGATCACGCGGAGGTGAAGCGTGGGCTGTATCTTCTGCCGTCCGACGATCTGCCGGTCGTCGTCGCGACGCGCATGAGCCTCAGCTTTCCGCTGTTGCTCAGCGCCGTGCCGCTGTGGGCGATCGACTTCGGACGACGCACGGAGACGCACGAGGCGGAACGCTGCTGGTTCTCCGACGGCGGAATCACCAGCAACTTTCCTGTGCATTTCTTCGACGCGCCGATCCCGCGGTGGCCGACGTTCGCGATCAATCTCGCGCAGCGCTCGCCGCGGTATCACACGGAAGAGCAGCGCATCTACGTTCCGCGCACGAATCGCGGCGGGATCCTAGAGTGGTGGTCGCCGTTCGACGATCTCTTCGGGTTCGTGAAGCGGATCGTCGGCACGATGCAGAACTGGCGCGACAACATGCTCCTGCATCTGCCTGGACAGCGCGACCGCATCGCGCACGTGCTCCTCGGCCCCAACGAAGGCGGGCTGAATCTGACGATGGATCGCGAGACGATGGAGAACGTCGCGAGCCGCGGCGCCGAGGCGGGACGCGCGTTTCGCGAGGACTTCCGCTGGACGAATCACAAATGGGTGCGCTACCTCTCTTTCACGAGCGCGCTCGAGGACGCGCTGGAGAAATGGGAGGCCGCGTTCGACGACACGACCGAGCCGCCGACGTTCCACGAACTGGTGTCGGGGCCGCTGCCGCTGCCGTCGTACAAGATCTCGGCCGAGGAGCGCGCAGCGATGCGCGATGCGTCGCTCGCGTTTCTCGCGCATGTACGGAAGAACTTCGGGAAACGCCCGTTCCGCAAACCGGTACGGAGGCCGAAGGAGCAGCCGGTGCTGCGGGCGATGCCGCGGACGTGATGGGGGAGCGGGCATCCTGCCCGCTCGCGCGGGCTGAAAGCCCGCGCCCCTTACGTTTCTTCTTTTGCCGCGCGCGGGAGCGGAATCGGATTCGGCTGGTGGATCGGCACGAGCGCGCCGCCGTTCATGTGTCCCGGATACTCGTACAGCTCCGGACGTTCGTTTGGATGTTTCTTGAGCCACTTCTTCGCGTAGAGATCGCGATCGGCGACGTCGAGAAGCTGCTCGAGCGTCGCATTCTCCAGCAGCGACGAGTGTGCGAGGCCGCTGGTCGCGGTGACGCCGAAGGTTGCCTCACCGACCGTCCACTGCTGGGCCGCGATCTCGCCGGTCAGACGGGCCGCGGCGCCGCTCAGATCTTCGAGGGGGAGGTTCGGGACGAGCAACACGAACTCGTCTCCGCCGTAACGTGCGATCAGGTCGTTCGCGCGCGTGCGGGAGCGAAAGAGCGAGCCGAGTTCGCGCAGGATGCGATCGCCGATGAGGTGACCGAAGGTGTCGTTGATCGGCTTGAAGTCGTCGATGTCGATGATGGCGATGCCGAGCCGGCGACCTTCGCGCAGCACACGCTCCGCTTCTTCGATCAGCGTGCGCCGCGTGGCCACGCCGGTGAGCTCGTCGCGCGTCGCGAGCACCTGCCACTCGCGCGCCGCGTTGACGAGGCTGCGCTGCCGCGACACGACGCGTTTCGCGGCCCCGACTTTCGCGACGACCTCCGCCTCGGTGCAGCTCTTCGGGAGGAAGTCGTCGTAGCCGAGCGTCAGCGCGGTGACTTTGGATTCGAGATCTTCGCGCGCGGTGAGCATCACCGAGTACTGATTGGCGAGCGCGGGATCGGCGCGGACGGCGCGGATGAGATCGAAGCCGTCGATACGCGGCATCTGGTAGTCGGAGATGAGCAGATCGAACGCCGACTGGCGCAGGATCGACAGCGCGTGCTCTCCGTCGACTGCGCTCTCGACGACGAAGCCGAGGCGGTGCACGAGGCGCATCAGCCAGACACGGAAGTTCTCGTCGTCGTCGACGATGAGGACGCGCACCGAGGGCGGATCGATCGGTTGCTCGTGGTCGAGGCGACGACGGCGTGCAGGCGAGCTCAGCATGATTCCGGAGTGGATCAATTTGAGGCATTCAAATCGCGCGCCATGGGATTCTAGGAGTGCGGTGGCGAGGTGGCGCGGTGGTTGTGGAGCCGCCGCTCTGGTAGGGTGGGCGGCCGTGCCGGGACGTACCAGAGCGGTGGCTCCCGCCCATCCGCCCGTCCTCGCCACCGCACTCCTAGATTTCTAGAAAGCCCGTCTCTTCCAGCGGCTCGCGGTTGCGGTCGAGCCTGGTTATGACCCATTGTCCTCCGCGGCGCTCGATCTCCACGATCACCGAGGCCCACATCGCGTCGGTCAGGTTCTCGGACCAGCGGAAGCGGAGGCCGGGCCATTCCGTCGATGGAACAGCGTCGTTGCGGAGGTGCTCCTCGGCCATTTCGATGAGCTCCGGGCCGCCTTTGTGGTCGCAGGGCATGCGCATATGCTACGCGGCGCCATGAGAGACATCCATTCTTTCGCGCGGCCGGATGAGGCCGTGGTCCGCCATCTCGCGCTCGATCTCGACGTCGACTTCGAACAGCAGCGGCTCACGGGCTCCGCCACGCTGCAGATCGAGACGAGCCGCGACGTACGCGACCTCGTGCTCGACACGAACGGTCTCGCGATCGGCAAGGTCATGCTCGACGACGGTTCCGAAACGACCGCCGTCCTCGGCGAAGCGAAGCCGCACCTCGGCGCGCCGCTGATGATCGCCGTTCAGCCGTCGACGCGGTCCGTGCGCATCGAATACGCGTCGGCGCCCGACGCCGCGGCGGTGCAATGGTTGTCGAAGGAGCAGACCGCGGGCGGTCGGCATCCGTTTCTTTTCACGCAATCGCAGGCCATCCTCGCGCGCACGTGGGTGCCGATTCAGGACTCGCCCGGCATCCGCATCACCTACGACGCGACCATCCGCGTGCCGCGCGGGCTCATGGCGGTGATGAGCGCGGAGAATGCGACGAAGCTGAATGCGAACGGCGTATATCACTTCCGCATGCCGCAGGCGATTCCGGCGTATCTGCTCGCGCTCGCGGTGGGCGATCTCGAGTTCCGTTCGCTCGGACGCAACAGCGGCGTGTGGGCGGAGAAGCCGATGATAGCCGCGTCGGCGTACGAGCTCGCGGACACGCAGAAGATGATCGAGGCCGCGGAGAAGCTGTACGGGCCGTATCGCTGGGGACAATATGACGTGCTGGTGCTACCGCCGAGCTTCCCGTTCGGCGGGATGGAGAACCCGCGGTTGACGTTTGCGACGCCGACGATTCTCGCAGGCGACCGCTCGCTGGTGAACCTCGTCGCGCACGAGCTCGCGCATTCGTGGTCGGGCAACTTAGTCACGAACGCGACCTGGAACGACTTCTGGCTGAACGAGGGATTCACGGTCTATTTCGAGCGGCGCATCATGGAGGAGATCTCCGGCCGCGAGTACTCGGAGATGCTCGCGCTCCTCGGACGCCAGGACCTCGAAGCGACGGTCGCGGAGCTGCCCGCGCGCGACACGCATCTCTTTCTCGATCTCACCGGACGCGATCCGGATGACGCGGCGACAAAGCTGCCGTACGAGAAGGGCTACTTCCTGCTGCGGCTGATCGAGGAGACGGTGGGCCGCGCGAAGTGGGACGCGTTCCTCCGCGATTACTTCGATCGCCACGCCTTTCATTCGATGACGACGGCGGCATTCGTGGAAGAGCTGAAAGATGCGTTTCCCGATCTCCCGATCGATGTGAATGTGTGGATCCACGGCCCCGGCATTCCGGACAACGCGCCGGTGGTGCACTCGGATGCGTTCCTCAAAGTGGAGGACCAGGTGAAGGCGTTCGAGTCC
>DASYGV010000148.1:0-3795 GCA_035999335.1 Thermoanaerobaculia bacterium | reverse complement strand
TTGACCCAGTTCTCCAACGACGGCGGGAACAGAAACTGCGTCGTGTAATCCGCCCGAAGCTCTCGACTCATTCGCTGTCCTCTCCTTCATCTTACGGAGTGACGCGGATGGTTTTGAGACACCCTCCCTTGCCGCCGCACTCCATACTTACCGCGGTAATCGTCCTGGCGTCCAGGGTGCGCCGATCGCGTTCATCTGTTTTTCGATCGCCGCGAGATCGACCTCGATCACATGACGCAGCCGCGTCGCGAGCGGCGCGAACTGTTGTTCCGCGGACGCCAGCGATTCGCGATACGTCTGCGTCGGCGGCTGCGTGCTCGAGAGCCCCGCGACGGCGTTGGTCACGCGGTCCAGCAGCGACGGCGGCGAGGGCTCGCTGCGCTGACGGCGGATGGCGTCTCCGCCGATCCCCTCGGCCATGTCGCGCAGCGCGATGTCCACGGCGTTCACGCGCGCGGTCAGTTGCGCGTCGCCGCCTTCGATCTGATCGAGCGCGCGGCGGATGTACTGAATCCGCGTGAGCGCATCGCCGACGAGCTTCTCCGCGCCCATCACTTCGCGCTGAAGCTTCGCGGCGCGCTTCTGGAACTCGAGCACTTCCTTGCGGTCACCCTCGTTCATCATCGACAGGTACAGAGGCACGACGTCGAACGTTTGCGCGTCGCCGAGGGCGGTCTCGACGCCGTCGATCCGCTTGTAGAGACGCACGCTGTACTTGCCCGGCACCACGAGCGGTCCGACCACCGGCGTGCCGAACGGATCGGGCTCCGGCTCGGTCAGCTCGATCGGCGCGGGCGGCGGATAACGAAGGTCCCACGCCACGCGCTGGAAGCCTGCCTTCACCGGACCGCTCACGCGGCGGATCGCATTGCCCGTTTCATCCGACACGATCAGCACGACCGCGGGATCGAGCTCGCGCTCCTCGGCGCGCAACTGCTCCCACGTCGGATACGGCGGCGGCTCGTTGCCGCCCGCTTTTTCCACACGTGCCTCTTCCGCCCAACGCTGCTTCTTGCGGCTTTTCAGCTCGTCCTTGAGGTAATACGTGAAGACCGCGCCGAACGGCGGATTCGGCGCGATGAAGTACGAGTCGCCTTGAAAACCCTTGCCCGGGAGTCCGAGGGGCAGACGCGGAACGAACAGCTCCGCGGCGCGCGTGGGGAAGAGCGTCGCCTCGCGCGATGCGACCTGCGCGGACATCGTGCGCAGGGGACTGTAGTCATCGAGGATGTAGATGCCGCGGCCGAACGTACCGACGACGAGATCGTCGCGGCGCTTCTGCACCCACAGGTCTCTGACCGCGATGGTCGGGAAGCTGCCCTTGAGCTGGATCCACTTCCCTCCGCCATTCTGCGAGACGAACAGCCCGAACTCCGTTCCCGCGAACAGCAGGTTGCGGTCGACGTGGTCTTCGACGACGACGTAGGTCGTGCCGCGCTGGGGGAGATCGTTCGTGATCGCGCTCCACGTGCGGCCGCGATCGGTGCTCTTGAAGAGGTACGGTTTGAAGTCGCCGGTCTTGTGATTGTCGAACGCCGCGTAGACGGTGTTCGCGTCGTGTGCGGATGCCTGCAGGTGTGAGACGTACGTGAATTCCGGCACGCTGCCGACGCGCTCGATCTTTCTCCAGTTCCCGCCGCCGTCCTCGGACACCTGAATGAGACCGTCGTCCGTGCCGACGTAGAGCAACCCCGCGGTGAGCGGCGACTCGGAGAGCGAGACGATGTTGCCGTAGAACGACGTCGACGTGTTCTTCGCCACCGCGTCGATCGGCCAGACGCGGCCCATCACCGGCAACTTGTTGCGGTCGATGCGCCGCGTGAGATCGCCGCTGATCGCCTTCCATGAGTTCCCGCGGTCTTCGCTGCGGAAGAGGTACTGCGCGGCGAAGTAGAGACGGTTGCTGTCATGCGGCGAGATGATCAGCGGCGAGTCCCAGTTCAGGCGCGGCGGGTCCATGCCCGGGCCAGCTTGCGGCTGGATGTCGAGCGCTTCGCCTGTGCGTTTGTCGAAGCGCGCGAGGCCACCGTGCTGGTACTCGGCGTAGAGGATGTTCGGGTCCTTCGGATCGGCGAGCGTCCGGAAGCCGTCGCCTCCGAGGGTCACGTACCAGTCGTCGTTGCGGACGCCATGTGCGGTTGCGGTGCGCGATGGCGCGCCGAGACTGAAGTTGTCCTGCGTGCCGCCGTACACGTGGTAGAAGGGGAGCGCGTCGTCCGCGCTGATCCGGTAGAACTGCGTGATCGGAAGGTTCTCGGTGTAGTCCCAGGTCTTCGCGTCGTCGAACGTTTCGTAGAGACCGCCGTCGCAGCCGATCAGGTAGTGATCGCTGTTCTTCGGATCGATCCACATCGCGTGGCTGTCGGGATGTTTGGTCGTCTCGTTGATCTTGCGCCAGGTCTTGCCGCCGTCGTCGCTGACCTTCACCCAGACGTCCATCGCGTAGATGCGGTCGGCGTCGTTCGGGTCGACGAAGATCTCCGCGTAGTACTGCGCGCCGCCGCCGGAGTAGGCGTTCATTTTCTCGAAGCTCGCGCCGGCGTCCTTCGAGCGGAAGAAGCCGCCCGCCTTGCGCGTGGCCTCGATGATCGCGTAGACCGTGTCGGGCTCTTTCGGAGAGACCGCGAGGCCGATGCGTCCCATCCATTCCTTCGGCAGACCGCCCTCGAGCTTCGTCCAGGTCGCGCCGCCGTCGAGCGATTTGTGGATGCCCGACTCGGGGCCGCCGTTGATGAGCGTGTAGACGTGGCGGCGGCGCTGATACGCCGCGGCGTAGAGGATGTCGGGATTGCGCGGATCGAACACGACATCGGTGACGCCGGTGTTCTCGCTGATGGTCAGCACCGCCTTCCAGCTCTTGCCGCCGTCGGTCGATTTGTAGAGACCGCGGTCGCCGCCCGGCGCCCACAGTGGTCCCTGCGCTGCGACGTAGACGACGTTCGAGTCGCGCGGGTCGACGAGGATCTTGCCGACGTGCTCGGACTTGCCGAGGCCGACGTTCTTCCATGACTTCCCGCCGTCGGCGGACTTGTACACGCCGTCGCCCCAGGCCACGGAGCGCTGGCTGTTGTTTTCGCCCGAGCCCACCCAGACCACGAGCGAGTTGTTCGGGTCGATGGTCACGCAGCCCATCGAATACGAGCCTTCGCCGTCGAAGATCGGCTCGAAGGTCGTGCCGGCGTTGACGGTCTTCCACACGCCGCCCGAGGCGACGGCGAGGTACCACGTGCTCGTGTCGCGCGGATCGACGGCGATGTCGACGATGCGACCGGAGGGCATCGCCGGCCCGATGCCGCGAAGCTGAAGGCCGGAGAGCGTCTTGTCGTCGTACTTCGGCGCATCCGCGGCGAGGGTCGGGAAGACGAGCAGAAGAGCGAGCAGGCAGGCGAACGGACGATTCATGGGCGGGAATCCTAACCTGCAATGGAGGGGAGGCGGGTAAACGGAGCGTGACGGGTTGGGGTTGCGCGTCACCCCGCGAACGGATCGACCACGCGCACATAACAGGACGTTGGTGTCAACGAGAGCGGCCACGTTCGTAGAGCTCTTCCCGCGTCCATCCGCGTCCGGCCGAGGTGCGGCGTGTCTTTGCGTTGCGGTTCCGCGCCGTCTGACGGCGCGTGGCGGCGTCGAACATCTCGACTTTTCTTCGAGCGACAAGGCGGTCGTCGAAAGACGGCTGATGCGCAACTCTTCGCCGGCGATGCTCCACTCGATGTCGTCACCGGGAGTGATGCTCAGTTGATCCGCCAGCCGCTTCGGAATCATCTAGGAGTGCGGTGGCGAGGGCGGTAG
>DASYGV010000126.1:0-2603 GCA_035999335.1 Thermoanaerobaculia bacterium | reverse complement strand
TGGGGAGCCACCGCTTTGGTATCTGCACCTACCAGAGCGGTGGCTCCCCACCCCGCCCACCGCCTCGCCGCCGCACTCCTAGATTACGACGGGCCCCAGGCCAGGTAACGGAGCCGTAAACCGAGCTCGCGCGACTCGTGCGCCGGGAGCATCGTGCGATCGATCGAGAGCTCGAGAACGTTCGGCAGACCGCGGGGGGCGGGCTCGACGTGGAAGTCGCGCTCGACGGCAACGCCGGTGACGGGGACGCGCTCGACGACGCGGCCGTTCAGCTTGACGGTGATGGTCGGTTTCTTGGCGATCAGTTCGCCCGGTACGCCGACGTGCATGCGCAGGATGGCCTCGCCGCGCATCGGAGGAAGAAGGGTCACTGAGTGTCCGCGCATCCAGCGCCACTGGCTCGTCTCCATCGATTCGGCGGCGTACCAGCCGGAGACGAAACGCGGACGCGCGGTGAGCGGCGCAAGCTTGATCTCGAAGTAGTGGCGCCGGGCGATGTTCCAGAGGTGTCCGCGCTCGCGGCGGAACATGATCCCTTCCTCCGGGGTCGTCGTGACCTCGGCGAGGATCCACGAGCGCTCGCGTGCGTTGCTCGGCATCGCGCGATCGTCGACGACGCGCGTGTATGGCAAGCCGGGGGCGAAGAGGTCGAGGAAGACCGTCATCGTGTGGCCGACGAAGAGTTGCTCGCGCTCGGGATCGATCCGCTGCGCAGTCGACTGGGCCGCGACGATCGACGGCGCGACCTCGTTGCGCACGAGCGTGAGCGCTGGGAACGTGTACACGAAAAACGCAATCACCAGCGCTGCAGAGACCATCCACTCACGCTTCTTCGCGACACGCGCGATTCCGTCCGCGACGAAGATCGCGAACATCGGCTGATATCCGATCGAGAAGCGGCTGATGCTGAAGCGGTCGAGCATGAGCCAGGCGAAGATCGCGAACGGAAGGAACGTCAACGCGTTCAGAAGCAGCGAGCGGTTGCGCTCTCGACTCGCTCCGACGACGGAGATCACCACGAACAGCGAGGCGATGATGCTCAGCGCAGGCGACTGGTACTGCTTGATGAAGAACCGATCGAAGATCCGCCAGAGCGGCGGACGAACCTCGGATCGGAACGAGTCGACCCGCGCGATGTAGTCGCTGTGCTCGCGCACCATCCGCATGTACTCCTTCAGCGTGCCCGTCGCGTAAACCGCGGCGGAGAACGCGGCGCCGACGACGGCGATGCCGATCAGCAGCGCAACGAGGATCTCCCACCAGCGGCGTCTGCGCGTGGCGAGAAGTCCCGGAACGAGTCCGAGGAGAAGGTTCTGCGGCCGGATGCCGATGGCGAGGGCGAGGAGCAGCGTTCCGAACCAGTACGCGTTGCGATCGCGAATGCCTTTCAGCAGGAACGTGACCGCGAACAGCACGAGAACGATCGAAGGGATGTCGCTGAACCCGCCGCCGCCGAAGAACCAAACGTTCGGGAAAAACGCGAACAGCGCGCCGGCCGAGACGCAGGTCGTGAACCGCAAGCGCAGTTCGCGAGCGAACATGAACATCGCTACGAAAACGAGCATCGCCGCGACGATGTTCACGGTTTGCAACGCGCGAAAATCGTCGTGCACGACGAGGCGCGCCAGCCGGGCCAAGGCGATGAACACGGGGAAGCCCGGCGGATGCGGGTGGTGCATCGTCACGTCGTAGTCGCGCATCGCCATCGTGAAGAGCGCTTCGTCCCAGTCCCACAGGGAGCGGGCGACGGACAGGAAGCGCGAAGCAGCGCAGACCAGCGCAATCGCGATGACGATCGCGCGCTGATGCTTCGTCAACGGCTCGGGAGGCGTGCTGAACACCGGCGCTACGAACGTGTGTACGCCTGATAGAACTTCCCGTCGCGGTCGGCGAGGCGCTTGAGCGGCTCGTTCGGACGGAATCGCGGGCCGACGCTGGACGACAGCTCGTCGAGCCGCGAGACGATGTACGGGACGCCGAGAGAGTCGGCGTAGCGCAACAGTCCACCGCGGAACGGCGGGAAGCCGGTGCCCATGATCATTGCCAGATCGAGCTCGGCGGCGGAGGCAACGATCTTCTCGTGGAGGATCAACGACGCCTCGTTGATCATCGCCAGCACCATTCGCTCCACGACCGCCTTTTCATCCGCCGGCTTCGGCGAGCGAATGCCGAGGACCTTGTAGACCGACGAGTCGGGACCTTTGCGTTTGCCGTCTTCGTAGACGTACAGGCCTTTGCCGTTCTTCTTTCCATGGCGTCCGTCGGCGTAGAGCTTCTCGACGACCGCCGATTTCTGCATACGTGCGCCGAATGCCTCGGTGAGGATGCCGGCGACTTTCGCGGCGACGTCGATGCCGACTTCGTCGAGGAGCGCCATCGGTCCCATCGGCATCCCGAAGTCGACCATCGCCTTGTCGAGCGACTCGATCGAGTTCCCTTCCTCGAGGAGGAAGCCCGACTCGTTCATGTACGGTCCGAGAATGCGGTTCACCACGAAGCCGGGCCCGTCGTTGCAGTAGACGACCGTCTTCCCGAGCTTCCGCGCGAGCGCCGCGGTGGTGACCATCGCGACTTCGGACGTCTTCTTGCCGCGGATGATTTCC
>DASYGV010000120.1:0-7446 GCA_035999335.1 Thermoanaerobaculia bacterium | reverse complement strand
GGCGTTTGGGCGATACCAGAGCGGTGGCTCCCCACCGCCCACACCTCCTCGCCACCGCACTCCTAGATTTCTCTCATGCGCATTCCGACCGCCACGTATCGCCTGCAATTCAACGCCGCGTTCCCCTTCCAGGACGCGAAGCGCATCGTCGCGTACCTGCACGAGCTCGGGATCTCCGACCTCTACGCGTCGCCGCTCCTTCGCCCGCGCAAGGGGAGCACGCACGGCTACGACATCGTCGACGCGAACGCGTTGAACCCGGAGCTGGGCACAGACGTCGATTTCACGGAGCTGCACGGCGAGCTCGATCGCTTCGACATGGGACTGCTGCTCGACATCGTCCCCAACCACATGGCGGCGAGCCACGAGAACGCGTGGTGGGTGAGCGTTCTCGAGAACGGTCCGCAGTCGCGCTTCCTCTACTACTTCGATATCGACTGGCGCGACGACAAGGTCCTCCTTCCGATCCTCGGGCGCCCGTACGGCGAGACGCTGGAGTCGGGCGAGATCCGGCTCGGCTTCGACGCCGAGGGATTGTTTTTCTCGTACTACGACAAGCGCCTGCCGCTTTCGCCGCAGTCGTATCGCATCGTGCTCGAGCCGTGCGTCGACGCGGTGCCGGCGGAAGGCATCGGCATCGAGGTGCGCGATCTCGTGCAGAACGAGACCGTCGTCGCGAACAGCCGTTTCCTCAAGGACACGCTCCATCGCCTGCGCGAGGAATCGCCGGCGTTCTTGCGCGCGATGGACGATTCGATCGCGCGATTCAACGCCGATCCCGACCAGCTCGATCGCGTCGTGCAGGCGCAGTGGTACCGGCTCGCGTACTGGCGTATCGCCAGCGAGACGATCAACTACCGGCGCTTCTTCGACGTGACCGACCTCGTCGGCATCCGCGTGGAGAACCCGGAAGTGTTCGAGGCCCGCAACCGGCTGATCCTCGACCTGATCGCTCAGGGGAAAGTGACGGGCGTGCGCATCGATCACATCGACGGCCTGCACGACCCGACCAACTACCTCACCAAGCTGCAGCACCGCCTCGGCGGCGCCGACGATTTCTACGTCGTCGTCGAGAAGGTGCTCGAGCACGGCGAGCTGCTGCCGCCGTCGTTCCGCTGCGCGGGGACGACCGGATACGACTTCCTCGACACGGTGAGCGCACTGTTCGTCGATCCCGCGGGACTGGAATCGCTGACGGATTTCTATCAGCGCTACACGGGCATCACCGCGTCGTACGAGGACGTCGTGTACGAGCGGAAGAAGCAGGTCATCGAGCTGCTCTTCTTCGGCGAGATGCGCGCCCTCGGCGCACACCTCGTGCAACTCGCCGTCGCGGACCGCAACGCGCGCGACTTCGCGCCGACGGAATTGCTCGCGGCGCTGATCGAGATCACGGCGTGTTTGCCGGTGTACCGCACTTACGTGCGCGAGCCGGCGGTGAGCGACGCGGACCGCGCGGTGCTAACGCAGGCGATCCGCGAGGCGCGGCAGCGCGCGAGGCAGGTCGACGCGCGGCTGCTCGATTTCCTGGAGCTCGTGCTGCTGCTCGAGCCGCCTGCGTACATCGCGTCGGAGCGCGAGAAGTGGCTCGAATTCGTGATGCGCTGGCAGCAGTTCACGGGACGCGTGATGGCCAAAGGCGTGGAGGACACGGCGTTCTACAACTACAACCGCCTGATCTCGCTGAACGAGGTTGGCGGCGAGCCGGGGCGCGGCGAGTTCGATCCCATCGCGGAGTTTCACGCGCGAAACGCGGAGATCGCGAGCGCGTGGCCGCACACGATGAACGCGACGTCGACGCACGACACGAAGCGTTCCGAGGATGTTCGTGCGCGGATCAATGTGTTGTCGGAGATTCCGGACGCGTGGGAGCGCGCGGTGCGGAAGTGGTCGCGCATCAACGCGCCGCTGAAGCGCGATGGCGTTCCGCATGCGAACGAGGAGCTGATGATCTATCAGACGCTCGTCGGAGCGTGGCCGCTCGATGGGCCGCGGCTCCGCGAGTACCTCGTGAAGGCGGCGCGCGAGGCGAAGATGCACACGAGCTGGATCTCCGTGAACGAGAGCTATGAAAACGCGCTGACGGATTTCGCGAACGCGATCCTCGCCCACGAGCCATTCCTCGCGTCGTTCCGCCGGTTTCAGAAACGCGTTGCGTACCACGGGTTTCTCAACTCGCTCGCGCAGGTGGTGTTGAAGGTGTGCAGCCCCGGCGTCCCCGACTTCTACCAGGGCAGCGAGCTGTGGGATTACAGCCTCGTCGACCCCGACAACCGCCGTCCCGTCGACTACGCGCATCGCGCCGCGCTGCTGTCGAAGCTCGGCACGCCCGCGGAGATGCTCCGCTCATGGGAGGACGGCCGCGTGAAGTTGTTCGTGACCGTGCGCTCGCTCGCCGTTCGCCGCCGCCTCTCCGCCGCCGCATACCGCGCCGTCGACACCGGCACGCCCCACGCGGTCGCATTCCTGCGCGGCGACGACGTGCTCGTGGCCGTGCCACGGCTGACGACGACACTCACGTTCGGCGAGCACGCGTTGAACGTCCCCGGCCGCTGGCGCAACGTGTTCACGGAGGAAACGCTCGACTCGCTCGAGCTCAAGAACGTCTTCGCGTCGTTCCCGGTGGCGATCTTCGAACGGGCGTAGACTCGGGCAATGTGGACCGTCGAAGACTGGCGTGTCATTCCCGACGATCTTTTGCGCCACCAGATGCCGAGTGATGTGGAGTGCGGCAGCGAACTCTCGCTGGGGTCGTGCGCCTCGCGCAGCAATGAGCTGCCGCTTTCAATTGCCGCAGCGTCGAGCTGCGGCCTCCGCCCGCGGCAGCTCGACGCTGCCGCAATGAAAAGCGGCAGCTGGCAGTTGCGCGAGTGTCGGCGTTACTCCCGAGGGAGTCGCTGCCGCACTCCAAAAAGTCCGAGGAGCGCGATCACTCCGAGTGGCACCCACACCCATACCACCTCACTCATCAGCGTCTCGATCCCGCGCGCGCTGAAGAATCCCGCGCCGAGTGGGGACACGCGGATCGGCGTCCAGGGGAGGAAATGGCGCTCGTTGCTGAAGGGCGAGAAGAACGCGATGCCGAGACCGCCGTCGGTCATGGCGTCGAGGAGCGCGTGCGACATCGTGCAGAGAAAGACGAACGCGAACGTTGCGAAGCGGCCGCGAACGACAGCCGTTGCAGCCAACGCAAACAACAAAGCGAAGACGATCGAATGGGAGAAACCGCGGTGGCCGAACATGTGTGCGTACGGGATGCCGAACGCAAACGCGGCGACGTCGGCGTCGGGGAGGATGGAGCCGATCGCGCCCAGCAGGACGGCGCCGCGCGGCAGGCGCGGGAACCACGTCTTCGTCAGAGCAATCAGCGGATGCGTGACGATCGTCGGCATCAGCCTCGGCCCGTGATGACGCCGAGTTGGCGCAGCTTCTCGCTGTGCTCGCGCGTGAGCGCGGCCGGGTGCAGGCGCCAGCTCCAGTTGTCGACTTCCTTGCCGGGCGTGTTCATGCGCGCTTCGCTGCCGAGGCCGAGGATGTCCTGCACCGGGACGATCGCGGTCTCCGCGACCGACGTGTAGGCCGCGCGGATCAGTCCCCACGGAATGCCGTCGGGCCCCGTGCAGCCGAGGTATGTGGTCGCGCGCTCGCGTTCGTCCTCGTCCGCATGTTCGAACCAGCCGCGCGCGGTGTCGTTGTCGTGCGTGCCGGTGTACGCGACGGTCTGCGTCTCGTAGCGGTGCGGCAGGTGCGGGCTGTGGTCCTGTCCGAACCCGAATTGAATGATCTTCATCCCCGGCACGCCGATCGCGCGCCGCAGCTCATGCACGTCCGCGGTGATGAACCCGAGGTCCTCGGCCACGAGCGGCAGTTCGCCGAGCGCGTTGCGGATCGCTTCGAACAGCGCGAGGCCCGGACCGGGCATCCAGCGCCCGAGCACCGCCGTCGCTTCGGACGCGGGGATCTCCCAATACGCCGCGAAACCGCGGAAATGATCGAGGCGGATGATGTCCGCGAAGCGAAGATTCGTCTTCACGCGCGCCACCCACCAGCGGAAACCCGTCTCGCGCATCAGATCCCAGCGATACAGCGGATTGCCCCATCGTTGCCCGGTCGCGCTGAAGTAGTCGGGCGGTACGCCCGCGACCATGGTCGGCTGGCCGTCTTCGCCGAGCTGGAACAATTCGCGATTGCCCCACACGTCCGCGCTGTCGCTCGCGACGTAGATCGGCACGTCGCCGACGATGCGGATCCCGCGCGTGTGCGCCTCTTCCCGCACGATCTCCCACTGCCGGAAGAACAGCCACTGCACGTACTGCCAGAAGCGGATCTCGTCCGCGAGCTCTTCGCGCGCGCTGGCGATCGCGTCCGGTTCCCATTCCATCAACGCGCGGCCCCACTCCCACCACGGTCCGCCATCGGAGTGTTCCTTCAGAGCCATGTAGAGCGCGTAATCGTCGAGCCACTCGCGCTGTGCGTTGACGAATGCGTCGAGCTCCACGTTTGCGCTCGACGCGAACCGCGTCCACGACTTTCGCAGCAGCGCGAACTTGTACGCGGCCGCGTTTTCGAACTCGACGTGATCGGCGGAGAACGTGGGCACCTCCGCAACGTCCTCCGGCTCGAGGAGGTTCTCCTGCAGCAATCGCTGCGGCGAGATGAGCAGGGGATTGCCGGCGAACGACGACAGGCAGCCGTAAGGCGAGTAACCGAAGCCCGGAGGATTGAGCGGGAGCACCTGCCAGAGCTTCATGCCCGCGCTCGCGGCCCAGTCGAGGAACGCGATCACCTCGTCGCCAAGGTCGCCGATGCCGTAGCGGCCCGGCAGCGAAGTGGGATGGAGGAGCACGCCCGCGGCGCGGCGGTCTTCGGGGGACGGAGGCATGGAGCAAGGATGTTAACCCGTAGCTGTCATCCTGAAGCTGCGCAGACAGCGAAGGACCTCCTGCCGATAGCACGTGATCCGCGCGAATCAGGGATCCTTCGCCGTCTGCGCGGCTTCAGGATGACAGCGAGGGGGCGATCGTGAGCTTCTCGCCCAGCGAGTCGAACAGTTCCAGCCAGCGGCTGCCGTTCGGCGACGCCGCGATCGCGGGACGCACGGCGGCGCGCATGCGGTAGTAGCGGTTCTGCGCGCGGCGCAGATCGACGGCGAAGCCGGCGTCGCGCACGATCGTGATCAACGTCTCCATCGCCTCCAGGCGGTCGAGATCGTCCGGACGCTCGCGGAATCGCTCCGACGCGCGCTGGATCGCGGCTTCGAACGCCATCGTCGTCGTTTCGTCGAGACTCACGTTCTCCTCGCGCGACTCGCGCAGCAGCGCCTCGACTTCCATCAGCTGCGGCGGGTCTTCCTCGAGCAGCCGGCGGATCTGCAGGTTGAGATCGAACTCGGCGGCCGTGCGGAGGACCTTCGGGATCGGAACGCCGAGGCGCGTATGAAAGCGCATGAGCGGGTCGTAGCGCTCGTGGAGTTGGCGGAACGCGGACTCCGCTTCCTCCAGCGTGGCCACGATCAGCTCGTGGAGGATGCGGCGCTGCTCGTCTCGGAAGAGCGAGCGGATGGAGATCGGCGTCTCGTGGAAGTGCGCGTCGATCAGCCGGATCACCGCGGGGATGCCGCCGGGCTGCATCACGTCGATGAGGGCGTCGCTGACTTCGCCGTAATCGGAGTGCGGGTTGGATACGCGTACGCCGCCGGTGAGCTCGGTCTCGCCGAGGTGCAGTGCCGCGAGCTCGAAGGTCGCGGTCTCGTGCGTGATGCGCGACCGGACGTCGATGACGCCGACGGCGAGGCGCGCGCGGCCGGCCTTGCGAAGCACGAGATCGCGGCGCGTGACGTCGTAGCAATAGACCCGCGCGTGTTCGTCGAAGTTGTCGAAGAGCGAGAGCACGGCGTAATGCGCGGCCACTCGTCCGAGGTCGAGGCGCGCGGGTTTCACCTCGCGCTCGTAAATCTGGCGCGCCGTTCCTTTGTCGGGGATGTTGCTGCGCGCGTGCGAGAGTCGCTCGACGAATTGCGGCTCGAGACCGGTCGTGCCAATGCTTTCCGCGAGCTGAATCGTGCGCGCCGCGTAGTTGAGGATCTGCACGGTCTCGATGCCGGAGACGTCGTTGAAGAACCAGCCGCAGCTCGTGTACATGAGCATCGCGTTGCGCTGCATCTCCAGGAGCTGCAGCACGGCCGAGACTCGCGCTCCTGGCGCAGAGTCGCCGCCTACGGCGTCAAGGGCGTGTTTGCTCAGGAACCGCGCGAGCGTGAGCTCGTCGCGGTCGAGGATGACGTCGATGTAGTCCTCGCGCGCGGCCCACGGGTCGCGGAACACGCGCGCGCCTTCGCGCTCGAAGAGGACATTCACCTCGTCCCGCAGCCAGTCCAGCGCGCTGCGCAGCGGCGCGCGCCACTGCTGATTCCATCCGGGTCCGCCGCCGGTGTTGCAACCGCAGTCGCCGCGCCAGCGCTCGACGCCGTGCGAGCAGCTCCACGACGTGTTCTCCACGATCTGCGCTTCGTGCGTCGGCGGATGTTGCTCGAGGAATTTGCCGTAGTTCGCGAGGTCGACGTCGGGGCGCGCCTTGATGATCTGCAGCGCATATGCGAGAGCCATCTCGCCGAAGCGGTGGTGATGGCCGTAGGTCTCGCCGTCGGTAGCGATGTTGACCAGTTGTGGATGGGTCCGCGCGTCGCTGAACGCGCCGAGGAGGCGGTGGGCGAGGTTCTCGCCGCGGGCGAGGAGTTGCTCGAACGCGACGGCGCGCGAGATCGGACCGTCGTAGAAGAAGATCGTCAGCGACTTGCCGGACGGAAGACGGCAGAGGTACGGCATCGTCGGATCGATCGGTCCGTACGACCAGGTTTCTTCGCCGATCTTTCGCCACCGCAATGCCTGTTGCGGCTCGAGGATCGTGAACTGCATGCCTTCGTCCACCAGCGCATCCAGTGAAGCGACGTCGACCGCGGTCTCGGGCAGCCACATCGCCGCGGCTTTTCGTCCGAAGCGATGCTCGAAATCGCGCGCGCCCCAGCGGATTTGCGTACGTTTGTCGCGGTCGTTGGCGAGAGGGAGGATGATGTGGTTGTAGGCCTGCGCGATCGCGCCGTGCGACTGGCGGTCGGCTTCGAGGATGGCCGCGTAGGTCTCGGGCGCGCAGACCTCCAGCCAGCTCAGGAGCGTCGGACCGAAGTTGAAGCTGATGGAGGCGTAGTTGTTGACGATGCCGAGGATGCGGTCGGTCACGTCGAGGATGCGCGCGGTGGCGTTGGGCTCGTAGCACTCGGCGGTGATGCGCGCGTTCCAGTCGTGATACGGGAACGCGGTGTCCTGGGTCTCGACCGCTTCGAGCCAGGGGTTCTCGCGCGGGGGCTGGTAGAAGTGGCCGTGAATGGCCACGGCGCGGATGGGCATCGGCGCCGGATGGTAGCGCATTGGGGCATTGGAGCGCCGGGTT
>DASYGV010000062.1:0-35242 GCA_035999335.1 Thermoanaerobaculia bacterium | reverse complement strand
CGAGACGCTGGTGAGATTCGGCGTAGTGACGGTGAAGGCGATGGAGTTGCTCCACACACCGCCCTGCTGCACTTGCGCGCTGCCGGTGACCGAGCCCGAGGCGACGGTGGCGACGATCTGGGTGTTGCTCCAGCTCACGATGCTGCCGGCGAGCTTGCTGCCGAGCCACACGCTGCCGCTGCCCTGCGTCGCGCCGAAGTTCGTGCCGGTGAACGTGACTTGTGTTCCCGCGACGCCGCTGGTGGGATTGATGCTGGTGATGTTCGGCGTCGGAACCGTGAAGGCGATGGTATTGCTCCAGACGCCGTTCTGCTGGATCTGCGCATTGCCCGACGCCGCATTTGCCGCGACCGTGGCCACGACTTGCGTGTCGCTCCAGCTGACGATCGAGCCGGCGGCTTTGCTGCCGAGCCACACACTGCCGCTGCCCTGCGATGCGCCGAAGTTCGTACCGGTGAACGTGACCTGCGTACCGGGGTACCCGCTGGTGGGATTGATGCTGGTGATGTTTGGCGCGATGACGGTGAAGGCGATGGAGTTGCTCCACACGCCGTTCTGCTGAACGATCGCGTTGCCCGACGTCGCTCCGTTGTCGACTGTGGCGACGATCTGGGTGTTGCTCCAGCTCACGATGCTGCCGGCGAGCTTGCTGCCGAGCCACACGCTGCCGCTGCCCTGCGAGATGCCGAAGTTCGTACCAGTGAAGGTAACCTGCGTGCCGGGGTAGCCGCTGGTCGGACTGATGCTGGTGAGCGCCGGCGCCTCTTCGCTGATCATCACCACGAAGCCGTCGTAGGTTCCGCCGGCGTTGCTCGATTGGATGGAGCTCCCGGCCGCGCCGGGGAAAGCCGTCGAGTCGGTGACGCCTGTGGCATAGACGTTCCCGGACGCGCTCACCGTCATCGCGTACATCGCGTCATCGCCGGTACTGCCGAGGAAGGTCGCGTAATCGATCGATGTCCCGGCCGCGTTGAGCTTCGCCAGGTAGAACTCGATTCCTCCGCCCGGCGACGGCTGCAGCGAGCTGCCGGTCACGCCGTTGAACGTCGTGGAGAACGTCGTGCCGCCGAGGTAGACGTCGTCGCCGGAATCGAGCCCCATTCCGCCGAACGAGACGACGTCGAGGGCATTACCGCCGAGATACGTCGACCAGAGGATCGCCGTCGCACCGTTGTTGATCTTCGTGATGAACGCGTCATTGGCCCCCGCAAGCGACGGCTGCAGCGAGCTACCGCTCACGCCGGGGAACGACGCGGAGTCGGTGTCGCCGGCGACGACGACGTTACCGGAGCTGTCGAGCGCGATCGCGCTGACGAACTCCATGCCGCTGCCGCCGAGGTACGTCGACCAGGTGATCGCCGAGCCGGCGGCGTTGATTTTCGTGACGAAGCCGTCGTACGTTCCGCCCGCGTTCGCCGATTGGAGCGAGCTACCGTTCACGCCCGTGAAGTTGGTCGAGTCGGTAAAGCCGCTGACGTACGCGTTGCCGGCGCCGTCGATCGCGATGTCGGAAGGGCCGTCATAGCCCGAGCCGCCGAGGAACGTCGCGTAGGTGATGTTGGACGCGGTCGCGTCGATCTTCGCGAGAAACGCGTCACCGCCGCCGCCGTTGTTCGCCGGCTGGATGGAGCTTCCGCTCACGCCGGGGAACGTTGAAGACGCCGTGTAGCCGAGGAGGTAGGCGTTGCCCGAGCCGTCGACCACGACCTCCTGGCCGCCGTCGTCGGCGGTGCCGCCGAGGTACGTCGAGTACGCGATCGCCGAGCCAGCCGCATTGATCTTCGTGAGGAACGCGTCGTAGGTGCCGCCGGAGAACGAGGACTGCAGCGAGCCGCCGGTGACGCCGGGGAAGCTCGCCGAGTTGGTGACTCCGGTGACATAGACATTGCCGGAGCCGTCGATCGCGAGCGCGTGCGCGTACTCGTCGCCGGTGCTGCCGAGGTAAGTCGAATAGACGACGGCCGTCCCGGCGGCGTTGATTTTCGTGACGAATACGTCGGTCAATCCGCCGATGGACGATTGCAGCGAGCTGCCGCCGCTGCCGGGGAACGACGCCGAGTCGGTCATCCCGGTGACATATGCGTTGCCCGATCCGTCGACGGCGATGCCGAGGCCCTGATCGAGTCCGCTGCCGCCGAAATACGACGAGTACATCAGCACCGGGTCGATGACCAGCGGCTTGCTGCGGTCATATCGTCCGACGATGAAGCCGACTTCACGGTTCGCCAGGAGCGCGTAACGGCCGTCGACGGTGCGCCGCCGCCCGTTCGCTTCCTGATAGACGACAGGCCGCGGCTGCACGAGATCGCCGTGCGCGGTCGCGAGGATCAGCTCACCGTCGTTGCCGATGCGCATCGACTCGACACCGTCGAAGGCGACGCGGATCTGCTTCGGGCTCGCATGCGGAGCGACGACGAAGTCGTACTCCACCTGCCGCTGATTGCCGTGGTAGACGAGATCGATGCCGGGATAGACACCCGCGTAACGAACGCGCGCGTAGTTCGAGACTCCGGTGTGCCACTGCGACGGATCGTTTCCGAGGAAGTAGTTGGTCTTCGACGGCAGGAGGCTCTCGCCGGCGATGCGCGCATTGCGATTGCCGCCCACCATCTGCCACCGCACGGCCGCGCTTTCATCGCCGCTCTTCAACCGCAGCTCCGCATCAGTGGAGGTCAGGAACAACGAATAGCCGCTGCCGCGGCTCAGAAAGCGGATCGCGGGATCGGCCTGACCTTCGTTTCTTTCGAAGGTCAGCGGCAGCTGGCCGTAAGACGCGGCCGGGGTCGAGGCGTGTGCGGCGGCCGCGGGCAGGACCGCCGCGACGATCGCGGCGGCGGTGAGCGACAGGATGGACTTCAGGCGATGCATCATCGGAACCTCCGAAAGACTGCTGTGAGAAGTTGTGCCGGGTGAGGGCGCGTGCGCCCCCACCCGACGAGGAAAGAGAACTATTCGGGAAATCCCGAATGCATTTTGCGATGCTCGCGGGTCTCGCCGTAGATGTTCCGGACGTAGAGCTCCAGCCAGTACGTGTTGACTTCCTCCGACGGCGTCGTGAAGTTGTACGAGGTGGTGGACGTCGACCAGTCCACCAGCGTCACGAGGTTGCCGGCGAAGTCGCGCGCCTTCAGCTGATACTCCAGCGTTCCCGCGCCGACTGCACTCCAGCTGATCGCGGCGGTGTCGCCGGGATCCACCGAGAAGGGCGCGGTGAAGTTGGTGATCGCCGCGGGTTGCGGCATGCGCGACGCGCGGTCGAACCACACCTGACCGTCGTACGCGCCGAAGAGCAGGTTCGTGATCTGAATCCCTTCGACATCGAGCACGGAGGCGGGCACTTCGAGACGGCGCCAGGCGCCGGCCGCGGGGACCGGTCCCATGTAGGTGAACGTCGCGCCGGGGCTGCCGAAATTGCTGAGGTTCTCGCCCCAATACGCGAAGCGCGTCCCGCTGCCGATGACGATCTCGCGCGGCGGCTCGCAGAAGCTGTACTGCACCCAGACGGAGAAGAGGTCGCCGCTGTTGAACGTCGGGCCGCCGCTCGCGCCGGTGAACGAGTGCGAGTGCGCGCCGAACGCGAAGCCGTCGGTGTGCGACAGCGTCCCCGAGGCGACGGGGGAGGAGACCCAGTTCCAGGTGCCGGACTCGGTGGCGCCGGACGGGACTGCGTCATCGAACCAGAGGATCTCGTCGGTTGGCGCGGTGATGGAACCAGCGAGCGTCGCGCAGCGCGGAGGTGCGCTGCCGAAGTGCTGGAACCACATCAGTCCCTCGACGGTCTCGATCTTCACGCCGTCGATGGTGGTGCCTTCGACGCCGAGCATCGCCGCGGGAACGGAGAGCATCTGCCACTCCGCGGTCGGCAGCTCGCCGACGCGATAGAAGCCGACTTCACTCGCGGAGCCGTTGGCGTAGAGAGTGTCGGTGCCCCAGTAAGCGCTCTTCCACTGACCGCCGGTGACGTGCCACGAGACGACCACTTCCTTCGGCATGTTGCAGGGATGGAACTGCGCGTAGACGAAGAGCGAGTCGCCGGTGGCGACGCTGAACGGCGTCGTAGCACCGGTGAACGAGTGCTCGAACGTTCCGGTCTGGCCGCCCATCTTGTACGAGTAGGTCGTGCCCTGGAAACGCGTGTAGGACGAGTCGGTGGTCGCGTCGCCGGCCGCGGTCATGCCGGCAGCGGGCGCATCGTCGAACCAGGTGGTCTCGTCGTTCGGGACGGCGATCTCTCCGGCGTCGGCGACGGGCGCGCAGGTCGTGCCGAAGGCGTCGTACCAGCCGCGGGTGTTGCCCGGGCTGTTGCTGACGGAGATCTGGGTGATCTCGGTCGGCGTGTAGTCGTAGTTGAACTCCTCGAACAACGAGAACGGGATCTCCAGACGGTGCCAGACGCCCGGATCGAGCGCCGTTCCGATCTGCTGGGGCGCCGCCTCGGGGTCGAGCTCCGTGCCTCCCCAGTAGAACCAGGCCTCGCCGCCGTTCGGATGCTCCCAGTCCGGAGCGAGCGTGAAATGAATGCTGAAGTCGTCGGCCTCGTCGCATTCATCGAGGAGGGCGTAGAACACGAACGACTCGCCGGACTCGTACGGGATATGAATGTCGGTGAACACGAAGTGGCTGTTGTTTTCGGTCTTGGTGATCGACTGGGTGCCGAGCGTGTGCTGATCGGTCGACCACATCAGGTGGGTGCCCGTAAGGCCCGCGACGTCATCGTCGATCACGATGCGGTCGGTGGAATCGATCGCCGCCGGAGCGATCTGCGGCATGCAGGGGAGATCGAGACGAAGCCCGCGCGCGTCTTCCCACGGATCCGTGGATCCCGCGGGGCGCACGTACGCGATGATGGTGTGCCAGCCCAGCCCTGCCGGCGTCCACGACGCCGTGTTGTCGGTCGACCAGTCCTGGATCTCGGTGCGGACGTAGTTCGAGTCTTCGACCTCGAAGCGGTACTCGGCCGGCAGCGGGGAGGCGGTCGCCGTGATCTCGATCGGCGTTCCGTTCCAGGCCGGGGTGAAGTCCGTCGTCAGGGTGAGGATCTCGGTCGACGTAGCGGATTTCAGCTTGCCGATGCGGTCGAACCACACGCGGCCGCCCGGGTGGACGAGCTCGATGCCGTAGATCTCCTCGCCGGCGATGCCGGCGTCATCCGCGTCGATCGTGAGCCTGGCCCACGTGCCGGCGGAGGGGAGGGCACCCATGTCCTCGTCGGGGAAGATGTAATCCATTTCGAGCTGCGTGCTGTCGCCCCACGAGAACGTCTTGTAGGTCGTATCCGCATCGATCGAGATCGCGATCTGCGCGGTCGGATTGCAGGGATCGATGAGAACGTAGACCACCAGGCTCTCGCCGGCGTTGAGCTTCAGCGGCGGACGCTCGATGCCGTTGAGGAAGAGGTAGTTCACCTCGGCGGTGTTGTCGTGCGGGGAGCGCAACGATCGCGTACCGCTCCAGACCCGCGTCGTATCCCATTCGACCTGTCCGTAGCTCTGCACGAGCTCGAGGTCGTCTTCGATCCAGACGCGCTCATCGGGGTCGGGCGAGCTCATGGACGAAGCGGTCCAACCGCCATCGCACGTGGTGACGGTGAACGTGCGGGTGTTGCTCCACATGCCGTCCTGCTGCACCTGCACGGTGCCGCTGCCGGCGCCGGAAGCGACGGTGGCGATGATCTCCGACTCGTCCCAGCTGACGATGCTGCCTGCGAGCTGATTGCCGAGCCACACGCTACCGCTCCCCTGGACTTCGCCGAAGAAGTCACCGTTGATCGTGACCTGCGCTCCGGCAAGGGCGATGTTCGGAGTGACGCCGGTGATGACCGGCGTGTAGACCGTGAACGCGATGGAGTTGGTCCAGACGCCGCCCTGCTGCACCTGCGCGGTGCCGGTGAGCGAGCCGGTATCGACGGTGGCGACGATCTCGGTGTCGCTCCAGCTGACGATGCTGCCCGCAAGCTTGCTGCCGAGCCATACGCTGCCGCTGCCCTGCGTCGCACCGAAGTTCGTGCCGGTGAGTGTGATCTCTTCACCGGCGGCGGCCTCTTCGGGATCGATGCTGGTGAGCGTCGGAGTCACGACCGTGAAGGCGATGGAGTTGCTCCACACGCCGCCCTGCTGCACGCTGGCGGTGCCGGTGACCGAGCCCGAAGCGACGGTCGCAACGATCTGTGTGTTGCTCCAGCTGACGATGCTGCCGGCGAGCTTGCTGCCGAGCCATACGCTGCCGCTGCCCTGCGTCGCGCCGAAGTTCGTCCCCGTGAACGTCACCTCGGTTCCGGTGACGCCGCTGGTGGGATTGATGCTGGTGACGTTCGGCGTGATGACGGTGAAGGCGATGGAGTTGCTCCACACGCCGCCCTGCTGCACGATCGCGTTGCCCGACAGTGCGGTCGCGGCGACGGTGGCAACGATCTGCGTGTTGCTCCAGCTCACGATGCTGCCCGCGAGCTTGTTGCCGAGCCACACGCTGCCGCTGCCCTGCGTCGCGCCGAAGTTCGTTCCGTTGATCGTGACCTGCGTGCCCGGATAGCCGGTGGTGGGGCTGATGCTGGTGATGTTCGGCGTGATGACCGTGAAGGCGATGGAGTTGCTCCACACACCGTTCTGCTGAACCTGCACGCTGCCGGAGAGTGCGGTCGCGGCGACGGTGGCGACGATCTGCGTGTTGCTCCAGCTCACGATGCTGCCGGCGAGCTTGTTGCCGAGCCACACGCTGCCTGTGCCTTGCGTCGCGCCGAAGTTCGTGCCGTTGATCGTGACCTGATTGCCCGGATAACCGGTGGTCGGGCTGGCGCTGCTGATGTTCGGCGTGATGACCGTGAAGGCGATGGAGTTGCTCCAGATGCCTCCCTGTTTCACCTGCGCGCTGCCCGACGCCGCGCCCGCGGCCACGACGGCCACGATCTGCGTGTCGCTCCAACTGACGATGCTGCCGGCAGCCTTGCTGCCGAGCCACACGCTGCCGGCGCCTTGCGTTGCGCCGAAGCCTGTGCCGTTGTAGGTAACTTGTGTGCCGGGATAGCCGCTGGTCGGGCTAATGCTCGAGAGCACGGGCGCGGCCGCTGCCGGTAAGACCGCTGCGAGCATTGCAGCGGCAGTCAATATCCACACGAATCTCAGGGACCGAAGCATAGATGCCTCCTGACGTCTCATTCTTTTTGGGTTCTCGGACCGATGCGTCGGAACGTCATTCAGGAAACTATGCATTCCTTCAGAACGTCAGGACGGCGGGAAGGATTTGTTTTAAGAACGTCATTTAGAAAATGCTCGTACGATCTCGTGTCGATGCTGCACCTTCGTCCTGAGCAGCTCGCGGCTCTCGGGCGCGATGCACGGGAACGCTTCGCCGGAGAGCTGTCTGCGTTTCTGCGCGAGAAGTTTCCGTCGGTCGTGGCGAGTCTCACGCAAAACGAATTGCTGCGTCGCGTGCGCGTGTCCATGGAGCGCGCGGCCAGTCATGGCCTGGCGCGACGCGCCGACGTGCGGAGCTTCGTGACGTTCGCGTTCGCGATCGGGCCGGCGTTTGACCGCCATCCTGCCGTAGAGGCGGTGCTGCGCGATTTACGCATTCCGGCCGAGGAGAAGATCGACTACCTCACGGGTCGCGTCACGCCTGGAGAGTGGGTGGAGGCGCGGGCCCTCGGCGGCGAAGAAGTCTGGGAGAGCGCGGACGGGACGGGTGTGTAACTTCATCGGCTGTGAATCCCCGGCGACCCGGAACTTCCGATGCAGCATCTGCGGCTACGAGCTGTTCCTCTGCGACGTGCATGGGCCGCCGGACGTCTGTTTCACCTGCAACCGGGGCGATTTCACGCTGTACCAGCGATTGCAGCCGGTCGTAGAGAAGGAGGAGAAGGAAAAGGAGAAGGAGAAGGAGAAGGAGAACGTCAACGAGGTTGTCCAGTCCGTCGTCGACAACCGCATCGAGATCGAAGACTACGACCTCGAAGACGTCGAAGAGACCACGACTTCCTGCGGCCTCCGCGGAACCTCGGAGCTCGCGTGGTGTGAGAGCACGGACGACCTCGCGCTCAGCCTCGAGATCTGCAAGAACGTCCATGTCCGCATCGGCCATTCGTTCGGCGCGATGTCCATCCGCGAGGCCTATCTCCGCGAGGAAGCCGGAACGACGGTGTGGGAGGGCGCCGCGAGCGGGCCGAACAACGCCTTGTGCGAGTTGCGCATCCTGCTCGTGAATGAACGCTGCGAAGCGCTTCAGATCGCGGTCCGTTTCCGCGACAAAAATGGCCGGCATCTCCTCTTTCGCAGCACCGGCGGCTGCGTGTTGCAGCAAGACCCTCAGGACCTGAGCAAGGTCCTCGTGCGCAATCATGACTGCCAGTGCACCGCGTCGGATGGGTATCTGAGCCAGGAGACCTACGCGCACGTCGGCAGCTACAGCTTCTTCGATCAGATCGACGACGCGTACGACGAGCCGCGGCTGATGACCGGCGATCACTATGTGAAGCATCACGAGACTGAATATCGCGAGGTGGTGGAGGCGTCGGACAATGCGCAGCTTTATCACCACAGCGAGCAGGCCATCTTCAAACTGCTGTACGACTACCCGAACGTGGTAGCGGACGCGATCCTCGATGTGATTACGAATCTCAACAGCGGGTTCTTCAAGGACCTGAAGGAGTTGCCGCTGGTCGCCGCGCTTGTGCTCGACGTCTTCACGACCCGCACGGCCTGCGTCGATTGTCTGAAAGCAGGAAGGAGTACGCGGACGAAGAGCGTGCACTTCTTCAGTCAGGCCCTGAAGGACGTGGTGAAGACGCTGTCGGGGAAGGTCGGCGTATCGAAAAACGTCCGGACGCACTTGCGGTTCGCGGCCGCTGTCGCGTTTCTGGGATGTCCGACCAGGAAGGTGTTGGAGGGCCTGGAGAAGACCACGACCTCCGCGATGATGCACGCGCTCCCCTCTGAGAACATCAAACTGACGTCGCTCTCTGAGGATGAGCCGGCGATCGTGTTCGTCAACGTCGCGGTCACGGCGAACTCACCGTCGTGCCTGCAGGTGCTGACTACCGGCAGCGCGTCCCGCGAGCGGACGGAGGTGGACAGAGCGCTGAGGATCACCCGGGAGTTATCGAACATCACGCGGATCGATCAGATCCCCCTTGCCGTCGCGAAGTCCCAGCTCGAGCACGCGACGAGCAAAGTGGTGATGGCCCTTCGGCTTTACCTGAAGCTCGAGCCGAACGTCAACGACATAGCGGGGCTTTACCAGCTTGGTCTCGATACCGTGCCGCTCGCTCCGCGACTCGAGTGCGTATTGGAGGTGGCGGTGGTGAACGAGATCGCCGACCTCGACATCATCTACGCGATTCTCCGGAACTACGCGGCCTTCTTCCAAGGGCAGCGCAACACTCCCAAACCGTTCGATGCGGGCGGCCTGCTGACCATCATCGACCTCGCGCTTCGCGACATCTTCAAATTGGGCGCCGTATCCAAGCTGGCGCTCAAGAAGATCATTGTCCTGGGACCCAAGATCACGAAGGAGCACGCAGATCTCGCAAAGGACTTCGTTCTCGAGATCAAAAAAGAGATCGTCCACGCGCTTTCCCAGAACACGGCCACGGGCGAGAACCGCGCCCGCAATCTGGCCATCGAGTTCAACCTGCTGGATTTCTACAAGGAAGCGAAGAAGAAGTAGTGGCCAGCGGCGAGACGAAAAACGGCGGCCTCGCGGCCGCCGTCGTGATCTGGGATCGATTGTTGGTGGAGCTGATCGGGATCGAACCGACGACCTCTTGAATGCCATTCAAGCGCTCTCCCAATTGAGCTACAGCCCCACGTGAGCAACGGAACTAACGTCTCTCGCGAGAAGAAATTCCGTGAGCGGCGCGCATTCTACGGCAGTGCGTTACGATGGCGCAATGCGGAGTCCGAAGGTCGGGAAACAGCGTTCGGCCAGCGGTGCGTTTTCGCTCTCGCGGTCGCTTCCGAAGCTCAGCCTTCCCGCGTCCTCCGCGTCCACTTCGGTTTCACGCCCGAAGCCGAAGGTGGGGAAGCCGGGGCCGGCGGGGAGTGTTAAGGGCGGCCGGAATGGATGACCAGGAGTCCCAGCATCCGGCGGTCCGCGGCCTGAAGACCGTCTGCCGGTGCAACAACATCAAATACCGCACGATCGAGCGCGCCATCCGCGAAGGCGCGCACACGCTCACGCAAATCGCAACGCGCACCACCGCCACCCTCGGAGAGTGCGGCGGCACCTGCACGCCCGACGTCCAGCAGATGCTCGATGAGCTCGCGCCGAAATACGCCACCGCCGCCATCCCGGCCAAGCCAGCCGGCGATCCGAACGCGTGGTGGGTGAGGAAGAAATGACGAAAGCACTCGAGGTCTATCTCAAGCCCACCTGAACGAGCTGCCGCAAGGCGGTCGCCGACCTGGAAGGTCGCGGGTTCGAGCTCGTCAAACACAATCTCGCCAAAGAACCGCCGACGCGCGAGCTCCTCTCGCGCCTCATCGACGAATACGGACTCGAGTCCGTGATCAGCACCCGCAGCCCGGCCTTCAAGGCCCGCGGTCTCGATGCGAAGAAGCTTTCGAAGTCCGAGGCGGTGCGGTTGATGCTCGAGGATGTGAACCTGATCCGACGGCCGCTGGTGTTGAAGGGAAAGAAGGCCGTCTTCGGATACGCGCCCGCGGAGTACGATTCGCTCTGATGATGAACCCGGCCACGATGGCCATCGCCGCCATCACCGTGATGCTGTGGATTCTCTGGAGCGACACGATTCGCACTCGGCGTCCGACGCCCATCCTCTACGCGCTGCGGATCGCGCTCTACCTGATCGTCAGCGGCATCCTCATCCTGAACCTCGTCCGTTACCCGGACGTGTTCGCCGGAAACGCCCGGGTGATCGCGATCGTCGCGGTGCTCGTGGGGTTGGTCGGGGCAGGATATTTTGCTCGCCGACTGGTCCTCCGGCGCTAAAAACGGCAAGTATTGGAGTCATGACTTCCGGAAGGGTGGACAATCCGTTCCGGATGCACTATCATGCATGTGGGTTCGGTGGGGGTTGGCAGCTCTCCGAAGCGGATCTGACAAGTCGCGGGGCCTGCGAATCTCTCTCTCTCGATCTCCCACGGCTGACCAACGGCTACCCACAAGCCGTACAAAGCGTCGATCCTCGGGCCGGACCCATTAAGCGAGCCGCGAAAGCGGCTCGCACCATTTTTAGGGCGGGCTGAAGCCGCGCCCTACATCGACGCCAGGCGCTTTTCCAGCGCCGCGATCCGCCCCTCGCTTCGCTGCCCGTCCGGAAGCGACTTCGCAAACTCCACCGCTTGCGCGATCGTTTCCTTCGCGGCCTTCGCGTCGCCTTTCGCGGTGTAGATGTCCGCCCGCACGGAGAGTACGGCGATCTTGCGCGGCCCGTACACCCGCGCCATCGCGCGGTCCGACGCGGCGAGCGCTTTGTCGTACTCCTTCATCGCCTTGTACGCGAGCGCGAGACGTGCGGGAGGGTTGTAGTCGTCGGGGAAATCGCGCTCCGATTGCTCGAGCATCGGGATGGCCTTCTCCGGCGTGTCGAGCTCGAGATACGCGCTGACGCGATGCGAGTCGTACACGGTCCGCTGCTCGGGTGTCTTCGCTCGCGCGGCCGCGTCTTCGAGGAACGACGACCACTCCTGCTTGAGCCGCACCACTGCCTCGTCGTCGCCCGACGCATCCGCAGCCTCGATCAATGCCATGTAGATCCCGGAGCGATCGTCGTCGGACATGACGATCTTCTCGTTCGCGAACACCTCGCGCGTCGCGCTCTCGAGCGCGGTCAGCATCTCGACGCGCTTCTCGTGTTTCTTGTCGAGCGACGCCGCGCACGAGAGTCCGGTCGCCGCGACGTTCGGCGCGGAAGACGTGCCCTTTACGCGCGGATAGAGCGCGATCGCGCGCGTCGCGCAGCGCTCGTTGTTGCCCGCCATCGAGTACGCGAAGATCAGCGACTCGCTGGCGCGGCCGAAGCTCTTCCACGACTTCGGCGCCGCGGCGATCGCTTCGTCATACGCGGCCGCGGCCTCGGCCTGCTTGCCCGCGGTCGCGAGGCGGTCCGCTCGCGCGAGGAGCGTGTCGGCCGCGGATTGCGCGCGGGCGCGATAGGTCTTTTCCGCTTCGCCGAGGAGCTTGCCGAGTTGCGGAGCGGTGGCGCCGCCGATGTAGCGGAGGGCGACGGTGTCGCGCTTCGCATCGAGGACGAGCAGCGTCGGCAGCACCGGGATCGGGTACTGCTTCAGGAACGCCGCGTTCTTCGCGTCTTCGGTGTTGATGCTGAGCCAGACGAACCGTCCGGCGTACCGCTCGAGGCTCGCGTCGGTGTAGACGTAAGCCTTCATCGAGCGGCAGGTGTGTCACCACGGAGCCCAGGCCTCGACGAAGATCGGAACGTTCTTCGCCTTGGCGCGAGCGATGGCGGTGGAGTAGTCGTTTTCGATGAAGGGGAGGATTTCTTTGGCGGACGCGGTGCCTGCGGCGGCGAGCGCGAGCGCGAGGAGGAGGCGTTTCATGGCCCCGATTGTAGTTGCGAGTTGTGGGTTGCGAGTTGCGAAGGCCGTTACGCTCTTGCGACGAAGGGCGGGCTGAAGCCACGCCCTACGTCACATCGCTCCCGGCTTCACCCACTTCGCCAGCCAGTCCGCCACCTCGCGGTAGAACACGCGCGAGTTCTCCGCGTTGAGGATCCAGTGGTTCTCCTCCGGCCACACCAGCAGGCGGCTCGGGACGCGCAGCCTCTGCAGCAGCGCCCACATCTCGAGCGTGTTGTTGAGCGGGACGCGGTAGTCCTTCTCGCCGACCGAGAGGAGCATCGGCGTCTTGAAGTTCGCGGCGGAGCGGACCGGGTTCTGCGTCCGCCAGATTTCGTTCTGCTCCCACACCGGACCATTCATGGCCAGCTCGCGGCCGTAGATGACGTCCGAGGTTCCCCACTGCGCTTCGAGGTTCACGAGGCCGGCGTGGCTGATGAGCGCCTTGAAGCGATTGCCCGACCACGCCTCGAGTGCGTTCGCGAGATGGCCGCCGTAGCTCGCGCCTCCCGCAACCTGACGGCTCACGTCGAGGAACGGATACTTCGCAATCGCCGCATCCGTCGCCTCCATCAACTCCTCGGCCGGTCCGCGCAGCACGTCGCCCTGGATGAGCTGCGCGAACTCCGCGCCGAATCCCGTCGAGCCGGTGTAGTTCGTCAGCAGCATCACGTAGCCGGGCTTCGCCAACAGGTGATAGTTCCAGCGGAGCGAGATCGCGTCCTGCCACATGTTGTGCGCGCCGCCGTGGATCAGCACGAACAGCGGGTACTTCTTCGACGGATCGAAGCCCGCGGGCGTGATGATCATGTTGTGGATCTTCCGTCCGCGCTTCGATGTGAACCAGAAGTGCTCCGGCGCGCTCCAGTCGATCGCGCGCGACTGCTCGACGTTGAACGTGGTGAGGTTCGTGTGTTTCGGTGCTGTTTGCGACCTACCGGTCGCGGTGAGATCGATGCGCACGACTTCGTTCGGATCGATCGAGGAGCCCCAGCGTCCGACGATCACCGGAGCGTTCTCGGCGGCGACGATGCCGCTGTACGTGCCGCGCTGCGGATCGACCGCGAGCTTCGCCGCGCCGCCGCCCGCGGGCACGGAGTAGATCTTCACCAGCCCCGAATCTTCGGCCGCGAAGTAGACGGTCTTGCCGTCGCTGCTGACCGTGTAGTCGCCGACCGAGCGGTCCGTCTGCGCGACGGTGCGTTGATTCAACAGTTGCCCTCCAATGGGGGGCCAGTCGAACGCGACGAGCGTGCTGAGGTTGTAGGTCTTTCCGTTGTTCGGCTCGAACGTCGCGAAGAGCGTCTTGCCGTCCGGGCTGAACGACGGATTGCCGTACGAGCCGCGCGCGGAAGCGACGACTTCCGGCTCAACCACTGATGATCCGCCCTCGCGAGCGGGTTCTGAGCTGACGCGATAGAGCGCGTACTCGACTTCCGCGAACGCGCCGGTGTTCCGTCCCTTCGTCGCGGTGAAGACGATCGACTGTCCGTCCGGCGTCCATTCGCCGCTGATCACTTCCCGTCCCTCGCCGCCGCCCGTCCCCGCAAATCCCGCCTCGGCCACGAGCTTCGTTCCGGCAAGCAGGTCCTTCGCCTTCCCGCCGTCAACGGATGCGACAAAGAGGTGCGGCTCTTTCTCGTCGATCCAGCGGTCCCACGCGCGGATGGGGAAGGAGTCGTACGCACGGACTTTGAACTTGCGGTCTTTCTCTTCCTTCGCCGCGGCTTTGTTCGCTTCGTCGTCTGCGGCGTTCGGGAAGACCGTGCTGCCGAACATGAGGCGCTTGCCGTCGGGGCTGAACTTCGGCGAGCGGACGCCGGTGGAAAGGTTCGTCACGCGCTGTGCTTCACCACCGCCCACGAGATCGAGGATGTAGATCTGCGCCTGTTCGTCTGCGTCGCGTTTCGCGGAGAAGGCGATGCGGCGGCCGTCCGGCGACCAGACCGGATCGCTCTCGCCGGCCTTCATCGACGTGACCTTCCGCGGTTTCGTGTTGCCATCCGTGGGCGCGACCCAAAGGTCGGTAACGGTCTCTTTGTCGTCGTACGACGGCTCGGTGACGGAGAAGACGACCCACTTGCCGTCGGGACTGATCGACGGCGTGCCGACGCGCTTCATCAGGTACAGCGTCTCGTGCGTGAGGGGTTGTTTCTGCGCGAAGACAACGGAGGCGAGGAGGAGCGTGAACAGCAGCGGAAGCGAGCGTTTCAGCATGGCGCGCGGATTCTACGTTGAAACGTTTTCGGCACTGCCGTCACTACGGTAGCGAAGGAGAAGATTCTCATGGCAAGTGGAACTGGAACCAAACGGATCAGGCTCGACATCGACGAAGTGGCAGGTCCCGTGGTCATTCTGTTCGGCGGTACGGGTGACGGCGACGGCATCGGCATCGTGAACGGAAAGGTCGTCAAGATCCCGGGCAACCCGGCGCCGCTCCGCGCGCTGCGGAAGACGCTCGAGAAGATCGCGGCCGAGCAGTAGATTCGGTTGGCGGTTGCCGGTTGGCGGTTGTCGGGAGAGGTGGTTGCCGGGAGACACGGACTTCGTTCTCCCGCCAACCGCCAACTGCCAACCGCCAACCATTAATATGCGCCATGCCCACCGCCCTCATCACCGGTGCTTCTTCCGGCATCGGCCTCGATCTCGCTCACCTTTTCGCGCAGGACGGCCACGACGTCGTCCTCGTCGCGCGCAGCGAAGACAAGCTCCACGAGCTCGCGAAGGAGCTGGAGGCGAAACACAAGATCGCGGCAGACGTGATCGCCGTCGATCTCGCGCGGCCGGATGCGCCGGCGCGGATCTTCGAGCGCGCGCCGGCGATCGACTTCCTCGTGAACAACGCCGGCTTCGGCAACAGCGGAAAATTCGCGGAGACGGACCTCCAAGCAGAGCTGGAGATGATCCAGGTGAACGTCACGGCGCTGACGCACCTGACGAAGCTTTTCCTCCCGCCGATGCTGCAGCGCGGACGCGGCCGGATCCTGAACGTTGCGTCGACCGCCGCGTTCCAACCCGGACCGTTGATGGCGGTGTATTACGCGACGAAGGCGTACGTGCTGTCGTTCTCGGAGGCGATCGCGGAGGAGCTGCGCGGAACGGGAGTGACCGTGACCGCACTCTGCCCCGGCCCGGTCGCCACCGGTTTTCAGAAGACCGCGAACCTCGGCAGCCAGACATTGCTCAAGTTGATGCGGCCGGTGTCGTCGATGAGCGTCGCCCGCACCGCCTATCGCGCGCTGATGCGCGGGCAGCGCGTGGTCATCCCGGGCCTGAAGAACAAGATCGGCGTGCAGTCGATCCGCATCACGCCGCGCGCGTTGGCGACGAAAGTCGTGCGGGCGTTGCAGGAGCGACGGTGAGCATGGATAAACAAACTCCGCCTCCGCCGGTGCTCGACGGATGCGTGATTACAGACTACGCATGCACCACGGAAGCAGAGTTCCGGGGCCATTCGAGTCTCTTCGTCGATGGGAGTGAGGTTACGCGCGTGCCCTGCCTCGCGATCGGTGAGCCGATGAACGGAGACGACGTGCTGTTGCTTCACTGCGACGACCGCTGGACGGTTCTTGGCGTCAGCGGTCACTCTTCAAAAGACGAAGCGAAGACGCGCGCGGAACGGATTTATCGAGGGATCTCGACGTCCTGGATCCATCAGGAAGTCTCGACCGAGCAAGTGAACGCATACATCGCCGAAATCGCCCAACACACTTGCTGTAGTTTTTGCGGACGAAGCCCGGATCAGGTCAGCAGGATCGTGGAATCGGAAAACGCACGGATCTGCGATGTGTGCGTCCGGCAGTGCAACGAGCTGATTACCGCGGAAGAGCTCGAGAACTGATAGCAGCCCGCACCCCCGGCAAGAACATCAGCGCGAGCAGCGCCGCGCACGAATCGAGAACCACGTCGAACGCCGAGCCCCCGCGCGTCAGCGTCATCGACTGCATCGACTCGTCCGTCACCGCGATGGCGACGACGATCAGCATCGCGACGAGCAGCGTGCGGTGCGCGCGCCAGGCGAAGAGGCCGAGGATCGCGTAGCCGACGATGTGGCCGCCTTTGCGGACGATTGCGTTCACCACCGGCGGGACCTCGCCGAAGATCCGTCCGAGCCAACCTTGCGTGTTCGCGTTCGAGAACTCGTCGTTCGCGGCGGAGAGGATGAGCGCCGACCAGAGGATCACGGGGAGCCAGGACTTCACGAAGCGGAGCATTGGCCTACGCAACGATATCGCGACGCCCGATTACAATGACGCCCCAAGTCCATGGAATCGCGGCCGATCCAGCTCACCGTGCTCCAGCCGAACCTCGCGCCGATGAAGGTCAGCGCCGTCGGCCCGACCATTACCCTCGGGCGCGCCAACGAGTGCACGATCCCGATCAAGGACCGCTATCTCTCGCGGCGCCACGCGGAGATCGTGCTCCTCAACGGCGATTGGGTCGTGCGCGACTGCGGGAGCGTCAACGGCACCCTGCTCAACGGCGCGCGGATCGTCCTGCCGATGCCGCTGCGGCCCGACGACCGGATCATGCTCGGCGACAGCGAGGTTGTCTTCGAGGCGACCGAGAGCAGCTCGCAGTCGAAGATCATCCCGTTCGACAGCGATTCCCAGGCGCGGAGCATGGTCATCCCGATCGTCGGCATCGACGAGACCGCGCGCACGGGCGTGCTGGCGTCGCTGGCGATGCAGTTCATCGACGACCGCTCCATGGACGACGTCTTCGAGTTCATCCTCGATCGCGTCGTGGAGATGCTGCGTCCGTCGCGCACCGCGCTGGCGCTCTTCGGAGCCGACGGCAAGACGTTCCAGGACGTCCGCCTGCGCCGCAGCGACGCGAGCGATCCCACGGACCTCTTCATCTCGCGGACGCTCCTGGCCGATGTGGTCGAGGATCGCAGCGTCGTCTCGTTCGTCGATACCTCGCAGGACGAGAAGCTCGCGCGTGCGGACTCGATCGTCGCGCAGGACATCCGCTCCGCGATCTGTGCGCCGCTCGTCGTCGGCGACGCGGTCCTGGGCGTGCTCTATCTCGACTTCCAGGCCCATCGCGGCGCGGTCACTCCCGACGACGTGCACCTCGTCGCGCAGATCGCGCGTTTCGCCGCGGTGAAGCTGGAGACGACGCGGTTGCGCGTGGAAGCGATCGCGAAGGCGCGGCTCGAGGAAGAGCTGCGCACCGCGTACGTCGTGCAGAGCCGACTTCTGCCGGCGGAGCTCCCGTCCATCGACGGCTATGCGTTCGCAGGAACGAATCACCCGTGCCGCACGGTCAGCGGCGATTACTACGACGTCGTCGTGCGGCCGGACGGCCGGATGTACTTCATCATCGCGGACGTGAGCGGGAAGGGCGTGACGGCCGCGCTGGTGATGGCCAGCGTCGCCACGGCGTTCAACATCTTCACGCGCACCGATCCGACGCCCGCGGATCTCGTGCGCGATCTGAACCTCACGCTCACGCCGAAGACCGCGCCGACGAAGTTCGTCACGCTGGTGGTCGGGCTGCTCGATCCGAAGACGGGGCTGGTGGAGTTCGCGAACGCGGGGCACGTGCCGCCTCTGGTGATCTCGCGCAATGGCGTCGAGCCGCTCCGGACGACGGACATGGTCGTCGGGCTGTTCGCGTCGGCGCAGTACCGCAATCAGAGCGTGACCCTGGCCGAGGGCGATTCGATCGTGCTGTTCACCGACGGGGTGACCGAGGCGGAGAACGAGAACGAGGACCAGTTCGGACTCGATCCTGTCGCGGAGCTCATCACGACGCTGCATGGCGTGCCCGCGCCGCAAATCCTCGAGACGATCGAAGCGCACGTGCACGCATTCATGGGCGACGTGCCGGCGGGTGACGACGTCACAATGCTGGCGTTGACGCGGTTGTGATCGCTCGACGAGCTCCCTTTCCCGCGCACGGGATGGCGGTCACGAGGGTTGGCGGTTGGCGGTTGGTCTGAAGGATCGATCCCTCGCGCAAGGACATCGATCGCATCGCGGATGCGATCGAGCTCGCGGCCCTTGTAATCGGGCGCACGGGCGGTGCGATCGGGTGCACGGGCGGTGCAATCCATCGCACGGCCCTTGCCTTCGATTGCAAGGGCCATGCGCCCGATTGCACGGGCCGTGCGCCGGATTGCGCCAGCCGTGCGCCGGATTGCGCCGTTCTTGCGTTCGATCCCATCGCGCTTGCGTTCGACCTCATCGGGCTAGCGTTCGATCTCATCGCGCTTGCAATCGATTCCATCGCGCTAGCGTTCGATTTCATCGCGCTCGCAATCGATCTCATCGTTCTTGCGTTCGATCTCATCGCGCTTGCAATCGACTCCATGGCAGATGGGATCGATTCCATCCGGATGGCCAGGCCCGTCCGCGCCTGCCCTGCGCCGGCGTGTCGTACGTGTCACAAGCGTGGCGACCGACTTCGACGGGGCCGGGTTCGATGCCTGGCCGATGGAGGGTCCGGCGGCGAAGTCGCGCCCGGCGGTACTCGACGCGCTTCGGCCGCGCTGAGGACCTACATTAAGAACATGCGTCCGGCTGTCCTTCTGTCAGTCGTCGCCATTTACGTCGCGATCAATGCTCTCGCGGCGCCGATTCGCTGCGGCGACGGCCGCGTCGATCAGGTGATCGACGCGTTCGATTCGATCGCCGGCTGGAGCGCGCCGTACCGCGACCGCGATTTGCCCGCGGTCACGCTATCGAAGGTCGGCGGCTGTTCGAATGACGCGCTGGCGGTGCGCTGGACGCTGAACGGCGGCGAGTGGATCGTGCTGGTGCGCGATCTCCCGCAGCCGCTCGACCTCACCCGGTTCACGCATCTGCGCATCGCGTTGCGCGGCTCGAATCCGGACGCGCGGCTCAATCTGCAGATCAAATTGATGGACGCGAACGGCAAGGTGTTCTGGGTCGTCGCCGAGAGCGTCACCGACATGCCGGTGTGGCGGCCGATGTACGTCGACCTGCGCGAGCTGACTTGCTTCGGCGATGTGACCGCCTGTCCGGCCGGCGCTTCGCTCGACCGCACGAGGATCACGCAGATCCAGATCGGCCTCGCGCTTTGCATCCGTGACGGCAAGGCGTGTGAGGAGACGGAGTCGTCCGGCGGGATCGACCTCGACGAGCTCGCGGCGGTCGACCTTCGTCCCGGCGCGCCGCATCGCATCGCGGCCGCGCCTCGCGAGCGCGTGGTCCCCAACCCCGACCTCCGCGCCGAAACCGCCTCCGCCATCCTCGGACATCAGCACGCGAACGGGCTCGTGCCGGCCTGGTTCCCGGAGGCGGCGCCGAACTACAACACGTACGCGGAGGCCGCGGCGCTGCTGGTGTTCCTCGACGAGTATCGGCGGACGGGCGACGCGCGTTATCGCGACGCGGCCGCGCGTCTTACGAACGCCCTGATGTCGCTGCAGCTCGCGCCGCCGCTGAGCAACGCGGGTGCGTGGATGTCGGCGTATACGTTGCGCAACGGATCGATCGAGTCGTTCGACTCGGCGTGTACAGGCAATGAAGGATTGATCGACGGCGACGATCGCGACATCAACCGCTGTTTCTGGGTCGGCAACGTCGGATGGGCCGTGCTCGCGCTCGTCCGCGCGCGCGACGCGTCTCTTCCGGTCGATCAGCCGCAACTCGACGCGTCGATCGCCGCGGCGACGGCGTGGATCGCCGCGCAGATCGGGCGGATGCCCGCGTATCCGTCGCTCGTCACGCGTGGGCTCGAAGGAAACATCTCGGCGTGGTTCGCGCTCGCGGCCGTGAATTCGCCGCGTGCTAGCGCGTTTGCGGACGCGATCTGGACGCACGGCTGGGACCCGCTCGAGCAGCGACTGAAGATGGGCGTCGGCGACACGGATTTCGGCAGCGCGATCGACATGAGCGGCAGTTGGGGCGCGCAGTTCCTCTGGCGCACGGGCCACTCGCGGGAAGCGCTCGCGAGTCAGGGCTATGCGTTGTCGATCTTTCCCACGACGACGTTCGACGGATCGGTCGAAGGCATGGGCGACATCGCCGGACCATGGACGGTCACAGTGGAATTCGGAGCGCAGGCCGCCGCGGCGGGGATCCCCGGCGCAAACGAGATCATGAGCGAGATCTATCGCCTGAAGCACCCGGACGGCTCGTTCCCCGGCGGCGCCGACGAATGGTACGGCGGCATCGGCACACCCTGGACGACGACAATGACCGGCGTCGCGCCAACGGCTTGGGTGTATTTCGCGCAGAACGGGGATCCGTTGTTGGGGGTGAGGCGGAGGGCGGTGCGGCGGTAGGGGGGCGCCGCGTGTCCGAATACGCGGCGGCCGTCGCTACGAAGTCGCGTCGCGAATCCGAATACGCCGTTCGTCATCTCCAGTGCAAGCGGAGCGGTGGATTCGGGTCAGCGAGGCGAATGTGGGATCATCCGCAATCAGCGCTGGTTATCGTTGGTCCCGACTACGCGGCGGTCGAGGTTGTCGGAGCGCTGTCGATCTATAGTTAGGCGCACCGCGAAAGGGCTAGAATTCCACTAACGACACCGACGTTGCGTCCGTGAACGTGCATGCGTCGTGAAGCCATGGGGCCGACAAAACGAAATCGTGACGGAATCCTACGCGGTGTAGGCGGTAGGCCTTTGCGTCGACCACCTCTACTGCACGGTGCTGCGCTCTCCTTATTTCGGATATGGTGGCTTGTGGCGGCTACCGCCTTAATCTGGTTACCGGCCATTGTCACGAACCGTACTTCAGCTAAGTGGATCGAAATATTGAGTGTCGCATGGGTAGTCATGTGCTGGTCAGTAATTGGTCCTCTCGGAACGTTAGTATTGCAGTTTTGGAAGCTCCGGCTGGTGTATCCGCGTTTTTCGATTCTGACACTTAGAGGCTTTCACAGTACGGCTGTCTCATATTTGTTTCGATACGAGGTGATGCGAACAATTAGTTGCTATGGCTACGTTGACGTTGTAACTGACGAGACACTTGAGAGGGCGACCACAAGGCGGGATAACATGATGTATGACTGGGACGCCGTGGATAAGCCATTGGTGCGCTCATTCGAGGATGCAGAGTGGCAAGACAGTATCATTGCGCTTATGCTGCAGTCGGATCTTGTAGTCATTGATGTGACGCGGCCAACAGTCAATTTACTATGGGAACTCTCACGTTGCACGCTAGTGCTGCCTCCACATCGAGTTCTTTTGGTCGGGATCAGAGGATTGGAGTGGTCGCGTGTGATGAATCTTCTTCGGGAGTATGTTTCCGAGACGCTACCAGCGCGACAAGTAGAGTTGTCAAAGCCGATCCAATACGGCGGCTCCCTGCTCAGTATGTTGCAGTTTCGCTGTGCATTCTTTTGTCGAATGCTCACGCTTGCGCGCCGCGACTGGCAAATCGTTCGCAATCGCACATGGGAACCTATTCGAGCAGACCGGAACACCTCGGTGGCAACGTGAGCCCCTTCCGAACCAACCAGACACCTAACTCAGGCCTAACCAGCGTGTCGATGACACGGCCCGGCGCAGGCCCGCCGGCCGAACCGGCTAGTCAACACACAAGAATTACGGCGGCACGGCGCCCGCAGCGCGTCGACTCACATGCGGCAGGCGGCGTGGCGCGTCGGCTTCGGCACGTGGGCCCGGGAGTGCAGCTTAAGCTTAGGCTGAAGCGTTAGCCGGCTGACAGACCTGCCTCGAGTAGGCGGACCATCTCGTGCGCGTCTCTCCTTCCATTCGAGTTTTCGTACGGTATCGTTGGCAGCCCCGCACTCTGCTCGAGCCGTCTCATAAAAGCGCGCAGCCCTCGTACGACTCCATCGAACTCTCCGACCGAGGGAATCTTGCTATCAGCACCATCAGCGCGAACGGCGTAGTCCGTGTGCACCACTCGCTTGTGCCGGTACTCGATCACCGAGTCAGCTGAGGTACGCAGCTCCCCGAGCTCTCGCAGCAACTCGGCTCGCGCCGCCTCGTCTCCAACGCATTCGGCCAGAAGCACTTCAAGCCCGGCGGTCTTCTTCCCTGCCACCATCGGTCGTTCGAGTAGCTTCGCCACCAGTGTCACAGAGTACGTGCGCAGCGCCGCTTCGACTGCTCCGAAAAACCGGGGGCTAGCGCGGTTCAGCGTGTCGGCGACCGCAGCATCTTGCACGAGCGCCAAGAACGTCGTCCACGCGTGGATCAAGTCTCCGAGGTCCGCAGCGCATTCTTGGTAGACGCGCTTCGCAGGTGGACTCAAGTTCGAAAGCACGAACAATTATGCGCCTGCTAACTCAATGCTACCTTTAGGCGAAAAGCACAAGAATGCTCGGTTGAGGCTTCGCTCCGCCGGAACCGAACGAGTGGTTACCCGAGGGGCCGAATCGAAGCGGAGCAGCCGAGGCTCGACGACTCGTTCCGTGGAGGCGAACTCACTCCGCGATCGTGCGACCATTCGTGAGGTCGGCTGTGCATCGCCGGGTTCACAGTCTAGGTGGTTGACGCTACTTCGGCGCTGCCGCCGCGCGATCGGCCGAGGCGTGGTGAGGCGTACTTCCAGACGCCGTCCTTCTCACGGCCACCATGCACCACGTGCCGGCCTCCGTCACGGAGAGCCCTCTTCGGCACCGAGGTGACCTTCTATCGGCCTCAGCCGGATCCCCGTGATCGCACCGCTTCCGGGCAGGACGAGGACGGCGTCGTCAGCGTAGAGCGCGCAGGCAGCGGCGTCGTTGGCGAGCATCGCTTTTACCCAGGCGCTGTCCACCGTTCGGAGTCCGTGTTGCTGCGAGGCGTCCTCCGCCGCGAGCGGCTTCGCCGGGAAGACAAGGCAGGAGGAGAACCAGAGGCACCAGGACCTTCTTCATCGCATACTCCTTTTCTCGGTGATGGGGTTGGCTCATATGCCGTCCGCGCCGATCCTTCACGAAGGCACTCGCACGACGCCCGTCACGGTGATGGACGCGACTCATGCCGTTGATCGCTCGCAGCGCACATTCCGTCGTTCATTCAAGCGGTCTAATCGTGCGCAGATCCTTTGGATGGCTGAAGTTCGGAGTGGACTTTTTGACGTGTGGACGATACTTACAACAGCTCAGGGGACGATAGTGGGTGCATTGAGTTTGCGGTTGCCGGAGTCGTTGCATCGAAAACTCAGCGAAGTCGCCGAGCGAGAAGGTGTATCGATCAATCAGTTAATCAGCTCGGCGGTTGCCGAGAAGATGTCGGCACTCATGACAGAAGAATATCTTGCGGCAAGGGCAAAGCGTGCGAGCCGTCGCAAGTTCGAAGCGGTCCTTGCCAAGGTACCTGGTGTCGAACCGGCTGAATCTGACCGGATGTTGCCGAATTCGCGCAAAGCGAAAAAAAAGACTGGATAGGCTCGCTGAAGGTGACCAGGCGTAAGCCGCAGCTAGCGCTGCGGGCATACCAAAGCGGTGGCCTTGCCACCGCACTCCAAACTACCGCGGGAACGCTTCTTTTACGCCCCCATCCACAGGCAGCATCGCGCCGGTCGTTTTCCCTGACCGTGGCCCCGCGAGGAACAGCGCCGCCTCCGCGACATCGTCCGCCGTCACTTCCACTTTGAGCAGCGTGCGGTTGCGATAGAAGTCCGGGAGCTTTTCCGTGTCGATGCCGTAGGCCTGCGCGCGCATGTTGCGCATTTCGTCGCTCCAGAAGCGCGAGCCGCCGAAGATTGCATCGGGATTGAGCATGTTTGCGCGGATCCCGTGCTCGCCGCCCTCGAGCGCGACGATGCGGCAGAGTTGCGCCTCGGCCGCCTTGCTCACGCTGTACGCGCCGAATTCCTTGCCGGGCGCGGTGACGTTCTTCGACGCGTTGAAGACGAGTGAACCGCCGAGGCCCTGCGCTTTCATGATGCGCATCGCGGCGCGGGCGACGAGGAAGTGGCCGCGCGCGTTGACGGCGAAGCTGCGGTCCCACTCGCTCGCCGGGAGCGTGTCGAGGCTTCCAAATGACGAGATGCCGGCGTTGCTGACGACGACGTCGACGCCGCCGTAGGCGCTGACGGTCTCGCGGAACGCGCGCTCGACGTCCTCTTCGCTCGAGACGTCGAGGCGCAGCGCGATCGCGCGGCGCAATCCGTTCTTCTCCACGATCTTCTTCGCGACCTCCTCGGCGAGCACGAGATCGACATCCGTGACGACGACGTGCGCGCCTTCTTCCGCGAAACGCTCCGCGCACGCGCGGCCGATGCCGCTCGCCGCGCCGGTGATCAACACGACCTTGCTCGCGAGCTCTTTCTCCTTCGGGAGCAGCGTGAGCTTGTACAGCTCGAGCGGCCAATACTCCGCGTGAAACGCATCGTGATCGTCGAGCGTCGCGTAGCCGCCGAGGGATTCCGCGGCGGCGAGGATGCGCATGGTGTGGCGGTAGATGTCGTGGACGATCCGCGCCGCGCGCGCGTCCTTGCCCGCGGTCCACATCCCGACGCCCGGCATCAGGACGATGCGCGGAGTGGGATCGAGCATCGGGAATTCGCTCGGGTACGCGTCGTAGTGTTGCTTCGCGCGCGCGGTGTAGTTCTGCAGTGCTTGTTCGACGTCATCATTTTCGTGGAGGAAGAGCGGGTAGCGTTTGGTGTAGAGAAGGTGATCGGGCGTGGCGGCGCCGACCTGGGTGATCGTGGATGCGTCGACGCGATCGAGGAAGGTGAGGACTTCGGGGGAGTCGTCGAATTCGAGGACGCGGCCTTTGAGGGCACCCCGGAGCGCCGGCATCCTGCCGGCCGGTCCGCCGGCATCCTGCCGGCCGCCTGGAAGGCGGCGGAGCGGCCGGCTGGAAGCCGGCGCTCCGCTGCGCCCGATGTACTCCTCCGCTTTGGTCACGAGGGCGATGTGGCGCTCGTACGCCTCGCGCACCGAATCCCCCCACGTGATCAAACCGTGGTTCATCAGCACCAGGCCCTCGGCGGATGGGTGAGCGTCGAACGCGTCCGCGACGTCGCGGCTCAGGCGAAATCCGGGGCGACGATACGGCACGAGGATCACCGACTCGCCGAAGCACGCGCGCGCCGTCGCTTCGCGATCACGCGTGTTCGTCAATGCGAGGATCGCATCCGCGTGCGTGTGCAGCACCGCTGTAGCCGGCAGAAACGCGTGCAGCAGCGTCTCGATCGACGGCCGCGCGGACGCCGGATCGATGAGACATTTCGCGAGGTAGTCGACCATCTCCTGGTCGGTCATGTCCTCGTCGCGCGAGCGCAGCGGCGCGATGAAATCGAGACGAACGCCCGGGAATTGCTTCGGCACGATCGACTTCATGTCGCTGCCGCTGCTCTTGATGTACATGACGTCGATCGGCGTTCCGAGGAGGTCGGTGGCGCGCGCTTTCACGCTGTTGTTGCCGCCGCCCCAGAGGACCAGCTCTTCCTCGAGGCCGACCAGGCGGGACTGGGCAACGAGTTGTTTGATGACGTCGTTAGATGCGTCGGACCAGCGGTTCAGCATGGCGGCGGATTATGTACGCTATCCTCTCTTCATGTCGCTGAGCCGCCGCGAGCGCGATCGTCTCGTCGAAAATCTCGTCGATGAACTGAACGGCGCGGCGTTGTACGACGCGCTCGCGAGCGCCGAGCACGACACGCGGCTCGCCGAGGTCTATCGCAGGATCGCGACTGTCGAGCGCAAACATGCAGACCGCTGGCGGCGCAAGCTGGAAGACGCGGGCGAGTCGCTGCCGAGCTTTCAGCCTTCGTGGCGCACGCGCACGCTCGGGTTCATCGCGCGCAGGTTCGGCACCGGCGCGGTCCTCCCCTCGGTGCAGACGCTCGAGCGCACGGACACGAACAAGTACGCGACGCAGGCAGACGCGCACGATTTCCACGGCGACGAGCGCTCGCACTCGCGCGTCATTCAATTGATGTCATCGATGCGCGGTGGATTCGCGGGCACGGACGTGGCGCGGCTCGAAGGCCGCCACCGCACCGCCGGAGGGAACGCACTCCGCGCCGCGGTCCTCGGCGCGAATGACGGGCTGGTGTCGAACCTCAGCCTGGTGATGGGCGTCGCCGGAGCCGCGATGCAGCAGCGCGCGATCCTGATCACCGGCCTCGCCGGACTGCTCGCCGGCGCGGGCTCGATGGCGCTCGGCGAGTGGTTGTCCGTGCAGAGCTCGCGCGAGCTCTATCGGCATCAGCTCGAGACCGAGGCGGAGGAACTGGAGGCGGCGCCGGAAGAGGAAGAGGAAGAGCTCGCGCTGATCTATCAGGCGCGCGGGCTGGATGAAAAGCAGGCGCGCGCGTTTGCGGCAAGCATGATGAGCAACCCCGACACGGCGCTGGAGACGCTCGCGCGAGAAGAGCTCGGGATCGACCCGCGAGAGCTGGGCGGCTCGGCGTGGGAAGCGGCGATCACGTCGTTCATCCTCTTCTCCCTCGGCGCGGTCGTGCCGGTGCTGCCGTTTTTCTTCGCGCGCGGGATGACGGCGGTGTGGCTGAGCGTCGTCTTCAGCACCGTGGCATTGTTCGTCGTCGGCGCCGCGATCACGTTGTTTACCGGACGATCGGTGCTGTTCTCGGGATCGCGGCAAGTCGTGTTCGGCCTCATCGCGGCGGCGTTGACGTTCGCGCTCGGACGTTTCGTCGGTGTTTCGCTGGGGTGAGGGATTTCGGCGTGTAGTAGAGTCCTTCCTCGTGAAGGAGAGACGTATGTGCCGAAGATTCTCGTTCTTCGTTCTGGTCGCCGTGTTCGTTGCCGCGACGGCTGTTGCGCGCGACAGGCGCGATGAGTTGACCGTCGATCTGCGGTTCGCGCCGCAGGAAGGTGTGGACACGAATTCTCCCGACCTCAGCGCGAGCATGCTCGAGCGGCCGGTGACGCTCCGCTTCGAAGACGGCCGCGACGACGACGCGCTGGTGATCGGTCATGGAACGAATGACGACGATCAGCGTTTCCCGATCCGCGCGTCGACAGATGTGCTGGCGTACGTCAGGGACACGCTGACGCAGGTCGCCGCGGACTGGGACGTCAAGGTCGAAGATCCGGCCGACCGCGTGCTGACGATCCGGCTGACGCGCTTTTACGTCGACGAGGGCAACAAGGCCGTCGGCTCGGTGTACGCGTCCGAGGTGAAGATGACGTTCGCGCTCGCCGACAAAGGCGGGAAGCGTTTGATGGAAGGCGCGGCGTCCGGCAGCGCGCACCGCTACGGCCGCGCGCGCAGCGGCGACAACTGCAATGAGGTTCTGAGCGACGCGTTGAAGGAAGCGTACGCGAACGTGCTCTCCGATCCGCGTCTGCAGGAAGCGTGGGTGTCCGGTAAGTCCTCCGGCGGCGGCAGCGGCGGCTCCGCGAAACCGGAGTCGGTGGAGGAGCGCCTTCGCAAGCTCGACGACCTTCTGAAGAAGGGGCTGATCACGAAAGAGGAGTACGACAAGAAGAGGGCGGAGATTCTGAAGGACGTCTAACCGCGCAACTCGACCGCAACCTCCACACCGTTCCCGCGTACTCTCCCCACATGCGCTTCCTCGCCAACCTCGCCGCAGTGCTCGTGAAGCCGCGCCAGACCATGCGCCGCATTCTCGATGGGCCGGGGTCGCGGATGGTCTTGCCGTTGATTCTGCTCGTGGTGATCTCCGGGATCCTCGGCGACCTCGATGCGCCGATGTCCCGGCAGTTCCTTCAGCAGTCGGGCGGGTGGCAGGTCTGGTTGCTGGTGGCGGGCGTTGTCCTTTGCGTCATCGCGGCGATGGTCGGGCTGTTTTACCTCTACGCCTGGGTGCCGTTTTTCATCGGGCGTTTTTTCGACGGAACGGGCGACATCGGCGGCGTGCGCGCCGCGCTGGCGTGGGGTCTCGCGCCGGGCGTGTGGGCGCTGCTCTACCGCGTGCCGGCCGCGATCTGGTTCGTGTCCTCGGGCGCGGCCGCGGTGCAGGTCCGCGGCGGCGGTGTCAAGTTCGATCCGGGGATGATCGCCAACGGATGCGGCGTCGCGCTCGTGTTCCTGCTGCTCGAGCTCATCGTCCTCGCGTGGTGCGCCATTGTCATGAGCAACACCGTCGCCGAAGCTCACGGCTTTTCCGCGCTGCATGGGTTCGGCACGTTGCTGATCGCCGCGATCGCGCCGGTGGTCGTGATGATCGCCGCCGTGCTGGCGATCATGTAGAATAACTTTCCAAAACATGCTCCTGGCCCTCGTGGTGCCGCTCCTCGCGGTCGTTGCCGCAGTTCCCTTTACCGATCCCGTTCCCGGACCCGCCCCGCGCAATCAATACGCCGCGCAAGCCGCGTCGGACGGCGACGGTTATCTCGCGATCTGGACCGACCAGCGCTCGCATCCATCCAGCACGTACGCAACGCGCGTGACGTCCGACGGACGCGTGCTCGATCCCACCGGGATCCGCATCTCGGACGAGGTGTTGTTTCAGCACACCATGATCTGGAGCGGCACGTCCTACCTGATCGCGTGGACGCGCGGCGACGATTTCTGGCTGATGCGCATCAATCGCGACGGTGTCGTGATCGACGGTCCGCGTCTCGTGATGCGGCACGCGCGTCCCGCGACGAGCGCATACGACGGAACGCATGTGGTGATCGCGTATACCGTCGCGAACGGCGTGCACTTCGAGCCGCGCGCAGTCTTCCTCACGCCCGATGCCGAAGTCGTGCGCGACGTGAAGCTCGGAGACGGAGGCGACATCGGCGGGCCCGTGCTGGCGTGGAATGGCTCTCATTTCGCGGCGGTGTGGCTCGCAATCAGTGGCGCGAACACCGTGTTGTCGGTCGACGGCGTACCGTTCAACATCGACCGCCCGCTCGCGCCGGTGACGCGCCTTCTCGATGACGCGAAACAGAACCGGCCGCGTCTCGCGTCGGACGGCCGGGACTTCCTGCTGCTCATGTACGACGACAACGTCTTCCGCCACGTCGCGCGCCACGTGAGCTCGGACCTGTCGACCGTCGGCGACGCGGTCGTCCTTCCCCCGCAGCTCCGCGACAGCAGCACGGCGCTCTGGCTCGGCGACCACTACGTCGTCACGGGCGACAGCGGCTCGACCATCAGCGCCATTCGTCTCGATCGCGAAGGACGCCTCCTCGATGTCGCGACGAAGCCGATCGAGCAAGTCGGTTCCATCGGCACTTCACCCGGCTCGGCTGCGGTGACGAACGGACGCGACCTCCTCGTCACCTGGTCCGGCGTGCAGCATGCGCCGATCGAGACTGGCGAGATTCTCGACATCTACGGCACCACCGTGTCCGGATCGACGCTCGACCGGAGATCGAGCGCGTTGCTCTCCGTCGCCACGCCGCGGCAATTCACTCCCGCCCTTGCCTCGAGCGGCACGAGTCTCCTGACCGTGTGGCATGAGCAGACAGGACTCTATGCGCGTCGCAACGCGCTCGATGGACGCGCACTCGATTCATCGCCCATCCGCCTCGCTGCTGTCGCGGAATCGGCGACCGCCACGTTCAACGGCACGGACTACATCGTCGCGTGGATGGGGTACAACGCGAAGTTCGAGAGTGAGCTCGTGACACGGCGCATCCCCGCGCAGGGCAGCTTGAGGATGAACGGCGGAACGCGCGTTGCGCTCGACTTCGCCAGGCCCATCGCACTCGCGAGCAACGGCGGGGTCACGCTGTTGACGTGGGCCACATCCGATGGATTGAAGGCTGCACGTCTCGCGAGCGACGCGTCGCTTCGCGACACGGTGCCGATCACGCTGACCGACTTCAGCCCGGTCGGCACTCTTTCGATCGCGGCGAATGGAGCCGACGAATTTCTCGTGGCTTGGGGCGAGGCGTTCTTCACGGAGCACGGCGGGTTCAACCCGCTGAACGTCCGCGCGGCGCGCGTCACCTCAGGATTGACGAACCTCGATGCGGGCGGCTTCGACGTCGCGACGACGCCGGTTGCCGAGGGGAGTCCGTCGGTGGCGTGGAACGGCAGCGAGTGGCTGATCGTGTGGCAGCGCGCGGAAGAGATTCGCGGACGCCGCATAGCAGGGAACGGCATGCTGCTCGACGGGTTTGCAAGCGACGCCGGCGTGCTCGTCGCGGCGAATGCTCGATTTCCGAACATCGCGTGGTCGAACGGCTACACGCTCGCGTGGACGGATGCGACACCGCGCTTCGGACCAAGCTCGCTCCGCACCGCGCGCTTCTCGCGCCTCGGCGCACCGCTCACCGCAAACGCAACCCTCGGCGAAACGGAGATGCCCGGCCCGCGCTCGGCGTTTCTCGTACCGGTCGGGCCGACGAACGTCGCGGCCGCGTACGCGCGGATCGCGCGCGAGCCCGAGTACGGCGGCGTAATACGCGCATTCCTGACGACGCTCGACGCGCCGTTCGAGACGCCGCGCCGCCGCTCCGCGCGTCATTAGGAACGCCGGCGTCCCGCCGGCTGGCCGGGCGGCGTCCTCGCCGCCCCGCAGAACGCAGGCGCGGGACGCCTGCGGGCCAGCCGGCGAGGACGCCAGCGCTCCAAGAAACCTCGGAGCATCACTGCCGTCATAAGCTGATGTGATGACAATCACCCGCACCGCCGTTCTTTTCCTCCTCGCCCTGCCTCTTGCCGCGGATCCCCTCGGCGACGTCCGCGCCGCGGTCGGCAAGCTCACGGCGCGTGAGCCGATCCGCGCAACGTACGAGTACCAGCGCACGGTCGTGAACGAGGGAAAGTTCGGCGACGCGAACTTTGCCGGCAAGGCCGTCGTCGAGCTCGAGGGAAACGACAGCGGCTATCACATCGTCTTCCCGCGCACGCTGCTCGATCAGGTCGAGCGCGAAAAGGTCGCGAAGATTCGCAATCCGGAACAGGAGACGCCGACGGCAAACGCGCTTCGCGAGATCGAGCCCGTCGAGACCGCGGACGCGCTCGACTTCGCGCCGACGCTCATTCGTCTTCTGGACGGATCGAAGGTCGTGTCCGACGCCGCAGGAACGTGGCAGGGCAAGCCCGCGCGCGTGCTGGTCGTGCGCGTTCCGGATCGTCTCAGCAAAGACGACGCGGGCAAGATGAAGATCGGGGAGAACCGGCTGACGTTGTGGCTCGGCTCCGATCTCGTGCCGCTCGCCGCGGAGCACCTCTTCAACGCGAAGCTCTCATTCCTCATCTTCCGTGCCGAATTGAAAGAGAAAAAATCCTGGCACCTCGCCCGCGTCGCCGACCGCCTCGTGCGCACGCGCTACGAAGCACACCAGAACAGCTCAGGCATGGGACAGAAGGGAAACGAGACGGTCATCGCGACGCTGCGCGTGCACTGACTCTGGAGTGCGCGTTAATCTGCCCGGCAGAAAAGTTTGCCTCGGAGCGACCGCACGTGCCCAAGGCTTGGCCAACCAGCGCAGCCGGCCGTGCCGGCTCACTTCACCTTCGGCTCGTCCTCCTTCACGCACTTCTGCGCCACCTTGCTGCAGACGAATCCTTGACTGCATCCGCCGGCGAGGCCGAAGCAGGAGCAAGTCGTCTTGCCGTCGTCGGCGTAGACGCAGTGACCGTTGCAGGGACTGCCGCCGCAGCAGGCCGTGAACGTGACCGGCTTGCGCTCGGGTGCGCAGTTTCCCTCGCTCGGCGCGAACGCCAGTCCCTTCAGCGGCGGACCGGCGACGAATTCGTCGTTCTGCACGTAGCCGGTGTTGTCCGGGATCTTTTCGCGATCGGGCACGGGGAGCGGCTCCATCCTGCGCGTCTCCGCACAACCGAACATCAGCACGCAAAGTATCGCGACGACGGTTCGCATATGTCAGTCTCCTGTCCTTCCTAGGGAAATGCCGCGGAGCTCACGTGAACGGCCTTGGACGTGTACTCCCACTGTTTGGTGCAACCCGCCGACGAATCGGTGTAGGTGCGCAGGAAACGCGCATTCACCGAGTTCTTCTCGAATCCGATGAACTGCAGATCGTCGTAATCGCCCCAGTATCCGCGCTTGTCGCCGCAGACCAGCAGCGGTGCGACGAAGTCGAAGCCGATCATGAAACGCGTTCCGTTCGGGAACACCGCCAGCGACCCGCGCCGGATCGCGACCGTGTTTCCCGCCGGAGCGTGGTCGCGCGTCACGAACGTCCCCACCCATGCCGACGGAATCGTCAGAAATCCCGGGAACGCGCGGACGTTCGGCGTGAACTGATCGCCTTTGTAACTGTAATAGCCGGGCGTGGAGCCCCATTCCTCAGCGGGATGGCAGTTCGCGGAGAGGTCGAACTTGCAAAACGAGCCTTCGACCCACAGACGCTTGCCGTCGGAGCGTGTGTAGAGCATGCGGATCTCGTTGTTCATCGACTGGTCGTTGCCGTCGATGCTTGCCGCGCCGACGTCGAACGAGAACTGCGGTCCGGTGCGGAGCTTGCGATCCGACAGCGTCACTTCCGGATTGATGGCCGAGGCATTGCTGAACACGCGCGGGGTGCCCCAGTTTCCGTTGTGATAGCGGTTGATGATGATCTGGCCGTACGCGCCGGTCTCCTCTCCTCCCAGCGCGCCCTTCTGGCAGTCATAGATTTGACCGGCGACGAACAGACTCACGTCCGGACTGCCGAGGGAGAGCGTTGGGTAGCCGACGCGAATGCGTGGGTGCATCGCCATCCTGCACTTCGGAAAGGGATCGGGCAGCTTCGTGAACTGATCGTTTTCGTTCTTCGCGTGCCAGATGTCGTAGCGGAAGCTGTCCGTGGCGATGAAGGCCGCGTAGATGTCGCCCTTCGTCGACGAGGCCATGCTGCCGCCGTCGTAGAACTCGAAGTTGTTGTGCACGCACTGATGGAGAGCGAAGGTCTTGCCGCCGTTCGACGATCGCGCGATGCAGGCGCCGCCGATGTGCGCGACCAGCGATCCGAAGATCTCTCCCGACGCCGGCATCTTGCTCTTCGGCACCGCGAGGTTCGACATGAACACGAATTTCTGATCGTTGCCGGAACTGACGATGGCGGGATCTCCCCACAGGACCGGCCAGTCGTCGGAGGGCGTGACGAAGCCGCCGTACTTCCACGACGCGCCGTCGTTTTCCGAATACGCCCAACCCATGAGGCTCGCGCCCTTGTGCACCTTGCGCGTGGTCGAGGTGTAGTCGATCTTCATCTGGGACGGATTTTCGTCATTGAAGGCCACCGTGATCACGCTCTTGCCGGCGAAGTTCGCGACGCTCGTCGCGGTCTCGGACTGCGATCCGTCCCAGGAGGGGTCTTCCTTGTTCGTGCCGGTGACGGGAACGCCCGTGGTTGCGCATCCCGATCCGATCGCCGCGGCCAACAGCAACCATGCCCAAGCGGTCTGCTTCATAAGGCCTCCCGCAGGAGTAGTGACGTTTGCGGGGCGAACGTTTCAATTTCATTCGTTGCGGACGTTCCCCGAACGCCGTAGATTACGCGGCATGTCGACCAGAGAGTTTTTCGCCGAGCGTCTCGCTGCCGAAGTACCGGCCTTCAACAAAGTGATCCGCGCGCTTCCGGGAGATCGGCTCGATTACCGGCCGCACGAGAAGAACACCCCCGCGGGCCAGCTCGCTTGGCAGCTCTCCGACGAGATGTCGCACCTCCCGGATCTCTTCGCGAAGGGCGAGATCAACTATGTCGCCAACGAGTTGCCCGCGACGATCGACGAGATCGCGGACGTCTTCGCGCGCAACGCGCAGAAGGCGCTCGACGCGGCGAACGCGGTGGATGAAGAGCGCTGGAATTCGTCCGCGCGCTTTCTCTTCAACGGTCAGGTTGCGTGGGAGACCACAGTGTCAGGCATGGCCTGGGGATATCTGTTCGACATGATCCACCACCGCGGCCAGCTCACGGCGTATCTGCGCCCGATGGGCGGAAAAGTGCCGTCATGCTACGGTCCGACGGCCGACGAGAGCTCCTGAAGCGCAGTAACATCAGCACGCTGATCCCGAGCAGCGACGCGGCGATGCCGACGAGCCCTGCCTCCGGTCCGAAGGCGCCGCCGGTCAGGAGCTCCGGACCGCGCTGATCGATGACGAGGAAGCTCGCGCCTTCCTTGTCGCCGCTCACCGGGAATCCGAACACGACGCCTTCGAACAGGTTCCATGCGATGTGCAGGCCGATGGACGCGGAGAGACGGCCGGTGATCAGCAGCGCCGCCGCGAAGAGGAGTCCGTTCACGAACAGCCCGAGCGTGCTCACGATCGTCGAGTTGTCATTCGTCGCGTGCATCACCGCGAACACCGCGGAAGAGACGACGATCGCCGTCTTGAGGTTCGTGCCTTCGGCGAGGTTCCGGAGCAGGTACCCTCGCATGACGACCTCTTCGTAGATCCCGACGCACAGCACCTTCACGACCGAGAACGACAGCGCGAGCAGCAGGGAGACGCCGGGCACCGTCACCGCCAGCGTGTTCGTGATGTCGATCCAACCGGCCCAATACTCGATGGCGAAGACCGTCGCCATCAGGAAACCGCCGAGGGAGAGTCCGAGCGCGAGGCTCGACCACCACGCGCGATCGAAGCGGATGCCGAAGTCGCGAACGCTGCGGCGATCGAGAACTCGCGCCGCGAACACGACGCTGCCGACGATGCACAGCGTCAAGAGCGGACCGACGATCATGTTGATCACGCGGTCATACGCGGCGCGCTCATGGCCCGACAGAAAAAGCCCGCGGCGATGCAGTGCCGTGAGCGGCTCGGCGATCAGCACGATCAACGCGACGCCGAGCAAAGCCGCGAGCAACGCCTGAAGGAAGATGCGCCAGCCCGCGCGCAGACGGCCTTCGTCGCGATTCCAGAACACGGTCACATCGAGTGTTACGCTCGAGGAGGGGGCGAGGTGGACTGACTGAGTAGGGGAACGTAGGGCGTGGCGTCA